>NZ_JBVJJY010000004.1:284310-594601 GCF_055585785.1 Kitasatospora sp. NPDC053308 | reverse complement strand
CGACGCGCTGCTGCTGGCCGCCGGAGAGCTGGGAGGGGCGGTGGTTGAGGCGGCCGGAGAGGCCGACGGTGTCGACGACGCGGTCGAGCCAGGCCCGGTCGACCTTGCGGCCGGCGATGTCCATCGGGAGCGTGATGTTCTCCAGGGCGGTCAGGGTGGGGAGGAGGTTGAAGGCCTGGAAGACGAAGCCGATGTGGTCGCGGCGCAGCTGGGTGAGCTGCTTGTCCTTGAGGCCGACGAGTTCGGTGTCGCCGATGGTGGAGGAGCCGGAGGTGACGGTGTCGAGGCCGGCCATGCAGTGCATGAGGGTGGACTTGCCGGAGCCGGAGGGGCCCATGATCGCGGTGAACTCGCCCTGCGGGAAGGCCACGCTGACGTCGTCGAGGGCGACGACGCGGGTCTCGCCCTCCCCGTAGACCTTGTTCAGGCCGGTGGCGCGGGCGGCCGTCCGGCCGGTGCGGACGGCGGTGGCGGGGAACGTCACGTGGACTCCTGGGGACGGAATAAACGGAAAATCTGACTCCAGTCCATCCTCCCAAGGCGTTCCTCCGCGATGTGTATGCCGAGCGGACGGTCGGCCCCCGCCGACCCGGCGGTGCGGCGGGGAGCCTCTCCTCCTCAGGTATGACCCCGACCCCTGAGGGATCACGGTCCGAGGGCCACGGCGTGTCCGACGGTTCGCGCGCCCGGCGGGAACCGTCAGCACGCCTCACTCCACCGCGACGCCGAAGGCGGCCGCCAAACCGGCCAGACCGTTCGTCACCACCCGGCCGGAGGGGCTGAACTCCCAGGCCCCGCCCGCCCGCCGGAAGGCGCCCAGCAGCATCGCGCTGTCCGGCACCCCGCCCGTGCCGCCCGCCCAGTCGGCCGGACCGGACGCGCCCGGCCCGTACGCGGCGGTGACCGCCAGTCCGTGCACGTAGCCGAGCGGCAGGGCCGGGTGCTCCTCCTCCTCGGTCGAGACCGCGAGCACCACCTCCTCGACCGTGGCCGGCACCCGGTGCAGGTCCAAGGTCAGCCGGGCCGCCCGGACCGGCTCGCCCGGCACCGAACGGGTGGGGTGCAGCCGCACCGCGCCGTCCGGGTCCTGCGGGCTGTTGAAGAACACGAAGTGCTCGTCGCTCAGCACCCGGCCGCCGGCGCACAGGAAGGCGGTGACGTCCAGCTCCACCGCGTCCCCGCCGGCCGTCCGGCTCTGCCAGCTCACCGTGACGGCGGTCTCCCGGCCGGCCCTCCCGGCCTCCCCCTCGGCGGGGGCGGCGCGACCCGCGGCAGCCGGACCGCCGCCGTCGCCGAGCCGACCGCGCAGGCCCTGCTCGGCCAGCAGCTCGACCAGCTCCGGGCCGCTCACCAGGGTCAGCGGCTTGCCCTCGATGTAGCTGTACGAGCCGCGGCCGAAGCCCGCGGTGGTCACCAGGATGCCCTTGATCGCGCCGTGGTGGCGGACGGTGGACTCCAGGTCGCGCACGGCCGTCGGCGGGACGGTCTTCTTGTAGCGCTTCGCCTGGATCACGATCTTGCCGCCGGTCACCGGGTCCAGGTCCTCGGCGATCACGTCCACCCCGACGTCGCCGCTGCGGGCCGTGGTCATCACCCGGAAGCCGCGCAGCCGGAACAGCTCGGCGATCAGGTCCTCGAAGTCCAGCGGATCCATCGCGAAGAGGTCCGGCTCGTCCTCGCCGCCGTGCCCGGCCAGGCTCCCGCCCACCGTCTCCGGCCGCCGGTCCGGCCGCACCTCGTCCAGCCGCTCCGGGCGCGCCGACATGCGGCCGCCCAGGCCCTGGAAGCACTCCACCGGGTCCACCCGGTCCAGCGCCAGCCCGGCGAAACCGGCCCGGGTCGCCGTCAGCGTGGACACGAAGCGCTCGGCCTCCCGGCCGGTCGCCGGGTCGATGCCCAGCACGAAGCCGTTGAGCACCACCGAGTCCAGCAGCCCGTCCCGGTCCGCCCGGTACACCTCCGCCACCACCCGCAGCGCCGACTGCGCCAGGATCCGCCGGTACAGCGCCTTGCGCTCCGTCGCCGGGCGGGCCACCTCGGCCTCCCGGTCGTCCGACTTCACGTACCGCACCCGGGCGGCCGCCGGCACCACGTCCGGCCCCGGCAGCTCCCAGTTCACCACCAGCTGCCGGCCGGCCGCGTCGAAGGCCGCCGCCAGCCGGTGCGGGAAGCCCTCCGGCCAGCCCGCCGAGGCGTACAGGCCCGCCGTGAAGTACTCCTGCACCGCCTCCGGCTCACCCGCCCGCAGCCGCCGCAGCAACTCCTCCGTCCGGGCGCCGCGCTCCTCGTCCTGCCGGCGGCACCCCTCCGCCCAGGCCAGGTACTCCCGGTGGTACGCGGCCAGCCGCTGCTGCCGGTCCGCCTCCCGGGCCTGCGCGGCGTACCAGTCCTGCTCGAACCGGGCCCGGGCCTGCGCCAGGTACTGCTCGTACTGGCGCCGCACACCCGGGTTGCGGGCCTGCACCGGATCCGGCGGCGGCACGAAGTAGGCGCTGGAGGCCTGGTCCGGCATCTCCACCGGCACGCCCAGCGGCCCCGGATCGAACGGCGGCACCGCGCTCGGCGCCAGCAGCGCCTGCGGACCGAACGCCGGAGCGGCCAGCCCGGCGGCCAGCAGCGACGTCAACTCCTCCACGCGGGCGTCCAGTTCGGCCGTCCGCCGGGCCGCCTCCGCCTCCCGCGACTGCTGGTACGCGCGCTGCGCGTCCCGCTCGTTCCGGGCGGCCGCCCGCTGCGCCTCGCGCTGCTCCCGCTCCCGCCGGCGCGCCTCCGCCGCCTCGGCGCGCCACCGGGCCTCCTCCCGGCGCTGCTGCTGCCGCTGCGCCTCCGCCCAGACCGCCAGCACCCCGCTGTTCCGCCGCCCCGACACCGTCCGTCCACCCCATTCACCTCGTGCGGACCCTCGGCCCGTCCTCGAACTCCCGCCCGCGGGCGACGCTTCCCGGCCTCCGGCGGGCAGGCACCCCCGGGGGCGCGCACCTCGTCGCGTCCTCGCCGACGGGCCGGGTCGCGCGTCGTCGCCTCCGGGCCACGCCGCCGACCGCGCCCGCCACAATAGAACGTGGACACCCGGCCCGGCCAAGCCCCCACGACCTGCGGGGCTTCCCGGCGCGGGACGGACGCCGCGCGGGCGCGCTGACGGCGCGTCGGCATCCCGGGCGGCCGTGCCGGGACACCGACGCGCCGCGCCGGGCCGTTCCTCCGGGCCGGGGGCCGCCACGCCGTTCGCGCCGGCCAGGGCCCGCCCGCTCGCGGCGCCGTCGAAGGTGCCGCTCCCGACCCACGCGGTGCCGCCGTCCGGGGCGGCCGCAGGCCGGGGTGCACCGTGCGCCCCCGCAGCCTTCGAGGAGGGGCGCCGGCCGCCGGACGACCGCTGTCGGTGGTGCCGGGTAGCCTCGACTGGTCGCGTAGCCACAGGGAGGGATGCCCGTGACGATCCCCGCACCGCAGCGGCCGGACCGGCCCGGCGGCTGGGTCTCCACCGGTCTGAGCTGGCAGGACGGCCGCGCCGTGCTCGGTGCCGTCCGCGGCGCCCGGGTGCACGAGCGCGTCGTGGAGCCCGGCGCGGAGGTCGGCTGGCTGATCGGCGGGCCGCGGCGCTGCACCGGGGCCTGGCTGGTCGGGGCGGCGGAACGCACGCCCTGCCCGCACCACGCGGTGATCGATCCGGACGGGGGCGCGACGCAGTGCCCGGCCTGCCAGAGCGTGGACCGGGGCCTCGCCCTCGCGCGCGACCAGATCCTCGACGACGGCCGCACCTACCTGCTCTACCTCGCCTGGTTCGGCGAGGGCCTGCTGAAGGTCGGCCTGACCGCCGAGCAGCGCGGTGACAGCCGGCTCCTCGAACAGGGCGCGCCGGCCTACGCGTTCACCGCCCGCGGCGGACTGCCCGCGGTGCGCCGCGCCGAACTCACCGTCGCCGCCTCCGGCCTGGCCCGCGAGCGGTACACCTCCCGGCTGAAGGCCGAGCAGTGGTGGTCGCAGGGCGACGCCCCGTACCGCCGCGCGGTCCTCGGCGAGGCGCGGGCCCGGGCGCACCGGCTACTGGACGGCCACGCCGTGGAGCTGCTCGCCGACCGCCCGGTGGTGGACCACGTCGAGCGCTACGGCCTGGCCGGCGGCGCCCCGGAGTCCTACCGGGAGATCATCGGGCTGGCCGACGGCGCGGTGATCGCGGGCCGGTTGCGGCCGCCGATCGGCAAGCACCTGTTCCTCGACCAGGCGGACGGCTCCGGCCCGCTGCTGCTGGACACCCGCCGGCTCACCGGCTGGACGCTGGCCCCCGTCGCGGGCCGCCCGTCCGAGGGGCTGTCCCTGCAGGAGCGGGTCCGCCCGCCGGAGCCGGACACCCAGGAGGCGCTGTTCTGAGGCCGGGCGGGCCCGCCGGTCAGCCCAGCTTGCTGCGCACCCCGCCGGGGCCCGAGCGGGCGCGGCGGGACAGCGGGGGCCGGGACGGGCGGACGTCGGAGCGGGCGCCCCACTCGGCGGCGTCGGCCGTGTCGGCGGCGCGCCGGGCGAGCGCGGCCCGGGCGGCGGCCAGGGCGACGCGGGCGAGCTGCGGGTCCTCCCGGACCCCGGCCGCGTGCTGGGCGCTCTGGCAGCCGGCGCACCAGACCGGCGAGGCCGGCCCGTCCGGGTACCGCATGCTCTCCGGCGGCAGGTAGTGCCCGCCGCACTCGACGCACTCGAAGACCAACCTCATCCGACGATCACCGTCCCGGATCCGTGGCACCGACCACAGGGCGACCAGAACTCGTGGATCCTGGGCACCATGCTTCCTTCCTCGTCCAGTTCGACCGTTGCCTCGGTCTTCTGGGTCCCCCCGGACCCGCCGCAGCCGGAACAGGACTGAACCTCGGGCATATGCCGTCCCTCCCTCGCGGAGCACCACCGTAGCGCGATTTCCCGTGCGGGAGCACCGGTCATGACGATCCACCACCCGTACGGGGAGCGCGAAACGCCCCCGCACGCCCCGGGGGACGACGGCGGCCCCTCGCGTGAGCACCACGGCGAGGGGCCGACGGTCGGGGACCCGACCGGATCGAGGGGGAGGCGGAGCGTCAGCCGCGGGCGGCCCGCAGGAACTCCCGGTTCATCGCGGCGATGCTGGGCAGCGGGATGCCCTTGGGACAGGCGGTGGCGCACTCACCGGTGTTGGTGCAGCCGCCGAAGCCCTCGGCGTCCATCGCCGCGACCATGTTCCGCACCCGGGAGGCCCGTTCCGGCGCGCCCTGCGGCAGCACGTTGAGGTGGACGACCTTGGCGGAGGTGAAGAGCATCGCCGAGCCGTTCGGGCAGGCCGCCACGCAGGCGCCGCAGCCGATGCACTCGGCGTGCTCGAAGGCGGTGTCGGCGGCGTCCTTGGGGACGGGCGTGGCGTGCGCGTCGGGGGCGCTGCCGGTGGGGGCGGTGATGTAGCCACCGGAGCCGATGATCCGGTCGAAGGCCGAGCGGTCCACCACCAGGTCCTTGACCACCGGGAAGGCGGCCGCCCGCCAGGGCTCGACGTCGATGGTGTCGCCGTCGCGGAAGTGCCGCATGTGCAGCTGGCAGGTGGTGGTCCGCTCGGGGCCGTGCGCCTGGCCGTTGATGACCATGCCGCAGGCGCCGCAGATCCCCTCGCGGCAGTCGTGGTCGAAGGCGACGGGCTGGTCGCCGCGGGTGATCAGCTCCTCGTTGAGGGTGTCCAGCATCTCCAGGAAGGACATGTCCGGGCTGATGCCGCTGACCTGGTAGGTGGTCATCGACCCGGGTGCGTCCGGGCCCGCCTGGCGCCAGATGCGCAGGGTGAGGTTCATGCGTAGCTCCGCTGGGTGGGGTGGACGTACTCGAAGTCGAGCACCTCGCGGTGCAGGACGGGTGCCGCGCCGGTGCCGGTGAACTCCCAGGCGGCGGCGTAGGCGTACTCCTCGTCGTGCCGGGCGGCCTCGCCCTCGGGGGTCTGGCTCTCGGTGCGGAAGTGGCCGCCGCAGGACTCGGCGCGGTGCAGCGCGTCCAGGCACATCAGCTCGGCCAGCTCGAAGTAGTCGACGAGCCGGTTGGCCTTCTCCAGCGACTGGTTGAGCTCCTGCCCGGTGCCGGGTACCTTGATCCGGCGCCAGAACTCCTCGCGCAGTTCGGGGATCCGCCGCAGGGCCCGCTTCAGGCCGGCCTCGTCGCGGGCCATGCCGCACTCGTCCCAGAGCAGTTCGCCGAGTTCGCGGTGGAAGGAGTCCGGGGTGCGGTCGCCGTCCACGGCGAGGATCAGGTGGAGCCGGTCCTCGACCTCGGCCTCGGTCTCGGTGAGCACCGGGTGGTCGGCGGGGACGGCGGGCAGCGGGTTGCGGGCCAGGTAGTCGTTGAGGGTGGGCGGCAGCACGAAGTAGCCGTCGGCGAGGCCCTGCATCAGCGCGCTGGCGCCGAGCCGGTTGGCGCCGTGGTCGGAGAAGTTGGCCTCCCCGATCGCGAACAGGCCGGGCACGGTGGTCTGCAGGTCGTAGTCGACCCACAGTCCGCCCATGGTGTAGTGGATCGCCGGGTAGATCCGCATCGGCACCCGGTACGGGTCCTCGGCGGTGATCCGCTCGTACATCTCGAAGAGGTTGCCGTACTTGGCCTCGACGGCGTCCCGGCCCAGCCGGCGGATCGCGTCGGCGAAGTCCAGGTACACGCCCTGGCCGCCGGGGCCGACGCCGCGGCCCTCGTCGCAGACGTTCTTGGCGGCTCGGGACGCGATGTCGCGCGGCACCAGGTTCCCGAAGGACGGGTAGATCCGCTCCAGGTAGTAGTCCCGTTCGTCCTCGGGGATCTCGGCCGGCGGCCGGGTGTCGCCCTGGGCCTTGGGCACCCAGATCCGGCCGTCGTTGCGCAGTGACTCGCTCATCAGGGTGAGCTTGGACTGGTGGTCGCCCGAGCGCGGGATGCAGGTCGGGTGGATCTGGGTGAAGCACGGGTTGGCGAAGTACGCGCCGCGCCGGTGCGCCCGCCAGATCGCGGTGGCGTTGGAGTTCTTGGCGTTGGTGGAGAGGTAGAAGACGTTGCCGTAGCCGCCGCTGGCGAGGACGACGGCGTCCGCGGTGTACGAGCGGATCTCGCCGGTGACCAGGTCGCGGGCGACGATGCCGCGGGCCCGGCCGTCGACCACCAGGAGGTCCAGCATCTCGGTGCGCGGGTGCAGCTCCACGTTCCCGGCGGCGATCTGCCGGGAGAGCGCCTGGTAGGCGCCGAGCAGCAGCTGCTGGCCGGTCTGGCCGCGGGCGTAGAAGGTGCGGGAGACCTGTACGCCGCCGAAGGAGCGGGTGTCCAGCAGGCCGCCGTACTCCCGGGCGAACGGGACGCCCTGGGCCACGCACTGGTCGATGATCTCCACCGACACCTGGGCGAGCCGGTGGACGTTGGACTCGCGGGCGCGGAAGTCGCCGCCCTTGACGGTGTCGTAGAACAGCCGGCGCACGGAGTCGCCGTCGTTGCGGTAGTTCTTGGCCGCGTTGATGCCGCCCTGGGCGGCGATCGAGTGGGCGCGCCGGGGGGAGTCCTGGAAGCAGAACTGGACCACGTGGTAGCCCTGTTCGGCCAGGGTGGCGCCGGCCGCGCCGCCGGCCAGGCCGGTGCCGACCACGATCACGGTGTGCTTGCGCCGGTTCGCCGGGTTGACCAGCTTGGCGTCGAACCGCCGCTGGTCCCAGCGCTGTTCGATCGGCCCGGCGGGGGCCTTGGTGTCGGCGATCGGCGCGCCGAGGGTGTAGTCGAGGTAGCTCACTTCACGACTCCGGTCATCACGGCCACGGGGACGGACAGGAAGCCCACGGTCAGCAGCAGGGCCAGGCCGTCGGCGGTCAGCTTGAGCGCCTTGTCGCGGCGGGCGTTGTTGGCACCGAGGGTCTGGGCGGCGCTCCAGAAGCCGTGCCGGATGTGGAAGCCGAGGGCCACCACCGCGAGGATGTAGAACACGTCGCTGTACCAGCGGCCGAAGGTGCCCACGACGTTCTGGTAGACGTGGCCGTGCTCGGCGACCGGGTTCACGGTCAGCGTGGTCAGGTCGAGGATGTGCCAGACGATGAACAGACCGAGGATCACCCCGCCCCAGCGCATGGTCCGGGTCGCGTAGCTCGCCCGGCGGCGCTTGTGCGCGTACTTACTGGGGCGGGCGGCGAGGTCGCGGCGGCTGAGCTGGTACGCCGAGACGCCGTGCAGCACGACGGCCGCCACCAGACCGACCCTGGCGATCCACAGGAACCACTCGTGGCCGAGGAACGGCTGCCCGATGGTGCGCAGCCAGGCCGCGTAGCCGTTGATGTCGTCCGGGCCGAAGAACACCTTGAGGTTGCCCAGCATGTGCGCGACCAGGTACAGCAGCATGACCAGTCCGGTGACGGCCATGACCGCCTTCTTGCCGACGGTCGACCGCCACAGTGTCGCCAGGGTGGACGGATGCCGGCCCGTCCGAGTCGCGGTTGTCATGACGGCAACGGTAGGGACGGCTCCCAGGGTACGTCCAAGACATGATGCGCCTCGTGGCGATAGGCGCCGGCTATCGAAGCGGCCTATCCTGGGCGGGTGCAGCTCCAGCAACTCCGCTACTTCCTGGCCGTCGCCGAGACCCGCCACTTCACCCGGGCGGCCGAGGCCGCGCACGTGGCACAGCCGTCCCTCTCGCAACAGATCAGGGCACTGGAGCGGGAGTTGGGGGCCGAGCTGTTCCACCGCACCCGGGGCAACATCGCCCTGACCGACGCCGGGGACGCCCTGCTGCCGCTGGCCCGGCGCATCCTGGCGGACACCGAGAGCGCCCGGCTGGCCGTCCAGGAGACGGTGCAGCTGCGCCGCGGCCGGGTCCGGCTGGGGGCCCCGCCGAGCCTGTGCACCAGCCTGGTGCCGGACGTCCTGCGGGTGTTCCGGGACCGCTACCCGGGGGTGGCGCTGGTGGTCCGCGAGGGGGGCTCGCGCGACCTGGTCCGCTCGCTGGCCGCCGGGGAGCTGGACCTCGCGCTGATCATCACCCCGCCGAGCGGGGAGCAGGCGCCCGCCCTCGCCGTCACCGAGCTGCTGCACGAGGAGCTGGTGCTGGTCTCCGCGGAGCGGCGGGCCCGGCGCAGGGCCCGGGTGACGGAGCTCAGGGGGCGCCCGCTGGTGATGTTCCGGGAGGGCTACGACGTGCGCGAGGCGACCCTGGCGGCCTGCCGGGCGGCCGGCTTCGAGCCGGAGTTCGCGGTGGAGGGCGGCGAGATGGACGCGGTGCTGGGCTTCGTCCGGGCGGGCATCGGCCCGGCCGTCGTCCCCGGCATGGTCGCGGCCCGCTCCGGCCTCGCCGTCACCCCGTTCGCCGGTCCGGGCCTGGGCCGCACCATCGCCGTCGCCCACGGCCGCGAGGTGCCCCTCACCCGCGCTGCCGAGGCCCTGCGCGGCACCCTGCTGGCCCATCTGGACGACGCCGCCGGCGCGGGCGAACTCCCGCCCGGCACCCGGCTGTTGCTCTCCTGACCGAGAAGGACCGGCCACGCCGCCCGGCCCCGCTCCGGGGTGCCGCTCCGGGCCCCGCGCCGGCCCCGCTCCGGGGTGCCGCCCGCCGTGAGATGAAGGCCGCGGGCCGGACCTCGCCGGGAGAGCACGAAGGCCCGGAGCGCGGGCTGCGCTCCGGGCCATCCCTGGCCCGTCCTGCCCCGTCCGGGCCAGTTCCGGGCCGCTTCCGGGCGTCCTCCGGGTCCCTTCGCGGTCTCCGGGGCAGCGTGCGGCGTCGGCGTCAGGCCGGGAGGATCGCCTCCAGGGCGGCGACCAGCTCCTCCGACTCCGGCTCCACGCGCGGGCGGATGCGGGCGGCCACGGTGCCGTCCGGGGAGATCAGGAACTTCTCGAAGTTCCAGGAGACGTCCCCGGCCTGGCCCTCGGCGTCGGCGACCCGGGTCAGCTGCTGGTACAGCGGGTGCCGGTCCTCGCCGTTGACGTCGATCTTCTCGAACAGGGGGAAGGAGACGCCGTAGGTGGTGGAGCAGAAGGTCTGGATCTCCTCGGCGCTGCCCGGCTCCTGCCCGGCGAACTGGTTGCACGGGAAGCCCAGCACGGTGAAGCCGCGCTCGGCGTAGCGCTCCTGCAGGCGCTCCAGGCCGGCGTACTGCGGCGTCAGGCCGCACTTGGAGGCGACGTTGACGATCAGCAGCGCCTTGCCCTTGTGGTCGGCCAGCGAGGTGGGCTCGCCGGCGAGGGTGCGCAGCGGGATGTCGTACAGGCTCACGGGTGGTGGTCCTTTCGGCAGGTCGGCAGCGGGTTTCTGCCCGGGCACACGGTAGCGGCCCCGGAGGGGTCAACCGCGCGGGCGCCGCCGGTGTTCCGGGCGCGGGGGGGCGTACGGAGCGGCTCGTACGCCCCCTCGCGCCGGGGCCGGGGTGCTACCGGTGGCGCGCCGTCGTCAGAGCGCGAGCGGCTTGACGGCCGTCGGCGCGTGCTCGGGCAGGGTGGCGAGCTCCTCGAACTCGTTGACCTTGTCGATGTCGTTGCCGCTCATCGAGATGTTGGTGACCCGCTCCAGGATCGCCTCGACCACGACCGGGACGCGGAACTCGGCGGCCAGCTTCTTGGCCTCCTCGAACGCCGGCAGCAGGTCCTCGGGCCGGGTGACCCGGATCGCCTTGCAGCCCAGGCCTTCGGCGACCTTGACGTGGTCCACGCCGTAGACGCCCAGCTCCGGCGAGTTGAGGTTCTCGAACTCCAGCTTGACCTGGAAGTCGATGTCGAAGTTGCGCTGCGCCTGGCGGATCAGGCCCAGGTAGGAGTTGTTGACCAGCACGTGGACGTACGGGATGCGGTGCTGCGCGCCGACCGCCAGCTCCTCGATCATGAACTGGAAGTCGTAGTCGCCGGAGAGCGCGACGACCTGGCCCTCGGGGTCGGCGGTGGCGACGCCCAGCGCGGCCGGGATGGTCCAGCCGAGCGGGCCCGCCTGGCCGCAGTTGATCCAGTGCCGGGGCTTGTAGACGTGCAGCATCTGCGCCCCGGCGATCTGGGAGAGGCCGATGGTGGTGACGTAGCGGGTCTCCGGCCCGAACGCCCGGTTCATCTCCTCGTAGACGCGCTGCGGCTTGAGCGGCACGTTGTCGAAGTGGGTGCGGCGCTGCAGCGTGGCCTTGCGCTCCTGGGTGGAGGCGGCCCACGCGCTGCGGTCCTTGAGCTGCCCGGCGGCCTTGAGCTCCCCGGCGACCTGGACGAAGAGCTCCAGCGCGGCCTTGGCGTCGGAGGCGATGCCGAGGTCCGGGGCGAAGATCTTGCCGATCTGGGTCGGCTCGACGTCGACGTGGACGAACTTCCGGCCGGCGGTGTAGACGTCCAGGCCGCCGGTGTGGCGGTTGGCCCAGCGGTTGCCGATGCCGAGGACGAAGTCGGAGGCGAGGAAGTTCTCGTTGCCGTAGCGGTGGGAGGTCTGCAGGCCGACCATGCCGGCGTTCAGCTCGTGGTCGTCCGGGACGATGCCCCAGCCCATCAGGGTCGGGATCACCGGGACGCCGGTGAGCTCGGCGAACTCCAGCAGCAGCGCGGACGCGTCGGCGTTGATGACGCCGCCGCCGGCCACGATCAGCGGGCGCTCCGACTCCTGGAGCAGCGCGATGGCCTTCTCGATCTGGATCCGGTTGGCGGCCGGCTTGTAGACCGGGAGCGGCTGGTAGGCCTCCGGGTCGAAGTCGATCTCGGTCAGCTGGACGTCGATCGGCAGGTCGATCAGGACCGGGCCCGGACGGCCGGAGCGCATCAGGTGGAAGGCCTGCTGGAACACGCCGGGGACCTGCGCGGCCTCCAGGACGGTGGTCGCGGCCTTGGTGACCGGCTTGGCGATCGAGGCGATGTCGACGGCCTGGAAGTCCTCCTTGTGCAGCCGGGCGACGGGCGCCTGACCGGTGATGCACAGGATCGGGATGGAGTCGGCGATCGCCGAGTACAGGCCGGTGATCATGTCGGTGCCGGCCGGACCGGAGGTGCCGATGCAGACCCCGATGTTGCCGGCCTTGGCGCGGGTGTAGCCCTCGGCCATGTGCGAGGCGCCCTCGACGTGCCGGGCCAGTGTGTGCTTGATCCCGCCGGAGGCCTTGAGGGCGGCGTAGAACGGGTTGATCGCCGCGCCCGGCACGCCGAACGCGACCTCAACGCCTTCGAGCTTGAGGATCTCCACGGCCGCGCGGGCGGCTGTCATACGAGGCATCGGGTTTCTCCTGCGTCGGCCCGCAGTGGCTCGGAGGGCTCATCTCCTGAATTCCACCATACGGAAGAACGGTTTCTGTATGTGGAAACAAGGTAGGGCGGGCCTCCTCGGGGCGTCAAGGGGGGCTTCAACAGAATGTGTCAGTCCGCGCCTTAGTGGAATTGGCAGGTCAGCCAGGGGGATCCCGTACGAACGAGCGATGCTCGTGCGGGTGTACGGGAGGAGGCCGTCGTTCCGCGCCGGAAAGCGCGGCCCGTGTGCAGCCCGGGTGAAGGGACGGTGCCCGAGGGGGGCCCGCTCCGCCGCCCTGGGTACCGTCGGTGGCACGCCGGGCCCGCGCCGTCCGACCGAGGCCGCGGCAGGGGGTTCGACAGGGGGGTCGGCAGGGGGTTCGGGAGCGCCGGACGGCAGTGGGGGACTCCGCCGGCGGGCCCGTCCAGGACCGGCGCGCCCGGCGAGTCGCACCCGAGCCGGGACGCACCCCTGACCGCACCGCACCGCACCGCACCGACACCCGCCGCCGTCCGCCGCCGTCCGCCGGTCCGCCCGGACGCGGCCGCACCGCCGTCGCCGCCGCTGCCCCGGGCTTCCCGCTCCGCTCGTCCCGTCCCCTTCTCCCGCCCCTCCGCCCCCGCTTGGCTCCTCTGCCCGGTTTCCCTCCCGCGCCCCTGCCCGGTTGCCCTCCCGGCCCCTCTGCCCGGCTTTCCGCCCCGGTCCGGCCGTCGCCCCGTACGGCCCCCACCGCTCACGGCCCCTCCCGTCCTGCAACGGCGCGCCCGCAGCGGCGGGCGCGCGGAAGGAACGTACCCATGCGCTGCTGCACCCCTGCCCGACCCCCGGCGGTGACCGGGTGAGCCGCCCGCCGCACCGGAGCGCGAGCCCGCCGGGCCGCCCCCGGAAGGACTCCCCGCCGGGCCGCCCCCGGCCCCCGATCGCGGCGCTGCGCGCCGTGCCCTGGCGGCGGGACGTGCCCGCCTCGCTGGTGGTGTTCCTGGTCGCCCTGCCGCTCTGCGTCGGGGTGGCCGTGGCCTCCGGCGTCCCGGCCGAACTCGGACTGGTCACCGGCATCGTCGGAGGCCTGGTGGTCGGCGCCCTGCCCGGCAGCAGCCTCCAGGTCAGCGGTCCGGCCGCCGGGCTCACCGTCCTGGTGGCCGACGCGGTGCGGGAGTTCGGCGTCGGCGCGCTCGGCCTGCTGGTGCTGGCCACCGGTCTGCTCCAGCTGGCGATGGGCGCGCTGAAGCTCGGCCGCTGGTTCCGCGCCATGTCCGCCTCGGTGGTGCACGGCATGCTGGCCGGCATCGGACTGACCCTGGTCCTTGGCCAGCTGTACGCGCTCGCCGACCGCCGCGCCCCCGCCACCGGGCCGGAGAAGATCGCCGGACTGCCCGCCCTGCTGGGGGACGCCTTGAGCGCCGCGGCCAACCCGAGCGCGGTCGCCCTCGGCCTCGGCACGCTGCTCGTCCTGGTCGGCTGGACGTACCTGCCGGAACGGGCCGCCCGCGCCGTGCCCGCGCCGCTGGCCGCCGTCGGACTGGCCGCCGCCGTCACCGCCGCCGCCGACCTGCCGGTGGCCCGGATCCGGGTCGAGGGCCTGCTGGACGTGGTCCGGCTGCCCGGCCGCGACGCGCTCGGCGCACTGGCCGGCACCGCCGGGATCGGCACGGTCGTCGCCTTCACCCTGATCGCCTCCGCCGAGACGCTGTTCAGCGCCGCCGCCGTCGACCGGATGCACCACGGCCCGCGCACCGACTACGACCGCGAACTCACCGCCCAGGGCGTCGGCAACACCGTCTGCGGGCTGCTCGGCGCCCTGCCGATGACCGCGGTGATCGTCCGCAGCGCCACCAACGTGCAGGCCGGTGCCCGCACCAAGGCCTCCCGGGTCCTGCACGGCGGCTGGCTGCTGCTGTTCACCGCGCTGCTGCCCGGCGCGCTCGGACTCGTCCCGCTCACCGCGCTGGCCGCCGTCCTGGTGCACGCCGGCGCCAAGCTGGTGCCGCTGCGCCGGATCGCCGCCCTCTGCCGCGCCCACCGGGGCGAGGCGGTGGTCCTGGTGGTGACGGCGGTCGCGATCATCGCCACCGACCTGTTCGAGGGGGTGCTGATCGGCGTCGGCCTGGCGGTGGTCAAGTCCGCCTGGCAGACCTCGCACCTGCAGATCGCGGTGGAGGAACGGGTGCTGCCCACCGGCCAGGCGCTGCACCGGGTCCGGCTGAGCGGCAACGCCACCTTCCTGCGGCTGCCCCGGCTGCTGGACGCCCTGGAACGGCTGCCGGACGACCGGCCGGTCGAGCTGGACTGGTCCGGGCTGCGCCACCTGGACCACGCCTGCACCGTCGCCCTCGCCTCCTGGGCCGCCCAGCACCGCGCCCGCTCCACCGCCCCGCTGGCCGTCGAACCGCCGCTGCCTTCGGTGGCCTGACGGTCTGGTTAGCCTGGTCGCGGCCCGGCCCGGGCCGCGACCAGGAGCAGGGGCGTGGACGCGGCGGCCATCACACCCCGCAGTGGTCGCAACCTGAGCTGCGGGGCCCGGGGCACCCGCCCCGGGCGGATCGCCCCCCTGCTCGCGTTATCGGAGCGCCCACTACCGGCACACCGCTATCCGGCCACCGGCTGCGTGCTCGCGCTGGCCTGCGGTTCCGTCTGCGGTTCCGTCTGCCGCTGCCTGGGGAGGACGATCGCGTCGGCTACCGGCGCGGGACGCCTGCGGCGCAGCGGGATCCTGATGTCCTTCACCTTCAGCGCCGGGCGTTCGACCAGGTGCCAGGAGAGCCCGGCCAGCGCCGCACTCAGCGCGAGGGCCAGTACGACGTAGCCGACCCGGCCGTATTTCGTGGCGCCCATCACCAACAGGAGCTGCTCGATCGGAAAGCCGTAGATGTAGAGCCCGTAGGAGATGTCGTTCCTGGCCCCGACCTTCCGGAGGGGCTTCGGCAGGCGGATCGCCAGCCACAGCAGCAGGTAGGCGAAGGCCGGCAGCCCGATCATGAAGAACCAACCCTGGAAGAGCGTGGTGACGAAGACGGTCCCCGCCAGCACTCCCCAGACGTCGTTGATCCGGATCCGGTCCTTGTAGAGCTCGATCAGGGCACCGAGGCCGAAGGCGATGATCAGCGGGATCAGAAGGCTCGGGCTGACCCCTCCCATGTGCGGGATCCGGATCACCGTCCGCACGACGGTCGCCGGGTTGAGGTAGCGGCTTTCGAGGGCGTCGCCGAGCTGGATCAGGCCGAACCACACGGTGATCACCAGGACCACCCGGCGCGCCCGGCGCAGCGCGCCCGACCAGGCGAGCAGGGCCACGCCCGCGTAGCAGAGCATCTCGTACCGCAGCGACCAGAGCGAGCCGTTGAACTCCGGTACCAGGATTCGGCCGACCCGGGCTCCGCCCGTCATCACGCCGCCGACCTCGGACTGGTACTGGCCGGCCAGCAGGTTGTGCCGGAGGAATCCGAGCGGTGTCGCCCGGTGCTCCCAGAAGCCGCTCAGCCCGCCGTGCAGCCGGTGGTACATCAGCGGCGCGATCACGAAACCGGTCACCAGCAGGCAGACCCACAGGCCCGGCAGTAGCCGGAGGGCGCGGTGCCAGAGGAAACGGCCGACGCCGAGCCGGGCGCCGCTCCGCGTGACGAGGATGCCCGAGAGTACGAAGAAGCCGTACACCGCGAGGTTGCCGAGGTTCGTCTGCCCGTGGAACGCGGCGTTGAACAGGCTCTCCTTGCCGAAGGCGATGGGACCGGCGTGGGACACGATCACGGAGGACGCCATCACCAAGCGGATGAACCCCAGGCTGTTGTTCCGCCCGGAGAAAAGCTCGGCGACGGTGCCGCGTGATCTCCACACGCGTGCGGTCGCGGATATTCGGTTCGGCATCGGGTTCCCTGGCTCGTGATTGACGAGCGTGAACGATACCGGCTGGCCGCACCACCGCCGTCCGTGGCCCTGTCTAGGCTGTGGACCGGATGACCGGTGCCGTCGACACGAGGAGAGGTGGGAACGTGATCGCAGCATTTTCGGTGACCCCGCTGGGGATCGGCGAGGACGTGGGGGAGGCGGTGGCCGCCGCCGTCCGGGTGGTCCGCAGGAGCGGGTTGCCGAACCGTACGGACGCCATGTTCACCAGCATCGAGGGGGAGTGGGACGAGGTGATGCCGGTGATCAAGGAGGCGATCGAGGCGGTGAAGGCCCACAGCAACCGGGTGAGCACGGTCATCAAGATCGACGACCGGGCCGGGGTCACCGACGGCCTCACCGCCAAGGTCGCCTCGGTCGAGCGGCACCTGGCCGAGGACGGGGGCCCGGCGCGGGACTGACGGGGCCGGGCGCGTGACCGGGGACGGGCCTCAGACGGTGGACGACGGCCGGCCCGCGGGCTCGGCCCCCGCCCCCGCCGCCGGCCCGCGGGCGAGCAGCCGGTCCAGCGCGTACGGCCCGGAGCCGAGCACCGCGATGGCCAGGAACGCCCAGCAGAACATCACCGAGGCCTCGCCCCCGTTCTGCAGCGGCAGCAGCGCGTGCTCCTGGTGGACGGTGAAGTAGGCGTAGGCCATCGAGCCGGAGCAGAGCAGGGCGGCCGTCCTGGTGCCGGCGCCGACCAGGACCAGGACGCCGCCGACCAGCTGGATCAGTGCGGCGTACCAGCCCGGCCACTGGCCGAGCGGGATGGTGCCGCCGCCCTTGGCGCCGCCGAGGACGCCGAACAGCGAGGCGGCGCCGTGGCAGGCGAAGAGCAGGGCGACGACGATCCGAAAGGCTGTCAGGACCAGGGGGCGGGCCGCGTCGGCGGCCTTGACGGCCTGACGCCGCTCATGGGGGAAGGGTGTGGACATGCCGGAACGCCTCCTGTGCGTGGGGGGAAGGACGTGCGGGGCGGTAAGGCTAGGCTTGGTTTTGTTGAATTGTCAATGCACCGTCATAATGCTGGCCCAAGTCGTCAAGTTCTTCGATCCAGCCCCTTTTTCTTGACCGATCGATCTCGAAAGGGCTAGGGTTCTGGGCATGGCGCGAACGAAGGAATTCGACCCGGACGCGGTGCTGCAGGCGGCCCTGGAGCTGTTCTGGCGGCGCGGCTACGAGGCCACCTCGATGGCCGACCTGGTCGAAGGGCTCGGCATCGCCCGGGCCAGCATCTACGCGACCTTCGGCAGCAAGCACGAGCTCTACCTCCGCGCGCTGGAACGCTACGCCGAGCAGACCGACCCGGTGCTGCTCGCCGAACTCTCCCAGCCCGGACCGGTGCTGCCGGCCGTCCGCGCTCTGGTGCGCCGGTACGCGGAGGAGTCGGCCGAGGATCCGCTCAAGCGCGGCTGCTTCGTCGTCAACACCGTGGTCGAGCTGGTCCCGCACGACGCGGCGGCGGCCCGCCGGGTGGGGGCCAGCCTCGGTCACCTGGAGACGGTGCTGACCGCCGCCCTGGTCCGCGCCGGGGCGCAGGGCGAACTGCCCGCCGGGCGGGAGCCCCGGGCCCTCGCGCGGATGCTGATGGTGCTGATGCAGGGCATGCGGGTGATGGGCAGGACCGCCGACGGCGCGGCCCGGGTTCGGGACGCGGCCGAGCAGGCGCTGGCGCTGCTGGACTGACGTCCGGTTCGGGAGCCCGGTGCTCGTTGGCGGGGTGGTCGGGCGCCCTGTTGTGCCGTCATTGTGGATCGAACGGTCTTTATAGGGGAGGGGGGTTTCCCATGGGTACAGCCAGGTCCGCGCGCTCCGGCTTCGCCCTGCTCGGCGCGGTGCAGGCGGTGCTGGTCTTCACGATCATGATCCTCACCGTGCCGCTGCCGCTGGTGGCCCGGGAATTCGGGCTCGGCCCGTCCGGAGAGCTGCTGCTGAGCGCCTCCTACGGGCTCGCGTTCAGCTCGCTGTTGCTCCTCGGCGGGCGGCTGACCGACCGCCACGGCGGACGCCGGGTGCTCCGTTGGGGCCTGGCGCTGCTCGGCGCGGCCTCGGTCCTCTGCGCCCTCGCACCGGGCTACGCCGTCCTGGTGGCGAGCCGCTTCGTCCAGGGCGCGGGGGCGGCCCTCACCGCGCCGGCGGCGGTCGCGGTGGTCCGGGTGCTTTATCCCCGACCGGCCGACTACCGGCGGGCGATGGCCACCTGGGGCGGTCTCTCGGTACTCGGTGCGACCGTCGGCAGCGTGGTGTCGGGCGCCGTCGCCGCCGCGGTCTCCTGGCGCTGGCTGTTCGCGGTGCCCGTCCTGGTCGCCTTGGCCGGCCTCGCCCGCTCCGGCGCGCTGCCCACCGCCGACGGACCCGCCGGGCCCACCGCCGACGGACCCGCCGGGCCCACCGCATCGACCGCGTCCACCGCATCGACCGCGTCCACCGCACCCGCCGGGGGCCGCCCCGGGCTCGACCTGCGTGGCGCGGTGCTCTCCACCGCCGGTGTCTGCGCCCTGAGCCACGCGCTCGTCGGCTCCGCCGAACGCGGCTGGTCCAGCCCCGAGGTGTACGGTCCGCTGCTCGCCGGGACGGCTCTGCTGGTCGCCTTCGCGGCCGTCGAACGCCGCGCCGCCGACCCGCTGCTGCCGCCCGGCTTCCTGGCCGACCGGCGCCGTGGCACCGCCCTCGCCGCCGTCATGGCCACCGCCGCCGGCACCGCGCTGACCTTCGTCCTGCTCTCGCTCTACCTCCAGCAGCTGCGCGGCTGGAGCGCCGCCGCCACCTCCGCCGCCTTCCTCCCGTACGCGGCCGTGCTGATCCTGGCCGGTCGGGCGGCCGGAGCGCTGACCTCCCGGTACGGGCCGGTGCCGGTCACCGCGGGCGGCCTCGCCGTGGCGGGCGCCGGGCTCGGCCTGCTCGCCGGGCTCGCCCCCGACAGCGGGTACGCGACCGGGCTGCTGCCCGGACTGCTCCTGCTGCCCGCCGGAGCCGCCGCCGCCTTCGCCGGTGCGGCCGTCCTCGCCACCGGCGGGGTGGCGCCCGAGCGCACCGGTCTGGCCGCCGGAGTGTTCAACACGGCCATGGAACTCGGCCCCACCGCCGGACTGGCCGCCCTGATGGCGCTCGCCGCCACCCGTCCGACCGTCGTCGGCGGCTACGCGGCGGCCTTCGCGGCGGCCGCCGCCGGGCTGGCGCTCACCGCCGTCGCGGTCGCCACCCTGCCCCGGGCCGGCGGTCCGCCGGCACCCATGACCACCGCCGCACCCCTCCCGAGTACCACCGCAGCAGAACCCACCAACCCGATCGAGGAGTTCACACCATGACCACGCGTTTCGCCGACAAGTCCGTCCTGGTCACCGGCGGCGGCAGCGGCATCGGGCGGGCCATCGCGCTCGCCTTCGCCCGGGAGGGCGCCCGGGTCGCCGTCGCGGGCCGGACCGCCGCCCCGCTCACCGAGACCGTCGAGCTGATCGAGCGGGCCGGCGGGAAGGCGATCGCGCTGACCGGCGACGTGGCGCGCGCGGACGACGCCGCCCGGCTGGTCCGCGAGACGGTCGAGCGGTTCGGCGGGCTGGACGTCGCCGTCAACAACGCCGGGGTGCTCGGCGCGCTCGGCCCGGTCGCCGACATCGACGAGGCCGAGTGGCGGCGGCTGTTCGACATCAACGTCACCGGCACCCTGCTCGCCATGAAGCACCAGATCGGCCACATGCGGGCCCACGGCGGCGGCGCGATCGTCAACGTGTCCTCCAACGTCGGCGTCCACAAGCGGGTCCCGAACCTCGGGGCCTACGCCGCCAGCAAGGCCGCCGTGACCGCGGTCACCCGGGCCGCCGCCCTCGACCACATCGCCGACGGGGTGCGGATCAACACCGTCAGCCCGGGCGCGGTGGACACCCCGATGTCCGGCCGGCCGGGCGAGAGCGCCGAGGCCAAGGCGGAGCGGATGCGGTCCGACGTCCCGGTCGGCCGGGCCGGCGCGGTGACGGAGATCGCCGCCGCGGTGCTGTACCTGGCCTCGGACGAGGCGGGCTACGCCGTCGGCAGCGACCTCGTGCTGGACGGCGGCTCCACCGCGTGACTCAGCCCCCCGCCTGACCCTCCACCAGCCGGCCCCGGCCCACCCGCCGGCCTCGGCCCACCCGCCGACCCCGGCCCACCGGCCGGCCTCGGCCCACCCGCCGGCCTCGGCCCACCCGCCGACCCCGGCCCACCGGCCGACCCGGTTCGGGCCGCTACTCTCCCGACCAGTCCCCGGGCACCGCCTCGTAGAGCGCCTCCAGCGCCTGCGGGGTGCGTGCCCGGGCCGTCATCCAGGCTCCGTCGACCACCGAGACCAGCACGTCCGGTCCCCGGTACCAGCGGCAGCCGCGACCCAGCGCGGGCAACTCCTCGAAGCCGTCCGGCAGCACGTCCTCGGACGCGACGAAGTCGGTCAGCTCGTGGTCCTCCAGCAGCTTCTCCGTCATCGCCATCACCGCGGCCGCCGTCGAGAAGCGCTCCTCCCAGGGCTCCCAGCGCTCCTGCGCCTTGTCCGCGAGGTCCAGCCGCACGACCGTCGGCGGGTCCTCCTCCTCCAGCCCGCCGAGCGGCACGCCCCAGTGCGCGCAGCCCTGGTTCTCCGCGCGGTACACCAGCGCGCCGTCCAGCACGAACAGTTCGTCCGGCGTCAGCAGCACGTCGTGGTTGCTCGTCAGGTCCGCCCGGCGGCCGAACAGTCGGTACGCCTCGCGCAGCGCCGCCGGCAGCGGCAGGCCCAGACGCCGCTCGGCGGTGGCGAGTTCGGCCTCGGGGAAGCCGTCGTCCGGCCCCAGCGGCTCGCCCCAGTACGCGGCGAAGCCTTCGACGAGTGCCCAGGAGCCCGCGCGGTCACGCTCACTTTCGGCCATTGCGGCCCGTACGTCGAATTCCGTTTCGTCCACCCGCGCACCGTACGGCACCCCTCCGACAACGCCCCGGAGTGCCCGACGGCCGGGCCGGGAGCCCGTCCGGCCACGACCGGCCGAATCTGACGCGAACGCGTAATCCCCGGGACACCGGTTGATCACTGCGGGGTTCCCGCCGCGTCGTGTGGGCAGGACACGGTTTCGGCCGGAACCGACATCACGAAAGGCGGACGCGCACCGCATGCCGACCGCACCGCACACCGCGCCCCGGGCGGGCCGCCGAAGCCGCTGGGGCGAACACGGGCTCGCCTGGGCCTTCCTGTTGCCCTCCCTGGTGGTCTTCGTCCTCTTCATCGGCTACCCGCTGGGCCGGACCCTCTACCTGAGCGGGCATGCCAACGACCTCTTCGGCGCGCCCTCCCGCTACGTCGGGTTCAAGCACTACACCGACCTGCTGACCTCGCCGGACTTCCGCCGCACCCTCGTCACCACCGCGCTGTTCACGCTGCTCACCGTGGTGCCCGGGGTGCTCGGCGCGCTGGCGCTGGTGCTGCTCCTGGAGAACCGGATCCGGGGCGTGCGGCTGCTGCGCTCCGCCTTCGCGCTGCCCTTCGCCTTCTCGGTGGCCAGCGCCTCGGTGGTCTTCGCGGTGTTCTTCAACCCCGCCAGCGGCGTGCTCAACGGCCTGCTCTCGCACGTCGGCCTCGGCCCGATCGGCTGGCTGACCGACTCCCGCTACGCGCTGGTCTCGGTGGCCGCCACCACGGTCTGGATGAACCTCGGCTACAACGTCCTGGTGCTCTCGGCCGGCATCGGCTCGATCCCGGGCGAGGTCGTCGAGGCGGCCCGGATCGACGGCGCCTCCGGCCTGCGGCTGGCCCGCTCGATCACCGTCCCGATGCTCGGCCCGCACCTGTTCTTCCTGACCGTCGTCTCCACCGTCCACGCGCTGCAGAGCTTCGGCCAGATCCACATCCTCACCAAGGGCGGGCCGGACGGCTCCACCCGGACCCTCGTCTACTCCGTCTACGAGAAGGCCTTCGCCTACGGTTCCAGCGACTTCGGCACCGCGAGTGCCCAGGCCGTGGTGCTGCTCGTGGTCGTCCTCGCCTGTACGGCCGTCCAGTTCGGCGTCCTGGAGCGGAAGGTGCACTACGCATGACCGGCATCGCCACCGAAGCCGCCGCGCCCGAGGCGTCGAAGGCGCCCCGCCCGCGCACCGGCGTCCTCGCCGGGCGCTCCGCGCGCGACCTGCTCGGCCGCGCCGCCGTCCACCTGCTGCTCGCCGCCGCGGTCGTCACCGTGGCCTTCCCGGTGTACTACGCCGTCGCCGGTGCCTTCATGGGCCCGTCCGAACTGTCCTCCTACCCGCCCGCGCTGGTGCCGCACTCGGTCACCGGGCGGAACTTCTCCGGCGCGGTGGACGCGATCCCGCTGGCCCGCCAGTACGCCAACTCGGCGATCGTGGCGACCGCCATCACCCTCGCCCAGCTGTTCACCTCGGTCCTCGCCGCGTACGCCTTCGTCTTCCTGCCGCTGAAGGCGCGGGCGGCGGTGTTCGGGGTGTTCCTGGCGACGCTGATGGTCCCCTGGGAGGCCATCATCATCCCCAACTACCTGACGCTGTCGGGCTGGGGACTCGGCAACACCTACTTCGGCCTGGTGCTGCCCTTCCTCGCCTCCGGGTTCGGCACCTTCATGCTGCGCCAGGCCTTCCGCCAGCTGCCCGGCGAACTGCGCGACGCCGCCCGGATCGACGGCGCCGGCCATTGGCGCTTCCTGTGGCGGATCGTCGTCCCGCTCAACAAGCCCGCCCTGGCGGCCCTGTCGATCTACGTCTTCCTGTCCGCCTGGAACCAGTACTTCTGGCCGCTGATCATCACCCGCACGGCGAACATGCAGACCCTGCAGATCGGTCTCACCTCGCTGCGCGACGCCGAAATGGCCGATCCCGGGCTGATCCTGGCCGGCGTCGTGCTCTCCCTGCTGCCCACCCTCGCCCTGGTGGTCTTCGGCCAGCGGTTCATCGTCCGCGGCCTCACCGCGGGCGCGGTGCGCTGACCGCCCGTACCGTCCACGTCCGTCCAGTTCCGTCCATATCCGTCCATGTCCGTCCCCTTCCGACCAGAGAGAGAACCCCCGTGAAGAAGAGTGCACGCGCGCTCGCGGCCCTGCTGGTGGCCGGCCTGTCCCTGACCGCCTGCAGCTCCTCCGGTGACTCCGGCGCCGGTTCCGGCGGGTCCGGTGACGCCGCCGCGCCGGGCGCCCAGGCGCTCGACCAGGCCTCCGGCGTCACCGGCGTCGAGTTCTGGCACTCGATGACCGGCAAGAACGCCGAGGTGCTCACCGGGCTGGTCGACCAGTTCAATGCCGCGCACCAGGGCAAGATCCAGGTCAAGGCGCAGTTCCAGGGCAAGTACGACGAGCTGGTCACCAAGTACAAGGCCGCGGTGCAGCAGAAGGGCACCCCCGCCCTGGTGCAGGTCTACGACATCGGCACCCGGTTCATGATCGACTCCAAGCAGACCGTCCCCGCCCAGGCCTTCGCCGACAAGGACGGCTACGCGCTGGACGACCTGGACGCCAACATCCGCAACTACTACTCGGTCGGCGGCAAGCTGCAGTCGATGCCGTTCAACTCCTCGATGCCGCTGCTCTACCTGAACACCGACGCCTTCAAGGAGGCGGGCCTCGACCCGGCGCAGGCGCCCAAGGACCTCGACGAGCTGGGCGAGCTGGCGAAGAAGCTGACCAAGAAGGACGCCGACGGCAAGACCGTCCGCTACGGCTTCGGGGCCGCCATCTACGGCTGGTTCGTCGAACAGCTGCTGGCCGAGTCCGGCGCCATGTACTGCGACCACGACAACGGCCGCAGCGGCAAGGCCGGCAAGGTCGTGTTCGACTCCGCGCAGGGCGCGCGGATCGTCCAGTGGTGGGCCGACCTGGTCAAGGGCGGCTACGCGGCCAACACCGGGCGCACCACCGACGACGCCCAGGCGGCCTTCAAGGCCGGTACGGTCGCGATGCACCTGGAGTCCACGGGTGTGCTGCGCGGCTACACCGAGGCGGCGAAGTTCGGCGTCGGTACGGCGGCCTTCCCCAAGGTCACCGCCGCCGACCAGGGCGGCCCGGTGATCGGCGGCGCCTCGCTGTGGATCAGCGGCCCCGGCCACTCGGACGCCGAGAAGCGCGCCGCCTGGGAGTTCGAGAAGTTCGTGACGGCCCCCGAGCAGCAGGCCGCCTGGCACACCGGCACCGGCTACTTCCCGGTCAACACGAAGTCCCTGGACGATCCCAAGGACAAGGAGTGGGTGGCCAAGTACCCGCAGTTCCAGACCGCGATCGACCAGCTGAAGGCGACCAAGCCCACCGCGGCCACCGCTGGCTGCCTGCTCGGCGTGATGCCGCAGGCCCGCAAGGGCGTGGAGACCGCGATCGAGCAGACCGTCTCCGGCAGCAAGTCGGCGCAGCAGGCGCTCGCCGACGCGGCCAAGGAGCTCCAGCCGGCGATCGAGAGCTACAACAGCTCGGTCGGCTGAGCCTGCCCGCCCCCGCAGGAGCGAGGACGGCCCGCCCGGTGCGGCAGGCACCGGGCGGGCCGTCGCGCGTCAGACCGTGCCCGGCCGCGTCAGGCCGAGAGCGCCTCGGCCCGCTCGCCGCCCTCGGCCGGCGCGCAGGCGGCGGCCAGCTCGTCCAGCGAGAGGTCCAGCGCGAAGGCCAGTGCGGCGATGGTGAAGAAGGACGGCGTGGGCGCCCGTCCGGTCTCGATCTTGCGCAGCGTCTCCGCCGAGACTCCGGCCACCGCCGCCACCTCGACCATGCTGCGCTCGCCACGCGCCTCCCGCAGCAGCGCCCCGAAGCGCTCGCCGCGCTCGCGCTCCCACGGGGTCAGCGGAGTCCTCACCATGCCGCAGAGTCTACGGCCCCGCTGCGGCGGTGCCACGGCCGCGCTGCGGCCTACTGCTCGGGCCAGCTGGGGAGGGCGGCCGGGCCGCCGGGCCGCTGCTGGTTCAGGGCCAGGCAGAGGATGACGATGCTGCTCCGGCGCTCCTCGCTGTACGAGCCGAAGACCTCCTCCGGCTCCGTGTCGCAGGCGTGCTTGGCGTCGCCGCCGTGGACGACCTTGGTGACCTTGAAGTCGGCGTCGGGCTTGGCGCAGTCCACGAGTTCCATCTTCGGCTTGGAGCCGTGGCCGAGGTCGTGCACGCAGTTACCCGCCTCGGCGGCCGCCGGCTCGGACTTGCTCGCCTGCCCGGCGATGACCAGACCGCCGGTGATCAGCGCGACCAGGAGGAGCGGTCCTGCGACGCGGCGGGCGATCCTGCGGGACCGCGAGGGCTCGGTCGGGACGGGCTGCCCGGCGCCCCAGGCGTCCTGGGCGAGCGGTTCTGCGGGGTGCTCGGCCGGGTGCTCGGCGGGGTCCGGGGTCGCGTCGACGGGAGCGGTCGGCGGGGTTGTCACGTGTGTTCCTCATGGTCAGATCATCTGAGTGCGCCGCGAACACTAGCGGATCGCGGGACCGCCGAGCGCCACATATTCCCTGGTGAGCGGTCCGCGACGGGCGAACCGCCGCCGGCATGGCCCCCTTCGCGTGCGACCGGATGGTGTCCGATCCGCCAGCGACCGTGATACAAATACCGGTATAAGAATTGGATTCATGGGGAGTGGTCCCCGGGGGAGTGGTGCACCGTGGTCGAACTCAAGTCGGACGCCGCCCTCGACGCGATGCGCGAGGCCGGGCGGGTGGTGGCGGACGCACTCGCCGCCGTCCGGGAAGCAGCGGCGGTCGGCGTCCGCCTGACCGAGCTGGACGAGGTGGCGCGGGGCGTCCTGGACGCCGCCGGCGCGCGCTCGCCCTTCCTCGGCTACCGGCCGTCCTTCGCACCCGTCCCCTTCCCGGCCGTCATCTGCGCCTCCGTCAACGACGCCGTCGTGCACGGCATCCCGAACGGCTACCGGCTGCGCGACGGCGACCTGGTGAGCATCGACTGCGGCGCCGTGCTGGACGGTTGGGCCGGGGACGCCGCCGTGAGCTTCACCGTCGGCACCGCCCGGCCCGAGGACACCGCCCTGATCGACGCCACCCAGCGCGCCCTGGACGCCGGCATCGCCGCCGCCCTGACCGGCAACCGGACCGGCGACATCTCCCACGCCATCGGCCGGGTCGTCCGCTCCGCGCGGTACGGCACGCCGGAAGGCTTCGGCGGACACGGCATCGGCCGCCGGATGCACGAGGACCCGCACGTCTCCAACACCGGCCGCCCGGGCCGGGGTTACCCGCTGCGCCCGGGCCTGGTGCTGGCCATCGAGCCGATGCTCACCGCCGGCGGCCGGGACGACTACACCACCGACCCGGACGGTTGGACCCTGCGCACCGTCGACGGCACCCGCGCCGCCCACATCGAGCACACCGTCGCCATCACCGAGGACGGCCCGCGCGTCCTCACCTTGCGCTGAGCGCGACTGCGCCGGGTGCCGCCGCGCTGCGCGGCATCCGCGCCGCGCGGCATCCGCGCCGAGTGCCGCTGCGTCGCGCGGCCGCCGCGCCGAATGCCCGCCGCCGAGTGCCGCTCCACCGGGGGCGAACGCACGGCTAGGCTCGCTGCCATGACCAAGGGCGTGATGTTCGACTTCTCCGGCACCCTCTTCCGGGTGGTCTCCACCGCCGAGTGGCTGGCCTCCTTCGCCGCCGGTGCCGACCTCGGCCTGTCCAGCCGGGAGCAGGACGAACTGGTGGGCCGGCTGGAGGAGTTCGGCGCGCTGCCCGGCGGCGTGCCGCCGCGCCGGATCCCGGCCGCCGTCCAGCAGGCCTGGGACACCCGGGACTTGACCCCCCAGCTGCACCGCACCGCGTACACCGCGCTGGCCCGGGCCGCCGCCCCGCCCGCCGCCCTCGACGTGGACGCCCTCTACGACACCCACACGACGCCCGGGAGTTGGCGCCCCTACCCGGACGCCGCCCCCGTGCTGCGCGAGCTGCGCCGCCGGGGCGTCCCGGTGGCCGTGGTGAGCAACATCGGCTGGGACCTGCGGCCGGTCTTCCGCGCCCACGGCCTGGACGAGCTGGTCGACAGCTACGTCCTCTCCTTCGAGGTCGGCGCCCAGAAGCCGGACCCGGCGATCTTCGAGACCGCCTGCGCCCGGCTCGGCCTGGCCCCGGCCGACGTCCTGATGGTCGGTGACGACCGGACCTGCGACGGCGGCGCGACGGCGCTCGGCTGCCGTTTCCACCTCGTGGAGCACCTGCCCGTCGACGAGCGCCCGGACGCCCTGACGCCGCTGCTGGCGGTGCTCCCGGGTTGACGTGTCCGGGGTGACGCAGGACACGAGGTGGCGCCCCGCCGCCAGGAGTAGCGTGCGGGCATGACCGATCAGGACTTCACCACCCGCATCACCGTCCGCGGGTACGAGACCGACAGCCAGGGCCACCTCAACCAGTCGGTGTACCTCCAGTACGCCGAGCACGCTCGCTGGGAGTACCTGCACGCGGCCGGGATCCGCCAGGCCGACCTGGTGGCCAAGGGCGTGGGCCCGGTCGTCCTGGAGACCACCGTCAAGTACCTGCGGGAGCTGCGCGCGGGGGACTCGGTGGACGTCAGCTGCTCGTTCAGCTGGCGGGACGGCAAGACCTTCCAGGTGGTGCAGCGGCTGATCCGCGAGGACGGCGTGCTCGCCGCCGAGGTCACCGGCGTCGGCGGCATCCTCGACCTGGCCGAGCGCCGGCTGGTCCCCGATCCGCGCGAGCCGCTGCGCGCCCTCGCCGCCGATCCGGGCCTGCTCGGACTCTGACACCGCGCCGCGGTACCGGGCACGCCACAGCCGCCGTGCCCGGTACGGCCCGTGCGCCGTACCCGGCACCACCGTTGACACCCCGACCGCCGGAGGCCGCACCCGGCTGCGGCCTCCATCCGGTCACGACCCCCGCCCGGCTACGACCTCCGCCCGGCGACGACCTGCGCCCGGCTACGACCCCCGCCCGCCGCGGCCTCCATCCGGCGGCCGGGGGATTTCCCCACCCCGGACCGGCCCGCTGTCCGGATGGGATCAACTTCCCCCGCGCAGCAGACTCTTGGGCATGCCGAAGACCACGACCTCCCGCACCGCCGCCGTCACCGCGGCCGCCGCCCTCGCCGTCACCGCCCTGACCGCCCTGCCCGCCGTCGCCGATGCCGACGCCGCCGGTGCCCCGAACCCGGGCCGGGACCGCCTCACCTGGTCGGCCTGTCAGGGGCAGGCGGACCCGCGCCAGCAGTGCGCCACCGTCACCGTCCCCCTGGACTACCGGGCCCCTCGGGGCGAGCAGATCACCCTCGCGATCTCCCGCATCCCCGCCGCCCAGCCGAGTCGGCGCCACGGCGTCCTGCTGACCATCCCCGGCGGCCCGGGCGGGTCCGGTCTGGACGTTCCCAGCAGCGCGGCCAAGCGCCTCCCGCAGTCCGTCCTGGACCGCTTCGACCTGGTCGGCTTCGACCCGCGCGGCGTCGGCCGCTCCACCCCGGTCAGCTGCGGGCTGGACCGCTCCGACCTGGCGATGGTCAAGCTGCGTCCCTGGCCCGCCGCCGACGGCTCGATCGACGCGAACGTCGCCTACGAGCGGCGGGTCGCCGAGACCTGCGCCCGCAACGGCGGCCCGGTGCTGCGCAGCATCTCCACCGCGAACGAGGCGCGCGACATCGACAGCATCCGCCGGGCCCTGGGCGAGCGCCGGCTCTCCGCCTGGGGCACCTCGTACGGCACGTACGCGGGCGCCGTGTACGCCACCCTGTTCCCGCAGCGGACCGACCGGATCGTGCTGGACAGCAACGACGACCCGGACCCGACCCGGGTCGAGCGCGGCTGGCTGGCCGCCTTCGGCCGGGGCGCCGAGGACCGCTTCCCGGACTTCGCGGCCTGGGCCGCGTCGCCCGGCAATCCGGACCGGGTCGCGGACACTCCCGAGGAGGTCCGGCCGCTCTTCCTCGACCTCGCCGCCCGCCTGGACCGGTCGCCGCTGCCCTGGCCTGGCGCCGACCCGGCGGAGCTGAACGGGAACGTGCTGCGCGAGACGATGCTGCAGAGCCTGTACGCGGACGCCCGCTTCCCGGACCTGGCCCGGCTGATGCTGGCGGGCCTCGGCCGCCGTCCGCTGCCCGCCCCGGCGGTGCTGCCCGAGCAGGCCGTGCCGTCCGTGCAGAACACCGTCGCCGTCTCGGTCGGCACCCTGTGCAACGACGTCGGGTGGCCCACCGATCCGGCCGGGTACGCCAAGGATGTGGCCGCCGAGCGCGCCGCGCACCCGCTCACCGCGGGCATGCCGGTGAACGTGATGCCGTGCGCCTTCTGGCCGTTCGCGCCCGCCGAGCCCCCGGTGCGGGTGACCGGCCGGGGCCCGGCGAACGTCCTGCTGGCCCAGAACCTGCGCGACCCCGCCACCCCGTACGCGGGCGCGCTCAAGCTGCGCGCGGCGTTCGGCGACCGGGCCCGGATGGTGACGGTGGACTCCGGCGGTCACGATGTGTACGTCGCCCACGGGAACGCCTGCGGCGACGCGGCGGTGACGGACTTCCTGCTGACGGGCCGGCGCCCCGCCGAGGACGTGTACTGCCCCGCCCCGTGACCGCAGGTCCGGGGCGGTGAGCCGGCACGCGGGGCCAACCGGCCGTGGGCGAACGGCCCTTGTCCCTGCGTGCACGTCCGTTCGGCCCTCGCGAATGAGTCGAATCCGTCGCGATTTTGTGACAATCCTTCGCCGACACGCTGCCCGTCAGGGCCGTGCACGGCCTTAATGTTCGATCTATGTCACCGAAGAGTCGCCGCCGCATACCCGCCCCGGACCCGGGCGACACGTGGGTGCCGCGCCCGAGGCGCCGCGAGACCCCGCTCGGAATCCTGGGCCACGCGGCCACGTTCGTCGGAGCCAGCGTCCTCGGCGGGGTGCTGCTGGCGGGCCTGATCCTCCCGGCGGCCGGTGCGGTGGGGCTCGGGGCGAAGGGCGGCGCCGAGGGCTTCGAGAACATCCCCGACGACTTCAAGGCCCCGCCGCTGACCCAGGCCACCCAGATCTTCGACGCCAAGGGCGGGTTGATCGCCAAGGTCTACGAGCGCGACCGCACCGTCCTGACCGCCGACCAGATGTCCCCGCTGATGCGCCAGGCCCAGGTGGACATCGAGGACGCCCGCTTCTACGAGCACGGCGCGGTGGACCTCAAGGGCGTCCTGCGGGCCGTCACCAAGAACGCCGAGAGCGGCGCCACCGTCCAGGGCGCCTCCACCCTGACCCAGCAGTACGTGAAGAACGTCAACGTGGAGAAGGCCGGTGACGACCCGGAGGCGGTCCGCGAGGCGCAGCGCAAGACCCTCGGCCGCAAGATCCAGGAACTCCGGTACGCCATCAAGCTGGAGGAGGACCTGACCAAGGAGCAGATCCTCACCAACTACCTGAACATCACCTTCTACGGCCACCAGGCGTACGGCGTCCAGGCCGCCGCGCAGCGCTACTTCAGCAAGGACGCCAAGGACCTGACCCTGCCCGAGTCGGCGATGCTGGCCGGCCTGGTGCAGAACCCGTCCCAGTACGACCCGAAGCTGCACCCGGTGGCCGCCCAGAAGCGCCGGGACACCGTCATCGACAAGATGGTGGAGAACAAGCACATCACCGCCGACCAGGCCAGGGAGGCGAAGGCCGCCCCGCTGGGCCTCGTCTACAAGGACCCGCAGAACGGCTGCATCACCGCCAAGGCCGGCATGGGCTTCTTCTGCGACTACGTGCGCCACGTCGTCAAGCAGGACCCGGCGTTCGGCAAGAGCGCCGCCGATCGCAAGAAGCTGTGGGACACCGGCGGTCTGAACATCTCCACCACGCTGGACCCGGACAAGCAGGCCGCCGCCCAGAACGCCGTCTCCACCAAGGTGTTCGTCACCGACCCGGTCTCGGCCGCGATGACGATGGTCGAGCCGGGCACCGGCAAGATCCTGGCGATGGCGCAGACCCGCCCGTACGGCCTGGACAAGGAGAAGAACGAGACCGTCGTCAACTACAACGTCGACGCGGCGATGGGCGGGGGCATCGGCTTCCAGCCCGGCTCCAACTTCAAGCCGATCGTGGCCGCCGCCGCCCTGGAGGCCGGCCTGTCGTCGACCCAGCGGTACGACTCGCCGAACCGGATGGACTGGCCGACGATGAAGACCTGCGACGGCACCTGGAAGAACCTCAGCAAGGGCAAGAAGGAGGGGACGATCCCCAACGAGTCCGAGTCCGAGAAGGGGCCGTACGAGCTCAAGCAGGCCATGGCGCTCTCGGTCAACACCTACTTCGTGCAGATGGAGCAGGAGATCGGGCTCTGCGCCGTCAAGCAGATGGCGAACAAGCTGGGCGTGGCCGGCAAGGCGGACGGCTCGCCGCTGCAGGAGGTGCCGGCGCTCGGCCTCGGCACCCAGGAGGTCAGCCCGCTGACCATGGCCAACGTGTACGCGACCTTCGCCGCCCGCGGCGACTACTGCGCGCCGCTGGCGATCAACCGGATCACCACGGTGGACGGCAAGGACGTGCCGGTGCCGCAGGCGCAGTGCAGCCGGGCGATGTCCGAGGACACCGCCGACGTGATCAACAGCGTGCTGCTCGGGGTGACCGAGAAGGGCGGCACCGCGCGGGACCTCGGCCTGGACGACGGCCGGCAGATCGCGGGCAAGACCGGCACCACGGACGAGAAGAAGTCGGCCTGGTTCACCGGCTACACCGGCAACCTGGCCGGCTCGGTCTGGTTGGGCAGCCCCGGCACCAAGGTACCGATGCGCAACATCCGGATCGGCGGCAAGTACCAGGCCGAGGTGTTCGGCGCGACCGGCCCCGGGCCGATCTGGCAGAAGGCGATGAGCGACGCGGTCCGGGACATGCCGGAGCAGGACTTCACCACCGTCTACATCCCCGACCCGCCCAAGCGCGACGCCACCTGCACCACCTCCAACGGCTCGCCGAACTCGGCCACCTGCACCGGAGCCCCCGCCACCGGCGGCCAGGGCAGCCCCGGGAAGCCGCGCGGCACCGACCAGGGCCGCTCCGCGCCGTCCGCGCCGTCAGCCCAGTCCAGCCCGGCCGACCCCGAGGACCGTTAGCCGGATCCCGGCCCCGCCCGCGGCCCCGCCCGAGCGCCCGTCCTCGGGCGGGGCCGCGGCGGGTCGGCGGACGACGGCGCCCGCCCGTGAACCGGCCGTCCGGCCGCTACCGTGCCTCGACCGGCTCGCCGCTGTCCTGGTCGAGGTTGAACACCCGCCGGTAGGAGTCGGTCACCACGGTGATCTGGGACCGGCCGGTCCAACTCGCCTCCACCAGCCGGGCTCCGCCTGGGCCCCCGCCGATGTCGGCCAGCGACCAGCGGCGCGCCTCCCAGCCCTCGCCGGCTTCCAGGAACACCTGCCAGCGCTCGTCCGGTGCCGGCCCGTCGGCGTACGAGCGGTGCACCACCACCAGCGAGCGCTCCGCCCCGGCCGGGGCGTTCTCCCGGCTGCGGGTCTCGGCCGCCGAGACCTTGTGCGCGGCCAGCACGCCGAGCAGGAACACCACCCCGGCGGCCACCGTGACCGTCCGGGTCGCCGTCCGCAGGGCGGCGGCGCGCAGGTCGCCCAGCCAGGCGGCCGCGATCAGCGCGGCCAGCGCCGCGCCGAGCAGCAGCTCGGGCCGGTTGAGCAGGTCGGCGACCAGCATCCGGCCGCCCGAGCGGCTCTCCCACTGCCCCTCGGTGTACAGCAGTACGGCGGCCAGGGCGCAGACCGCCAGCAACCGGACCAGGGTGCGCCTGGTCCGGGACGTGCGCTTGTCCATCGTCCCCCCTTGACGGTGTCAGAGCTCGGCGAGCAGCTTCCGGCCCTCCGGCCAGTCCCCGAGCCCGGACTCGGAGTTGAGGTGCCCGTACGCGCCCGGCTCGACGTACCGGGCGCCCCAGGCCGCGGCGAAGGCGCGGGCCCGCTCGGGGGAGACCCACGGGTCGTCGGTGGAGGAGACCACCACGGTCGGGAACGGGAACGGCTCCAGCGCCACCGGGCGGAAGCCCGTCAGCTCCGGCACCTCGGCGGTGTCCACGTCGGCCGGGGCGACCAGCAGCGCGCCGCGGACGGCGGCGGTCCGCGCGGGGGAGGCGCCGGCCACCCAGCGGGCCGCGGTGACGCACCCGAGGCTGTGGGCGACCAGCACCACCGGGCCGTCGGCCGCGGCCTCGGCCACCGCCGCGTCCACCCGGGCCACCCAGTCCGCCCGGTCCGGGTGGTCCCAGTCCGCCTGCAGGACCCGGCGGAAGGACTCCGGCTCCGCGGCCTCCCAACGGCTCTGCCAGTGCTCGGGGCCCGAGTTCTGGTAACCGGGCAGGACGAGGTAGGTGGTGCGGTCCGGCATGGGCTCCTCCGAGAGCGGGTCGGTCGTGGGCAGCAGGAGTCTAGGCCGCGGGCCGCCCGGCACCGCAGCCGGGCGGCCCACCCGGCGCGCACCCCTCGCAACCGGCGCGCGTACCTCCGTAGGCGCCGCCGTGCGCCCGGTGCGCCCTGTTGCCAAGGGCGCGACGGGTACGGGAGGTTGGACCGGGCCCGGGTCGGACGCCACCACGCGCCGTCCGTCAGCGGCCTGACGTCCGATCACGTGGAGGGATGCCGTCGATGGCACCGAAGATCCTGCTCGTCACCGGGGACGCCGCCGAGTCGCTGGAGGTGTTCTACCCCTACCAGCGCCTGCGCGAGGAGGGCTACCAGGTCGACATCGCCGCCCCGACCAAGAAGCGCCTGCAGTTCGTGGTGCACGACTTCGTCGAGGGCTACGACACCTACACCGAGAAGCCCGGCTACACCTGGCCCGCCGACGTCGCGCTCGCCGACGTCGACCCGGCCGACTACGTGGCCTTGGTCATCCCCGGCGGACGCGCCCCCGAGTACCTGCGCAACGACCCGGACGTGCGGCGGATCGCGCAGCACTTCTTCACCACCGACAAGCCCGTCGCCCAGATCTGCCACGGCCCGCTGATCGCCGCCGCCGCCGGGGTCCTGGACGGCCGCCGCACCTCCGCCTACCCGGCGCTGGCCCCGGACATCGAGGCGGCGGGCGCCGAGTTCGTCGAAGGTGAGGCCGTGGTGGACGGCCTGGTCGTCTCGGCCCGTGCCTGGCCCGACCACCCCGCCTGGCTGCGCGCCTTCGTCGAGGTCCTGCGCAAGCACGCCCCTGTCACCTGACGCACCGCCACCGCCGCCGCGGTCGGTGGGGCCGGGCGGTACCCCGCGTGCTCTCGGGGCACCGCCCGGGGTGCGCCTCGGGGTAGGGCTCCGGGTAGGTCTCCGGGTTCGTTCCGGGTCGCCCTCCGTCCCGGGTGCGACGACGGTCGGCCCGGAGCCCGACAGAGTGTCAGGAGTCCGGTTTCCCAGACCGGTTGACTGCTCCGCGACCCCGACCAGGGAGGCCGGCCATGACCGCCGCCCCGACCGCTGACCCGACTGCCGGCCTGCCCTCCGCCACGAGCGCCCCGACGACCGGGCGCCACCGCCCGGCCCTGCGCACCGCCGTGGTCGCGGCCGTCGGCGCGGTCCTGCTCGCCGCCCTGGCCCCGGCCGCCGTCGCCGGGCCCGCCGTCCGCCCGGCCGCGGTCGGCTGCGGCGGCCGGCACGCCGCGCCGACCCGCCCGGGCGTGCTGGAGACCCCCGAGCGCCGCGCCGACTGGGCGGCCGCCGACGCGGCCCTGGCCGGGATGACCGACACCCGCTACGCCACCTCCTACGCCACCTCGGCCCTGGCCGCCGTCCGCCAGGACGGCCGGCTGGTCTGGCGCAACGCCGCCGGCGCCGCCGAACTCACCACCGGCGAACCCGCCGACCCCCGCGGCGCCTTCCGGATCGGCGGCGTCACCGAGACCTTCGTCGCCACCACGCTGCTGCAACTCGTCGGCGAGCACCGGCTGGACCTCGACGACCGGCTGGAGTGCCTGCTGCCGGGCATCGTCCCGAACAGCACCACGATCACCGTCCGCCGACTGCTCGACCACACCAGCGGTGTCGCCGACTACGCCCGGGACCAGGCCTTCGACCACCGCCGCCCCGAGTGGCTCGACGGCGGCCGCTTCCGGCACTACACCCTGCGGGACCTGGTGGACATCGCCGACCGCTACCCGCCGGCCTTCCCGCCCGGCGCGGACCGGCGGTACTCCCGGACCGACGACGTGCTGATCGGCATGGTCATCGAGAAGCTCACCGGCCACAGCTGGACCGACGAGGTGACCCGCAGGATCATCCGCCCGCTCGGCCTCACCGGCACCCGGATGCCCGGCGACTCGCCCGTCATCCCCGGACCGCACGCCCACGGCTACGACCGGTCCGACGCGGGCCCGGCCGACCTCACCCTGCTCAACCCCTCGATGGCCGGCCCGGCCGGCGCCGGCATCTCCACCACCGCCGACCTGACCGCCTTCCTCGCGGCCCTGCTCGACGGCCGCCTGCTGCACCCGGCCGAACTCGCCGCGATGCGGCAGACCACCGCCGACGGCGCGGGCCGGTCCTACGGTCTCGGTCTGCAGCGGGTGGACACCCCCTGCGGCACCTTCTGGGGCCGTGCCGGCGGCATCCCCGGCTACGTCACGCTGATGCTCGGCTCGTCCGACGGCAAGCGCCAGTTCGCCGCGAGCGCCACCCGCGACGGCCTCCCGGACCAGGACGCCGCCGACGCCGCCTGGGCCCGGGTGTCCACGACGGCCCTGTGCGGCGCCCAGTCCACCGGCGCCCCCACCGGAGCCGTCGCGCCCGAGCGCCCGACCGACCCCCTACGCTGACCGGCGGGTCGTACGACCGTACGGCCGACCGTCACCAGGAGGACGAGACATGGCAGAGCCGCTGATCGCCGCAGTCGGGGGCAAGGTGCCCGCCGTCGACCCGAGCGCCTTCGTCGCGCCGAACGCCGTCGTGATCGGGGACGTGACCGTCGGCGCGGGCGCGAGCCTCTGGTACGGGGCGGTGCTGCGCGGCGACGCCGAGTCCATCAGCGTCGGCGCGGGCAGCAACATCCAGGACAACTGCACCCTGCACGCCGACCCGGGCTTCCCGCTGGTGGTCGGCGAGCGGATCTCGGTCGGCCACAACGCGGTGCTGCACGGCTGCACCGTCGAGGACGACGTCCTGGTGGGGATGAACGCCACCGTGCTGAACGGCGCCAGGATCGGTGCCGGCTCGCTGGTCGCGGCCGGCGCGGTCGTCCCGCAGGGCATGGTCGTCCCGCCCGGCTCCCTGGTCGCGGGCGTCCCGGCCAAGGTCCGCCGGGAGCTCAGCGAGGAGGAGCGGACGGGCATCAAGGCCAACGGCGAGGGCTACCAGCTCCTCGCCGGCGCCCACCGCGACATCGAACCCCTCCCGGGCGCCTAGCCGGCGGGCGCCTGTGCAGCGGGTGCCTGGGCGCCGCTCACCTGGGCACCGCTCACCTCGGCACCGCTCACCTGGGCTCCGGTCATCACCACACCGGCGGCGGCCGGCTCCGTGACCGCGACCGCGGGCGCGGACCGCCGCCGGTCACCCGCCCAGGCGAGCACCGCGATCAGCGCGCCGCAGGCCGCCAGGCCCGCGCCCACCAGCGTCGGCGAGGTCCAGCCGAACCCGGCGTCCAGCGCCAGCCCGCCGAGGTAGGCGCCCTGGGCGTTGGCCAGGTTGAAGGCGCCCTGCACCGTCGCCGAGGCCAGCGTCGGAGCACTGCGCGCCTCGCGCATCACCAGCGTCTGGACCGCCGGCACGATCGCGAACCCGAACAGCCCGATCAGCACCACCGTCACGGCCGCCGACCAGCGGGCGTGCGCGGTCAGCGCGAACAGGGCCAGAACCGCGGCCAGGAGGAGGAAGGCCGCGCAGACGGTCGGCCGCAGCGCCCGGTCGGCGGCGTGACCGCCGAGCACGTTGCCGATCGTCATCCCCACCCCGAACAGCGCCAGCACCAGGGTCACCGAGCCGGTGGCGTACCCGGAGACCCCGGTGAGCAGTGGCGCGATGTAGCTGTAACAGGCGAAGAAGCCGCCGCAGCCGAACACCACGGTGCCCAGCGCCAGCCACAGCTGTCCGTTGCGGAAGGCCCGCAGCTCGTGCCGGAGCCCGGACTGCGCGGGGGAGGGCAGCGCGGGCACCAACCCGGCGATGGCGAGCGTGCCGGCGGCCGCGATCAGCACGACCACCAGCATGGTCGCCCGCCAGCCCAGGTGCTGGCCGAGCAGGGTGGCGGCCGGGACGCCGACGATGTTGGCGACGGTCAGCCCGGAGAACATCACGGCCACCGCCCGGGCCCGCCGGTCCGGCGCGACCAGTTCGGCCGCGGCCACCGCGCCCGCCCCGAAGAACGCCCCGTGCGGAAGCCCGGTGACCAGGCGCGCGGCGGCCAGGGTCCAGAAGTCCGGCGCCAGCGCGCACAGCAGGTTGCCGAGGGCGAACAGCGCGGCCAGCGCCACCAGCACCGGCTTGCGCGGCCGTCCGGCGGCCGCCGCGGTGAGCAGCGGTGCGCCGATCACCACCCCCAGCGCGTACGCGGAGATCAGCCAGCCGGCCTGCGGGATGGACACGTGGAGGTCGCCGGCGACCTGGGGGAGCAGCCCCATGGCGGCGAACTCGGTGGTGCCGATGGCGAACGCGGTGACGGCCAGCGCGAGCAGCGCGAGAGGCAAGGGATGACTCCGGGGTGATGCCGACGAATCCCGGGGAACGCGCGGCGGACGAATTCGTTCGTCCGGCATCCTAATCCGGCCGTATGACGCCCTGATGAGGCGCGTGTGACGAAAGGGGGTCGCCAGTCCGGCCCGTGCGCGCGAGACTGGGGGCATGTGCCGCAACATCAAGACGCTGCGACCCCCGGTGACGCCCGACGCCGACGAGGACGACTTCCGCGCCGCGGCGCTGCAGTACGTCCGCAAGGTCTCCGGCTTCCGTGCCCCGGCGGCGCACAACCGGGAGGCCTTCGACCGGGCCGTGGAGGCGGTCGCCGAGGCCACCGCCCGGCTGCTCGGAGAGCTGGAGGTCCGCGGCTCGCACGCCCGGGCCGCCGAGGCCGCCGGGTAGCTCCGCTGTCCACCGGCGGCCTTCCGGCGGTGCCTCCCGGCGGTGCCCTTCGGTGGTGTCCGCCCACGGGCGGCTGCCGACGGCGAGGACACGACAGCGACGACACGGAGTAGGAGCAGAACCGGTGACGAACCCCGCCAAGCGTTATGCCCTCACCTTCCCCGGCACCCCGGGCACCCAGGCCCCGCAGGACGTCGTCGTGGTCACCCGTACCAGCGCGAGCGGCCCGGGCGGCCACCCGGTGTACGAGGACGAGAGCGGCATCGTCCGGGCCGAGATCAGCGACACCGGCGAGGTCCGGATGCTCGCCAGCGGCGGCCATCAGACCCCGAACCTCCCGGTCCACGCCCACCCACTGCCCTGACGCCCGGACCTCCCGGCCGGTGAGGCACAATCGCCGCATGACCACAGCGAGTTGGCAGGGTGTCGTGATCGCCGAGAGCGCGGACACCGTCGTCGTCGAAGGCAACCACTACTTCCCGGCCGAGTCGGTCCGCACCGAGTACCTGCGGCCGTCCGGGACCACCACGGTGTGCGGCTGGAAGGGCACCGCCGGCTACTACAGCCTGGAGGTGGACGGCCGGACCAACCCCGACGCCGCCTGGTTCTACCCCGACCCGGAGCCCGCCGCCGAGCACGTGCGCGGCCGGGTGGCGTTCTGGCGCGGCGTGGAGATCGCCGAGTCGGCGGAGGCCGCCGGGCCGACGGAGGTCACCGAATCGGCGGCGGGCACCGCGTAGCCCCCGGGCCGTGGGGGTACCTGCTCCCCATGGCAGTCTTCCGCAGACCCAAGCGCCCCGCCCCGCCCGCCGAGCCGTCCCTGGGCGAACAGCTCGCCGAACTGGTCGAGGAGGCCGAGCAGCCCGCGGACGAGGCGCCGGTCGCCGAACACGCGGCGAAAGAGCGCGGCCGCGGCCGGGCCATCGTGGCGCGGACCGCCCGCGTGCTCGGCAACGGCGGACTGGCCGCCGCCCGGGGAGCGGCGCGCGGCGCCGCGTTCGGCGGCAAGGCCCTCACCGAGCAGCTGGTGCGGGCCGCGCCGCGGATCCCGGTCCGCGACCTCGCCGCCCTGCGGGCCCAGCACCCGGGCGCGGCGTTCCCGGAGGAGCTGGCCGACCGGCTGGTGACGGGCGCCGTCCGGGCCTCCGGCGCGCTCGGCGCGGGCGTCGGCGCGGCGGCGATGATGCCGGTGCCGCCCGCGATGCCGGCGGAGATCGCGGCCGAGACGCTCGCGGTCGCGGCCGTGGAGATCAAGCTGATCGCCGAGCTGCACGAGGTCTACGGCGTCCCGGCGCAGGGCACCGTCACCCAGCGGGCCGGCGCCTACCTCGCGGCCTGGGCCAACCGCCGCGGCATCGACGCGACGCTGCTGGTCCGCCCGGCCGGCTTCGCCGCGCTGGCGATCGGCGCGGAGGTGCGCCAGCAGGTCCGCCGCCGGCTTACCCGCAGCACGCTGCGCCATCTGCCCACGATGATCCCGCTGCTGGTCGGCGCGGGCATCGGCGCCACCATGAACCGCCGCGACACCCGCCGGCTCGCCGACGAGGTCCGCACGGACCTGCGCTCCCGCCGGCCGGCGGACCGCGCCTACTGGGCCGCGGCCGCGCCGGCGGTCGAGGGAGAGGCGGTGGCGAAGGGCGGGACACCGCCGGAGGACGGCGGGGCGTAGGGCGTGTCCGACGATTCGCGTCGCGCGCCCGACGGGAATCGTCGGACACGCCTCGGTCAGCCCGGCTACACCGACGGCGCCGGCGGGGCGCCCGCGCCCCGGCCCGCCTTGACGGCGTTCACCATCGCCTGGTGGATCGCCCGTGCGGTGATCTCGTCGGCCGCCGGCACCGGACTGCCGGAGACGGTGTACCAGTCCAGCGCGCCGGTGTACTGGACGGTCAGGCGGGCCTCGCCGTCCACCCAGGTGGTGTGGACGGTGAGGTCGCCGGAGATCGGTCCCACCTCCGCGGTGGTCACCCCGCCGGGGCCGCTGATGATCGACTGGGTGGTCCAGGTCGCCCACGACGCGCGCGGGTCCGCGGCCGGCCGGGCCTGCCGATTGCCTTGGTCGTGTTCGGTCATGCGCCTATCCTCCCCTGCCGGTGGGCCGCCACCCGGGCAGCGACACCTGCGGTCGCGGCGACCGCCCGGCCGGTACCGGGCGGTCGAGTTCGGTCCGGCGGACGGTCAGCCGAGCCGGCCGGGTTCGTCCAGCATCGGGTCGCCCTCCGCCTGGGAAGTGTCCTGCGCGTGCAGGTTCTGCATCGAGGTGATGCCCTCCTCGGGGTCGGCGGCGCGGACGTCCTCGTCGCGGTCGGTGCTCGCCTCGAACCGTTCGCTCATGTCGGTCATGGCTGGCTCCGTCTCCTCGACCGGCTCGGGGGCGCCGGGCGCGCGGCCGGGCCGGGTGGCTCCTTCGCCCTACAAGCCTGCCTCCGCCCCCGCGCCGAAGCCAGCCGAGCGACCGGTGAACCGCGTTCCCGGGCAGGAGCAGGACCGTTCGCTCCGGCTCCGGACCGGTCACGTCCGGATCCTGACCGTTCGCGCCCGGGTCCTGACCCGTCGGGCCGGGATCCGTGCCGGGCAGGGTCACCAGGTCACGGGCAGCGACCGCATGCCGTAGATGAAGGAGTCCGTCCGGAACGCCAGCTCCTCGCGCGGGACTGCCGGCCGCAGGCCGGGCAGCCGCCGGAACAGGGTGGCCAGGGCGATCTGCAGCTCGGCGCGGGCCAGCGGCTGGCCCAGGCACTGGTGCACGCCGAAGCCGAAGGCCACGTGCCGCCGGGCGTCGCGGTCCAGGTCCAGCTCGTCGGTGGGCAGCCGGCCCGCGCCGCCGAAGACCGCTTCGTCCCGGTTGGCGGTGGAGAGCATCGCGATCACGCCCTCCCCGGCCCTGACCGTGGTGCCGCCCAGCTCGACGTCCTCCAGGGCCACCCGGGGCACCCCGGTGTGGACGATGGTGAGGAGGCGCAGCAGCTCCTCCACCGCGCCGGGGAGTGCGGCCGGATCGGCCAGCCTGGCGGCCTGGTCGGGCCGGTCCAGCAGCAGCGCGGTGGACAGCGCGATCATGTTCGCCGTGGTTTCGTGCCCGGCGACCAGCAGCAGGAGGCCGGTGGCGGCGACGTCTTCCGGGGTCAGGTCGTCGCGCGCGGCGAGCCGGCTGAGGATGTCGTCCTCCGGCTGCTCCCGCTTGCGGTCCGCCAGGTTCCGCAGGTAGTCCCGCAGCTCGTCCTGGGCCTCGGTCAGCTTCGCCACGCTGCTGGCGCTGCTGAGCAGCGTCCGGCTGACGCGCTGGAAGAACGCGCGGTCCTCGTACGGGACGCCGAGCAGCAGGCAGATCACCAGGGAGGGGACGGGCAGCGCGAAGTCGGCCACCACGTCCGCCTCGGTCCGGCCGGCGGTCATCCCGTCCAGGGTCTCGTCGACGATCCGCTGGACGGCCGGGCGCATCGCCTCGACCCGCTTGACCAGGAAGTCCCCGGTGACCATCCGGCGCAGCCGGGCGTGCTCGGGGTCGTCCATCCGCAGGAAGGCCGGTTTGTCGGTGACGAGCTTCCGGGCACCGGCGATCAGGAACGGGAAGTTCGGGTGGCGCACGTCCGCGCTGAACCGGCGGTCGGACAGCACGGTGCGGACCTCGTGGTAGCCGGTGGCCAGCCAGCAGGACTCACCGCCGGGCAGGTCGGCGCGGGAGAGGACGGCGGTGGCGGCGGCCTCGGTGTACGCGGGCGGCGGGGCGAACGGGCAGCCGGCCGAGTGCGGGGCGGGCAGCCGGAGGGCGGGGGCGGTGGGCGGCTTCGTCAAGGCGGGGTCTCCTCGCGCGGCGGTGTGCTCCGGTGGGGGTGGGGTGACTGGCGTGCCGTCACGGTGGTTCGGGGCGGTTCAGGTCGCCTCAGGTCGCTTCGCTTCAGGGCGCTTCGGGGACGGCTCGGGCCGCTTCGGGAACGGCTCAGGCCGGTCCGGGGCGGCCCGCGCGGCGCCGGGGCGTCAGCCGGTGGGCTCGCCCGCCCCGGCGGTCCCGGTGGCGCCGTCCTCGGTGACGGTGATGGCGCCGCCCGGGCAGAGCTGGGCCGCCAGGCGCAGCTCGCCGAACTCCTCGGGCCGGAAGGTGGTCCGCCGGAGTCTCACCAGACTGTCCTGGTCGTCCTGGTCGAACACCTCGGGAACGTTCGTGACGCACATCCCGGAGCTGCAGCAGCGGTCCCGGTCGACGCTCACCCTCATGGTCGGGCACCTCTCGCCAGTGCGCCGCCGGCGGCCCGGCGGCGGCCTCTCGTTGTCATGGTCAACCTAACCCGCCGCTAATCCGCCCACGGAGGGTGCGGTGAGGGGAACGTCGAGATTGGCCGATTCGACCCCTGTCGCATCATTCCCATGCGACAATAGGTTTGAATTCCCGTCAGATCGTCAGGTCGTCAGGCCGTGGTGCTCGGGCCGACGGGCGAGCTCAGAGCGACAACCCCTCGGTGGCGGCGATCTCCCGTACGGTCGCGACGGTGTCGGCCTCGGCGGCGCTCTTGTCCGGGCGGTAGCGCAGCACCCGGGCGAAGCGCAGGGCGAGGCCGGCCGGGTAGCGGGGGCTGCGCTGCAGACCGTCGAAGGCGATCTCGACCACGAGTTCGGGCCGCACCCGTACCGTCCAGGCGTCCCGGTCGGTCTCCCGGGCGAGCAGTTCGGCGGTCTGCCAGGCCAGCGTCTCGTCGGTGAGGCCCTTGAAGGTCTTGCCGAGCATCACCCACGGGCCGAGCCCCGGTTCGCCCGCCGCCCGGGCGCCCAGGTGCAGGTTGCTCAGGTACCCCTGGCGCCGCCCGCTGCCCCACTCGGCGGCCAGCACGACCAGGTCGAGGGTGTGCCGGGGCTTCACCTTGATCCAGCCGATGCCCCGCCGGCCCGCCGCGTACGCGGCCGCCGGGTCCTTGACCAGCACGCCCTCGTGGCCGAGCGCCAGGGTGTCGCGGAAGAAGGCCAGCGCCCGCTCGCGGTCCCCGGTCTCGGTGCGCGCCACCCGGAGGTCCTGCGGGGCGGCCTCGGCCAGCGCCGACCAGCGGTCCCGGCCGGGGCGGTCCACCAGGTCCTCGCCGTCCCGGTGCAGCAGGTCGAAGAAGTAGACGCTGAGCGGGACTTCGGCGCGCAGCCGCTCCGGATCGCGCCGCGCCGCGGTGCGCGCGGCGGTCTCCTGGAAGGGGCGCGGCCGCCCGTCCGGACCGAGCGCGATCGCCTCGCCGTCCAGCACCGCCGCACGCAACGGCAGCGCGAGCGCGGCCTCCACCACCTCGGGCACGCGCGCGGTGATGTCGTCCAGACTGCGGGTGAACACCGCGACCTGGTCGCCCTCCCGGTGCACCTGCACCCGGATCCCGTCCAGCTTCCACTCCAGCGCCGCCGGGCCGGTGCGCTCCAGCGCCGAGGCGACGTCCGGCGCGGAGGCGGCCAGCATCGGGCGCACCGCCCGTCCCACCTCCAGCCGGAAGGCCGCGAGGGCGGCGGCACCGCCGGTCAGCGCGGCCTGCGCCACCGCGCGGGCCGACCCACGGAACATCAGCGCCCGCCGCACCGCCGTCGCCGGCACCCCCGCCGCCTGCGCCACGGCGTCCCCGACCACCGCGTCCAGCGCCCCCTGCCGCAGGTCCCCGACCAGCACCGCCCGCAGGAACCCCTGCTCGACGGCCGTCGCCCGAGCGAACAACCCGTGCAGCAACCGCCGCCGCTCGGCCTGCGCCCCGGCCCCGTGCACCGCGGCGATCCGCTCCAGCTCGTGCTCGACCTCCCGCACCCCGAGCTCGGCCTCGCCGACCGGCCCCGGCAGGCCCCGCAGCGCCGCCGGCCCGACCCCGGTCCGCAGCCGCTGGGACTCCCCGGACAGCAGCGCCACCGCCGACGGCGCCTCCAGCGGCCCCAGCTCCCGCAGGCACCCGGCGAGCAAGTCGGTCTTCGCCCGCCGCCCGGGCTCCCCCGCCACCGCCCGCGACACCGTCGCCAACCGCTCCAATCCGGCCACCGCGCCACCTCCTCCACCCAGCATCGGTGCCCGCGGGCCGCCACGCCCCCCGGGGCCTCCGCGTTCCGGGGCATCGGGGTGCCGGGGGCGGGCGTTCCGGGGGTGCGCGTTCCGGAGGTGCGTGCCGGGTGCGCGACTCGGGAGCGCTGCGGGAGCCACGCTCCACCCGGGTCGCGGGCCTGGCCCTGGTCCGTACCCGCGCGAGCCGCCCGGACGCGGAGCGCTGCGCCCGGCGCGGCAGCCACGCACAGAGCCGTCCGGGGCGGAACCACGACCGGTGACGGGTGGCACGGCTGCGCAGAACGTGGCGCGCCGAGGCTGACCCTCTTCTTCCTTCTTCCCCGACCGGGCCGGGGCGGCCGGGGGCTCGATGACCCCCGAGGGCCCGTACCGCGGCTCCTCGGCGTCGCGGTCGGCAGCGTCAGCGCCGCCTCGTCCGGGGTCGCCGACCGGATCGGCGCGCCGTTCGGCCAGGTCGGTCGGACCTGCTCGTCCACGGGGAGGGACGGGCCCGAACCGGAACGCCAAGCGCGTGTCAGACATCCCGCCCGGTCCGCGACGCTCCTCCGGCCTCCGGCCGGGAGGTGCCCCGGCCTCCGCCGGACGAGGCACGCGCCCTGGTGCTGACGCCGCGGCCTGATCCGACGCGCATCGCCGGAGACGCCGACGTGCCGGAGTGGAGCGCGGGGCCGGTGATCTTGGCCGGGGTGGTGATCGGTGGCGCGGCCGACGGAGCGTCATGCTGGGGCCCCCGACGCCGTGACCCCGAGGAGACCGAGATGAGCGAGACCCCCGCCGCGCGCTGGAGCGTGGGCGCCCCCGAGGCCGGCGAGTACGAGGCCTGGCGTGAACTCTTCCGCGGGTACTGCGCGTTCTACCGGGTGCCGTGCCCCGAGGAGAAGGCCGAACTGGTGTGGTCCTGGATCCTGGACCCGGCGCACGAGCTGGACGGTCTGCTGGTCCGGGACGCCGGGTCGCGGCCGGTCGGCCTCGCCCACTACCGGCCGTTCAGCCGGCCGCTGCACGGGGCCGTCGGCGGATTCCTGGACGACCTCTTCGTCGCGCCGGAGGTGCGCGGCGGCGGGGCGGTGGACCTGCTGCTGGCCCGGCTGAGGGAGATCGCCGCCGAGCGGGGCTGGAACACCGTCCGCTGGATCACCGCCGAGACCAACTACCGGGCCCGCGGCTTGTACGACCGCGTCGCCGTCCGGACCCCGTTCCTCACCTACGACATGGCTCCGGCCGCTCCGGACACCCCGGCAGGGTGAGGCCGTGACCGGGCCGCCGGACATTCGTTCGGACTTTCTGTTATCGGCGCGCCGCCGACAGGTCTCCCAGGTGTCGGCACCCGACGAGCCGACCCGGAGCAGAAAGCGTGACCAGGGTGAACAGCGACGACAGGACGACCATCCTCCCGGCGACCGGTGGCGAGGGCGCGGGCGGCCGGCCCGGTGGCCGGGCCGCGCGGCGGGCCGCCGACCGGCACGCCGGCCGAGGCCGCCGGGGTCGCCGGCGCGGCGGGCTGGTTCCGGTCACCGCGGTCGTCGCCGCCGTGGCCGGGACGGGGCTGATCGCCGCGCTGGCCGGGGCCGGCTACGCGGCGTACGGCGGCAAGCAGACCGACCGGGACACCATGGGCCAGGCGATGGCGGCCGACGCGCTGATCGCCGCCGAGATCGGCACCCACGAGGGCATCCAGGTGCCCGGAACCGGGGGAGCCATCCCGGCCCCCGGCGTGCCCTCGACCGGCCCGGGTACGACCGACCCGGCGGCCACCCCGAGCGCCCCGGCCACGCCGAGCGCCACCGCCCCCGCCTCCCCGTCGGCCACGGCCACCCCGACCCCGACACCCACCCCGACCGCCTCCGCTGCCAGGGCGACCGCGAGCGCGAGCCGGACCAGCACCACTGCCGCGGCGACCAGCGCCCGGCGGACCGCCCCGGCCACCCCGGTCGGCGGCGGCGCGGCCCCCTCGGACGCCCAGGCGGTCGTCGACCTGGTCAACGCCGAGCGCGCCAAGGCCGGCTGCGGCCCGGTCACCTCCGAACCCCGGCTGGCCACCGCGGCCCAGTCGCACAGCGACGACATGGCCGACCGCAACTACTTCGACCACGCCAGTCCCGAGGGCTACCACGCCGACCACCGGATCGAGGCCACCGGCTACCGCTGGAGCACCTGGGGCGAGAACATCGCCCGCGGCCAGAAGGACCCGGCCGCCGTCATGGACGCCTGGATGAACAGCCCCGGCCACCGCGCCAACATCCTCAACTGCGCCTTCAAGCAGCTCGGCGTCGGCGTGCGGACCGGCTCCGGCGGTCCGTGGTGGACCCAGGTGTTCGCCGCCCCGGCCTGACCCGAGCCCGGCTCCGAGCCTGGCCGCGAGTCGACCGGACACCCGCCGCTGCCCGATCCGACCGCTACGCCGACCGCTGCTTCGACTGCTGACCCGATCGCCGACCCGATCGCCGACCCGATCTCCGATCCGGGCCGATTTTCCGATTCCGCGCACATTGTTGTTATCTGATCACTCCCCACAGGTCTCCGAGGAGGCAGCGGCGGACGGAAACACGGCAAGACGGAGTGCGGACCATGAACGCTGATGTGCAGAACAGGACCGGGAGCACCCTGGTGCTCGCGGCGCAGGCCGGCGACCGACAGGCCCAGGAGGCGCTGGTCGCCACCTGGCTGCCGCTCGTCTACAACGTGGCCGGCCGCGCCCTCGGCGGCCACGCCGACGTGGACGACGTCGCCCAGGAGACCATGATCCGCGCCCTGGACGGCCTGGACGGGCTCCGTGATCCGGAGTCCTTCCGCTCCTGGCTGGTCGCCATCACGATGAACCAGGTCCGCCGCCGCTGCGCGGCCGGCCAGCAGCAGGCGGTCGGCGGGCTGGACGAGACCTGGGAGGTCGCCGACCCCAGGGCCGACTTCACCGACCTCACCATCCTGCGGCTCGGCCTGTCCGGCCAGCGCCGCGAGGTCGCCGAGGCGACCCGGTGGCTCGACCCGGACGACCGCGAACTGCTCGCGCTGTGGTGGCTGGAGGCGGCGGGCGACCTCACCCGGGCCGAACTGGCCGAGGCCCTCGACCTCAGCCCTCAGCACACCGCCGTCCGCGTCCAGCGGATGAAGAAGCAGCTGGAAGCCGGCCGGGTCGTCGTCCGCGCCCTCAGCGCCTACCCGCGCTGCCCCGACCTGACCGAGCTCACCGCCGGCTTCGACGGCACCCCGAACTCGGTCTGGCGCAAGCGCATCGCCCGCCACATCCGCGGCTGCGCCGACTGCGACGGCCTCGGCCGCGACCTGTTCCCGGCCGAAGGGCTGCTGGCCGGGCTCGCCCTGGTGCCGATCCCGCTCGGCTCGCCCGTCCTGCTGCACTTCCAGCACACCGCGGCCGCCGTCGCCGCCCAGACCGCCGCTGCCGGTGCCGACGCGGGCACCGGCCTGGGCACGGGGACGGGTTCGGGAGCCGGATCCGGGGCCGGAGGCGGCTCGGGCGCCGGAGCGCACGCCGGTGCCGGAGGACACGGCGGCTGGGCCGGCACCGCGGCCCGCAAGGCCGTCCTGGTGAGCGGCGCGGCCGCGGCGGTGGCCGTGACCACCCTGGCGCTGGTCTGGCCCCAGCAGAGCGAGCCCCCGCAGGTGTCCGCCCCGGAGCCGACCGCCCCGGCCGCGGCCCTGGACACCCCGACCGTGGCCGCCACGCCCGTGGCGGTCGTCCCGACACCGGTGCCGACCCCGACGCCGACCGAGACCCCCACTCCGACACCCACACCCACGCCGACCCCCACCCCGACCCGGGTGGTCACCGCCACGCCGACGCCCACCCAGGAGCGCCAGCTGGTGGACCTGGTCAACGCCGAGCGCGCGAAAGCCGGTTGCGCCCCGCTGCGGATCGACCCCCGGCTGCACACCGCGGCCCAGAAGCACGCGGACGACATGGCCACCCGGGGCTTCTTCGACCACGTCAACCCCGACGGCGTCCGCACCGACGCCCGGATCACCGCCGTCGGCTACCGCTGGTCCCAGTGGGGGGAGAACCTCGACCGGGGCACCACCGCCCCGGCGATGGTCTTCGCCCACTGGATGGACGGCGGCATCCACCAGTCGAACATGCTCGACTGCGGCTTCAAGGACATCGGCGTCGGCATCGCGACCAGCCAGGCCGGCACCACCTACTGGACCCAGGACCTCGGAGCGCCGATGTCCTGACCGTACGACTGCTCCGGGGCGGCCTGAGACCTCCGTCAGGCCGCCCCCGGGGGGCGTGCGGCGCGGGGGCGGAGCTACGCGGGGGTGATCCCGACCAGACCGTCCGCCGACCCGGTGACGAATCCCGTGGCATGCCCGACGACGCCACCCGCGTCGCCGACCTGGCCGGGCACCACGTCGGGCGCGCTGTTCAGCGGCCCGGGCAGCCCCTCCTGTCCGCCCACGGTGCTGGCGTGCGCACTCGGCGCGGTCAGGGAGGCCACGACACCCACGGCGAGCGAGGCGACGGCGAGCATGCTGCGCTTCTTCATGGCCGGTCCAACGACACTGCGCCGGAAGGGTTACGGGCGCGGCCCTGCCCCACCGCCCCGGAACCCGGCCGTACGCTGTCGTACGCCCCGCCGTGCGTCCCGCCGGTGCCCCGCCGTGCGTCCCGCCGTTGCCCTGCCGGGCCCTGCCGGGCAGGGCCGCCCGACCCGGTCGGCCGTGCGTCAGGCCCGGTAGAACGTCCGCCCGGCGGACCCGGAGGACACCGACCACACCTCGGTTATCAGCCCGTCCTCGATCCGCAGGGTGTCCGTCCCGCTGCGCGCCACCACGCCGCCCTCGCCGTCCGAGAAGCTCGCCAGGTACGGCCGGGACACCAGTCCCGACACCACGCCGTCGACCGCCTCCACGTCCACCACCGCGACCCCCTCGGCCTCGAAGCGCAGCTCCGACCGCTTGGCACGCCACTGCCGGACCACCTCGGCCAGCCCGGCCGGCGTCCGCACCTCGTCGAACACCTCCGACCCGGCCTGCGTGTACCGCAGGGTGAAGTCGGGCGCCATGATCTCCTCGGCCAGCCCCAACTCGCCGTTCCACAGCGCCGTCCAACGGTCGTAGACCTCGACGCCGAACTGCCGCAGCTCGACCACACCCATGGAAAGGACCCCCGTTCGTTCCCGACCGTCCATCGATCGTGCGGGAACGCTAGCAGCGGCCACTGACAAATCCGGTCGGAGCAGGGGTACGGGGGAAGGGGCCGGGCAGCGGGCGCGGGCCCGGACGCGGAGGGCGCCCGCGCGAAAACCTGGACGGCCCGCGAGCCGACCGGGACTCAGGCCGGGCGGCGGGCGGGCCGTGGGCACCACCATGGCGTCCCCCGCCCCCGCCGGTCAGCAGCGCGCGGGCGGTGACCGGACGTACGACGGCGCGCCGGGCTTGCGGCACCTGCCTCCTGTCGCGCCGTCAGAGCGTTCCGGAACCGCGCGCCCCGCCCGCCCCGCCCGCCACCCGGACTCCGTCCTGCGGCGCCGCCGCCCCGGCCGGCCGTACCGTCCAGTCCGGGTGCCCCGGCATCGGCGGCGTGCGCAGCCCGTACAGCCATGTGCCGAGGAACCCGGAGAGGTCCTGCCCGGACACCTCGGAGGCGGTGCGCACGTAGTCCTCGGTGCTCGCGTTCCCGTCCGGTGCCGGTCCAGGAAGATGCGCTCGATCCGCTCGAAGGTGTCCGCGCCCGCCTTCTCGCGCAGCGCGAACAGCACCAGCGCACCGCCCGTGTACCGCTGGGAGTCGAAGAGGCTCGCGGCGTTCGGGGCGGCGACCGGCCCGGAGTCGTGGCGGAACCGGTCGCCGAGGCCGTAGAGGTAGCGCATCCGGTCGGCGAGGGTGCGGCTGCCCCGGGTGTCCGGCCAGTCGCGGTCGTAGCGGCACAGCAGGCCGTAGTAGTCGGCGTGGCCCTCGTTCAGCCAGAGGTCGGACCACCGGGCCGGGGAGACGCTGTCGCCGAACCAGGAGTGGACCAGCTCGTGCATCATGTGTGGGCCGGTCTCGGGCTCCGGCCGGCGCAGGAAGCCCGGCTTGTAGAGGGTCAGCGTCTGGGTCTCCAGGCCGGTGAAGGCGAAGGCGTCCGGGTCGTCGCTGTTCGCCGGCAGCAGGCCGCACGCCTCGAACGGGAACGGCCCCAGGTGCGCCTCGGCCCAGGTGAGTTGGTCCTCGGTGCGGGCCGGCGCGGGCTCCAGCCCGGCTGCGCGGGAACTCGGGACGACGTCGCGCAGCGGCAGTCCGTGCGGGCCGGTGCGCTCGCGGACGGTGTAGTCGCCCACCGAGACCTGGACCAGCTCGGTGGCCATCGGCAGGCGGGAGGCGTACCGGCGGGTGGTGCGGCCGTCGCCGTGCCGCTCGGTGCGCGTCAACTCCCCGTTGGCCACGCCCAGCAGGCCGTCCGGCGCGGTCACCGCGATGGTGGACAGGGCCTTGTCGCTCGGGTGGTCGTTGTTCGGGAACACGGTGTGCGCGCTCTGCGGCTGGCCGGCCACCGCGAAGCCGTCCGGGGTCGGGACCCACCCCGTGTACGGCAGCTTCGCCCGGGGATCGGCCGTGTACTCGACCGTCAACTCCGCTGCGGCTCCGGGCCGGAGCGCCTCGGCCGGGCTGATCGACAGTTTCTCGTCGTGGGTCGTGAAGGCCGCCGGGCGGCCGTCGACCCGCACGGCGCGCACGGCCGGTCCGAGCGCGTCCAGCTCCAGCCGGGCGAGCCTGCGGTCGGGCCGGACGGTGATCACGGTGGTGCCGTCCACGGTACGGCTGTCGGGCCCGGTAGTCGAAGGCCAGGTCGTAGGCGAGCGCCCGGTACCCGGTGTTCCCGAGCGAGGGGACCACCGGATCGCCCAGCCCGTCCACGGCACCGGCCGGCGGAACGCTCGCGGACAGCAGCACCGCACTGAGCCCCAGCGACAGGACGAGACCGGCACGGGGCCTGAACAGATCGATCACCGCATTCACGAGCGGGAGCGGGTGCGGGGGCCGCCCGGGGCACGAGGACCGCGCACGGATGCCAGCCGACCGCCGGGCGGCCGACGGCGGGATCCGGGGGATCCGATGACACACCGCCGTCCCCCGGACGGCCCACGGTGATGGCGCGGCCCCCGGAGCCGGTCTAACGTCAGGAGTGCTTCGTCCCCTGACGGACGGGGCCACGGCCGTCGGAGAACCTGGCCAGGTCCGGCGGCCGTACTTTCATGCCCGGTGCCGATCCGGCGCTCCCCGGGCGCGGACGCACCCCGTAGGCTGGCAGCCGAGACGACGCCCCCGTACGGATGCCAGGAGCCGCCGTGACCAGCCCAGCTTCGCACGTCCTGGTGATCGGCGAGTGCGTCGCGGACATCGTCCAGACCGACGGCGCCCCGGACCGGGTGCACCCCGGCGGCAGCCCCGCCAACGTCGCCTACGGTCTGGCCCGGCTGGGCCGTCCGGCCACACTGCTCACCGAGCTGGGCCAGGACGCCAACGGCCGGCTGATCCGGGCGCACCTGGAGTCGGCGGGTGTCCGGGTGCGGGCCGCCGAGGTGGCGCGGACGCCCTCGGCCGTGGTGCGGCTCGATCCGCAAGGCCGGGCCCGCTACACCTTCGACATCACTTGGACGCTGCCCTCGACCGCGTCGGCGCAGGAGGAGTTCGCGCAGGCGCCCGCCGCGATCCACCTCGGCTCGATCGGCGCCGTCACCGAGCCCGGCGCCGCCACCGTGTCGGCGCTGGTGGAGCGGTGGCGCGGGCGGGCACCGATCAGCTACGACCCCAATGTGCGCCCGGCGCTGATGGGCGAGCGGCCCGAGGCCGTCCGCCGGGTGGAGCACTGCGTGGCCCTGAGCGACCTGGTCAAGGCGAGCGACGAGGACCTGGCGTGGCTCTATCCGGGGGAGCGGCCCGATGCCGTCGCCGAGCGCTGGCTCGCCCTCGGCCCCTCGGTGGTCGCGGTGACCCTCGGCGGCGAGGGCGCGTTCGCCCGCACCACCGGGGGCGAGCGCGTCGAGGCGGCGGCCGTGCCGGTGGCGGTCGCGGACACGGTGGGTGCCGGGGACTCCTTCATGGCCGCGTTCCTGCACACCCGCGTGACCGGCGCCGACCTCCCGACCTGCCTGACCCACGCGGTGACGGCCGCCGCGCTGACCGTCTCCCGGCCGGGCGCCGCCCCGCCCTCGGCCGCCGAGCTCGCGGCCGCCCTCGAAGACGGCCGGGAGGACGACCGGGAGCCCTCGACCGACGCCGCCGACGCGGTGTAGGCCCGGATCGTCCCGGCGACCGCCTCCGCCCCGCCCGGGCCGACGAGTTCGAGCCGGACGAGCCCTCCGGCGCCTCGACGCGGACCACCCCGGCCGGCGGCCTCCGCCGGCCAGGTGTGCCGCGGCAGCCGCGGCGGGTGCTGCCCGGTGATCCCGTCCACGAAGCAGCCGCCGAGGCCGCCCCGGTGGGCCCGGACCCGAAGGAGACCCCGCTCCAGGAGTGGCCGGCGAGGGGCGCGCGAACGCCCCTGCCGCCGCGCAGGCCGGGGCGGAGCCGACGCCGGGCGGTCCTCGCCGCGGCTCAGCGGCCCTGCGGTGCGGGGGTGGTGAGCTCCTTGCCGTACCAGATCTGCGCGTACGGGCCGCTGCTGTAGGCCGGGATCTCCCGGTAGCCGTTCCGCAGGTAGAGAGCGCGGGCCTCGACCAGGTCGAGCCGGGTGTCGAGGACGATCCGTTCGGCACCGAGGGAGCGGGCGGCCTCGTCGACGGAGGCGAGCAGCGCGGCGCCGCCGCCGGTGCCGCGCAGCGAGGGGCGGACGTAGACGCGGGTCAGCTCGACGGTCGTGGCGTCCAGCCGGCGCAGGCCCGCGCAGGAGTGGGCGGCGCCGTCGTGGCGGCCGAGCAGGAACACGCCGTGCGGGGCCGCGAGGTCGTCGCTGGGGGAGTCGGCCAGCCCGGTCTCCAGCTCCTCCGGGGTGCCCTCCCGCCCGAGGTGGAGGCGGTAGTAGCGGTTGGCCACGTCGTAGTAGTACTCGCGCAGCAGCGCCAGGGCCTCGGGTGCGGTCACATCGGCCGGGGTGACGGCCCAGCGGTCGGAGCGGCGGGGCGCGGTGTTCGTCATGCGCCGCATGATCCGTTCCACGGCCGCGCCCCGGCAACCGGTTTTCGGAGGACCCGGCGTGCGCCGTCCGGGAACCGGGGCTCAGGACGCCCGCAGCCGGGCGGCCCGGCTGGACCGGCCGGACCGCAGGATCAGGCCGCGGCATCGTCGCAGCCCCGTGGCGGCGCGGCGCGAGGCCCTGGTGCTGGCCGGGGCGCTGGTGCCGGAGGGCTTCGACGACGTCCTGTCCCCGCTGGAACTCCGGCTCGCGGACCCCCGGTTCGTCGACCTGGCCAGGCGCGGCCAGGAGGCGGAGAGCTGGGAGCCGGACGACCCGAGGATCGAGGAACCCGCGACCGCCGTGGCCGACCACTGCCTCGCCGGCCCCGCGCTGCCGGGCGGCCCGACCAGTCGGCGGGCCTGGTCCAGGGCCTCCACCCAGGACCGGCTGATCGACAACCACCGCGGGGACCGGGCCCCGGTCTCGGCCCGTCTGACCGCGCTCACCGAGGCCGGACTCCGCGCCGCGGGCGTCCCCGTGCCGCGCTCGTGACGGGAGCCCGCCCGGGGCGCGGCGTCCGGCGTGCCGTTGCCCCGTGCGGGTGATGGGGGGATTGGCGGGGGTGCGCGGCGGGGGAGCAGTGCAGCTATGGATAGACCATCAGATTGTCTGAATAATGGGGGTCTGAGGGGGAGTCAGACGCGTCGGAACGGCGTACGGACCGGCCTGCTGGCCGGCGTCTGCCTCTCCGCCGCCCTCGCCGGCTGTGCCGGCCCGGCCGGACCCGCCACCCCGAAGGCCGCCCCGGCCAAGGCGGGCGCGGCGCCCGCCGCCGAGGCCGTCGGGGCACCGGAGGCCGCCGACCGCGGTGCGGGCCGCCCGCCGGCTGCTCCGCCGCTGCTGCCCGGCCTGGCCCGGCAGGAGGAGGAGACCAGCAGCGAGGCCGTCGCCCGGCAGGAGGCGGCCGTCCGGACCGCGCTGGAGACGGCGCAGCGCTGGGGCCTGGAGCGCCCGCCGCTGAAGGCCCCGCCGCGCCCGGCGACCCGGTCCCACCTCACCCCGGTCCAGGGCGTCAAGCTCGCCGACGGCCGCCCGCCGGTGGTCTACCGGGTGCCGACCGACGACAAGGTGGTCTTCCTGACCGTCGACGACGGGGCGGAGAAGGACCCCGAGTTCACCAGGATGGCCTCGGAACTCGGGATCCCGTACAGCGCCTTCGTGTCCGACTACCTGGTGCGCGAGAACTACGGCTACTTCCGGGACATGCACGCCCAGGGCGTGGAGATCAACAACCACACGATCAACCACCGCAACCTGAAGGTCCTGGACTACGAGACCCAGCGCCGGGAGATCTGCGACCAGCAGGACCAGCTGGAGCAGCAGATCGGCGTCCGCCCCCGGCTGTTCCGGCCGCCGTACGGCGAGTACAACGACACCACGCTGCGCGCGGCCGCCTCCTGCGGGGTGCAGGCGGTGCCGCTGTGGAACGAGGAGGCCTTCCCGGACCACATGGAGTGGCGCTACGACGACCGGCAGCTGCACCCGGGCGACATCATCCTCACCCACTTCCGGGGCACCGATATCTGGAAGGCCTCGATGCCGGACCTGCTGCGCAAGGTGGTCAACGACGTCACCGCGGCCGGCTTCTCCCTGGCGCGCCTCGACGACTACCTGTAGCGCGGGCCGCGCCGGCGTGGCCCGCGCCGGGGAGCGGCTCAGCCGAGCGAGAGGGCGTCCAGGTACACCCAGGCGCCCTCGTGCCGCACGAAGCGGCTGTGCTCGGTGAGCACGCCCTCCTGGCCGTCCTCGGTCCAGTGCGCCCGGAAGGCGACCGTGCCCGCGGCGTGGAACGCGCCGCCCTCGCTGGTGGAGACCACCTCCAGCCGGGTCCAGCGCAGGGCCGGGTCGAAGTCGACCTCGGCGGGCCGGGTGTCCGGGTGCCAGGTGCGCAGCAGGTACGCCTCGTCCTGGGCGACGAAGGCGCTGAACCGGGAGCGCATCAGGGACTCGGCGGTGGTGGCGGCCGCCTGGCCGCGGTGCAGCCGGCCGCAGCAGTCGCCGTAGGCGGCGGACAGGCCGCACGGGCACGGCGAGGAGGGCAGCAGCCGCGGAGCGGCGGTGCGGGGCGCGGGACGACGTCGGGACATGCCGTCCATTCTCCCCCACCCGGCACCGGCCCCCGTCGCCCGGTCCCCGGAGAACACGGGCCCGCCCCTTCGGCGCACCGAAGGGGCGGGCCCGGGGCCGTACCGGTCGGGTGCGGGCCCGGATGCGCTACGCGGGGCGCCGGAACGCATAGTTGAACCGGGCGTCGCCGAAGTGCCGCATCATCCGGAGCCAGAACGGCATCATCATCTCCATCGCCCGGGCGCCCGAGATGTCCCCGAGGTCGATAATCCACTCGGCCGGCCAGCCGAAGGTGCCGAGCAGCGCGACCGCCTCGGCCTTGGCCGCCGCGTCGTCGCCGGCCACAAAGAGGTTGTGCTCGCCGGACAGCAGGCCGGGCTCCACCATCACCTCGCAGTTGACGGTGTTGAGCGTCTTGACCACCCGGGCCTCGGGGAACGCGCGCTGGATCCGCTCCCCGACGCTGTCGGTGTTCACCGGGTCGAGGGTGAGCTGCCCCTCGGGCCCGAAGACCAGCGGGTTGGAGACGTCGATCAGCAGCTTCCCCGCGAGGTGCTCCGCGCCGGCCGCCTGCAGGGCGGCCAGGGCGACCGTCCCGCCGGTGGCGTTCAGCACCACCTCGCCGAAGGCGGCCGCGTCGGCGAACGTCCCGGCGTGGGCGTCGGGGCCGGCCTGCGCGGCCCAGGCCGGCCCCTTCTCGTTGTCCTTGCTGCGGGAGCCCAGCGTCACCTGGTGGCCGAGCGAGACCAGCTTGTCGCCCAGCGTCTGCCCGACCACACCCGTGCCGATGATTCCGATGCGCACCGTTTCCCCGTTTCGTCGGCGGTCGATCCGCCCCCGGTGGAGCGGGTCGCGACGACCATAGTTGACGGTGCGTCGGTCCGGTCGGACTTTCCGGATCACGTCCCGGTCTCGATGGCGACCACCGCGACCGCGGCGGCGGTCGGGCCACCGCGGGAGGAGCGTGACGGCCACCCGTCGCGTCGGCCGCGCCGACGTGGCGACGTGGCCGTGTTGCGCGCGGGCCCGGCGAGTCGCCCCGCACCCCTCGTTCGTCACTGATAGTAGTTGCCTGGTTGCGGAGCGATGCGCCGCAGAGCCAACTCCCGCACGGCCTACCAGGCCGGACGACTCGACACCAGGAGCGGTCATGGGTGGCAGACAGCGCCCGCCGAGAGCGCGGAACCCCCGCCAGGGCGGACCCGCCGGCAGCGCCTCCCGGGAGGACTCCCGCGAGGGCGCGCGGATGGACTCCCGGGTGGAATTCGCCCGGATCGAGGGCTTCCTGGCCTGGGAGGCGGAGGTCGCGGCGGCCGAGCGCGACGCCCGGGCCTTCGCCGCGCGGTTCCCCTGGCTGCCGACCGCCGAGCGGGAGGCCCTCGAACAGGCCTACACCGCGGACCGGCTGCGCTACGCCGAGGGGGTCGTGGACCGCGCGGTGGAGCGCTGCCGCCGCCTGGCCGCCCGCTACCGCGCCGAGTGCCGTCGGATCTGCACCCGCTGGGCGGCGCTCTGCCTCTGCGTCACCGTGGCGGCGGCACTGTTCGCCGTCGTCCCCGCCGCCCTCCGGGGCTGACCCGGGGGCCGTGCGGCCGGTACGGACGACGGGGGCCCGCTGTGCCGTTGCCGGCGCAGCGGGCCCTCGTGGTGCCCGAGGTCGGGTCAGTGGTGGCCGTGGCCGCTGGTGACCTCCGCGTGCTCCTCGGCCGTGGGCTTGGCGATCTGGCTGCCCTGGCCGTAGAAGCCGCGGGACAGCTTCACCCGGGTGCGGGTCCACAGCCCGGCCTTGCGGACCACGCCGTTCTCGTCCACCTCTGCCGGCAGGACCGTCGGCTGGGGCTGCTCGTGCGAGGTGAGGGTGTAGAGCCGGCCCTGCGGCAGCGGTTCGTGGATCTCGATGAACTCGCCGTGCTGGAGCCGCTTGATGACGCCGGTCTCCCGGCCGTGCAGCACCTTCTCCTTGTCCCGCCGCTGCAGGCCGAGGCACCACCGCTTGGTGATCACGAAGAGCACCACCGGCAGCGCGAAGAAGCCGGCCCGCACCGCGTAGGTGATCGCGTTGATCGACAGGTGGAAGTGCGTGGCCAGCAGGTCGTTGCCGCCGCCTGCCAGCAGGATCAGGTAGAGGCCCATCCAGGCCACGCCGAAGGCCGTCCGGACCGGGGCGTTGCGCGGGCGGTCGGCGATGTGGTGCTCGCCGCGGTCCCCGGTGACCCAGGCCTCCAGGAACGGCCAGAACCAGATGGCCATCAGCACGGTCGGGAAGACCACCAGCGGGATGAACACCCCGAGGTTCAGGGTGTGGCCGCCCCAGACGCTGATCTCCCAGCCCGGCATGACGCGGATCAGGCCCTCGGAGAAGCCCATGTACCAGTCCGGCTGGGCGTCCGTGGACACCTGGTCCGGACGGTACGGGCCGTACGCCCAGATCGGGTTGATCGTGGCGATCGCCGACATGAACGCGACCACGCCGAAGACCAGGAAGAAGAAGCCGCCGGCCTTGGCCGTGTAGACCGGCAGCAGGGGCATGCCGACCACGTTGTCGTTGGTCCGGCCTGGCCCGGCGAACTGGGTGTGCTTGTGGTAGAAGACCAGGATCAGGTGCGCCGCGAGCAGGCCCACCATGACGCCCGGGATCAGCAGGATGTGGACGGTGAACAGCCGCGGGATGATGTCGTGGCCGGGGAACTCGCCGCCGAAGATGAAGAACTGCAGGTAGGTGCCGACGATCGGGACGGCCAGGATGGCGCCCTCCATGAAGCGGATGCCCGTACCCGAGAGCAGGTCGTCCGGGAGCGAGTAGCCCATGAAGCCGTCGAACATGCCGAGGAACAGCAGCAGCGCCCCGAAGATCCAGTTGATCTCGCGCGGCTTGCGGAACGCGCCGGTGAAGAAGACGCGCAGCATGTGCGTCAGCATCGAGGCGATGAAGACGACGGCCGCCCAGTGGTGGATCTGGCGCATCAGCAGGCCGCCGCGGACCTCGAAGCTGATGTTGATCGTGGAGGCGTAGGCCTCCGACATCGGGATGCCCTTGAGCGGGACGTAGGAGCCGTCGTAGACGACCTCGCCCATGCTCGGGTTGAAGAAGAGGGTCAGCCAGACGCCGGTCAGGATGATGATGACGAAGGTGTAGAGCGCGACCTCGCCCAGCATGAAGGACCAGTGGTCCGGGAAGATCTTGCGCAGGTTGGCCTTGGCCAGGGAGTAGATGCCGAGCCGTCCGTCGGTCCAGTCGGCGAGGGCCTCGGCCTTGTTCGCGGGCTTGGCGCGCGTGCTGGTCACCGGTCCCGGCTGCGACTGCTGGTCGGTTCTCACGACGGGCTCCCCGGCGTCCTCGGCGTGCCGTGCTGGGGCCCCGTCGGCGGGAACGCCGGCCGGCGAAGTGTTGTGATCATGGGACCTCTCGATACGGGTCCGCCGGTCGGACCGGCGCGCGGACCGGGCCGGCCCGCAGGACTCGTTGCTCAGGGTGATGGAGCGCTTACTCTGTCATGCTGTCGGCAGGGGGCCGACTGTGCACGTCCATCGGCCCGTCCGGCCGCGCGTGTCGGGCCGGACGGGGGTCGCTGACGCCCGATCGGCTGGCCCCCGCTCGGCCCAACCGGGTCGATGCTGCGCTCGGGTGCCGCTGGGCCGTGTCGGCGCGCGCCGCACCCGGAGGTCGCGCGGTCCACGGCCTACGCTGCGCCAATGGTGGATCACCGTGAACTCCTCGAGAACGTCACCCGGGCCCTGGCCCGCGCCGGGTTCGACACCGCGCCCGGTCCCTCACCGCTGTGGATCGGCCATCACCCCGAGGGTGTGGTGGTCGGCTGGACGACGGACGGAGACCCGGACGCTCGGCCCACTCCGGAGGCGCGCGCGGCGATGAGCGGCGCGGCCGCCCTCGTGCTGCGCGAGTGCGGCTACCTGGTCGCCGAGTCGGAGACGGGCGACCTGCTGGTGCGCTGCGCCGAACGGGTGGTCGTCCCGGCCGGGCCGGACCCGGTGCCCGAGCAGTGGTGGGGGTGACCCGCCGCACCCGCTGAGGCCGGTCCGGCCCGGTGGGGCCTCCGGACCGGGCCCCGGGTTTCCCTACCGAACCCTTACCGGAAGCGGGGGGCGGTTGACCGGCGCGGCCTAAGGTTTGCCTAAGCCAAGCCTGAGCGCCCTGGACCACGAGGTCCGGGGCGCTCGGCTGTGCCGCTCCGCCGCCACCGCGCCGGGGCGGGGCGGGGACAGGTGACGGGCCGGGGCGACCCGGGGGAGGAGCCCGCTGCACATGGGACGAGGCGTTTCCCAGCTTCCTGATCGGGCTGCGCGAGGGCCTGGAAGCCGGACTGATCGTGTCGATCCTGGTCGCCGCGCTCGTCCGGGCCGAGCGGAGGGAGCGGTTGCCGCGGCTCTGGACCGGCGTCGCGGCGGCCCTCGCGCTCAGCCTGAGCTTCGGCGCGGTGCTGCCGGGAGTGAAGGACGACGCGGACCGGCTGGGGCGGGGGCTGCCGGCGTCGGTGTGAGCGTGGAGCCCGAGCCCCGACGGCTGCCCGCACCGGCCGCAGACCGTGGTCTCAGCCGCCGGGGGCGGGGCCGGGGAGGCCGAGGGTGAAGCCGATCACCGCGCCGCCGCCCTCGCGGTTGCCGGCGAAGGCGGTGCCGCCGTGGGAGCGGGCCACCTCGTGCACGATCGCCAGGCCCAGCCCCGAACCGGGCAGGCTGCGGGCGGCGGTGGCCCGGTAGAAGCGGTCGAAGACCCGGTCGAGGTCGGCCGCGTCGATGCCCGGCCCGCGGTCGCGCACCTCCACCCGTGGCCCGCGCACCACCACCTCGATCGGGCCCGCTCCGGCCGGGTCGAACTTGGCGGCGTTGTCCAGCAGGTTGCCGACCGCCCGGGCCAGCGCGTCCGGACGGGCGGTGACCACGGTGTCGTCCGCGTCCACCAGGATCTCCCGGTCGCTGCGCCGCCGGGCCTGGGCGGCGGCCCCGCGGACCACCTCGGCCAGCGCCACCTCGGTCCGCTGCTCGTCCGCCCTGCGGTCCGCGGCGAGTGCCACCAGCTCCTCCACCAGCTGGGTCAACTCCCGGGCCTCGTCGGTCAGATCGGTCATCAGCGCGGCGCGCTCGGCGGGCGGCAGTCGGTCCGCGGCGGGGAGCACGGCGAGGTTGGTGCGCAGGCTGGTCAGCGGGGTGCGCAGCTCGTGCCCCGCGTCCTGGACGAGGCGGCGCTGGTTCTCCTTGGCGGTCGCCAGTCTGACCAGCATCCGCTCGAAGGCCCGGCCGAGCCGGCCCACCTCGTCCGTCCCGGCGGCGGGCACCGGCACGTCCAACCGGCCGCTCGCGGCCACCAGTTCGGCCGCGGCGGTGAGGCGGACCAGTCGGCGCGAGATCCACCGGGCGAGCAGCCAGCCGGCGCCTCCCGCGACCACGCCGACGATCGCCACCAGCACCGCGGTGCGCAGCCGCAGGGCGGCCAGCAGCTTCTCGGTGGGGCCGACCTGCTGGACGATCTGGACCGCGCCGCGGCGGCCGCCGAGCGAGACCACGCCGACCCGGAGGGTGTCGCCGTGCTGCCGGCGGAGCCCCGTCGCGGTGCGGCCGGGCTCCTCGGACCTGGCCAGCTCGCGGTCGGCGGGGGTCGTCGCCAGATCGAGCCGGGCGGTGCCGGGGAGCACCCGGGCGTCCGGGTCGAGCGCCTGGGAGGTCACCCGGATCGGGCGCAGCAGGTCGTCGCTCAGTCCGCTGGGGCCGGCGAAGTCGCCCGGGTAGAGGGTCTCCAGCGCGACCTGGCGGTGGACGGACTCGACGGCCGCGGTGAAGTCGGCGGTCTCGTCGTCGCGGATCAGCCGGGCGGCGGCGTGGTAGCCCAGGGCGCCGATCAGCACGGCGACCAGTGCGGCGATCGCGGCGAAGGCGAGCGAGAGGGTGGCGTGCAGGCCCGGGCGCGGCAGCCGCCGGCGGCGGCGCACCGGGCCGGTCACGACTCGCGCAGCGTGTAGCCGACGCCGCGGACGGTGTGGATCAGCGGGACCAGCCCGGGGCGGTCGACCTTGCGGCGCAGGTAGCCGATGAAGACGGCGAGGTTCTTCGAGCCCGGGCCGAAGTCGTAGCCCCAGATCTGCTCGTACAGGGTCGCCTGGTCGAGGACGGCGCCGGCGTGCCGGGCCAGCAGCTCCAGCAGGTCGAACTCGGTGCGGGACAGCTCCAGCTCCCGGCCGGCCCGCCAGACCCGGCGGGCGGGCGGCTCGATCCGCAGGTCGGCGACGTTCAGGACCTCGGTGGCGGGGGCGGGCCCGTTGCGGCGCAGCAGGGCGCGCAGGCGGGCGAACAGCTCGTCCACGTCGAAGGGCTTGACCAGGTAGTCGTCGGCCCCGGCGTCCAAGCCGGCGATCCGGTCCGGGACCTCGACCCGGGCGGTGAGCATCAGCACCGGGGTGCGGTCGCCCGCGGCGCGCAGTCGGCGGCAGACCTCCAGGCCGTCCGGCTCGGGCATCATCACGTCGAGCAGCAGGACGTCCGGGCGCTGCTCGGCGAGGACGGCCAGGGTCTGGGTGCCGTTGGCGGCGATCCGCACCCGGTAGCCGGCGAGCATCAGGGCGCGGGTGAGGGAGTCCCGGATGGCCCGGTCGTCCTCGGCGATCAGCACGGTGTGCGTCATGGCGGAGATTCTTCCTGTCGTGCTCACAGCGGGTTCGGGCGGGGTGGGAGGGAAGCGGGGGATGGCGAGGGCCGGGGTCGGCCGGGGGACGGCGGGGGAAGGTGGTCGGCCGGGGGATGTGCGGCTGCGGCTTTCGCGTGCTGCGCCGCGGGCGTACCGTGGCCACACGGTGGCGTGCCCGCCGGGGTGGGCCGCCGGGTCCGTGTCGGCACGCCCTGCCGGAGGCCGCGATGGCAGACCGGATGGCCTTCTTCACCACCCCGCGCGCGGAGCGGGCGCGGCGGGACGCGCGCGAGCGGGTGGCGGACTGGCGGGAGGTCTACCGGCCGGGGCCGCTGCTGCCGGTGGTGGGCGGGCAGGCGGAGCGGTGCATGGACTGCGGACTGCCGTTCTGCCACAGCGCCTGCCCGTTGGGGAACCTGGTGCCGGAGTGGAACCGGCTGGTGGCGGAGGCCGACTGGCGGGCAGCGGCGGCCCGGTTGCTGGCCACCGACAACTTCCCGGAGTTCACCGGCCGGCTCTGCCCGGCGCCCTGCGAGAGCGCCTGCGTGCTGGCGATCGACGGCGCCGCGGTGACCATCAGGAACGTCGAGCTGGCGATCGCCGACCGGGCCCGGGACGAGGGGTGGGACGGGCCGCGGCCGCCTCGGCCCGAAGGCGCGGCTGATCGGGGCGACGGCCCCGGTGGCCGCGGGCGGCGGGTCGCGGTGATCGGATCCGGCCCGGCCGGGCTGGCCGCCGCCCAGCAGCTGACCCGGGCCGGGCACGCCACGACCGTCTACGAGCGGGCCGACCGCGCCGGCGGACTGCTGCGCTACGGCATCCCGCCGTTCCGGCTGGAGAAGCACCGGCTGGAGCACCGGCTCGACCAGCTGCGGGCCGAGGGCACCGCGTTCCGCACCGGGGTGTGGGTCGGCCGGGACGTGCCGGGGGAGGACCTGCGGGCCGGGTACGACGCGCTGGTGGTCGCGGTGGGGGCCACCGCCCGCCGGGAGCTGCCGGTGCCCGGGCGTGAACTGCCCGGCGTGCACCAGGCGATGGAGTTCCTGACCTGGGCGAACCGGGTGGACGAGGGCGACTGCCAGGCCTCGCCGGTCTCCGCCGAGGGCCGCCACGTGGTGATCGTCGGCGGCGGGGACACCGCGGCCGACTGCCTGGGCACGGCGCTGCGCCAGCGCGCCGCCTCCGTCACCCAACTGGACATCAACCCCCGTCCGCCGCAGGGCCGGGCGCCCGGTCAGCCCTGGCCCGTCCATCCCAAGGTCTACCGGGAGACCACCTCGCACGAGGCGTCCGCCGCCGCGGCGGCCGGACCGCGGGTGTTCGCGGCGGCCACCGTGGGCTTCGAGCCCGGGCCGGACGGCCGGCTCGGCTCCGTCCGGTTCGCGGAGGCCGACCCCGCCGACCGCAGCCCGCGGGCGGGCACCGAACGGCGCCTGCCCGCGCAGCTGGCGCTGATCGCGCTGGGCTTCACCGGGCCCGAGCCGGACCAGCCGCTGTACGCCCAACTCGGGCTCGCCACCGGGCCGGAGGGCACCCTGGCCAGGAACGACGGCTTCGCCGGCGGGGCGGAGGGTGTGTTCGTCGCGGGCGACGCCGGGCGCGGACAGTCGCTCATCGTCTGGGCGATCGCCGAGGGGCGGGCGGCCGCCGCGGCGGTGGACCGGTACCTGCGCGGGTGGACCGAACTCCCGGCGCCGATCGACGCGTCGGCGCGGGCGCTCACCCTGTGAGGACCGCCCGCCCGGGGTGGGCCGGGGCGGGAGGCCGGTCCGAGTCGTCGGGCGGTACGTCAGAACGGCCGCAGGTGCCGGACGAAGATGTCCGGGGCGTTGTTGGTGTCGCCGGGGACGAGGGCGCCGTCGGACGAGGTGAAGACCACCGTGGTGCCGAAGGCGTCGACGAACGGCGCCTCCGAACCGGCGCCCTGGGAGCCGTCGTTCGCCAGGTCGACCCGCTCGGTGCGGCCCGTCCACCGGTTGTGGCGGAAGATGTCCGGGGCGTTGTCGGTGTCGCCGGGGACGATGTTGTCCGCCGTGGAGGAGAAGTACACCCAGCGGTCGTCCGCCGTCATCCGGCCGGCGTAGGAGCTCCCGGTGGTCGTCGTGCCGGGCAGGCCGGTGCTGATCAGGGTCTCGGTGCCCATCTTCAGGTCGCGGGCGTAGACCTCGAAGTGGCGGTCCCACTGGCTGTCGCCGTGCAGCACCCACGCGGAGTAGACGGCGAAGCGGCCGTCCGGGCTGATCGAGGGGTCGGCCACGCCGCGGTAGCCGCCGGCGCCGTCCGGGCTGGCCAGGCTGGTCCGCCCGGCGGTCAGGTCGCGCACGTACAGGGGGTAGAGGCGGGGCTTGGTGATGCCGGGGGCGGCGGACCTCGGCCGGGTGGCGGGCCGGAGCGAGTCGGCGGTGAACTCCGCGTCCGAGCCGGCGGCGAGTTCGGCGACGGCGCTCGGCGAGAGGGCGCCCGGCTGGTCGGGGGCGAGGAGGTTGGTCGCCTTGGAGACGAAGACGACCGTCCTGCCGTCGGCGCTGATCTCCGGCTCGGCGGAGGAGCTGTCCGCCTCCTTGCCGTCGGCGCCGATGCTGACCAGGGTCGTCCCACCGGAGCGCAGGTCGGAGACGTAGATGTTGCCGCCGAACCAGGTGACCGTGCCGGGGGCGAGGTCACTGCGGTTGGACTGGTAGGCGACGGTACGGCCGTCCCAGCTGATCGACGGGTGGCCGGACACCTTCTGGCTCTGCGGTGCGCCCGGGGCCTTGCCGGTGGAGACCAGCCTGGTCTCGCCGGTCCAGCGGTCGTGGACGTAGACGTCCTCGGAGCCGAGGTTGGCGCCGGGCACGAGGTTGGTGGCGGAGGAACTGAACGCCACGTAGCGGCCGTTGCCGCTGATCGTGGCCTCGAAGGAGTCGCCGTCGGCCTGCGCGTGGTCCGGGCCGGTGTCGACCCGCTCGGTGCGGCCCGTCCACAGGTCGCGGACGAAGACGTCGGACTTGCCGTTGGTGTCACCGGGCACCAGGTTGGTGGCGTCCGAGGTGAAGACGGCGAAGCGGCCGTCGGCGCTCAGCCCGCCGGCCGCCGAGGCACCGTCGGGCTGAGCCTGGCCGAGACCGACCGACACCCGCTCGGTACGGGCGGTCGGGCCCTGCGGTGGGGGTGCTGCCTGGGCGGGTGCGGCGGCGGCGACGGCGGCGGTCAGCGCGGCGGCCGCGAGGATGCAGGCCGCGCGCAGCGGGCGGCGGATTCGGATCATTCGGTCCCTCCCCTGGGATCGACCGTGCCGCGTCGGCGGTGGCGCCGAACTCCCCGGCGGCAGGCTCGGAGCGAGCCAACCGCCGGGTGGGGCGGGCGGTCAATGGTCGTGCAACGGGAAACGCCGGATTCACGTCAGGGGGCGGGCTCCTCGGCGGGATCGACCGGGTGCGCGGGGCGGTGCGCGGGGCGGTGCGCGGGGCGGTGCGTGCCGGTGCGGGTGCCGGAGTGCGCGCGCTGGTCGTAGCGCCAGAGCGCCGGTATCGCGGCGGCAAGGACGGTGGCACTGCCGAAGCAGAGCAGGCCGCCGGTGCGCAGTGCGGCGCGGATGCCCTGTCGGGCGGCCAGGCCGCCCGCGCGCAGATCGCCCAGGGCGGGCCCGGCGGAGCCGATCAACAGCTCCAACCCGGCCGCCCGGCCCCGGAGTTCGTCCGGAATGGACTGGTTCCAGATCGCACTGCGGAAGGTGTCGCCGAGCCAGTGCGCGCCGCCGGCCACGATCAGGCAGAGCAGGACGGCCCCGAGGCCCGGGGCGAACGCGGCCCCGGCCGTCGCCGCACCGACCAGGGCGGCCGAGAGCAGCACCAGGCGGCCGTGCCGGTACACCCGGTCCGTCCAGCCGCTGGTGGTCGCGGCGATCAAGCTGCCGACCGCGCCGGCCGAGTAGAGCAGGCCGAGCGCCCACGTCGCGTCCAGCTCCGCGGCGAGGAAGGGGAACAGCGCGGTGAGCAGGGCAAAGACGGTGGCGGCGAGGTCGGCCAGGTAGGTGCCGATCAGATCGGGCCGCCGCGCGGCGTACCGCAGACCGTCCACGAACTCGCCCAGCTGCGGCTTCTCGGCGTTCCGCGCCGAGGGGACCGGCCGGACCCGGGCGAGCAGCGCGATCGACAGCAGGAAGGTGGCGAGGTCGACGAGGAAGGCGGCGGGCACACCGGCCGTCGCGATCAGCAGCCCGGCGGCGGCCGGGCCCACCACCCCGCCGACGCTCCACCGCAACGCGAGCAGCCCACCCGCCGCGACCAGCTGGTCGGGCGGCACCAGCCGCGGGACCATCGCCTCGATCGAGGGCTGCTGGATGCCCTGCAGGGCCGCCGCCAGCCCGGCGGCGACGTAGAGCGGCCAGACGGCCGGGGCGCCGAGCAGGGCGTTGGCCAGCAGCAGCGCGCTGAGCACGGCCAGCGCGACCTCGCTGAGCAGGGCCACCGCCCGGCGGTCGGCGCGGTCGGCCAGGACGCCGCCGTACAGGCCGAACACGACGGCGGGTACGAGCTCGACCGCGCCGACCGCGCCCACCGCCCAGGGCGAGCCGGTGAGCTCGGCGATCTGCAGGGGGACTGCCGTCATGGTGAAGATCGAACCGAGCAGGGTGACCGCGCCGGAGGACCAGACCAGGCGGAAGTCCCGGGAAGACCGCCAGGGCGTGGTGTCGGGGAGCAGCCGGGACCGGGAGCGGTCGGGGGCGGAGGTCATACGCGGGTGGTCCCTTCATGGCCGCCGCCACGGCGGCCGTCCTTATCGCCGATAAATTCCGGCTCGGAACTTATCGGCGATAAGGTGGGCCCGGCAAGCGAATAACCCGGAAGGGCGAACGGATGGCGCTGCAACGCGACGAGGTGGTGCGCACCGCGCTGCGCCTGCTCGACGAGGAGGGCATCGAAGGGCTGACCACCCGGCGGCTCGCCCGCGAACTCGGGGTCCAGTCACCGGCGTTGTACTGGCACTTCAAGAACAAGCGGGAACTGCTCGACCTGATGGCCGAGGCGATGCTCGCCGAGGCCCTCCCGCCCGACCGCGAGCCGGACCCGGAGCACTGGCCCGAATGGATCGCCGCCGACGCCCGGGCCAAGCGCCGCGCCCTGCTCGCCTACCGCGACGGCGCCCGGGTGCACGCGGGGACCCTCCCCACCGAGGAGGAACTCCCGGCCGTCGAGGCCCAGTTGAGCGCTCTCTGCGGGGCCGGACTGCGCCCGCGCACGGCGCTGCGGCTGCTGCTGACCGTCGACCGGTACATCATGGGCTGGGTCACCGAGGAGCAGGCCTGGCGGCAGGACGCCGCCGACCGCGAGCGGCCGCCGTTCCCGGAGGAGGCGCTGAGCGGGCTGCCGCTGCTGCGCGAGGCGGCCGACGTGCTGCGGATGACCGACCACGACGCCGACTTCGAGTACGGACTGCGGGTGCTGATCGAGGGGTTCCGGGCCGAGATCGACCGCGAGGCGGGGGAGACGGGTGAGCCGGGAAAGTCGGGGAGGTCGGGCGAGCCGGCGGGAGCGGCGCGGGCGGAGGGGGCGGAGGGGGATGGGCTAGTTTGGCGCCATGACCACCCTTGATCCCCGCAGCACGGCCCTGGTCCTGATCGACCTGATGGGCCGGATCGTGGCCAACCCGCTCGCGCCGCACAGCGGTTCGGAGGTGCTGGCGACCTCGCTGGAGCTCGCCCGCGCGTTCCGCGCCGCCGGTGCCCCCGTGGTCGCCGTCAAGGTCGAGCGGCCGAACGTCGCCGAGCAGCCGCCCGGAAGCGAACTGCTCGCCGAGGTGGAGGAACTGGCCGACGAGATCGTGGTGAAGCGCACCATCGGCGCCTTCCAGGCCACCGGCCTGCACGACCTGCTCCGGTCCCGGGGCGTGGAGACCCTGGTGTTCGCCGGCATCGCCACCAACCTCGGGGTGGAGTCGAGTGCCCGCGCGGCCGCCGACCACGGCTACGAGCTGGTGTTCGTCGAGGACGCGATGACCGCGCTCACGGCCGAGGAGCACCGGGCGTCGGTGGAACTGGACTTCCCGCGGCTCGGCGAGGTCGTGGCGGCGGCGGACCTGCGGCTGGGATAGCCCGCCCTCCCGGTCCGCGGCCGCCCGGCCGTCCCTCCGTCCGGGACGCCTGGTTCCCGCCGCGCTTGACCTTGACACGGTGACAAGGACTTCACTGTGGCCGAGGAGGTGGTCCTGATGACCGGGTCGGCGGAGGAGTCGACGGGGAGCACGAACGCGATGCCGGGCACGAAGGCGGCGCCGGGCACGGACGCGGCGGGTGGTCCGAACGCGGCAGGGCGCCCGAACACGGCGGGGATGCTCCGGGGGCTGGCGCACGGCGACTCGTCGGTACGGCTGCAGGCGGCGCTGGCCGTCGGCACGACACCGGACCCGGGGGCCGTCGGCACGCTCGTCGAACGCTGCGCGGTCGAGCCCGAGTTCTTCGTGCGCGAGATGCTCACCTGGGCACTCACCCGCCACCCGGCGGCGCTGACCGTCCCGCTGCTGCTCGACGAGCTCCGCTCGGAGCGCGCGCAGGCGCGGAGCCAGGCCCTGCACACGCTGTCCAAGATCGGGGACCGGCGGGCCTGGCCGGCGATCACGCCGGCGCTGCTGGCCGACCCCGAGGAGGAGGTGGCCCGGAGCGCCTGGCGGGCCGCGGTCGTGCTCGTGCCCGAGGGGGAGGAGCCCGAGCTGGCCGTAGGGTTGGCGACACAACTCGGGCGCGGCGGACGGGAGACGCAGCTGAGCCTCAGCCGGGCATTGATCGCGCTCGGCGAGGTGATGCTGCCGGTCCTGGCCGCCGTGACGGCGGAACGCGACCGGCGGGTGCGCACCCATGCGATCGCCACGGAACGGCTGTGGCGCGACCCGGAGGCGGGATTCGAGTCCGCGATCGAGGAGGCGAAGCGCGTCGCGGTCCTCGGCGGGGACTCCCAGGAGGGACGGTAGGCAGTGCTGATCGGTGATGTCGCGCGGCGGTCCGGGGTCAGCGCCCGCATGTTGCGGCACTACGAGTCACTCGGTCTGGTGCGGCCCTCGGGTCGTACCGACTCCGGGTACCGGGAGTACTCCGAGGAGAACATCCGGCGGATCTTCCACATCGAGAGCCTGCGGTCGCTGGGCCTGTCACTGCAGGACGTCGGGCGCGCGCTCGACGATCCCGGCTTCGCGCCCTCGGAGCTCGTCGACGAGCTGATCGGCCGGACGCTGGAACGCATCGCGGCGGAGAACGAGTTGCTCACCCGACTGCGCCGGATCGGAGCCGCGGGCCCGGCCGACTGGGAGGAGGTCCTCCAGACCGTCTCGCTCCTCCAGGGCCTGGAGTCGAAGAGTCCGGGGGCGCGCCAGCGCGCGGCCCTGTCCGCGTCCGAGGACGGCCCCGTCCCGGTGGAAGCCCTGACCGCGGCCGTGCTGAGCGAGGCGGACCCGGTCGTCGCCGGGGCCCTGCGCTGGGCTCTGGTGCAGGCGGGGGAGGAGGCGACGGCCCTGCTGGCGGAGGGCCTCGGATCACCCGCGGCGGAGGTGCGGGACCGTGCCGTCCGCTCCATCGCGGAGATCCCGACCGCCGAGGCGACCGCCCTGCTGCGGCACGCCCTGACCGCCCCGGACCCCGCCGTCCGCGAGTGCGCGGCGCTGGCGCTCGGGGCGCGGGGCGTGGACGACGCCGTCCCCGTGCTCATCGAGATGATCGTCGAGGAGCGGAAGGACGCCGACGCGGCCGACGCCCTGGCCACGCTGGCGGGCGATCCCGGGCTCGCCGAGCGGATCGCCGCCGGACTGATCCACTGCCTCGGCCACGCCGCCACCGGACCGGCCGCCCGTCGGCGCCTCACCCAGGCGCTCGCGGACATCCCGGGGGCCACGGCGGCGCACGCCCTCGCGGAGCTGGCGCAGGACCAGGACCGGGTCGTCGCGCTCACCGCCGCCTACGTCCTCACCCTGCGTGAGGACCGGTAGGGGCGGTAGCGGGACGCGGGGTGCGTGCGGAGGGCCCTGCCGGGTCCTGACCGGGGCTCGGATCAGCTCCGTCCGGTCGTACGGGGGGCTGCCCGCAGGGCTTCGCGCAGGCGGCCGTGCGCGGCGTCGAGGAGGCGGGCGGCGGTGGGGGCGTCCACGTCGGCGAGCAGGACCAGGATCGCGTCCTTCGACCGTCCGTCCGTCGCGGCGAGGGCGCGGTGGACGGACTTCTCGTCGGCGCCGGTGGCCTCGGCGACGATCCGCCGGGCGCGCTCGCGCAGCTTGGCGTTGGTGGCGCGGAGGTCGACCATCAGGTTCCCGTACGTCCGGCCGAGGCGGATCATCACGGCCGTCGACAGCATGTTGAGGACCAGCTTCTGCGCGGTGCCCGCCTTGAGCCGGGTCGAGCCGGCCAGGACCTCGGGGCCGACCTCCACCTCGACGGCCAGGTCGGCGGCGGCCGCCAGCGCCGAGCCGCGGTTGCACGCCAGTGCGACGGTCAGGGCGCCCGCGGCCCGCGCGGCCCGTACGGCCGCCACGGTGTACGGGGTACGGCCGGAGGCGGAGATGCCCACCAGGGTGTCCGCAGGGGTGAGGGCGAGGGCGGTGACGTCGGCGTCGGCGAGGTCGGGGCGGTCCTCGGCGCCCTCGGCGGCCGCCGTCACGGCCGGGCGTCCGCCCGCGATCAGGCCCACCACCAGGGCCGGATCGGTGCCGAAGGTGGGCGGGCACTCGGCGGCGTCCAGCACCCCGAGGCGGCCGGGCGTCCCGGCTCCGGCGTAGACCAGCCGGCCGCCCCGGGCCATCCGGGCCGCTACCGCGTCCACCACGTCGGCGATGCGGTCCAGCTGCCCGGCGACGGCGGTGGGGACGGTGCGGTCCTCGGCGTTCAGCAGGCCGAGCAGGGCGGGGGTGGGCAGTTCGTCGATCGCGGCCCAGTCGGGGCGGACGGTCTCGGTCGGGGGCGCGGCCGAGGACGTGGGGCGTGCGGTGGGTTGCTGGGGGCGGTGCGGCACGGGGCTCGTGGGCTCGGCGGTCATACGCCGATCGTCCCCTGGTGCGCCGCGCGCGAATCCGGGCAAGCGCGGGGGAGGAGGAGGTGATGGCCATGGCCATGGCTACCGCATCGACCGTTTCCGACCTGCTGAAACGGTTCGGCCGCACCTATGCGGAGGACGCCGGGATCACCCTGCGCGACAAGCCCTCGCCGCTCTACCGCCTGCTCGTCCTGACCGTGCTGTGCTCCGTGCGGATCAGTGCCGACACCGCCACGGCGGCCGCCCGCGAGCTGTCGGCCGCCGGGCTGCGGACCCCGCGCGCGATGGCCGACGCCCGGCGCGGCACCCTGATCGCCGCACTCGGCCGCGCCCACTACGTGCGGTACGACGAGAGCACCGCCACCGCGCTCGGCGAGGGCGCCGGGCTGCTCCTCGACCGCTGGCACGGTGACCTGCGGCGACTGCGGGACGAGGCCGGGGGCGAATCGGAGCCGATCGGCGAGTTGCTGCAGGAGTTCCCCAGGATCGGGCCGGTCGGGGCCGGGATCTTCCGGCGCGAGGTCCAGGAGGTCTGGCCTTCGCTGCGGCCGTACTTCGACGAGCGGGTGCTGGCGGAGGCCCGGGCGCTGGGGCTGCCGGGAAGCCCGGCGGGCCTGGCCGAGGTGGTCGCGGCGAAGGACCTGGCCCGGCTGGCGGCGGCGCTGACCCGGGCGAGCCTGGCGCACGTCGAGGCCGCCTGAGCCGCCCCGGGCGAGGACGGTGCGTCGGCGTCGGCCGGGCGGACGGACCGGGCGTCGGCCTCGGCCTGGTGTGCGGCCGGTGCCGTCGGGGCGGACGGCCCCGCCGGCGCCGCGGAGGTCCGGCACCCGTACGCGGAGGTCCGGCACCCGTGCGGGCACCGGACCTCCTCCGCGCGTGGAACCGCCGGGCCTGACTCCGCTCGCCCCGGCGTACCGTCAGGCGGCCGTACCGTCAGGCGGCCGGGAGGCGCGGGGTGCGCGGCGGCTCGGTGCGGCGGTGCCCGGTGGCGTGGAAGGCGGCGGCGAGCCGGAGGAGCGCGGTGTCGTCGTAGGCGCGGCCGGCGAAGGTCAGCCCCACGGGCATGCCGGTGTCGGTCATGGTGCCCATCGGCACGGTGACCGTCGGGATGCCGAGGTGGCGCGGTACGAGGTTGCCGTTCGCGACCCACACGCCGTTGCGCCAGCCGAGTTCGGCGGAGGCCTCGTTCACGTCCATGTCGGCCGGAGCGACGTCGGCGACGGCGGGGAACACCACGGCGTCCAGGCGCAGCTCGTCCATCCACGTCTCCAGGTCGGTCCTCCGGGTCTCCTCCAGGCCGCGCAGCCCCTCCGCCAACCCCGGGATCCCGGTGAACGACGGGTACGGGTGCTCGCGCACCTGCCGCGGGTAATCGGCGATCACGTCGTCGAAGCCCGTGTAGCGGTCCGGGAGTTCGCCGGGGTGCTTGGGCCAGATCCGGGCGCCGTCGACGCCGGCCAGCGTCGGGAGCGCCGGGTCCCCGTTGGCGCGCAGGAAGTCGTCCCAGGCCCAGGCGGACAGGTCGAGGACCTCGCGGGCGAGGAACTCGCGACTGACGAGGCCCCGGGTGAGGAGGGACGGCGCGCCGGGCCGGTCGGACTCGTAGTTGGTCACCACGGGGAAGTCGACCTCGACGACCTCGGCGCCCGCGGCCTCCAGGTCACGGCGCGCGGCCTGCCACAGGGCGATCACCGAGGCGCGTGTCTCGATCCGCCGCCCGGTCGCGCCGCCGATGCCGCCGTCGGGGTTGGTGCCCGCCTCGGGGTCGGCGTTGATGTACATCCGGGGGACGCCGACGCGCCGGCCGGCGAGCGCGGCGCGGGCCGCCGCCGCGTCCGCGGGGGCCAGCGCCGGGTACGAGGCCGGCCGCACCCGGGACGCCGCGGGGATCGGCACCCACGGCTGGGACCGCCAGAGGTCGCCGCGGGTCTCCGGGTCGTCGGCGACGATGACGTCGAGCAGTTCCAGCAGGTCGGCCATCGTGCGGGTGTGCGGGACGACGACGTCCATGGTCGGCACCAGCGGCCAGTTGCCGCGCACCGAGATCACGCCGCGGCTCGGGGTGTACGCGCACAGCGCGTTGTTCGAGGCGGGCGCCCGACCCGAGGACCAGGTCTCCTCGCCGAGTCCGAACGCGCCGAAGGAGGCGGCGGTGGCGGTGCCCGAGCCGTTGGACGAGCCGGAGCCGTAGGCACTCGTCAGCCAGTCCGCGCTGTACGGGCTATCGGCGCGGCCGTACACCCCGCGCTGCATGCCGCCGTTCGCCATCGGGGGCATGTTGGTCAGGCCGATCAGCACGGCCCCGGCGGCGCGCAGGCGCTCGATGGTGAAGGCGTCGCGCTGGGCGACGAGGTGCTCGAACGCCGGCGAACCGGCGGCTGCGGTCAGGCCCTTGGCGAGGTAGCTGTCCTTGGCGGTGTACGGGATGCCGTCGAGCGGGCCGAGGGTCTCGCCGCGGGCGCGGCGGGCGTCGGAGGCCTCGGCGTCGGCGCGGGCGTCCGGGTTCATCACGACGAGCGAGTTGAGCGCGGTGGCCGTGCCGGGCCGGTCGTAGGCCTCGATCCGGGCGAGGTAGGCGTCGAGCAGGGCGACGGCGGTGGTCGCGCCGGTCTCCAGGGCCGTGCGCAGCTCGGCGATGCCCGCCTCGACCACGTCGATGGTGCGGGGGAGGGTGCCGGTGCCGGCGGTGGGGGCGGAGGTGTCGGTCGTGCGGGTCATGCGGGGGTCTCCAGGGGTGGTGCGGAGGAAGCGGTCCCGGGCGCTCCGCGGGGGTCGGGATCGAAGGGGCGAAGGGGCGGAGGGGCGGAGGGGCGGAGGGCGGAGCCGGGTGGTCGGGGGCCCGACGGGGGCGCCGGTTACAGGACGGCGGGCGCGAGCTCGTCGCCCAGCGGGCGGTCCTGGTCGGTGTCGTCCATGCGCCGGTCGGGGCGGCGGACGAGCAGGTAGGCGAGGCCGGCCAGGGTGACGGTGGCGACGCCCAGCGGGGCCGCCCAGATCTGGTACCAGGGCGCGCCGGCCGGGGCGAGGACGGCGCGCGGCCAGCAGATGTTGACCAGCTCGAAGCCGGTCCAGAGCACCGCGAGCAGGTTGACGGGGGTGCCGAGGCGCCCGTAGCCGACCGCGCCGGCGGGCGTCCAGGAGCCGCGCAGGCGGGCGATCAGGGCGACGAGGCAGATCAGGAAGAACGGGGCGAAGATCGCCGCGCTGCCGAAGGTCATCAGGCTGCCGATGGCCGAGGTGCTCAGGCCCAGCGGCAGGGCGGCGCAGCTGATCAGCGTGGCCGCGACCAGGCCGCCGATCGGTGCGCGGTGCCTGTTGACCTTGCGCACCTGGCGGGAGAACGGGAAGACGTCGTCGCGGGCGAGGGAGTAGAGCCCGCGCGCGGCCCCGCCCTGGGAGGCCATCAGGCACGCGGTGAAGCTGATCAGGACGACGAGGACGAAGGGCTTGTCGGCCCAGCCGCCGAACGCGTGCGTGACGGCGGTGGTCACCGGGTCGAGATCGGTGCCGGCGACGACGTCGGCGGGGTTCGGGTGGGCCAGCTCGACCGAGACCGCGTTGAGGATGACGACCAGCCCGACGCTGAGCAGGGACCACCACATCGCCCGGGGCACCTGCCGGGCCGCGTCCTTGGTCTCCTCGGCCGTCGACACACAGGCGTCGAATCCGACGAACGCCCATCCCGCGATGGCCAGGGCGGCGAGCAGCGCGCCGGTGTCGCCGATGCCGAGCCCGCTGGGCGCGTCCAGGAAGTCGGTCAGCAGCGAGAAGCCGTGCTGCCGGAAGACCAGCAGCAGGGTGAAGCCCACGAGGACGGAGGCGACCGCCTCGGCGGCGATGCCGAGGCTGACGAACCAGCGCAGCAGGTTGATGCCGTAGGCGTTGACCAGGGTGCAGAAGAGCACGAACCCGACCGACACGAGCACCTGCTCGGCGGGCGTCGGAACGCCGCCGAAGAGCGCGAATAGCCAGGGCGAGGCGAGGTAGGCGACGGTGGTGTTGCCGAACATCACCGCGAACTGCCACATCCAGCCGGTCAGCCAGGCGAACGCCGGGTTCGCCAGGCGCCGGCCCCATTGGTAGGCGCCGCCGGCCAGCGGCCACTGCGAGGCGAGCTCGGCGTAGACGGCCACGACCAGGCACTGCGCGAGCAGGCACAGCGGCAGCGCCCAGACCCAGGCACCGCCGGCCACGCTGATGCCGACCTGCACGGCGGCGTACAGCCCGACCACGGGGCTGACCACGGCGAAGCCCATGGAGATGTTGCCGAGGACGCTCAGACTGCGTCTGAGCTCCTGGCGGTAGCCGAGCGCGGCCAGCGTTTCGTCATCGGATGGGGTGTTCTCGGCCATGCGCTGTGCCCTCCTGGTAAAACTAACTTTGTTAGCAACCGCTGCTGGTCTGGCACGATAGCCGCAGGACACGGGGAGCGGAAGAGGGGAATTTCCAGTGGGCCGACCGAGCAGGGCATTGCTGACCCGCGAACGGATCGCACGTGCGGCGCTCCAGGTGGTGGACGAGGAGGGCCCCGACGGCCTGACCATGCGAGCGCTCGCGGATCGGCTCGGGGTCAAGGCGGCGTCGCTCTACAACCACATCCAGAGCAAGGACGCGCTGGTCGACGCGGTCTCCGAGCTGGTCAACGACGAGATCGACCACGCGCCGCTCGCCGACCCCGACTGGCGCACCGGCCTCGCCGCGTACGCCCGCGGCTACCGCGCGGTCTTCCTGCGACACCCCAACACCATCGCCCTGCTGGCCCGCCGCCGCGTCGAGGCCGACCGGGCGCTGCGCGGCTACGACACCCTGCTCGCCACGCTCGGCCGGGCCGGCCTGGGCCCGGCGGACGCGGCGGAGACCGCCGCCGCACTCGACTACCTGGTGCTGGGCTCCGCCCTGGAGACCTTCACCGCCGGTTTCACCCGCACTCCGGACGCCTACCGCCCGGACTACCCCGCGCTGGCGGACGCCCTGGAGGGCTCCTTCGCCCGCAACGGCGCGTCGGACCTGGACGACCGCGGCTTCGAGCTCGGACTCCGCCTGCTGCTCGACGGCGTCGCCCACCGCGGCCACGCCGGACCCGTCGGTGCGCGGGCGGTGTGACCGGCGAGGGGGCGGCGACAGGGGGCCTCCCGGGACGTCAGGGAGGCTCGGGGAAGCTCGGGGAAGCTCAGCTCGGGAGGCTCGGGGAAGCTCAGCTCGGGAGGCCGGCGGACCTCGTGATGACGGGTGTGCGCGGGGCGCCGACCGTGGTCGAATGTGCACGTGCCGGGGTTGGGCGCGGCGCCGCGCGGGCAGATACCGACTGTTCGAACACGTACCCGAGGGGGTGGCCGTGGCCACGCTGATCGCCTTGATCGTCGGCCTGGTCGTCATCGCGACCGGCCTCGCGGCCTACCTGCACCGGCGCTCCGGCAGCCGGACCGAGACCGTCGAAGGACTGCGGGCCGAGCAGGAGCACCGGGTCCGACTGCAGGCCGCCCGCGCCTCCTACAGCTCGATCGCCATGCACAACACCCACGGCCTGACCGTCGACGACCTGGAGCGGTACCGCAAGTAGGGCCCGGCACCAGGCGTCGTACGGCCTGCCGCCGCCCGTGGACGGACCGGCGGTCGCCCTGCGGGCGCGCCGTCAAGGGGCCGCCGGGAGGGGGGGTTCCGGCGCCCGGGTGCTCTCATGCCCCGACATGCCCGACCGGGCCCGAAGGGCCTGGCGCGGGTGCGGTGGCGACGGCGGGGCGGCCGGGGTTCGCGGCGGTCAGGCCCTCCGGAGGAACCGTCAGGCCATCCAGAAGAACACCGCCGTCATCCGACGCTCCGCCAGCTCGTTGCCGTAGTAGGCGGTGGCGCTGTGGATCAGGTTGGCGTGGTACAGCAGCAGTTGGTTGTAGCGGTTGGGGACGCGGACGTCCTCGACGAAGTGGTCGGCGGGTACGCGGCGGGTGCCGAGCGCCTCGACCAGGTTGTTGTGCGGGGCTTCGACCACGTTGCCGCCGAGACGGCCACCGGGGAACTGCTGGCGGTAGAAGCTGGTGCCGGCGTCCTTGGGCGCGCCGGGGCTGAGGTAGAGCACGGCGGCGTAGCGGCAGAGCGCGCGGGAGTCGGTGTGGGGGCGGGACTCCGACTCCCCGGCGCCGACGACCTGGACGCAGTTGTGGTTGAGCGTGCCGCCGCCCGGGGTGCTCTGCACCCAGAGGCGGGAGGCACCGGTGGCCTTGCGGACCAGGGCCTCGACCCGGGCCAGCTCCTCGGGCTCCAGGCCCGGCATGGTGCGCAGACCGGGCCAGGTCTCGGGGCGGTACGGGTAGCCCTCGGTCCACTCGTCGCGGGCCAGGCAGCGTTCGCGGACGGCGTCCGGGTCGGAGAGGACGTCGTTCAGGACCCAGAAGTCCCGGCCCCGGGTGGGCTTGCGGTACGGCAGGACCGGCAGCGTGGTGGGCCTGATGGGCTGTGAGGGCATGCGCCGACGATAGAGGCGGCGATCGCCAAGCTTCTGCCGTGAGCAGGTCAACCTTTGCCCAAGGCGCACCGCGGAGCGGGTCGTGGCGAACGGGCCGGCGCCGCACCACTGCCGCCCGATGGGCAGGGGGCGGGGGTCCGGGGGATCGTCAGGACTCCCGGACGGCGAAGCCGCCGAGTGCCCCCGCCAGGCGGTCGTAGGCCTGGAGGGCGGACGGGCGGACGGCGGCGGCGATCGTGGCGTGGTCCTCGCCGGCCAGGGTGCGGCGGAGCACCTCGGCGAGGACCGCCCGGTCGACGGCCGCGAGCAGGGCGGCCGCGACCCGGCTCTCGAAGCCGACGGGTCTCTCGTGCACGGCCTCGGCGAGGGCCTCGGCCAGGGCGGCCTCGGCCTGCTCCTGCAACTCCCGCAGCCGGGCGACCAGCGCCGGGCTGTCGACGACGGTGCGGGCGAAGTCCCGGCCGGAGAAGCCGAGCCGGGGGTCGTGCCGGTCGATCCGGGCCAGGCAGTCGCGGCGCAGCGCGGCCAGGGCGGACTCTCCCGGCGCGCGTGCGGCGACGGCCCGGGCGAGCCGACCGACGAGCTCCTCGTGCAGGTCGAAGAAGAGGTCCTCCTTGCGCGGGAAGTGGTTGGTGACGGTCATCTTGGCGACGCCCGCGGCCGCGGCGACCTCGGCGATGGTCGTCCGGTCGAAGCCCTGCGCGATGAAGAGCCTGGTCGCGGCGTGCGAGATCGCCTCGCGGGTGCGGCGCTTGTTGAGTTCGCGGAGGGTGGGGGCGGGGCTGGGGGTGGTGCCGGTCTCGGTCATGGCGGGAGCCTAACGCAGTTCACTGGGTCGGGTACAGGAATTAGGCTTGACCCAATCAGTGGGTCCGTCCTAAGTTCTTCTCGGGGCGGTCGGACGGCTGCCCCGGGTGAGGGCGGCCGCGTGAGGCCGACGCTCACCCGAGGAGCGACTCAGGGGAGGGGCGCATGACCGCATCCGCCACGGCGACGGGTCGACGAGGGGGCGTGGAGGAGGGGGAGGCGGAGCCGATCCCGGCGGGCCTGTGGAAGATGGGCGCGGTGCTGGCGCTGGGTCCGATGCTCGCCTTGCTGGACGCCACGATCGTCAATGTCGGGATCGACGCGGTGGGCCGTGACCTGCACGGCTCGATCGCGGCGGTGCAGTGGGTGGCCACCGGGTACCTGCTGGCGGTCTCGCTGACCATGCCGCTCTCGGGGTGGGCGGCCGGCCGCTTCGGGGCCCGGCGGGCGTGGCTCGCCTCGGTCGTCCTGTTCGTGCTCGGATCGGCGTTGTGCGGCCTGGCCTGGTCGACGGGCAGTCTGGTCGCCTTCCGGGTGCTGCAGGGGATCGGCGGCGGGATGATTCAACCGCTTGGCCAAGCGATCATCATACAAGCGGCCGGGCCGTCCAGGATCGGGCGGGTGATGGGCACCCTGATGCTCCCGATCAGCCTCGCACCGGTCCTCGGGCCGATCCTCGGCGGCGTGGTGCTGGAGCACCTCGACTGGCGCTGGATGTTCCTGCTGAACGTGCCGGTCGGGCTGCTGACGCTGCTGCTGGCCGCCCACTGGCTGCCGGTCGAGCAGGACTCGGACGCGCCGAGGCCCGAGCTGGACGTGACCGGCCTGCTGCTGCTCTCGCCCGGTCTCACCGGGCTGGTCTACGGACTCTCGACGATCGGCGCCGGCGGTGCGGTCGGCTGGGTCGCGCTGGTCGCGGGCGTGGTGCTGGTGGCGCTCTACGGAGTCCACGCGCTGCGAGTGGCGCGCGGTGGGGTCCGGCCGCCGCTGATCGACCTGCGGCTGTTCGCCCGGCGCGGCTTCAGCGTGGCGACGGCCAACAGCTTCCTGCAGGGGGCCGCGCTCTACAGTTCGATGTTCCTGGTGCCGCTCTACTACCAGCAGGTGCAGCACGTCGGCGCGGTGGAGGCCGGTCTGCTGCTGGCGCCGCAGGCGCTCGGCACGGCCGTCACCGCGATGCTGGCCGCCCGGATCACCGACCGCGTCGCACCCCGTCCGCTGATCCTGATCGGCATCGCCTGCTCCCTGGTCGGCACACTCGCGTTCACCCGGCTGGGCAGCGGGTCCGACCCGGCGCACTGGCTGATCGCCGGCTCGCTGGCGCTGCGCGGCGCGGGCATGGGGATCATCTCGATCCCCGGCCTCGCGGCGGTGTACGGGAGCGTCGAGAAGGCCCAGGTCCCGGCGGCCGCCGGAGCGGTCAACGTGCTGAACCGGGTCGGCGGGGCGCTCGGCACGGCGGTGCTGACGTTGGCCCTCCAGCAGGCGCAGCACGGTCACCCGGAGCGGCCGGGCGCGGCCTTCGGGGACACCTTCTGGTGGGTGCTGGCCCTGTCCGCCCTGGCGATCGGACCGGCCTGGCTGTACCCGAACACCCGTAAGGACGCCGGCTGAGCGGCCGTCAGGCCCCGGGCGGACGGCCCTCGACCGGCGGCCGTACCCGGTCGACATCGACAGCCGTACGACCGGCGGCGTACGGGACCGAGAGCCGTACGACCGGCCGCCGTACGGGATGGACACCCGTAGGACCGGCAGCCACCCACCACCGACGATCCGGAGGGACCCATGGTCACCCAGCACCCCGGCGGCTTGCGCCTGCTCGCCGTGCACGCCCACCCCGACGACGAGTCCAGCAAGGGCGCGGCGACCCTCGCCCGGTACGCGGCCGAGGGCGTGGACGTCCTGGTCGCGACCTGCACCGGCGGCGAGCGCGGTTCGGTGCTCAACCCCGCGATGGACCGCCCCGAGGTGCGGGCCGAAATCGCCCGGATCCGACGCGAGGAGATGGCGGCCGCCCGCGAGATCCTCGGCGTGCGCCAGGAGTTCCTCGGCTTCGTGGACTCCGGCATGCCGGGGCCGGACGAGCCGCTGCCGGAAGGCTGCTTCGCCGCCCTGCCGGTGGAGGTCGCGGCGGCCCCGCTGGTCGCGCTGATCCGGGAGTTCCGACCGCACGTGGTGATCACCTACGACGAGACCGGAGGGTATCCGCACCCGGACCACGTGATGACCCACCGGGTCACCGTGGCGGCCTTCGAGGCCGCCTCCGACCCGGAACACCGGCCAGAGGCCGGCGAGCCCTGGCAGGCGGCCAAGCTCTACTATCACCTGGCGCTCTCCCGGGCCTGGTTCCAGACCCTGCACGACGCCATGACGGAGCGCGGCCTCCCCTCGCCGATGGGCGGACTGCTCGCCGAGTGGCCCGACACCCCGCCCGCCCTGGCGACCACCACCCGGATAGCGTGCGCCGAGCAGTTCGCCGTCCGGGACGCGGCGCTGCTGGCGCACGCCACCCAGGTCGCGCCGGGCGTCGCGTTCATGGCCCACCCCCGGGACGTCGAGCGCGAGGTGTGGCCGACCGAGGACTACCACCTGGCTCGGAGCCTGGTGCCCGGGGCCGGCGGCGCCCTCGGCGAGGGCGGGACGTCCGGCGAGGGCGGGGTCGAGACCGACCTGTTCGCCGGGATCAGGACGGGAGAGGGGGCGGGGTGAGGGTCAGGGTGTGGGACCTGGCCGCCCCGGCCGGTGCCCTGTCGGTCGGTTCCGTGTCGGCTGGTTCCGTGTCGGCTGGTTCCGTGCCGGTCGGTGCCGTGCCGGCCGGTGGCCGTTCAGCACTGGCCGTCGGCGAGCACGAAGTAGCCGGGGCCGGTCTGCTGCAGGGTGTGGACGACGAAGGTGTTCCACAGCCCCATGGTCTGGCCGGAGCCGAGCGCGTACGTCAGACCGCCGCTCTGGGTGGCGCGGCCGGCCCGGACGTGGTCGTAGTTGCTGGTGGTGAAGCACGGGGGAGCGCCACCGGCGGTGGTCACGGTGACCGTCGCCGACCGGCTGCCCGGCGTGCCGCTCGCGTCGACCGCCGCCACGGCGTAGCCGTACGTCGTGCCGGCGGCGAGGCCCGTGTCGGTGAACGAGGGGCCGGTGGTGCTGCCGACCTGGCTGCCGTCGCGGTAGACCCGGTACGAGGCGGCGCCGTTGACGGCCTGCCAGCCGAGCGTGACCGAGCCGGCCCCGGCCGGGGAGGCGGTCAGCCCGACCGGGGCGGGCAGGCCGGGCGAGGTGGGGCCGGTACCGCCGTCCAGGCCCCAGAACTGCGCGGTGTAGTAGCCGGAGCAGACCGTGTCCAGGAAGTAGGCGCCGGTCGCCCCGCACTGGTCGGCTCCGGTACCCGGGTGGACGGCCAGTCCGTGGCCCGCTGATCGTGAACAGTGCCACGGCGGGGCGTCCGGCCGCGTCGGCGTATAGCTCCTCGCTGGTGCCGCCCGGGAGGTCGCGGGTGCTGGTCGGCCGAGGGGCGATGCCCTGGACGTCGGTCCACTGGTCGCGCAGCTCGGTCGCGTTCACCGGCCTGACCACGGTGTCGGCGCTGCCCTGCCAGACGGCCACCCGGGGCCACGGTCCGGTGTAGGCCGGGTGCGCGGCCCGCACCTTGTCGCCCCACTGCGCCGGGGTGAGCCCCTGGTCGGTGTCCTGGCACCCGGAGGCGGCGCTCTGGGTGGTGGCACAGTGGGCGGGCAGGCCGGAGTCGATCGCCCCGCCGGCGAAGACGTCCGGGTAGTCGGCCAGCAGGTCGGCGGCCATCCCGCCCCCGGCCGAGAGCCCGGTGACGAACACCCGGTGGGCGTCTGAGCCGTACAGGGCTTCGGCCTTGGCGACCATCTCGACCACCGACTCGGCCTCGCCGCCGCCCCGGGCGTCCTTGCTCGCGTCGAACCAGCGGAAGCAGGAGAGGCTGTTGTTGGTGCTGCCGGTCTGCGGGAACACGACCGCGAAGCCGTACTGGTCGGCGAACTTGGTCCAGCCGGAGGCACGGTAGTAGTCGGTGGCGCTCTGCAGGCAGCCGTGCAGGGCGACGACCAGGGGTGCGCCGCCGGGCAGTCCGGCGGGGGTGTAGCTGTACATGGCGAGGTTGCCGGGGTTGGAGCCGAAGCCGGCGACCTGCTGGAAGGTGCCGCCTGCGGGGTCGGCGGCGGGGGTGGCCGCGGACACGGTGGCGGCAGCGACGGAGACGGGCGCGGCAGGAGCGGGAGCGGCAGGAACGGGTGGGACGGGAACGAGCGCGACGGGAACGAGCGCGACGGGAACGGGCTCGACAGGGACGGGCGCGGCGGAGGCGGACGCGGTGCCGGCGGCGAGCGCGAGGGTGAGGGCCGTCAACAGCGCGGCGGCGGGGCGCAGAGACACGGGGACTCCTGGGTGGGGGAGGAGTGGGGGTGGATCCCGTGCAGCGTGGCGCGCCCCGCACCCCGGGGCCATGTGGTGGTCAGCCGAGGTCCGCCACCCTGGCATGGCGCGGACCGCCATGCCCCGTCGAACCGGCCGCGGGCCTCCCCGGCACGGGCCCACCGCCCTGCGGTGGAAGGGACGTGAGGCAGGGGTTCGGACCGGGCAGGTTGGTCCCATGACGACTGATGAGATCGACTCCGACGAACGGCGACGCCCGGCCGGCCCCGAACAGCGCACCCGCACGCACACCTGGACGGCCGGTCCGCCGATCGCCGAGTACGCCCACCTGACCGGAGAGGAGATCCTGCTGGAGTGGATCGCCGGGCGGATTCCGGAGCCCGCGATCTGCAGCACGATGGGCTTCCACCTCACCGAGGTCAAGCCGGGCACCGCGGTGTTCGAGGGCCGCGTCGGCGACCACCTCCACAACCCGATGAACACCGTGCACGGCGGCTACCTGGCCACCCTGCTCGACTCCGCCCTCGGCTGCGCCGTGCTGAGCCGGTTGCCGGCCGGAGTCGGGTACACCACCACGCAGTTGAACGTCCACATGCTGCGCCCGCTGTTCGCCGACTCGGCGCCGGTGCGCTGCGAGGCCGAGGTGCTGCATCTGGGCCGGACGATGGCGACCGCCGAGGCCAGGGTGATCGGCACCGAGAACGGGAAGCTGTACGCGCACGCCACCACCACCTGTGCGGTCCTGACGCCCCGTCCGGAGGTCTGACGGGCCGACCGGCTCTGACGGGTACGAGCGGGAACGGCCCGGGCCCCGGCCGCCTCCGCGACCGGGGCCCGATCCCGCCGACCCGGCAGGCCCGGTGATCCCGCCGATCTCGCCGACCCGGCAGGCCCGGCGATCCCGCCGATCTCGCCGACCCGGCAGGCCCGGCGACTCAGAGCGCGGCGAGCACCCCGCAGAGGGCGAGCAGACCGCAGATGCCGAAGTTGACCAGTTTGTGCGAGAGGAACACCGCGGCGAACTCGCGGATGGTGGCGCTCGGCCAGTAGTACCTGGCCGTGGGCGAGCCGAGGACGTGGCCGTTCACGCCGGTCTGGCGGGCGAGGAGCGCAGCCCGGAAGGCGTGGAAGTCGTTGGTGACCACCACGCAGCGGTAGTCGGGCTTGGCCCGCTCCATGATGGCCTTGCTGAAGAGCAGGTTCTCCTCGGTGGTGCGCGAGCGGTCCTCCCGCTCGATGCGCTCGGCCGGGAAGCCGGCGGCGACCAGGTAGTCGGCCATCGCGTGGGCCTCCGGCAGCTTCTCGTCCGGCCCCTGACCGCCCGAGGTGATCAGGACCGGCGGGTTGCCGCGGGCGGCCTGCCTCTCGTACGCCTCGCGGCCCCGGTTCAGCCGGCTGGCGAGCAGCGGCGGGACGCGTTCGCCGCCGATCAGTCCGGAGCCGAGCACGACCACGAAGTCCACGTTCCGGCGCGGCCGGTGGCGGCTGTACAGGAAGGCGTAACCGACGAAGCAGACGAACAGGAAGGAGACGTAGAGGACCACCAGGACAGCGGTGCCGGCCAGGACGGCCAGGGTCCGGGAGCCGGTGGCGACGGCGGCGCCCAGCAGGGCGACGACGGCGACGACGCCCAGCCCGGCGAGCAGCGACAGCAGGTTGGCCGGCCGTCTGCCCTCCTTGCGGATCATGGTCAGGCCGTTGGAGATCAGGAACCAGACCAGGGCCACCGTGCCGACGGCCGGCAGCAGGACGATCGCCGCCGCGACGACCTCCACCACCACCGTCGGTGCCTTGCGCAGTTCGGCGAGCAGGGCGAGGGAGAGGAGTGAGACGGCGATGCCCAGGTAGACGGCGTTGCTGAACCGGCGGCGGTCGCGGAGTACCCCGATCCCGAACAGCAGGAAGAACAGGGCGGCTGGGGCATAGGCGATCATGCGTCGTATCGTAGGGGTTCCCAGGAATGGCCCAGTTGTGCGAACGGTCCCGCCGTCGGGGCGTCCCCGGGCCCCCGCCGGCTCCCGGCCCCTCGGCCCGCCGGCCCCGGCCCCCGCCGGCCCCGGGCGATCAGGCGAAGCGCTCGACGGCGGCCAGGACGGCCTCGCGCATCCGCGGGCTCCCGGTGTGTCCGGCCTCGTCGATGACGGTCAGTCGGGCGTCCGGCCACGCCGCGGCCAGTTGCCAGGCGGTGTAGAGGGGTCCGCCGAGGTCCAGCCGGCCGTGGATCAGTTCCCCCGGGATCCCGGCCAGCCGACCGGCGTCGCGCAGCAGTTGGCCGTCCTCCAGGAACGCGCCGTGCGAGAAGTAGTGCGCGGTGATCCGGGTGAAGGCCATCAGGGCGTCGGAGGGGCGGTCGGAGTACGCGTTCGGCTTGCCCAGCGTCTCGTGCGAGATGACCGCGTCCTCCCAGGTGGCCCAGGCGTTGGCGGCGGCCCGACGGACCTCCTCGTCCGGGCTGTTGAGCAGTCGGCTGTACGCGGAGACCAGGTCGCCGTCCCGGTCGGCGGGCGGCAGGAAGTCCCGGAACTCCGCCCAGGGGCCCGGCAGGAAGCGGCCGACGCCCCGGTAGAGCCAGTCGGTCTCCTCGGGGCGGGTCATGGTGACGCCGCAGAGCACGATCGCGGAGACCCGCTCGGGGTGGGCCTGGGCGTACGCGAGGATCAGCGTGGAACCCCACGAACCGCCGTACAGCAGCCAGGTGTCGATGCCGAGGTGCTCGCGGAGGCGCTCCATGTCGGCGATCAGGTGCGCGGTGGTGTTGTGCTCCAGCCCGGTCGAGGCGTCGGAGGCGTGCGGCCGGCTCCGGCCGCAGCCGCGCTGGTCGAACTGGACGACGTGGTAGCGCTCCGGGTCGAAGTACCGCCGGGAGCCGGGCCCGTGACCGGATCCCGGCCCGCCGTGCACCACCGCGGCCGGTGTGCCGGACGGGTTCCCGGAGGCGTTCCAGTACAGTTCCTGCCCGTCGCCGACGTCCAACCAGCCCTGCGCGTACGGCTCGTAGAGGGGGTACAGCTCGCTCATCGGTCGCTCCTCCGAGGTCGTTCCGGGCGTTCCGGGCGGTCCGGGCGGTCCGGGCGGTCCGGGCGGTCCGGGCGAGCCTATCCCGCCGTCAGAGCCCGAGGTTCAGCCCGAAGGCGGCGTCGAAGGAGGCGTATCCGACGCACAGGACCAGCCAGAAGCCGAGCGCGCCGGTGACGGCGGCGGTGATCCGCCCGATCCCGCTGCGCTCCTCCGGGGGCCTGCGCCGGTGCCGGATGCCGTGGGCGAGCCCGAGCAGGCCGAGGGCGGCGAGCGCGTAGGCGCCTGCCGGGCTGGCCCGGTGGACGGCCTGGGCGAGGAGGAAGGCCCCCGCCAGTGAGGCCGTGGTGAGGGCCAGCAGGACGATCCCGCCGACGGACTCGATGACCAGCTCGCCGAGGCAGCCTCCCGACGCCCGGGCTGCGCCCGTCAGTAGGCCGACCTGCCCGCCCGGCACGGGTGTCGGGTCGCCGGGCTGATGGCCGGTCGGCTCCTCGGGGTTCCGTTCCTCCGTCATGCCCCTGCCTTCCCCCTGACCCGCCTTGACCTGTGGTGATCGTACCGGGCGAGGGGCGAGGGGCGAGGGGCAAGGGCGAGGAGGCGGTGGCCGGCACCGCCGTGGTCCGCCCGGCCGCACCGGCCGGCGGGCCCGCCGGTGCCGGGGAGCGCCGCGCCGCCACCGCACCCGGCCGAGCGCGCCGGAACGGGCCGCGCCAGACCGGACGGCCCGAGCACGACGAGGCCCGAGACCGGCGCCCCTGGCCCGGGCTCGGCCGGGCCGGGTCCCACCGGCCGCCGTGGGGGCGGCCGGTCAGCGGATCCCTTCGACCGCCGCCTGGGCCGCGCGGGCCAGCTCGCGCCGGGCGCCGGCGCGGGTGGCCTGCGGGGCGGGCGGCGGGATCGGCGGCAGGAAGGTCACCTCGGCGACCAGCCCGCGCGCCGCGACCACCCGGGCGAGCGAGGTGAGCAGCCCGTCGTCCCCGACGAACGCGGGGACGCTGGTCGGCCGCCCGTCCGCCAGCCGGTAGCGGATCGTCACCGGCTGGACGAAGGCCCCCGCCTCCACCGCGGCCTGGAACAGCGCCGGCCGGAACCTGCCGCTCTCCCGCCCGCACCAGGTCGAGCCCTCCGGGAAGACGATCACCGGGTGCCCGGAGCGCAGCACCCCGGCCACCGCCGCGACGGTGTCCGGCAGCGTCCGCAGCCGGTCGCGGTCGAGGAAGACGGCGCCGCCCCAGGCGACCAGCGGGCCGAGCACCGGCCACCGGCGGACCTCGGTCTTGGCCAGTGACCGGCCCGGCCGGCCGACCGCGAGCAGCGGGACGTCCAGCCAGGACACGTGGTTGGCGACCACCAGGACCCCGCCCGCGCCCGGGCCGCCGCCCGGTCCGGCGAGGTGGACGGTCACCCCGAGGGCGCGCAGCACGACGCGCGCCCAGAGGCGGGTCAGCCGGTCCCGGCCGCCGGACGGGAGCAGCTTGGCCGGCAGGCTGAGCACGACGCCGGCCAGGACCGCCAGCAGGCAGGCCGTCAGCCGCAGGACGCGCCGGGGGTGGGAGACCTCCGGCGCCGCGTCGGCCAGGCAGGTCTCCGGCCGGCAGGTCGCCGTGGGCAGCCAGACGCTCATGACGCGGGGCTCAGGGCGGGCAGTCCGGAGAGGAAGTGCCGCAGGTAGCGCGGGTCGGTGCGCTCCAGCGAGAGCAGCACGTACAGGTCGGCGCAGTCGAAGTCCGGGTCGTAAGCGGGCTCGCCGCAGACCCAGGCGCCGAGCCGCAGGTAGCCGCGGAGCAGCGGCGGCAGGGCGCCGCGCTCGGCGCGCGGCACGCCGGTGGCGTCCCAGCGGCGGTGCGGGGAGACCCGGTACTCGGCGGGGGCCAGGTACCGGGTGCTGACGGTGTCCCAGACCCGGGCCGCGGTGGCGCCGCCGTCCTCCAGGCCGATCGAGCAGCACCCGCCCACCCAGGTGTTGCCGGTGTCGGCGAGGTAGCGGGCGATGCCGCCCCACATCAGGTTGATGACGGCGCCGTTGCCGCGGTGGTCCGGGTGGATGCAGGAGCGTCCGAGTTCGACCAGGCCGGGACGGACCGGCGCCAGGGCGGACAGGTCGAACTCGCCCTCGGAGTAGAGCCGTCCGGCCCGGCGGGCCGCCTCGGGCCGCAGCAGCCGGTAGGTGCCGACGACGGTGCCGTGCTCGCCCTCGCGGACCAGCAGGTGGTCGCAGTACGCGTCGAACGGGTCGATGTCGAGGCCGGCGACGGGGCTGTGCAGGAGGGCGCCGAGCTCGGCGGCGAACACCTGGTGGCGCAGCTGCTGGGCGGCGCGCACGTCCTCCTCGTCGCGGGCGAGGGAGACGGTGTACGCGGGCGCGGACGCGGGCGAGGGGGCCGCGGCCGGTGCGGGCCGGTGGCGCGGGGCGGGGACCGCCGGGGTGTCGTGGGTGGGGGCGACTGCGGACGGAGCGTACGTGGGGACGGTGGTCATGGCGGACCCTCCAGGGCAGCACGATCGGCGGTGCCGTGGATCGCCAGGGCACCGTCCCGGTCCGCAGGTGGTGGTGGGGCGTGGACGCGAACCGGTCTCGGTATGTCTCTCCGAACCGGTTGGCATTCACGTTGCGGCCCGGCGGATCGCAGATGTGCACCTGCTGAATGGGACCACCCGTGGCCTTCCGGCCACCTGCCCGGCACCCGGCGCTCGTCCGCGGGGGGTGGACAACGGGGGTGCACGGCTGCACCGCGCGCCCCCGCCGTCCGTACTGCGCGCCCCCGCTGTCCCGGCCGCCCGTCCGTCCCGGCGCCCCGATCGGCGCGCCGCCCCGTCCGTCCCGGCGTCCCGGCGTCCTGTGCGTCCCGCCGTCCCGGCGTCCCGGTCGGCGCGGCGTCCTGTGCGTCCCGCCGTCCCGATCGGCGCGGCGTCCCGTGCGTCCCGCTGTCCCGGCGCCCCGATCGGCGCGCCGCCCCGTCCGTCCCGGCGTCCCGGTCGGCCCTGCTTCCGGTCGGCCCGGCGGGGGTCACCCGGCCTGCCAGCCCTCCGGGTCCACACCGCCCGGGACGGCGCCGGCCGGTCCGTAGGGCTCGCGGGTGTAGACGAAGGAGCCGATGTCGAGGTGGCTGACCGAGCCGTCGGCGCCCCGGACCACCCGCAGGGTCTCGCCCGCGTAGTAGTTGTCCAGGCCGGTCCAGGTGCCGTCCGGCTCGGGGCGGAAGCGCGAGCCCCGGGTGCCGCCACCGAGCTGGCTGAGCTCCAGGACGCGCCCGGCCCGCAGCCGCAGGACGTTCGGGGCGGCGCCCCAGTACCAGGGGCCGGTGAGCTCCAGCAGCTCCTGGTCGACCTCGGGCAGCGGGCGCCAGGGCTCGGGCAGCCGGGGCTCGTGCTCGGCGGTGAGCGCGATCAACCGGGCGGTCAGCAACGAGGTGCCGACGCCGCTGGTGGCGTTGGCGAGGGCGTACGCGGCCAGGCCGTCGGCCTGGCTGACCCACAGTCCCGCCGTGAAGCCGGGCATCGAGCCGGTGTGCCCGTACAGCAACCGGCCTTCGTGGCGGAGCAGTTGCAGGCCGAGGCCGAAGGCGGTGGTCCACCCGTCGTCGAGCGGGGCGGCCACCGGGCGGCGCATCTCGGCGAGGGTGTCGGCGGCGAGCACCTTGTCGTCGCCCGCGGCGAGGAAGGCCGCCCAGCGGGCCAGGTCGGCGCCGGTGGACCAGAGTTGGCCGGCCGGGCCCATCAGACCGGTGTCGGTGAGCGGCTCGGGCCGCAGCACGTCGGCCCACGGGTGGACGGCGAAGCCTCCTGCGTACGGGTGCTCGGGCCGCAGCGTGGTGCGGTCCATGCCGAGCGGGGCCAGCACCTCGCGGCGCAGCACCTCGCCCCAGGGTTCGCCGCGCAGCTTCTCGACCAGCGCGCCGAGCAGCGCGTAGCCGGGGTTGGAGTAGTGCAGGAGGCGGCCGGCCGGGTGCTTCAGCGGGCGCTCGGCCTCCAGCAGGTCGTCGAGGCGGGGCCGCAGCGTGCCCTCGGTCCGCTCCCACCAGGGGCCCGGGGTCTCGGCGGCGAGCCCGGAGGAGTGCGAGAGCAGCTGGGCGACGGTGGCGTCGTCGGCCGGGGTGCCGGGCAGGTGGCGGGAGAGCGGGTCGGCGAGGTCCAGCAGGCCCTCGTCGCGCAGCCGCAGGACCAGCACGGCGACGAAGGTCTTGGTGATCGAGCCGATCCGGAACTGGACGTCCGGGGTGGGCGCGTGGCCGTCGGTCATGCTGCGGGCGCCGCTCCACACCGGCCGCCCGTCCCGCAGCACCCCGGCGACCACGGCGGGCGCCCGCTCCTCGGCCTGGGCCACGGCGACCAGGTGCAGCAGGGCGCGGCGGGTGGCGGGGAGCAACTCGGCGGGCAGATCGGTCATGTGGGCTTCTGGAGTCGTCGACATGTGGACGGACAGTAGCCCAGCGGGGGCGCCGATCCCGAGCGGACCGACGCCCCGCGGGTCCTCAGCCCGGCAGCGGCGGCAGCTCCGGACGCTCCAGCCAGGCCTCGAAGAGCGGGCCGAGCGGTACGGAGGTGTACCGGGAGGCGTGCGCCCGCAGATCGGCGGTGTCGACCACGCCGAACCGGTTGAGGCCCGCCCAGTCCCGCAGCATCGCGAAGAACGCGTCGTCGCCGAGCGTGCGGCGCAGCGCGTGCACGACGAGCCCGCCGCGCTGGTACAGCCGGTCGTCGAACATCAGCTTGCGGCCCGGGTCGCCGAGGACGAGGTCCTGCGGTTGGCCGGCGAGCCGGGTGTGGGCGGCCTGGGCGCGGGCGGCCGCGGCCGGGCCGCCGGCGTGCTCGGACCACAGCCACTCCGCGTACTTGGCGAAGCCCTCGTTCAGCCAGATGTGCCGCCAGTCGGCGATGGTGACGCTGTTGCCGAACCACTGGTGGGCCAGCTCGTGCGCGATCAGCCGCTCCCGCTCCCAGCCGCCGCCGAGGTGGTTGGTGCCGAAGGTGGCGACGCCCTGCGCCTCCACCGGGACGTCCAGCTCCTCGTCCGCGAGGACCACCGCGTACTCGCCGAACGGGTACGGCCCGAAGACCTCGGCGAAGTAGGCCGTCATCTCCGGCTGCCGGGCGAAGTCCCGGGCGAAGCCGGTGGCCAGCCGCTCCGGCACGTACCCGGTCTGCGGCACGGCCGGCCGGGCGGCCAGCGGCACCGCCCGGTAGTGGCCGATCGACACCGTCACCAGGTACGTCGGGGTCGGCGCGCTCTGCTCGTACACCCAGGTGGTGCTGGACGCCCGGGTGGTGCGGGTGAGCAGCCGGCCGCTCGCCACCACGGTGAACGGGGACGCCGTGGTCACCGCTATCTGGTACGTCGCCTTGTCGGCGGGCCGGTCGTTGCACGGGAACCAGGACGGCGCGCCGATCGGCTGGCTGGCCACCAGCGCGCCCTCGGTCAGCTCCTCCCAGCCCAGGCCGCCCCACGGGCTGCGCACCGGGCGCGGGTTGCCGGTGTAGTGCACCTCGACGGTGAACGCCGCGCCCGCCGCGAGCGCCTTGGCCGGGCGGATCCGCAGCTTGCCGGCGCGGTGGGTGTAGCGGGCGGCCCGACCGTCGACCAGCACCCGGCCGATCCGGAACTCGGCCAGGTCGAGCGCGAACTCCGCCAGTGCCGCGTCCGCCACCGCGCTCAGCCGGGCCGAACCGGCCAGCCGGTTGGGCCCGGGCCGGTAGTCCAGCGTCAGCTCGTAGCGGTGCACTCGGTAGCGGTGGTCACCGTTGTTCGGGAAGTACGGGTCCGGGGCGCCGGCGGCCGCGGGGGCGTGCTTGGACTTCACGGGGACGTGCGCTTCCTGCGGGCCGGGACGGGGGGTCGTCGAGGCGGTCATGACGTGGTCTGCCACGCCTCGATGGGGTTGCCCAGCCACCGCGTGTCGGCGGGGACGGACTCGGCGCGCATCACCAGCGAGGCCGGGCCGAGCGTGCTGCGCGCGCCCACCGTGCTGCCGGGCAGCACGATGCCGCCCGGGCCCAGGGTGGCGCCCTCGCGGAGGACCACAGTATCCATCCGCATGATCCGGTCGTGGAAGAGGTGGGTCTGCACCACGCAGCCCCGGTTGATGCTGACCCCGTCGCCCAGGGTGACCAGGTCCGCCTCCGGCAGCCAGTAGCTCTCGCACCAGACGCCGCGCCCGACCTTCGCGCCGAGCGACCGCAGCCACAGGTTCAGCACCGGGGTGCCCGGCACGGAACCGACCAGCCACGGCACCGCCAGCATCTCCACGAAGGTGTCCGCGAGCTCGTTGCGCCACACGAAGCCGCTCCACAGCGGGTGCTCCACCGACCGGAACCGCCCGACCAGCAGCCACTTCGCCGCCACCGCGACCACGCACGCCACCGTGCCGGCGCCCAGCAGCACCAGGCCGGAGAGCAGCGCGGCGGTCGGCGGCGAGCCGACGGCCAGCCGGGACAGCGCCGCCGCGGTCAGCAGGCCCAGCGCCCCGGACGCCAGCACCGGGACCAGCCGGCCCAACTCGACCAGCCCGCGCGCCCACAGCAGCCGGGCCGGCGGCTCGTACGTCAGGCTCTGGTCGGCCCGGTCCGCCGAGCGCGGCAGCCGCATCGGCGGCATGCCCAGGTACGAGCCGCCCTTCTTCGCCTTCGCCGGTGTCGCCGACAGCACGCCCACCAGGCCGCGCTTGGGCACCGAGCGGCCCGGCGCCGTCATCCCCGAGTTGCCGAGGAACGCCCGCTCGCCGACCTTCGCCTCGCCGAGCCGCACCCAGCCGCCGCCCAGCTCGTAGGGCGCGATCAGGGTGTCGTCCGCCAGGAACGCGCCGTCGCCGACCGTGGTCAGGCTGGGCAGCGCCAGCACCGTCGACACCTCGGCGCCGCGGCCGACCCGCATCCCGAGCGCCCGCAGCCACGGCGGCGTGACCAGCCCGGCGTAGAGCGGGAACAGCACCTCGCGGGCCCGGTCCATCAGCTGCGAGACCGTCCAGGCCTGCCAGCCCACCCGCCCGTGCAGCGGGTGCACGCCGGGCACCAGGCCGATGCTCAGCAGCCGGACCAGCACCAGCAGCTGCGCCGCGTACACCGCGCCGTACGCCAGCGTCGCGGGCAGCAGCCCGAGCAGGGCGCCGCCGAGCGCCGGGCCCAGCGCGTCGCCCTGGTGGACGAAGCGGGAGAGCACGGCGAGCGCGCCGACGGCGGGCAGCACCGGGAGCAGGCCGAGCGCGGCGCCGCCGGCGCCGTACATCGCCACCCAGCGGGCCCGGCGCGCCGGGCGGTCCTTGGGCCAGGTGCGCTCGGCGCGGCCCAGCTTGACCGCGGGCGCGCCGCCCCAGCGCTGGCCGGTCGGGACCTGACCGGTGACGCTGGAGCCGGCCACCACCTGGGCGCGCTTGCCGATCCGGGCCCCGGGCAGCAGCGTCGAGCGGGTGCCGACCACGGCCCCCGAGCCGACCTTGACCTGGCCGATCAGCAGCCGGTCGCCGTCCAGCCAGTAGCCGCACAGGTCCACCTCGGCCTCGACTGCGCAACCGCGGCCCAGCTTCAGCATCCCGGTGACCGGCGGCAGCGAGTGCAGGTCCACGTCGGGCGCGACCTTGCAGCCCAGCGCGCGGGCGTAGCGCACCAGCCAGGAGCCGGACAGCGAGGTCGCGCCGCTCAGCTCGGCGAGCCGCTCGGCCGCCCACAGGCGCAGGTGCACCGAGCCGCCGCGGGGGTGGGTGCCGGGGCGCACGCCGCGCAGCAGCAGCCGGGCGCCGCCCGCCGAGACGGCCAGCCGGCCCGCCGGGGAGAACAGCGCCAGCGCGCCCGCGCCGACCCACCACCAGGAGGCGGTGGGTGCCCACGGGTAGTCGCCGAGGTGGGTGAGCAGGTTCCCGGCGGCCAGCAGGGCCACCGTCCAGCGCAGGCCGACCACCGTGAACAGCGGGATCAGCAGGAGCAGCTGCAGCAGCTTCGCCCTGGTCGGGACCAGGGTGACGGTCCGGGCCTCGGCGCTGTCCGCGGCGGTGCGCTCCAGGTGCCGGGCGAGCTTGCGCAGCGTCGGGTTCTGGTAGATGTCGAGGACGGCCGCGCTCGGGTAGCGGGTGCGCAGCAGGGTGGTCAGCCGGGCGGCGGCCAGGCTGCCGCCGCCGATCGCGAAGAAGTCGTCGCGCGGGCCGCTGACGGTGATGCCGAGGATCTCGGCCCACTGCTCGGCCAGCCACGCCTCGGTGCCGTAGAGCTGCTCGCTCGGGCCCGCGGCCTCCAGTTCGGGCAGCGGCCACGGCAGGGCGTTGCGGTCCACCTTGCCGGAGGTCCGGGTGGGCAGGGTCTCGACGGTCGCGAGCAGCGGGACGAGGGCGGCGGGCAGCTCGGCGCGCAGCCGCTCGACGGCCTGCTCGCGGTCGAAGCCGTCCTGGACCACCAGGTAGCCGACCAGCAGTTGGTTGCCGCCGCGGGCGGTCCGCACGGCGGCGGCCGCGCCGGCGACGCCGGGCAGCGCCTGCAGCGCCGCGTCGACCTCGCCGAGCTCGATCCGGCGGCCGCCCAGCTTGATCTGCTCGTCGGTGCGGCCGAGGAACAGCAGGCCGGCCGGGTCGGCCTGGACCAGGTCGCCGCTGCGGTAGGCGCGCTCCCAGCCCAGCGAGCGCAGCGGCGCGTACTTCTCGGAGTCCTTCTCCGGGTCGAGGTAGCGGGCCAGGCCGACGCCGCCGATCACCAGCTGACCGGTGCCGCCGGGGGCGACCGGCTCGCCGGCCTCGTCCACCACGGCGAGGTCCCAGCCGTCCAGCGGCAGGCCGATCCGCACCGGGCCCTCGCCGGTCAGCAGCGCGGCGCAGGCGACCACGGTGGCCTCGGTCGGGCCGTAGGTGTTCCACACCTCGCGGCCCTCGGTGACCAGGCGCTGCACCAGCTCGGGCGGGCAGGCCTCGCCGCCGAAGATCAGCAGCCGGACCTCGTTCAGCGCCTCGGCCGGCCACAGCGCGGCCAGCGTCGGGACGGTGGAGACGACGGTGATCTCCTGCTCGGCCAGCCAGGGGCCGAGGTCGGCGCCGCTGCGCACCTGCGAGCGGGGCACCGGCACCAGGCAGGCGCCGTAGCGCCAGGCCAGCCACATCTCCTCGCAGGAGGCGTCGAAGGCGACGGACAGCCCGGCCATCACCCGGTCGCCGGGGCCGATCGGCTCCTCCTGCAGGAAGAGCGCGGCCTCGGCGTCCACGAAGGCGGCCGCGTTGCGGTGGGTGACGGCGACGCCCTTGGGCTTGCCGGTGGAGCCGGAGGTGAAGATGATCCAGGCGTCGTCGGCCGGGGTGGGGCGGCGCTCCGGGGCGGGCGCGCGCTCGGTCGTGGTGGCGATGACGCGGTCGGCGCCGAGCACGGCGGCCACGCCGGCCTCGCCGAAGACCAGCTCGGCGCGCTCGTCCGGGTCCTCCGCGTCCACCGGGACGTAGGCGGCCCCGGCGGCGAGCACGGCGAGGATCGAGACGTACAGGTCGTTGGTGCCCGACGGCACGCGCACGCCGACCCGGTCGCCGGGGCCGATCCCGGCGGCGGCCAGGCGGCGGCGCAGCTGCTCGACCTCGGCGGCCAGCGCGCGGTAGCTCAGCACGGCGTGGCCGTCGTCCAGGGCCGGCTCGTCGGGGTGGGCGCGCACGGTGGCGTCCAGGACGTCGACCAGGGTGCGCGGTGCGGCGGCCGGGCGGCCCGGGAACAGGGCGCGCGTCGGTGCGGCGGCCGGGTCCGGCCGGTGCAGCTGGTCAGGCTGGGCCGGCTGGGCCGGCTGGGCCGGCTGGTCATGTTGGGCCGGTGGGTTCGGCTGGCCCAGCCGGCCCGACTGGTTCGGATGGCCCGGCTGGTTCGGATGGTTCGGTTCGTTCGGTCGGCTCGGTTCAGCTGTCATGGCAGCCCGTGCGCTCCTCGTCACTCGCCCCATTCGTTCCGATCGGTGCCCGACCCTTGGGGGCGGTGGGGACCACTCGCCGTAACCGGGTGACCCCACTCCGGGGTCGGAGCGGACAACCCGACCGATGGTAGCTCCGTCCTTCCGGCGGCGCCGGGGCGGCGATCGACCCAACTCGGCCGATTCCGGCCGAATCTGATGCAGTATCAGTCAATAACTGAGGCTTCAAAACATCGATGTGACGGTCAGTCAGTCGACTTGACGGATCGTCAGGGTGAATTCTCCATCGTGATCCATGCCACACCGGTGGCTGCTCCCTTCGGGTGGCGGGCCCGGCGTTTCGGCCGTGCCCCGGGATGTCCGGCCGGGCGGTTCGGCGCCCCGACGTCCCGGCGGCTCCTGCGGTCCGGGCCCGCCACGGTGGCGGGACGGTCAGCGGAAGAGGTGCAGGTGCTCCCGGAGGAAGGCCTCCAGGGTGCGCGGGCTGCGCCCCGTGGCCAGGGTGAACGCGCCGTCGGGCGTCTCCCGGCGGGCCACGGCGAGCTGCTGGATCTCCACGATGTGGGCGGCGAGCCAGTCCGGCATTCCGGCCCGTTGGACCAGGTGGGTCCGCAGCTCGGCCGGGGTGAGGTCGAGGTAGCGGACCGGCCGGCCGAGCAGCTCCCCGAGCAGGGCGGTGAGCTCGGGGTGGCTGTAGGCCCGCCCGCCGGTCAGCGGATAGCTGCCGCCGGCCAGCTCCGGGCGGGTGAGCACGTCGGCGGCGAGATCGCCGATGTCCCGGACGTCGACGTAGTTGCACCGCGCCCGGCCCGTGGCGCCGTGCACCACTCCGGCGGCGGCGATGCCGGGCGCCAGGAGCAGCAGCTTCTGCATGAACGCGTACGGTCGCAGGACGGTGGTGGTGACGCCGGAGTCGCGCAGGCGCTCCTCGATCAGGTGGTGGCCGCGGGAGACCGCCACGGGGGAGTCCGGCTCGGCGGCGGGGGCGGACACCTTCACGATGTGCTCCACGCCGCAGTCGAGCGCCGCGTCGACGGCGTTCAGCTCGTACCGGACCTGGTCCGGGCTGTTGGCCATGGTGAGGAACAGCTGCCGCGCGCCGAGGAAGGCCCGGCGCAGGGAGTCCGGGTCGGCGGCGTCGGCCGCGAAGGGCTCGGTCCGCGCGAGGGTGCGCTCGTCGAGGCCGGCCGCGAGGCGGGCGGGGTCGCGGCTGAGTGCGCGGCTCGGTGCGCCGAGGGCGGCGAGGCTGCGCAGGGTGGCGCCGCCGGTGGCGCCGGCGGCGCCCATGATGACGATCATGATGTCTGCCTTTCGGGTGCGGGTGCGGGTGCGGGCGCGGGTGTGGGGGTGGGTGCGAGCGTGGGCGCGGGTTGCTGTCGCGGCCCGTGGGAGCGGCTGCCGCGCCAGCGCCAGGTGGTGATGGTGGCGGCGATGGCGGAGGAGGCCGGGAGGTCGATCGGCAGCCGCCGCAGCCAGGTGCCGGTGGCGAGGCCGGGGAGGCCGGGGATGTGCGGGAGCCCGCGCGCGGCGGCGAGGCCGACGGCGAGGCCGAGGCCGGCGGCGACCAGCCCGAGCGTGGCGGCGGCGAGGACGCGCGGGATCCGGGGCGGCCTGCCGCGGACCGGCCGACGGCGCAGGACGGAGCCGAGCGCGGCGGCCACCAGGGCGGAGGTGCCGCCGATGGTGGTGAGCGCGGCGATCGCCAACTGCCGCTGCCCGGTGGCGGCTCCGCCCACTCCGGCCGTCACGGCCGGCATCAGGTAGGCGACCAGGACCTCGCGCCACAGGACGAAGGGCGGGGGAGCGCCGGGGGCCTTCTTGGCCATGGGGTGTCCTCTCGGGGATGTGCTTAGGTGCCTAAGTATGGGTGCTTAGGTGGCTAACTATCTGGGCTGAGAGAAGGGCGGGCCGTTCGCCGGCCCGCCCGGGTGGGTCTGTCCGTGGTCAGTCGGCGGTCAGTGCGTCGACGCCCGCGACCACCCTCGCCAGCAGGTCGAGGAAGGTCGCGCGCTCCTCGACGGAGAGCCCGCCGACCAGCGCCTGCATCCGGGCGAAGTGCTCCGGTGCCAGGTCGCGCAGCTTCTCGGCGCCGCGTGCGGTGAGGATCACCACGTTGCCGCGCCCGTCCTCGGCGGACGGGCGGCGCGCCACCAGGCCCTCCCGCTCCAGGCCGTCGACCAGCCCGGTGACCGTCGCCCGGGAGACGCCGAGGCTCGCCGCGAGCTGGGACGGCGACTTCTCGCCACCGTGGTCCTCCAGGTCGGACAGCAGGCGGTAGCGGCCGGTGGAGAGTCCGAAACGGCCGAAGTGCACCTCGCCCGCCTGGCCGATCCTCGCCCCCGCCGCCATCAGCCGCGCCGCGACCAGGACCGCCTGGGGATCGGCCTGGGCCGTGAGGCCGTAGCGGGCGATCTGGCGGCGGGCCTGGTCGAGCGTGGGTGCGCCGGGGTCGGGCTCGGAGTGCTGGGTCACGAGAAGTAATATGGCGCCTAATCAGATTCGCCGTCAAGCCCGGCCGGTGTGGCCGGTGCTTCTCGGGGGACGGGGCGCTCCGGTGGAGCCCCGGAGGGTCCGCGGCGAGCGAGTCCTCACCTGGGCCTTTGACGGTGCCTCGGGCGGGTTCTAGGCGGCGCGGGGCGCGATCCGGGGCGGCGTCCAGTCGGCGTGCTTCAGGGCGGTCCGGACCATCACGCCCGGCGGGGTCAGCCGGATCGCGGCGTTGCGCAGGCCGACCGCCAGCGGATTGGCGAGCTGCTGGCCCATCCGGCCGGCCCGGCGGGCGTCGCGGGCGACGGTCTGGCTGCGCGGACGGCGCAGCGCGTCGTACCGGGCGAGCGCGTCCTCGACGGTCGGGCCCTCGGCGAGCGCGGCCGCCAGGGTCACCGCGTCCTCCAGGGCTTGGCAGGCGCCCTGGCCGAGGTGGGGCGTCATGGCGTGCGCGGCGTCGCCCAGCAGGGCGATCCGACCCGCGACGAAGGAGGGCAGCGGGGTGGCCAACTCGTTCACGTCGTGGTGCAGCACGGCCTCCGGCCGGGTCGCCGCGAGCAGCGCGGGGATCGGCTGGTGCCAGCTCGCGAACCGGCGGCGGACCTCCGCCAGCGGGTCGCGGTAGCGGACCCCGGGCGGGGAGTTGAGGACGGCGTGCCACTCGGCCGTGCCGTCCGGGAAGGCGATGTGGCCGAACTCGGCGCCGTGACCCCAGGTGAGTTCGAAGTCCGCCGTCAGGCCGTCCACCGGGCGCTCGGTGATCGCGCGCAGCACCGTCGAACCGCTGTAGGCCGGGCCGGGGTGGGCGGGGAAGAGCCGGCGCCGGAGGCGGCTGTTGATCCCGTCGGCCGCGACGACGAGGTCGGCGTCCAGGGTGGTGCCGCCGGCGCTCACCCGTACCCGGGCGGGGTGCGGGGTGTCCGCGCCGGTCGCTTTCTTCGTGCCGGTCGCGCCGGTCGCGCCGGGCGCCCCGGCGACTCCGCTAGCCCCGCTCGCCCCGGTCACGTCGGTCACCTCGGTCACCTCGGTCACCTCGGTCACCTCGGTCACCTCGGCGCCGATCAGCAGGGAGTCGGCCGGCAGGGCCTCGCGCAGGATCCGGTGCAGCGCCGCGCGCGGTATCCCCACGATCGGCGCGCCCAGCTCCCGCTCCAGCGCCTGTCCGTCCATCACCGCGAGCCGGCGGCCGTCCGGTGTGCGGGTGCCGCCGCTGTACTGGCGGCGCGCGGCGGTCTCGACCGCCTCGCCGACGCCCAGGGCGGCGAGCGCCCGCATCCCGTTGGCGGCGAGCGAGATCCCGGCCCCGGCGTCGTCCAGCACGGGCGCCCGCTCGACCACCGTCACCTCCCAGCCCGCGAGCCGCAGCCCGATCCCGGCCGCCAGTCCGCCGATCCCGCCCCCGACCACCACCGCGCTGTTGCCGTTCACGCCCGGTCCCTCCCGTGTCGCTCCGCTGTCTTCTACAGCTGTAGAAGGAGCGTACTACGGGCTTACGGGGGCTCGGAGGCACGGGGGAGGGGCCTGCGGGGCCGGAGCTCGGAGCTGCGGGCTCAGGACGGGCGCCCTGGGTGAGGGGCGACGGGCGAGGGGCGACGGGCCGTGGGAAACAGGGGAGCGCCGGACCGGCCCGTTCGGGCAGGATGGCCCGGTGAACCTTCACCACCGGCCCCGGCCCTGCCCCTCGCGCCCGCGCGCGGACGTCCTGGTGCGTCACCGCTCCACGGCACCCGCCGCAGCGGCCCCCGGGGAGTGACGCGTGCTGCCGTACGTGTGGCGGGTCACCAAGTACGACCCCGCGGACCGCGACGAGCGGGGTTCCTACACCGGGCCGGAGGGGACGGTCAGCGACCACGGGCCGGTCGAGGCCGCCTACCTGGAGGCGATCGCCGCCTTCGCCGAGGACACCGGCGTGCGGCAGCCGGCCCTCCGCGAACCCCAGGTCGCGCCCGGCCTCGCGCACTTCGGGCTGGAGCCGGCGGTCGAGGGCGGGGGCCTCGCGGGACTCTTCCCGCCCGACCTGACCGGCTACCACGACGGCGCACTGGTCCCGCTGCCGGTCGCCCTGGAGCTGGTGCGGGCTATGCTCCGCGACAACGGCGCCTGGTGCCGCCTGGAGGTCGAGTCCGCCTTCACGGTGCACGTCGGGTGGGACCAGTACGTCTACGTGGGCAGTGCCGTGCCCTGCGAGGCGGCGGTGGAGCGCACCCGCGACCTGGGGCTCTTCCCCGAGCCGGTGGAGGCGTCCCCGTACGAGGTGGAGCCGGACGGGCCGGATGAGCAGCGCCCCGCCGACGACGTCTTCTGGGCGCGGGTGCGCGCGTGCGTGGCGGCGGGCGAGGCGGCCCTCCTGGAGGAGATGCACCTCGACAACGCCTCCCGCTGGCACCGGCTCGACGACCGGTCCCTCGACGCGGTGCGTGCGCGGCTGACCCCTCGGGCCCGGCTGGCCGTCTGGCCAGGCCTCTCCACCGAGGTCGAGGAGGTGCTCGCCGGTCTCCCGGACGAGGGCCTGGTGGAGTTCGTCTGGGAGGACCAGGACGGCCGGATCACCGGCGTGGTCGCCGACGAGGAGGGGTTCGAAGCCGTGTCCGCCCGGGTCGCCGACGCGCGGGCCGCCGCGCTGCTGTCGGTGTACGTGGACGAGCGCAGCCCGCTGTTCACAGCCGTGCTGCCCGACGGCGACGGCGTCGTCCGGGCCCGGTGGCGGACCGAACCGACCCCGAGCGACCGGGCCTGGGCCTTCCTGCGGACGTTGAGCCCCGGTCAGACGGTGACGGGCACCGTCACCCGGATCGCCTCCTGCGGTGCCACGAGCGTCGACATCGGCGGCTTCACCGCGACGATCGACCTCCCCGACCCGGCCGGGGACCCCCTCGACCGCCCCGTCGAGGTCGTCGAGGTCGGCGAGGTCGTCGAGGCCGGCCGGCGGATCACCGCGACGGTCCTCGGTGTCGACCTGGTCCGGGAACGGGTGTCACTGTCGCGCGAGGTCCGGCAGGAGGACCGGACGCGGTAGTCGCGCATGATGCGATGCGGTCATCGGATTCTTCGAGCGAGAGTCGGGCATGGGACGTCGGACGGGCCGACGTCCTGCGTGGTGGTCTGCGAGTAAGACAGTCGACCCGGGGGATCCGGTCCGCCTGCACGGGGAGGGCGGTCGCGAGCGAGTCCGGACCAGGCGTCACACCCGATCTCCGGAATCCCTCGCTTCAGCTTCATGCCGTGCGCCCGTCGGCGAGCCCTTGGCAGCGGTCGTCTACGCGGAATCGGGCCTGATCCGGCGGACGTTCTCCCGGCCGCACGTCGCGCAGACGATCCACTCGCACAGCCAGCCGTCCCAACGGAAGGGCAGGCTCGCCCGGTTGCAGTCCTCCCAGCCGCAGAAGACGCAGTCCGCCTCCTCGCCGGTCACGTACCGGAACGCGTGCAGGATCGGGCGGCCGCCGAGATCGGGACGCCCCAGGAACCCGCAGCCGGGGCACGTCCGCCACTCGTGGGTGCCTCCGTACGCCCCGGCGCGGGTGACCTCCCGCACCAGGTCCCGCCCGCACTGCGGGCAGGTCGTGGGCAGCGCGTCACCCGTGCCGTCGATCCCGGTCGGATCCTTGACCCCCACGTTGCTCCCCCTGCCCCTCGGTCCACCCTCGGCCCGACACACCTGCGCCGCCAGCCTATTCCGCGGGCGCCGCGGGATCAGCGCCGCCAGCGGTAGAGGGCGTCCCATTCCTCGGTGATCCAGGTGCCGTCACCGACCGGCATCACGTTGTCGACCTCGGCCATCGGGTACTCGACGCGGCCGTGCAGGGCCCCGGTGGCCGCGTCGACGAGCCAGTGGCTGTGCTCCTGCCAGCGGTCCCTCCCGAACACGGACACCGCGGCCTCGTCGTACGGGTTGTAGAGCGTCACGATGGCGGTGTCGTTGTCCACGAACCCGCTCATGGTGGAGATCTGCGGGTCGTCGTGCACCGAGCAGTCGCCGGTGCCGGGAGCCGGGAAGTCGGTCAGGCCGAGCGAGGCGATGACCTCGTACGTCGGGAGGCTGTGCCAGCGGACGTCCCGCCGCCTGCGGTCGACGGTCATGCAGCGCGAGTTCCGCGAGTCCGTGGCCAGGTACTCGCGCTCGCCGGGGAGCAGGCCGCCCGGGCCCTGCGGCAGACGCGCGCCCAGGACGATGCCGCCGGGCTCCCACCGCGCGGCGTAGTGCGTGGCCGCCATCCGGTCCCCGGACACGGCCACTCCGGTGACCTCGTCGTTCCCGTCCCAGAGCAGCCTGACGAACCGCTCGTAGCCACCGCACGGGAGCACGCTCCGCGCGAGCACCGTGCCCTCGGCGTCCAGGGTGACGATCAGGGTGCTGTCCGGCAGCCCGGAGGGGAGTCGCAACCAGATCCGGAGCTCGGCCCCGTCGGCCCCGTCGGCGCCGGGGCCGGGACGGGACGCGCCGCCGGTCACCGAGAAGTCGAGGTAGCCCCAGCGGCCCACGTCCCAGGTGCCGTACGGCTGCGTCCACAACCCGGTACCGTCCGGGGCGACCGCGACGTACGCCGACTCGGCGCCGAAGACGGCGAACGAGAGGTCGGGAGCCACCCAGTGCCGCGACCACCGGTTGGGCGACGGGGCCGGGAACTCGGTCAGCAGCTCGGCCTGTTCCCCCAGCTCGTAGATGCGCAGCGACTCCGTGCCGCGCACCTCCAGCCGGGGGAGGGGCCCGGTGGGGTCGAGGTACGTCAGGGCGCCGCTCCGGTCCGGGATCGGGTACGTGGCCACCAGCCGGGGTGTGATCGTCATGCCCGCATCCTCTCGTGCGGGGCCGACAGCGTGCTGTGCTGCCCGCGTGCCCGGCTCGGCTGCTGCCCGACGCCGCCGACGCCAGGGGCGAGCGGGCCTCGGCAGGGTTCCGGAGTCCCGTGCGCCGGATATCCTGCGGCGGAGTGTCCCGCGCTGTGCGGCACACCTGAGTGCCGAGGGGGTGGCCCGGTGGACCGGGCGGGGCTGAAGTCGTTGGTCGGTGCGGACCCGCGGGGTGTGCGCGCGCTGCGGCGTCGGCTGCGGCACCGGCTGAATCCGGTACTGCGGGAGTCCGAGGTGCGGGAGTTCGAGGACCGCTACGGCATCGAACTCCCTCCGGCATACCGGGAGTTCCTCCTCACGATGGGGGACGGTGGAACGGGGATCGGTCAACTGCTCTGGCCCTGGTACCCGCCGGACGAGCACGAGCTCTTTCCCGGCTTCCTGGCGACTCCGTTCCCGCACCGCAGGGCCTTGCGCCTGGACGCGCCATCCGAGGAGACGGAGCACCTGGTCACTGGAACGATCAGGGTCGGGTCCCAGGGGCACGACCCCGTCGAGTGTGTCTTCCGGCTGGTGGTGACCGGGTCGCAGGCCGGATACGTGTGGGAGGACCGGCTGGAGTGGGACGGGACGCTCACGCCCGGGCCGAACTTCACGGTGTGGTCGCGGCTCCGCCTGCTGGACATGGCCGGGCCCTGACCCGGCGCCGCGAGGTCCGCCGGGACGGGCCCCGGCGCTCCGCCGGCGAAGGGGCGTCAGCCGATCCCGGCCGACCCCGGCTGATCCGCTCGGGGGTGGACGGTGCAGCGCTCGACACCCGCACGGCCCGTACGCGGGGCGCGTCGGGCGCACCCGCCGGGCCGTCGTGCCGCTACCGGAGGGTGGGGGACGCGGCGGTGCCGGTAGAAAGGGGGGATGCGGCGAGATGAGGAGCAGGGGCGGCCGGACCGGCGGACGGTGCTGGCGGACGCGGCGATCGGGGTGCTGGCGGACCTCGGGGTGCGCGGGCTGACCCACCGGGCGGTGGACGCGGCCGCCGGGTTGCCGACCGGGACCACCTCGGCCTATCTGCGGACCCGCCAGGCGCTGCTGACCGCGCTGGTGCGGCGGCTGGTGGAGCTGGACCAGGGGGAGCTGCAGGACATGGGGGAACGGGTGCCCGTCCGCTCGGTGGAGGAACTGGTGGCCGGGATCCTGGCGTTGATGCGGCACCGGCTGACCGGCGAGGGGCGCCGGCGCTCGCTCGCCCGGTACGCGTGCGCGGTGGAGAGCGTACGGGATCCCGAGCTGCGGGAGATCCTCGTCCCGCGGGAGAACGCGGGGCGCGCCGCCGTCCGGGCCTTCCTCGCCGAGCGCGGCGTACCGGATCCCGACGGGCGGACCGGCACGCTGCTGGCCTGCATCGACGGTCTGGTCTTCGACCGGCTGGTGGGCGGCGGAGAGCCCGGGGCCGACGAGATCCACGGGCTGGTGGCGGCCGCCCTGCGCGGGGCGGACGGGGGCTGAGCGGTCCCGGGCCGGTGGTCAGGGGTCGGTGGTGAGGGGTCGGTGGGTCACTCGACGGTGGCCACGCGCCCGCCGGTGGTGGTGCGTCGTCCTTCGCCTGCTCCACCTCGGCGGCGTAGCGCTGTCGGGGGAACGGCCGAAGTGACGGCCCAGCAGGTCAAGTGACCGTCAAGTTGGTTCATTCACAGAATATTCGGCCGAATCCCCGAAGGCGGCACGGATGATTTCCGCCGCCTCCGGGTCTTCACACGGAGATCTCCGGCTGACAGTCTGGGGCAGCCCTTTTCAGTACGGAGGAGGTTCCTTGTCCCGCATATCCACGTTGGCCGGAGCGGTCACCTGTGCGCTTGCCCTTGTCACCGGTAGTGCCGTAGCCGCGTCGGCGGCGCCGATCGACCAGGCCCCGAGCCTGGCCGAGGCGAAGGTCGACCCCGTCGCCTGGACCCCGTGCAACCCCGACCCGAGCAAGCCGGACCCGGGCATCTACGACTGCGCCGTCTACCCCGTGCCGCTGGACTACGACAACCCGTCGGGCGAGAAGATCGGCATCGCCATGATGCGGCGGCGGGCGAGCGACCCGTCGAAGCGGATCGGCTCGCTGTTCCTCAACCCCGGTGGCCCGGGCGGCAGTGGCTACCTGTGGGCGACGACCAGCCGTTTCGGCCCCGAGGTGCAGTCCAAGTTCGACCTGGTCGGCTTCGACCCCCGCGGCGTGGCCCGGAGCAACCCGCTCAAGTGCTTCAAGACCCAGGAAGAGGCCGACGCGGTCAACAACCGCATGGTCGGCGTGCCGGTCACCAAGGCCGAGGTCGACGAGACGCTGGACGCGGACCAGGACTACACCGACGCCTGCAGCAAGAACGCCGGCCCGCTGATCGAGCACATGTCGACCATCAACGTGGTGCGCGACCTGGACCGGATGCGCCGCGCCGTCGGTGACGCCCAGCTCACCTTCGCCGGCTTCTCCTACGGCACCCTGATCGGTTCGACGTACGCCAACATGTACCCGAACAAGGTCCGGGCGATCATCGTCGACGGCAACGTCGACCCGAACCTGCGCCTGCACAACGGCCTGGAGTACGACCGCCAGCGCGCGGGCGGCTTCGAGCTGGCCCTGGACGAGTTCCTGAAGCGCTGCCAGGCCGCCGGCGCCCCGCGCTGCGCCTTCGGCGAGGGCGACACCCGCGCCAAGTTCGACACGCTCCGCGACCACCTGCGGACCAGCCCGATCACGCTGCCGAACGGCTCCAAGGTGACGCTGAGCAGCTTCACCAGCGAGGTCGCCAGCGCGCTGTACTCGCAGGCCAAGCTGGCCCCGCTGGCCAAGTCGCTGCAGGCCACGTACCAGGTGCTGCAGAAGCCGGCCGCCGCCAACCTGCTGGCCCCGAAGGCGAACGTCGCGGAGGAGGACGCCAACCTCCTCTCGGTGGACGTCCCGCGGGCGCTGCGGGAGGCCCCGGCGGACTCCGAGTACACCGCCGACGACTCCTACATGGGCGTCAACTGCCAGGACAAGCCGTACCCGTCGAACGACCGGGTGTTCGCGAACGTCGCCAAGACCTGGGAGCAGGAGTCGCCGACCTTCGGCCGCTACCAGGCCTTCGACGCGCCCGCCTGCGCCAGCTGGCCGGCCCCGGCCCGGGACGCCGAGCGCTTCACCGGCCCGTGGAACAAGAAGACCTCCAACACCGTGATGGTCATCGGCAACCTCTACGACCCGGCGACCCAGTACAAGTTCGCCCAGCGGATGCAGCAGGAGCTGGGCAACGCCGTGCTGGTCAGCGTCGACTCGATCGAGCACTGCGCCGTCGGCCGCAGCTCGGCGCTGAACGCGCTGGTCACCCGCTACCTGGTGGACGGCACCGCGCCGAAGCCGGGCCAGCTGCTGAAGCCGGACGCGGAGATCTTCCCGGCGGTCTGAGCGCCCTGAGTGGCCTGAGCGCTCCGGGCGGTCCGATCGTCCTGAACGGTCCGATCGCCCGGAGCGGTGCACGTGATCCGGACGGCCGGAGCGGTGCACGTGATCCGGACGGCCGGACCGTCCGGCCCCCGGGCGGTCGACGCCCGGGACGACGGTTGTGGTGGTCGGCGGTGCTGCCGGCCACCACAGCCGTGTTCTCCGGCCGATGCTCGCGAGCGCCCCGGAGATGCGGAAGAAGATCGCCATCAAACCTCCGTGGAAACGGATTCCGTCGAGTTGTCGGCGACCATAGCCGGTGCCACTGACAATGCGGTCCGATGGCGACGGCGGGCGGCGGTGGGCGAGGGCGGGCGAGGATTCCCTCAGGGGGCGGTGAATACGGCGTACGGTCACACGTTCTCCGGACACCCTTTCGCCGTGCCGAATGCCCGTGCCGAATGCCCGCGCCGAATGCCCGTGTCCATTGCCGGTGGGCATACCGGTGGGAATGCCGGAGCCGAATGCCGCGCCGAATCCCCGGGACGGTCGGACGGACCCTATGCGGCCCGTTCGGCGTCCTCCTCGACGATCCGTCCGTCCCGGAGTTCGATCACGCGGTCGGCGAGCCCCATCAGCGTCGGGTCGTGGGTGGCGACCAGCACCGTGACGCCCTCGCTGCGCACCACCGCGCGCAGCAGCTCCATGATCGAGCGGCCGGTCTCCGAGTCCAGCTGGCCGGTGGGCTCGTCGGCGATGATCAGGCCGGGTTCGTTGGCCAGCGCGCGGGCGATGGCGACGCGCTGCTGCTGGCCGCCGGACAGCTCGCCGGGGCGCTGGTTGGCGTGGTCGGCCAGGCCGACCAGGGCCAGCAGGGTGTGCGCGCGCTCCTCGCGCTCGGCGGGAGGCACCTTGCGCAGCCGCATCGGGACGCCGACGTTCTCGGCGGCGGTGAGCATCGGGATCAGTCCGAAGGACTGGAAGACGAAGCCGATCCGCTCCCGCCGCAGGGCGAGCCGACCGTCCTCGTTCAGACCGCCGAGGTCGATGCCGTCGAGGGAGATGGTGCCCCCGGTGGGGGCGTCCAGGCCGCCGACCAGGTTGAGCAGGGTGGTCTTTCCGGAGCCGGACCGGCCCTTGAGCGCGGCGAGTTCACCGCGGCCGACGGTGAAGGAGACGCCGCGCAGGGCGTGCACGGTCCGCTCGCCGGAGCCGAAGCTGCGCCGGAGATCGCTCACGGCCACCATCGGTTCCGTGGCGGAGGTGGCGGCGGTGGTCGTCACCGTGGCCGTGGTGGCGTTGGCGGCCTGGTCCTGCGTCATGCGGCGTCCCCCCTTGTGGGCGTGGCGACCCGGTCCTATCCGGGATCTACGGGTGCGGTCGCTCCGCCGGTTCACCGTCCCGGACGGAATCCGGAAGGGGCGGAGTGCCCGGCCGGCGCGGCGCCGTGAAGCCGGAGTTGTGAAGTGTGCATGGCATTTCAACGGCGCGGCGTCGGTCGGGATGCTACCGATGAAAGGAATTTGCTCATTGCTTACTTGATTCGCGCAAGTCCCTTCCGTTCCTGGATCGAATCTGACAGCATCGTCCGCTATCCGGTGACCGAATGCCGGTGATCCATGCGCCGGTGTGCTCTCGATGTGTCCATCCCTGGCCGATGTGTGCTCGGATCGGGTCGACGGGCGGGGTCGGTCGACGCTACCGGGGGAGCAATCCGGGGGAGGAACGTGATGCTCGGCTTCGTCGTGCGCCGACTGCGCGGGCGACTGCCGCTGGCCGGTGCCGTCCTGCTGACGGTCCTGATCACCACGGCGGTGCTCACCGCCCTGGTGACGTTCAACAGCAGCGTCGGCCAGGCCGGCCTGCGGCAGGCGCTCCAGGGCCCCGGCCACGCCCGGACCACGGTGGTGGTGACCGCCGAACACGGGCTGGACCAGCGGGCGAAGGACGAGGAGGCGCTCGCCGCCTACCGGCAGAAGCTCTTCGGTGACCTGCCCGTACGCACCGACAGCATGCTGCGCAGCCGCTCCTTCGGCCTCCCCGGCACCGCCGCGGCCGGTCCGAACGGCGCCGCCGAGGCGAGCGGTGCGTCGGGCGCGAACAGCGCATCGGGCGCGCCCCCGGGTCAGGCACCCGGTCAGTCCGGTCAGTCCGGTCAGAACGGTGCGGCCGGTGCGGCCAAGGTCGACCTGACGCTCCTCGCCGACGTCGACCGCGGCCGGACCCGACTGGTCGCCGGAGCCTGGCCGGGCGCCGCCTCCGAGCCGGTGCGCACCACCGCCCCCCAGGTCGCCGTCCCGCAGAGCATGCTGGGGCGGCTCGGCCTGAGCGAGCCGATGCTGCCGGCGGAGGTCCGGCTCACCGACCGCTTCGACGGCCGGCCGCTGACCGTCCGGGTCACCGGCGCCTACCGGGCCGTCGACCCCTTCGACCCGTACTGGCGGATCGATCCGGTCGGCGGCCACGAGGTCGAGGTCGGCGGCTTCACCACCTTCGGCCCGATGATGGTCGATCAGAGTGCTTTCACCGCGGGCGGTCTGCTGCAGGGGAGCCGGAGCTGGCTGCTCGACGCCGACTTCGCGGGCGTCGGCCAGGACGCGGCCCAGGCCATCGGCGCCCGTGTCCCGAGTCTGACCGATGACCTGCGGAAGTCGGCCTCGCTCAGCGCGACCACCGAACTGTCCGACGTGATGCGCGAGTTGTCCGCCGGCATGCTGGTCGCCCGGTCCACCCTGCTGATCGGCGCCCTGCAGCTGGCCGTCCTCGCCGCGGCCGCCCTGCTGCTGGTCGTCCGGCTGATCTCCTCCCGCCAGGAGTGGGAGAACGAGCTGCTCGCCGCCCGCGGCGCCTCCGGCACCCGGCTCGGCGCCTTCACCGCCCTGGAACTGGTGCTGCTCGCGGCCCCGGCGGCGGTGCTCGCCCCGCTGCTGACCCCCTTCCTGGTCCGGGTGCTCGCCGGACTGGGCCACTCCCACCAGGTCGCCCTGCACGCCGCCCTGAGCTGGACGCTCTGGCCGGTGGCCGGGCTCTGCGCACTCGCCTGCATCGTGCTGGCCACCGTGCCCAGCCTGCTGCGCGGCGCCGGCGCAGCCCTGCGCCGACGGGCCGGACGCCGCCAGGCCGTGGTCTCCGGCATCGCGCGCAACGGCGGCGACCTCGCCGTGCTCGCCCTGGCCGCCCTCGCCTACCAGCAGCTCAGCCGGTACGGCGGCGGGTTGTCCACGGACTCCTCGGGCGAGCTCGGCGTCGACCTGCTGCTGGTCGCCACCCCCACCCTGGCGCTCTGCGCGGGCACCCTGGTGGTGCTGCGCCTGCTGCCGCTCGCCGCCCGGCTGGGCGCCCGGGTGGCCGCCGGGGGCCGCGGCCTCGGCCCGGCGATGGTCGGCTGGCAGCTGGCCCGTCAGCCCGCCCGCGCCACCGGCCCGGTGCTGCTGCTGGTCATGGCGGTGGCCACCGGTGTGCTCGCCCTCGGCCAGCAGGCCACCTGGACCACCTCCCAGCGGGACCAGGCCGCCTTCGACACCCTCGGCGGCCTGCGCGTCTCCGGCGCGCACAGCTCGCTGATGGGCCAGGCCGGCCGGTTCGGCTCCCTGCCCGGCGGCGACCGGCTGGTGCCGGTGGTGCGCGACCAGCAGCAACTGCCCTCCGGCACCGGCCAGGTGGTCGCGGTGGACGCCGCGGCCCTCGCCGACCGCGTCCCGATCCGCGGGGACCTGCTCGACGGGCACACCCGGGACGAGCTGTTCCGGCCGCTCGCCCAGCCCGCCCGCGGCGGCGCCCCCGTCCCCGCCGGCGCCCAGGACGGCGTGCCGCTGCCGGGCCACCCGCTGCGGATCGACGCCGACGTCTACACCGCCGAGACGGGGTACCCGGCCGCCGACCGCACCCTGCGGGTGACCCTGCTCCTGCGCGACCGCTTCGGCATCGTCTACAAGGCCCCGTTCACCGGTGCCCCGGTCGACGAGACCGTTCGCGGCTCGGCCCCGCTGAGCACCCTGGTGGACGCCCCGATGGGTTCCGTCGCCGCGCCGCTGACCGTGATCGGGGCGACCGCCTCCGCCAAGGGCAAGGACGACCGGCCGGCCACCGTCCGCCGGCTGGCGGTCTCCGACAGCGCCGACGGACCCGCGACCGCCGTCCCGGTGCCGGCCGGTGTCAGCTGGTCGGGCGCCCCCACCGCCGGCACCCCCGTCGGCAGCACCCCGCCCGGGAGCGCCTCACCCGGCGGCACCCCGCCCGGAGCCGGCTCCGCGACCGTGCCGGGCGTCGCCACCCGGGACTACCTCAAGGCCACCGGCTCCGCCGTCGGCGACACCCTGCGGGTGCCCTTCGGCGGGACGGTCCTCCCCGTCAAGGTCACCGCCGCCGTCGAGGCCGTGCCGGTGGCGGGCCGCAGCGCCGTCGTGATCGACCTCGCCACCACCGCGCGCGTCCTGATCGCCCAGGGCCGGACGGTCTCCGGCAACGCCGAGTGGTGGCTCCCCGCCACCGGCCCGGGCGACCGGACCCCGGCCGAGGCCGCCGCCGCGTTGCGGGCCGGGCCCGGCGTGCAGGACGTCCGGCTCTACGACGAGACGGCCGAGAGCCTGCTCACCGACCCGGTCGGCGCCGCCCCGCAGAGCGCGCTGACGGCCGTCGCGGTCGTCACCGCCGTGCTCGCCGCGATCGGCTTCGGTGCCGCCGTGGCCGGCTCCGCCCGCCAGCGCTCCCAGGACTCCGCCCTGCTGCTCGCGCTGGGCGCGCCCCGCCGACTGGTCTCCCGCACCACCGCGGCCGAGCCGGCCCTGCTGGTCGCCCTCGGCGGAGCCGTCGGCCTCGGGCTCGGTGCCCTGCTCGTCCACCTGATCGTGCCCTTCGTGGTGCTGACCCCCACCGCCCACCACCCGCTGCCCGAGGCGCTGGTCGACCTGCCGGTGGGCCGGGCGCTGCTGCTCACGGCCGCGATCGCCGTCGTCCCGCTGCTGTCGGCCTTCCTCGTCGGACGCAGCGGCAGGAACGTGGCCACCCGGCTGCGCCTCGTGGAGGAGATGTGACCACCACAGCCGGCACCCCCGTGCCCACCGCCGACGCCGCGCAGCAGCCGGCGTACCGGCCCGCGCGCTGGGTCGGCACCCGACTGCGCGCCGACCCGGTGGCCGCCCTGCTGACGGCCGCCCTCGCGCTCGTCACCGTGTTCCTGGCGGCGGCCCTCCCCCGGGTCGCGGACCGGGGAGCGGACGCGGCCCTGCGGGACTACGTCGGGCACCAGGGTCTCAATCTGACCAGCCTGCAGAGCGCGGCCAAGGCGCGGCTGAGCGACACCGCCGCCGAGCTGGACGCCGTGCACGGGAAGATCACCGAGCGGGTCGGCCGGGAGCTGCCGCTGTCGCGGGCCGGCGAGGCCTACGGCGCCCGGGCCGAGTCCCAGGGCGCCATGCTCAACCAGGGCTACGCCCGGCTCTCCGACAACACCCCGCCGATGATCGGCCTGCTCTACCTGCACGGACTCCAGGACCGGGTGACCCTGACCGACGGCACCTGGCCGAGCGCCGCCCCCGCCACCCCGGGGGCCCCGTTGCCGATCGTGGTGGCGAAGGCGGCGGCCGAGACCATCGGCATCAAGCTCGGCGACACCGTCGAGAACGGCGACGGCGGAGCGGGCGCGACCCGCCGCAGCGTGGTCGTCGGCCTCTACCGCGTGAACGACCCGCGGGACCCGTTCTGGGACGACCTCGGTTGCCCGGCCCGCGCCTGCCTGTACTCCGCCAGGGGCGGATTCTGGTGGCAGACCAGCGGCTTCGTGGACGGCGGCAGCCTGACCGCCCTGAACCTCTGGGGCTCGGGCGCGGAGAACTTCTGGCGGCTGCCCGTCGACCCCGCCGGGCTGCACGCCGACCGGCTCGACCGGACCCGGGCCGCCCTGGCGTCGTTCCAGACCGGGCCCGGTGCCACGGCGCTGGTCGGCGCGACCGGCCGCCCGGACCTGCACACCTCCTCCAACCTGACCGACATCCTCAACCGGGCGGACGCCCGCTACCGGGCCGCGATGCCGCTGAGCGCGATCGGCCCGGCCGGGGTGGCCGGCGTGGCCGTGGTGGTGCTCTGCCTGGCCGCCGCACTGACCGTCGACCGGCGCACCGCCGAGCTCGAACTGCTCCGGGCCCGCGGCGGTTCGCGCGCCGGGGTGCTGCTGCGCCTGCTCGGGGAGGGCGCGGCGACCGTCCTGCCCGCCGCCGTGCTCGGGACGGCGCTCGCCGTGCTGCTGCTGCCCACTCCCCGGTGGGGCTACGCGCTCCTCGCGGCGCTGGCCGCCACCCTGCTCGCCTTGCTGGCCTTCCCGGCCCGGGCCGCCCTGCTGTGGTCGCGCCGGCGATCGCCGGGCGGCTGGCGCCGGGTGGTCGGCGAACTCGCCGTCCTGGCCGTCACCGTCGCGGCCGTGGCGGAGGTCCGCCGCCGCGGCGTCGGCCACGTCCTGACGACCGGGGCGGACCCGCTGCTGGTCGCCGCGCCGCTGCTGCTGGCCGTCACCGGCGGACTGCTGCTGGCCCGGATCGAGCCGGTGGTGGTCGGTTGGCTGGCCGCGTTGGCCGGCCGGGGCCGCGGACTGATCGGCTTCCTCGGCCTGGCCCGGGCCGCCCGCGACACCACGGGCCGGCGCCGGCCGTCCGCGCTGCCGCTGCTGGCGCTGCTGATCGCCGTCACCACGGCCGGTTTCGGCGCCACCGTGCTCGACACCGTGGACCACGTCCGGATGCGGGCCGCACGCCTGTCCACCGGCGGGGACGTCTCCGTCGCCATCCCGGACTACGGCACGCTGCCCGAGGCGTTCACCGACGCGGCCGGCACGCTCCCCGGCGTCCGCGCCGCCACCGGGGCCCGGGTGGAGTCGAAGGCCCTGTTCATCGGGGCGGACAAGGAGTACACCGAGGCGATCCTGGTGGTCGTCGAGCCGACGGCGTACGCGCAGATCGCCCGGACCGTCGGCGTCGGCGGGTTCGACCCGGCGGCGCTCGCCGCCGCCCCCGGTGGCCCGGACACCCCCGTCCCCGCCCTGTTCAGCCGCGACCTCGCCAAGCGACTGGCCGCCGGCGCACCGCAGGTCCGTACGCCCAGCGGGAACCAGCTGCGCCTCACCGTCGCTGGAACGGTCGCGGCGACCCCGGCGCTGCCGGACCCGGGCAAGCCGTTCGTGGTGGTGCCGGCCGGCCCGGCAGGGGAGCGCCTGCCCGAACTGAAGCGGACGAACAAGTGGTTCGCGGTCGGCGACGCCGACCCCGACCAGGTCAGGACGGTCCTCCGGGACGGTGGCGTGACCCAGCCGACGGGCCTGGCCAAGCTGGTCGCCGACGAGGCCGCGGCCGCCGGGAAGGCCACCCACGGGCTGCCCGCCGGGTACACCGTGCACAGCAGCCGGGAGACGGCCGCGGCCCTCGCCGACGACCCGCTGCAGCACGCCGCCGGACGGCTGTTCCGGTACGCGGCCGCCGCGGGAGCCGGATTCGCCCTGCTGGCCGTCCTGCTGACACTGCTGCGGGCCGCGCCCGAGCGCACCGCCGTCCTCGCCCGGCTGCGGACCATGGGCCTGCGACCCCGCCAGGGCCTGGCCCTGATCATCGCCGAGGCGCTGCCGCAGACCCTGGCGGCGATCGTCGGCGGCGGGCTGGTCGCCACGGCCGCGGTCGGACTGCTCGGACCGGCCTTCGACATCTCCTCGCTGGTCGGTGCCCGGGTCGGCGACGCGCTGACGCCGGCGCTGGTGCCGGTGCTGCTGCCCACGGTGGGCCTGGCGCTGCTGGTCGGGCTCTGCGTGGTGCTGGAGACGCTGATCGCCGGGCGGCGGCAGATCGCCACCGAACTGCGGGCGGGGGAGCGGTCGTGACGGCTCCCCCCGCGGCTGCAGCGCTTGCAGCGACCCCCGCGACCCCAGCGACCCCAGCGACCCCCGCGACCCCAGCGATCCCAGCGACCCCCGCGAGCCCAGCGATGCCGGTGAACCCGGCGCCCCCCGCGCAGACGACGCAGGCAGGACAGGCGGTACACGCCGTGCACGCAGTGCAGGCAGTCGAGACAGGAGACGAGCGGTGATCAACACCCCCCAGGGGCAGACGGTCGTCCAGGCCCCCAGCCTGCAGGAGCTCCGGGAGCGGGCGCTGGCCGCCTCGTCGCCCAAGGCGCACGGCGAGGACGCGGCCATCGTCTGCGACCGGCTGGTCCGGATCTTCAGTGCCGAGGGCGTGGAGGTCCAGGCGCTCCAGGGTCTGGAACTGACCATCCGGCAGGGTGATCTGGTCGCGCTGGTCGGCGCGTCCGGCAGCGGCAAGTCCACCCTGCTCACCATCCTCGCCGGGCTGGACGTGCCGACGGCCGGCACCGCCACCGTGGCCGGTTGCGACCTGCTGGAGATGTCCGCCAAGGAACGGCTGCGCTACCGGCGCGAGGTGGTCGGCTTCATCTGGCAGCAGACCGCCCGCAACCTGCTGCCCTTCCTCACCGCCGCCGAGAACATCGCGCTGCCCATGCAACTGCGCGGCCGCCGCTCCGGTGCCGGTCGGGCGAAGCAACAGGCTGCCCGGGTGGCCGAGTTGATGGAGGCGCTGGAGATCGGGCAGCTCGCCCACCGGCGTCCCGGCGAGCTCTCCGGCGGTCAGCAGCAACGGGTGGCGATCGCGGTGGCGATGGCCAACGACCCGCCGGTGCTGCTCGCCGACGAACCCACCGGCGAGCTGGACTCCGAGACCGCCGGGGTGATCTTCGAGTCCTTCCGCACCGTCAACCGCGAACTCGGCGCCACCGTCGTCATCGTCACCCACGACCCGATGGTCGCGGGCGAGGTGCGCCGCACGGTCGCCATCCGGGACGGCCGGACCAGCAGCGAGGTGCTGCGCCGCACCGTCACCGACGAGCACGGCGAGGAGTCGGTCAACGAGCGCGAGTACGTGATGCTGGACCGCACCGGGCGGGTGCAGCTCCCGGTCAAGTTCCTGGAGGCGCTGGGCATGGAGCACCGGGTGGCGGTCGACCTCGCGGCCGACCACATCGAGGTCCGCCCGGACGACCTCGCGGGGCACTGACCCGGACCCGGACCGTGGTCCGGATCCGCTTCGGGCTGCGGGGCTTCGGGCGGCGGGGCTTCGGGCGGCGTGGCTTCGGGCGGCGGGGCGGCGGCGTCAGGTGTCGCCGCCCATCCGCTGGAACAGGCCGCTGCCCTCGGCGTCCGCGCGGAGGTCCGGCGGCGCCTCCCCCGCGGCGTGCTCGCCGCGGGAGGTGGCGGTGCAGAGGGCGAAGACGAGCAGGGCACTGGCCGCCACGGCGAGGATGCCCACTGCGGTCAGGACGCGTAGCCAGGTCAAGGTAGTGCCTCCTGGGGGACGGTGCGGGAAACGCTGCCGGGGATGTATCGGCAGGTCGGCCCGCACGGTCGAGTGCCCACGGACGGTTCTTCCCGCCGGGGGCCGCGCGAGAGGTCGCCCGCGGAGGCGCTCGAAGCGTTGGCGGGGCGCGTCACACCCCCTCGCGCGCCCCCACCGCGGCGCCGGTCCGGATTCCGTCCTCGGCCGGGGCGGCGGTGCCCGGCCGGGGGCGTCCCTCCGGCCGGGTCCCGCCGTCGCCCCGGCGGTCGCCGTCCGCCCGGGCCTCGCCGCCCGCCAGGGCGCGCAGCAGCCGCAGGTCCGGCTTCCCCACACCGTTCAGGGGGACCACGGGCAGTCGCAGGACGGTGTCCGGCGCGCACCGCGCGCAACCGCGCTCCCGGCTCCAGCGGCGCAGCTCCTCCGCCGTCGTACGGGAGCCGTCGGCCAGCGCCACCGCCGCGTGGACGCGCTCCAGCCGGTCCGGGTCGGTGGTCGTGAACACCACCGCTTCGCGGACCTCCGGGTGGGTGCGCAGGGTCTCCTCGACCTCACGGGGGAACACCTTGTGCCCCTCGACGATCGCCATCGGGTCGCGCCGCCCGGCCACCGTCAGATAACCCGCCGCGTCCAGGCTGCCCAGGTCACCGGTGTGCAGCCAACCGTCCCGCAGCACCCGCGCGGTCAGCTCCGGATCGCGCCAGTAGCCGACCATGGCGGTCGGTGTGCGGACGAGGATCTCCCCGGTCCGGCCCGGCGGCAGCGGCGCGCCCTCCTCGTCCACGACGCGCACCTCGGTGTCCGGGTACGGGCGTCCGGCGGTGCCCAGCAGCCGCGGGTCCAGGTGCTCGTCCGGGCCGAGCCGGGCGACCGGCCCGCACTCCGTCAGGCTGTACGTCTGGTGCAGCACCCGGCCCAGCCGACGGGTCGCCTCCGCCAGCCGGCGCGGCGACGGCGGGCAGCCGGTGTAGCCGATCCGGCGCAGGCTGCCGGTGTCGGTCACCGGCAGCAGCGGGTGGTCCAGCAGCCGGTAGAGCAGGTGCGGCGGCAGGTACAGCCGGGAGACCCGGTGCCGCTCCACCGCGGCCAGCACCGCCCCCGCGTCGAAGCCGTCCTGCAGCACCACCGTGCCGCCCGCCGCCAGCGCCAGGTCCGCCGTCGTACCGCCGCCGTGGCAGAGCGGGGTGCACAGCAGGAAGGTCGAGCCGGCCGGCAAGGGCGGGCGCGGCGGCCGGGCGAACCGGCGCAGCACGCCCTTCGGCCGTCCCGTCGTGCCGCCGGTGAACCGCACCGCCATCACGTCCTCGGGCCGGTACCGAGGTTCCGACGGAGCGGGGGAGCACTCGGCGGCGAGGTCCAGCAGGTCCGCCCCGAGCCCGAGCGGCGCCGGCCCGAGCGAGAGGAGGACGGCCCCGGGCAGGGCCCGCGCGACCCCTGCGGCCGCGGCCGAGCAGCGCGCAGGGTCGAAGACCAGCGCCGAGGTTCCGGCGAACTCCGCCAGCGCCACCTGCTCGGCCACCGTCCCGTCCGGGTGGGGCATCGCCACGCGGCAGCCCAGCAGGTTCGCGGCCAGCCGCGCCAGCAGCGCCTCCGGCCGGTTCCCGGCCAGGACCGTGACCCCGTCCCCGCGCCCCAGCCCGATCCGCTCCAGCGCCCGGGCCATGCGGTGGGCCGCGTCCAGGCAGTCCCGACCGGTCAGCGCGTCCTCCCCGGCGCGGAGCGCCACCCGGCCGGACGCCAGCGCCAAGCCCCCCAGCACCAGCTCGGTGTACGTCGGACCCGCCTCTGCCATGGCCTGCCTCCTGTCTGACGGTGCGTCAGCCTAGCGGAACGGCCGCCCCGGGGATCACCGGGGCCGCACGGAGCCTGCGCGGCACCGCCGGTACCCGGCTGGGCCACCGGGCGGGGTCCGCACGGTCGCCCGCGCGGTTGCCTGCGCGGACGCCCCGGGCGGTGGACGGCCTCCGGTGGGCGGGCCGCCGGCCCGGGTTGTTAGGGTTCCCGGTCGGACCTGAACGGGGGGCTGGTGGGCAGCAGGGTGGACGCGGTCGTGGCGCCGTGCGGGGTGGTGGACCTGCGCGGCGAGGCCGGTGCGGGGTTCGTGGTGGCGTACCCGGCCGATGCCGTGGTGGTGGTGTCGGGCCTGCCGGGGGCCGGGAAGAGCACCCTGCTGCGCCGGTGGTCAGGCGCGGCGTCCGGGGCGGCGTCCCGTGCGACGTCCCGTGCGACGTCCGGGGCGGCGTCGGCGGTGCGGGCGGTGGACCCGCGGACGGTGCACGAGGCCTGCGAGGCGGTGATGCCGGCGCGTCTGCCGTACGCCGTGTACCGGCCGTGGGCGCGGCTGGAGCACGTCCGGCTGCTGCGCTCCTCGGTACGGCGCGGCGGGCCGCTGCTGGTGCACGACTGCGGCAGCCGGGCCTGGATGCGCCGCTGGCTGGCCCGGGAGGCCGGCCGCCGGGGCCGTGAACTGCACCTGGTGCTGCTGGACGTCGGCGCGGCCACCGCGCTGGACGGCCAGCGGGCCCGGGGCCGGCACGCCTCCGCCCGGGTGTTCGCCCGCCACCACCGGGGCCTGGCGCGGCTGTTGGCGGCCCTTACCCGGCACGTCCGGTCCGGAGGCCCGGTACCCACCCCCGAGGCGTCGTCCGTGCTGCTGCTGGACGCCGTCTCCCGCTCCCGGGCCGAGGCGGTGCGCTTCGGCCCGGAGGCTCAACGGTAGGAACGGCGCTCGGCCTCGGCGTGCCACCACCGGGGCGGGGACGGTCCGTTGACGGTGGCGGAGGGCTGGTCGGGGTGGAGGCCGAGCGGCCGCAGGGCCTCGGCGGCGACCTTGACGCCGACCCAGCACCGCCGGCGGCCGTCCGGCCCGATCCCGCAGCTCAGGTCGAAGCACACCGCCTCCGGCGGGAAGGGCATCCAGTCGATTCCCCGGTCCCGCAGTCAAGCGCGGACGGCCGCCGGTGGGGTGGCGGAGCCGGGCAGGTTGCGGTAGCCGGCGATGGTGATCCACTCCGGGTCGGGCTCGCTCATGCGCGCCATCGTGCCACAGGCCGTTCGGCTTCCTCGCCGTCCACCGGACCTCGGGCTCGGTGCTCGCGGCGGCCTGGGTGACCGCACCGGACACGGTGGTCGAGACCGATCCCTGGGAGGAGTGGCCGGAGGAGGACTGACGGCGGGCCGACCGGGGATCGGCGGGGGCCGGAAAGGGCGGCGCGGGGTCGGAGGGGCCGGGAGGGGCGGCGTCGAGCGGCCGACCGTCCGTCCGTGATCACCGCAACACCCCTGCGGCCGCCCGACGCTGACAGACTGGGGACAGCACAGTCCGTCACGGAGAGAGGCCACACCCCGCATGACCAGCAGCGCCGCCGTCGACAACCCGTGGTTCCGTCGGTTCAACCCCTCCGACTCGGCGCCCGCCCGGGTCGTGATCTTCCCGCACGCCGGCGGCTCGGCCAGCTACTACCTGGAGTACGCCAACGCGCTGGCGCCGTACGCGGATGTGCTCGCCGTCCAGTACCCGGGCCGCCAGAACCGCTTCACCGAGCCGACGATCAGCTCCGTCGAGGGGCTCGCCGAGGAGCTCTGCCGCGAACTGCGGGACTGGACCGACCGGCCGCTCGTCTTCTTCGGCCACAGCATGGGCGCGGCCGTCGCCTTCGAAACCGCCCGGCGCTTCGAGCGCGACGGACTGCAGGGCCTCGGGCGGCTGTTCGTCTCGGCCGGCCGGGCGCCCTCGCTGCCCCGCGACAGGGAGGTGCACAAGCTGCCCGACGACCTACTGCTCGCGGAGACCGTCAAGCTCGGCGGCACGGACGAGCGGATCGTCGGGATCCCCGACCTGCAGGAGCTGATCCTGCCGGCCCTGCGCGCCGACTACACCGCCGTCGAGACGTACCGCTGCGCCCCGGACGCGACGGTCTCGGTGCCGGTCACCGGCCTGGCGGGGGACAGCGACCCGAACGCCACCGCCGAGCAGGTCGCGCAGTGGGAGCGGCACACCACCGGCGGCTTCGACCTGCGGGTCTTCCCGGGCGGGCACTTCTACCTGGCGGACCGGGTCGACGAGGTCGTCCGGCTGCTCACCGCCCACCTCGGCGGCTGAGGCCGCCCGCGGCGGCGACCGGTTCCGGCCGTGTGCGGTGGCGGCCGATCCGGGCCGTGCGCGGCGGTGACCGGTTCCGGCCGTCCGCACCGGTGACCGATCCGTGCCGCTCGGCTACTGTGCCTGCTTGACGAGCCGTCAAGGGATCACCGGGAGGCCGCGTTGCGCCGGATCGCCGTCGTCGGAGCGGGCCAGGCCGGCCTGCAGTTCGCGCTCGGGCTGGTCGCGGACGGGTACGAGGTGACGCTGGTCGCCGAGCGCACCCCGGAGCAGCTGCGCGGCGGGCGGGTGCTGTCCACCCAGGCGATGTTCGGCCCGGCGCTTCGGCTGGAGGCGGCGGCCGGGCTGGACCTCTGGGCGGGCCGCGCGCCGTCCGTCTCCTCGGTTGCGGCGGTGCTGGCGGCGCCGCCGGCGGTACGGGCGCTGGAGTTCACCATGACGCTCGACGAGCCCGCCCAGTCGGTGGACCAGCGGCTCAAGCTGGCCGGCTGGCTGGAGCTGCTGGCGGAGCGCGGCGCCCGCGTCGAGTACCGCTCGCTGGACCGGGAGGGCTTGCGCGACCTGGCCCGCCGGCACGAACTGACCGTGGTCGCGGCCGGGCGCGGCGACCTGGCGGGGATCTTCGCCCGCGACCCGGCCCGCTCGCCCTTCGACCGGCCGCAGCGGGTGTTGTCCTGCCTGTACGCGCACGGCGTCGGCGCGCCCGACCCGGCCGCCGAGCCCAGGGCGCGGATGCACGCCCTGCCCGGCCTCGGCGAGCTGTACCTGCAGCCGGCGCTGACGCTCTCCGGCCCCTGCGCGATCCTGCTCTGGGAGGCGCTGCCCGGCGGCCCGTTGGACGCGTTCGGCGACAGCCCGCCGCCGGACGACCAACTGGCCAGGATCCGTGCCCTGTTGGGCGAGTACCTGCCGTGGGAGGCGGAACTCTGGGCCGAGGCCGAGCCGACCGACGCCGGAGCCGGGCTGTTCGGCGCCGTCACCCCGACCGTCCGGCGCGCGGTGGCCGAGCTGGGCTCGGGCGTGGACGCCGTCCACGTCCTGGGCCTCGGCGACGCGCTGGTGGTGAACGACCCGATCACCGGCCAGGGCGCCAACAGCGCGGCCCGCGCCGCCGAGGCCTACCGGCGGGCCGTCGTCGAGCACGGCGACGCCCCGTTCACCGCCGACTGGATGTGCCGCACCGCCGAACGCTTCTGGCAGCAACACGCCCGGCACACCGTCGACTTCACCGCCTCCATGCTCACCATGCCGGACCACCTGCAGAGCGTGTTCGCGGCCGCCGCCGAGCACGAGCGGGTCGCCCGCCGCCTCGCCAACACCTACGCCGAGCCGAGCGACCACGCCGCCTGGCTGGCCACCCCCGAACTGACCGCCGGTTACCTCGCCTCACTGACCGGATGACCCCCAGCCGCCGCCGCGGGCCCGTGGCTTCCCGGGGCCGGCACGGGTCGCCGCCCGGGGTGTGCTCGGGGCGTGCTCGGGGAAAGCGGCCGACGGAGCCGGGGCATCGAGCGGAGACCGGTCGGTCGATCGTGAGCCGCATGATCGCGAGTTCCATGACCGCCACTGACGGCCTTGCGGACCGGCTCCGCGAGCGACCTGAGGCCGACGGGCCCAGCGCACCGGCCCGGCGACGGATCCCGCCCGGCTGCGACCGGTTCCGATCCTGGTGCGAGGGGCCGGTGCCTCGGCGCGAGCCGCTTCGCGCCGCGCCTCTCCTCGCCGCACACGCCCTGGCCCGAGACGCCGCAGCCCGCCGCAGCCTGCCGCAGTCCGCCGGACTTCGCCCTGCCGGCACCCGCAGCCCGCAGCCGCGCAGCCCGCAGCCCCGCAGACCCCCGGGCAACCCGGCTGTAGGCTCTCATCGAACAGCCTGAATCGTGAAGGGGGAGCCCGGTGCGCGCCCGTCGATGGATACCCGTGGTCGCTGGAGCGGTCGCGCTGAGCAGCCCGACGGCCGCGTACGCCCGCGGCGGGGGTGGTGGTCACGGCTTCGGGGGCAGTGGGGGCAGCGGCGGTAGCGGGGGCAGCCACGGTGGTGGCTTCCACGGGGGGAGCGGCGGCGGCTTCGGCTACGGCGTCGGAGCCGGTGGCGGCGGACTCGTCGCCCTGGTGGTGATCGTGGCCGTCGTCCTGCTGATCCTGTGGCTCGTGTACCGGCACCGGAGGGCTGCGCAGACGGCCGGCCTGAACACGGTGTCGGACCGCGTGGCGCACCGCGCGGACGCGCAGGCGCGCGAGCGCGCGGCCCAGGTCGGGGCGCGGGTGGACGCTCTCGCCGACACGGATCCGACCTTCGAGCGCGCCGCGCTCGAGCGCCGCGCCGTCTGGCTGTACGCGACCGCCCAGCACGCCTGGACGAACCACGACCACGCCACGCTGCAGCAGATCCTCTCCCCGGTGCTCTACGGGAAGTGGGCCGAGGAGTTGCGCGACTACGAGTCACGTGGCGAGGTCAACGTCGTGGAGATCGTCTCCGGCCCGGAGGTCGAGCTGGTCGACGTCGCCAACCGGGCGGGCGAGGTGAACGACACCGTCACCTTCCGGATCACCGCGACGCTCAGGGACTACGTGCGCCGCAGCGACGGCACGGACGCCGTGCGCAAGGACGGCTCGACGCGCCCGGTCGAGTACTGGACGCTCCGCAAGAGCGGGGCCGGGGAGTGGATCGTGTCGTCGGTGGAGCAGGCGGCCGAGGGCGCGCACCACCTGACCAGCGCCATCGAGACGGACGGCTGGGACCAGAAGGAGGTCGCCCGCGAGGCCGTGCTCGAGGTCGCCGGGAAGACCGCGGTCAGGGGTGCGGGCGACATCCTGTCGCTGACCAACATCGCGTGGAGCACGGACGCCGACGCCGCCGCCGGCGATCTGAGCGTGCTCGACGGCCGGTTCGACCGGGCGGTCCTCGAGGTCGCCGTCGAGCGGTTCCTCGAGGAGTGGGTCATGAACGACGGCAGCCTGGACTTCACGTCCGTGCGCACGGCCGACCGGACCGTCATGCGTGACGCCGTCGTCCGGTCCGTCACGGTGCGCTCGCTGGTCTCCCGCGACCCGATCGTCTTCCGGGTCGCGGTCGACGCCGAGGGCGTCTACTACGAGGTCGACCGGCGCAGCGAGCAGGTGCTCCGCGGCGACGCGCACCGGCGCAGACCGATCACCTTCGCGTTCGACCTCCGCCTGGACGACACGTCGACCACGGCGTGGACCGTGGTCGCCACCGCAGCCGTGGAGTAGGCGGAGCCCGCGCTCGGCGCGTCCGGCCAATTCGGCCCGTTCGGTCGCGTCCGGCGCGCTCGGTCGCCTCCGGCGGGTTTCGGTCGCGTCCGGCGCGGCGCACTCGGCCGTGCCCCGCGCCGGCGCCGACCGCCCACCGAGTCTCGCCCCGAGGCCAAGAGCGGATCGACCTCCGCCGACCCCGCCGAGCGGCGCTGCGGACGGTTCCGCCGGACCGGAGAAGACGGCCACGTACCATGACCGGCCTGACCCCCGAAGCCGTGCGACCGCGCTTGATCGAGTTCAAGGCCGACCGGCCGGCGGCCGAGTGACCGGCCCGGATCGTACTTACCGTGCGGGTACGGCCCCGGCCGGTCGACCGACCAACGCCCGCAGCGCCGACCACCCACCACCGAGGACGCCCATGCCAGACACCGTGAAGCGCATCCACAACCCGACGTACCTGCTGAACCGGCCGGGTCTGATACCCACCGGCACGCCGCTTCGGCTGACGTGGGCGCGTACGACGGAGCGGTACGCCCCGATCCTCTCCGCGTGGACCGCGTCCCATCCCGACCGGTCCGCCGTCACCTTCGACGCCGGCGGCGACCACAGGGGCTACCTGCGTTGGGCCTACGACCGGTCGCAGCTGTTCACCGGCGCAGCTCTGATCCGCCGGATCACCGATGAGGCCGGCTGCCGGATGGCGGGTGACGATCGGTCGGGCCGGTCCTTCGAGGGAACGATCTACTTCCTGCTTCCTGACGCGGCGCCGTACTTCGGTCTGAGCCTGCGCGACTACGCCTTGGCGTTGCGTCACGCCGATGAGCACCCCACGCGCCGCTGAGGTGCCGTGGGACATGGCGACGGCCCCCACGGCCGGTGGGGGCCGTCGTGCTGCGCGGCGCCGGTCAGTGATGCAGCAGCGGTCTGACGGAGGATGGGCCGGGGCCGGGAAGTGGGCCGGGGCGGCGTCCGTGGTCAGCTCGTTGCAGACGGCGCTGCCGTTCGGTGGCGTCCTGCACTCCGCTCTCCCAGCAGTGCACCGAGCTGATCGGGTAGACCTCCGCACAGGCCGCCAGCCGTCGGCGGACGTTGGCCGGGCATCAGTTCGTGGGGAGTTCTCGGATGGTGACCTCCGGCTCTACCTGGCTGAGGTAGTGGAGGGTGGTCTGACCGGCGTGCGGGGCGAGCAGGTCCCGTAGTTCGTGGGCGGCGGCTTCGAGGTGGTGGCCGTCGCGGGCGGCGTGGAGGGTTTCGAGGAGGAAGGCGACGCGCGTGGAGTCTCCGGTGACGCGGGTGCGGTGGGCGTCGCGGTGGTTCCAGTGGCGGGTCAGGACTCCGGTGGTGTCGGCGTAGATGATCTCGCCCGGGTTGGGGTGTTCGACCGCGTCGGGTTCGCCGAGCGGGGTGAAGGATTCGGTGCCGTCGGCGTGGCGGATGAGGACGTCGCCGGTGACGTGGTCGAGGTCGAAGGCGCCGGCGGGGAGGCCGTGGCGAACGGAGACGGCGTTGTAGGAGTCGACGGCCGGGTTGATGCGCGGGAGGGTGCCCTTCTTGGCGAGTCGGCGGCCGAGGGCGTCGACGCTGGGGCGGGTCCGGCGGGGGTTGGTGCCGAAGGAGCGGTAGGCGGTGTGCCAGGCCTCGATGCGGGGGTCGGTTGCGTCGGCGGGACGCCAGGTGCCGTCGGCGAGCCGTTGCTCCAGGTCGGCCAGGGCGGCAGCGGTGCGGGGCCAGGGGTCACGGCCGCGCAGGTCGGTGGCGGTGACCAGGGCGATGAGGGTGTCGGGGAAGGCGTCGGCGACAGCGTGGTCGAGGCGGAAGACGGGCATGGGCGGGTTCCGTTCCGGTGGGCGTCTGGGCGTCTGGGCGACGGGGGGATTGGGCGTCTGACTGTTGGGCGTCGGGGCGTCAGGGCGTCGGGGCGTCGGGGCGTTTCGGGGGCTCGGGTGGGCGAGGCGGGGGCCTCCCCCGGTGGTGCGGTGCGGGAGTCAGGTGAGAGCGAGGAGGCTGACGGCGACGGCGGCGGTGCCCAGGCCGATGAGCTGACCGCGGTGGACGCGCTCGGCGAGGACGCCGCGGGCGAGCAGGACCGTTCCGGCCGGGTAGAGGGCGGTGATGACGGCGACGACGGCGAGGTCGCCGCCGCGGGCGGCGAGCAGGAACAGCAGGTTCGCCGCCGAGTCCAGTACCCCGGCGGCGGCCGAGATGGCGCGAGCGGGCCGCTCGGGGCCCAGCCGGTGGCGCATCAGGACCGCCGCGGCCAGGATGACGGCCGAGGAGACGGCCCGGCCCGTGACCAGCGGGGCGACCCCGCTGTCGGCGGGTGCCTGGTGCAGGAAGATCAGCTGGAGGGCGATGGCCGCGCCCGCGCCGAAGGCCGACAGCAGCGCGGTGCGGGAGGGGCGTGCGGAGCCGGTGCCGCCTCCGGCGCTGACCAGGACCACCGCCAGCAGCGCGAGCGGCAGCCCTGCCAGGCCGGCGACGCCCAGATGCTCGCCCTGCAGCAGGCCCACCGCGACCGGCAGCGCGGCGGAGACCAGCGCCGTCACGGGCGACAGCACGTTCATCGGGCCGATCGCCAGGGTCCGGTAGAGCAGGGCGAACGCGGCGGCCGAGGCCACGCCCGACGCGGCGCCCCAGCCGAGGGCGCCGGCGCTGAACGAGGCGCCGAGGAAAGGCCACAGCAGTAGTTCGACCGCGAGGCTGGCCGGGGCCGCGACCAGCACGGTCCGCAGCACGTGGGCCTTGCGGGCGCCGAGACCGCCGAGGAAGTCGGCGCACCCGTAGGCGAGTGAACTGCCGAGGGCCAGCAGCAGAGCGATCACGGCACCATCCCTTACCATTCAGTGGAACGACCACACGGTACAACAGATCGACCGCAGGGGCACACTGGAACGACCGTGCGGTGCATTCGAATGGTCCACGGTGAGGATGATGATCACGTGAACGAGACAGCCACCGCCCTGCGGACCGTCGCGCACAACGTCAAGGCGGCCCGCCTGCGCGCTGGCCTGTCCCTGGAGGAACTCGGTCGGCGCGCCCAGGTCAGCAAGGGCGCCCTGGTGGGACTGGAGAAGGCCCAGGGCAACCCCAACCTGGCGACTTTGGTCCGTCTCGCCGACACCCTCGGGATCTCGGTGTCCGACCTGATGCAGGGGCGGCCCGAAGGCCGCGTCCGCGTGGTGGCCGCCGACACCGTGGCGCCGCTGTGGAAGGGGGCACACGGCAGCGAGGCCCGGCTCATGCTGACCACGGCGGGACCGGCCCCGGTCGAGGTCTGGCGCTGGACGCTGGAGCCGGGCGACGAGTACCCCAGCCACCCCCACCAGGCCGGAGTCGTGGAAACCGTCAGCGTCACCACCGGGAGGATGACGCTGGTCGTCGACGGCACCGAGTACGCCGTCGAAGCCGGCCAGACCGCCACCTTCGACGGCGACGCCCCCCACACCTACCGGGGCGCGGGCACCGGCACCTGCCACCTGGTCATGACGGTCCATCTGCCGCCCGGCCCCGCTGGGACCTGACCCGCACCGGGCGGCAACTCCGCAGCGGCGCAGAACCGTCAGCGCTCACGCGTGTGGGGGAGAATCCGCGCTTCGCCGGTCGTCCACCGCCCCGGAGCGCTACGTTGACGACTGCCAACTGTGGGGAGAATCGTCGACATGACCATCGATCAGGCCGCCCTCGGTCGCGCGGTGAAGGCGATTGCCGCCGCCGCGCACACCGACGACGTGGCCGCGCTGTACCGCGCCGTGATGCCGCCGGCAGGAACGGAGACACCGCCGGCCGAGGCCGCGGCCTGGTTCGGGACGCTCCTCATCCACCTGGCACTCACGGCGGCGGCCGCCTCGAAGCTCGCCCTGGGTTCCCCCCGGGAGGCCGTCACGGAGTGGATCGGGCAGGAGCTGGGCCCGCCGCCGACCCCGGCACTGCTGCGCGCTGCGGACCCCGCCCGCATCGACCACGTCGAAGCCGTGAGCGCGGCAGCGGACCACTCCCGCTGCCGCGAGTACGCCGTCGACCTGGTCCGCGTGGGCCTGACCGACCCCGATCAGGACCCGGACGAGCGGGGCGTCGACGCCCATTGCACGGTGACGAACGACAAGGACGTACGGATCGTCGTGATGGCGATGCTCGGCCGCCTCATCCCCGTTCCCGGCGACCGGGCCTGACCCTGCCATTCGCCTCCGACGTCGCCGCGACCGCGGAGCGCCGGCAGCAGGACGGCCTCGGACCAGCACGGGCCACCCTGCCGGCTCTCCTCGGGATCAACCGGAAGCCGACCGAACCGTAGTGCTCAACGGCCCAGCCGGTGCCGAACGTCACCCGGCTGGGCCGTACCGATCTCGATCCGGTTCTCGTCGAGCCCGTTGACGATCCGCAGACAGCCCTCGGCGAAGGCGAACTCCACCGCCACCGTCCCGGCCGCCAGGTCATGGTCCGCCGGCCGCCACTCCAGCAGCGCGACCTCGCACAGTTCCCGGCCGACGAACGGCTCCAGGCGTTCGGCGGCCCCAGCGGCGGATCCCGGTCGAGTGCAGTGGTGGGAGCTCTCGGACGTGAGCGTGGGGCGCAGCCTGCCGGACGGAGAGAGCCGCCGGGCCGGTACGCCGTCCGCTCCTCCGAGGTGAGGCCGGGGCCGAGGGCCACCGAATTCCGCACTCACCGCGTCCGGAGCTGTCCACGCCGCATCACTTCACGGTGTCAGGCGCTTCGACCGTGAACGTCACGAAATCGACTTCGGCGTCGGAGGGCAGGCCGGGGTAGTGGCCCTGGAGGGCCTTCTTCAGCTCGTCGACGCTCGTGAAGCCGTCGAGCCGAGCCTGTTCGGCGGTGAGGCGGTCCAGGCGGTGGCGTTCGACGCCGGTGACGGTGCCGTTCAGGGTGCGGGGGACTCCGTCGTCCTCGAAGAGGAAGATCGCGGGGCCCGGCGCGATCGGATCTTCGTAGCGGACGGTGGAGGTCTTCCGCGCGGCGGCGACGTCCTCGTAGTAGCGCTTGTTGAACCGGACGATGCGACGCGCATACGCATCGGGGAAGACGTAGGCGTCCGGCAGAAGCTCCCGAATCGGGCGCAGTGTCGGCCCGTCGTCGGTCGGTACGGCGACGAGGACGTCGGGGTGGAGGTCGAGGAGCACCTGGCGGCAGCGGCCGCACGGCGGGATCAGGCCACGACCCCGGTCTCCCGCGGCGGCGATCGTGACGAGCGGGCCGGCTCCCACCGCGGCGGCGGCACCGAGGACGACGAGCTCGGCGCACGGTCCGCCGGTGAAGTGGTAGACGTTGACCGCCTCATGGATCCTGCCGGCCGTGTCCATGGCCGCTGCGGCCACGGTGTGGTTCGGGTCGCTCCCGAGGGTGGCAGCGAGCCGCTCCGCCGCCTCGATGACGCGGCGCTCGGAGTCGAAGAGCTTCATGGGGACCATGGCGCCCACCGTAGATCGGGCCGGCCCGACTCCTCGACAGAATTTCCCTCGCCAGGGTCGTTCCGGAGGACGGTCGAACGCGGTGACGACGCCGGGGCTGGTCGCGCGGGACGGTTCAGCGGACGTTCGGGTGGCCCACGCGCTCACATTGCCTCGCCCCCTCGCCCCCTCGCCCGCGGTGGTGCCCCCGGCGCGGGCCGGCGGCCGTCGAGGGCCGGAACGTCGTCTTGGTCACCCTCGGACCCCGGCACGTGGCCGCGGCACCGGGGGCGATGGAACCCGAGCCCGCCGCGAGGCCCTCCGCCGGGGGCTCGACCGGGCGAGGGCCGAGGGCCTGCGCTGCACGGCACGGCCGCCGTGTGGTGGAGCCGCGCGGGCGGAACGTCGGCGGCCGGTGGTCGGTGACGGCTGCGGCTTGCCCCCGGGCCGTCGGCGGGACGAGGCTGGAGGGAGGACGGCAACGGGTTCGGGAGGCGTCGCTCGTGGAGGGACACGAGCCCGCGGGCCGGGCCGGCAGCGGTCACCGGAGCGTGCCGCACACGGCGGACCTGCGGGTGGAGGCCTGGGCGCCGACGGCCGAGGGCTGCATCGGCGAGTTGGTGCACGCCGTCGTGGGCAGCTTCGCCGACCTGCGCGGGGCGCGGATCGTCGGCGAGCGCGAGTGCACCGTCCTCGCGGCGAGCGACGCGGACCTGGTCGCGGGCGTCCTGGAGGAGGTCATCTACCGGATGGACACCGACGGGGAACTGCCCGTGGCGCTGGCGGTCGGCCGTATCGAGGGCCTGGACGGCGCCCGTACGGTCGCGGTCCGCTTCCGGATGGCCGAGGCCGCCACCGCGGCCCTGATCGGCGCCGTACCGAAGGCCGTCTCGCTGCACGACCTGGACCTGCGCGCCGGACCGGGCGGCTGGAGCGGCCGGGTCACCGTGGATGTCTGACCATCGTCGCGCACGAGCGGCGAGCGCACGAGCGTACGGGCGGCACGTACGAGCGCCGCGCACGGGCGGCGCGCGGACGAGCGCCGAGCAGCGGAGGCAGGGTGAGCGAGGTGGAGATCGCAGTGAGCCGGGCGGGCCGGTACCGCTGGCGGATCGAGCCGCGCCCGCCGATGCGGGTGCCAGGGGTGGTCTTCGCGTCCGAGGCGCTGCTGCCGCAGGCTGCCGGGGACAGGGCGCTGGAGCAGGTGGCGAACGTGGCGACGCTGCCCGGGATCGTCCGGGCCTCCTTCGCGATGCCCGACGTGCACTGGGGCTACGGCTTCCCGATCGGCGGGGTCGCGGCCACCGACGTCGACGGGGGCGGGGTGGTCTCGCCCGGCGGGGTGGGCTTCGACATCTCCTGCGGCGTCCGGCTGCTGGCCGCCGGCGTCTCCCGGGACGAACTCGACCACGAGCGGATCCGCCGGCTGATGGACCTGCTGGACAGGACCGTCCCGCGCGGCCTCGGCCGGGGCGGCCTGTGGCAGCTGTCCGGGCCGGACGAACTGGACGAACTCCTGCTCGGCGGCGCCCGCTACGCCGTCGAGCACGGCCACGGCGTACCGCGCGACCTGGAACGCTGCGAGGACGGCGGGGTGCTGGCCGGTGCGGCCCCCGGCGAGGTCAGCCACCGGGCCGTCGAACGCGGGCTGCAGCAGGTCGGCAGCCTCGGCTCGGCCAACCACTTCCTGGAGGTGCAGGCCGTCGACCGGGTGCACGACCCGGAGACGGCGGCCGCCTTCGGACTGCACCCCGGGCAGGTCTGCGTCATGATCCACTGCGGCTCGCGCGGCCTGGGCCACCAGATCTGCACCGACCACGTGCGCGCCATGGAGCGCGACCTGCACCGCCACCGGATCGAGCTCCCGGACCGTCAACTCGCCTGCACCCCCGTCGACTCGCCGCGCGGCCGCGCCTACCTGGGCGCGATGACCGCCGCCGCCAACTACGGCCGCGCCAACCGGCAGTTGCTCTCCGAGGCGGCCCGCCGCGCCTTCGCCGCCACGCTCGGCGTCGGGCTGGAGCTGGTCTACGACGTCTCGCACAACCTCGCCAAACTGGAGACCCACGAGGTGGACGGCGCCCCCCGGAGGCTCTGCGTCCACCGCAAGGGCGCCACCCGCGCCCTGCCGCCCGGCGGCCCCGGCCTCCCCGCCGACCTCGCCGCGGCCGGCCAGCCCGTGCTCGTCCCGGGCACCATGGGCACCGCCTCGTACGTCATGGTCGGCCTGCCCGACAACGAGGCCTTCCGCTCCGCCTGCCACGGCGCCGGACGGGTGCTCAGCCGGCACCAGGCGCTGCGCACGGTGCGCGGCGAGCGGCTCAAGAGCGACCTGGAGGCCCGGGGCGTCGCGGTACGGCCGGCCTCGTGGCGGGCGTTGGCCGAGGAGACGCCCGAGGCGTACAAGGACGTCGACGCGGTCGCCGCCGTCACCGAGGCCGCCGGACTGGCCCGGCAGGTCGCCCGGCTGGTGCCGCTGGGGGTGTGCAAGGGCTGAGCGGCTCCGGCCTGTCGTCCCGATCCGCCTCCCCGGCCCGTAGCTCCGGCCGCCGCTCCGGCCTGCCGCTCCACCGGGCCGTACGCGGGGAGCCGGCACCGATTCCGGTCGTGTCCCTCGACTCGCCCGCCCGGGCGCGCTTTGATGTCGGACGCATCCGTCGCGGGGCCGCGGAGCAGCAGCCAGCAGCAGGAGGTGGCCATGCCGGGGAACGAGGACGCCCACGGGCCCGGGGACGACGCCGGCCCGGTGATCGAACTGCGGTCGCTCACCAAGCGGTACGGCGCCACGGTCGGCATCGAGCGGCTGGACGTGTCCGTCGCGGCCGGCGAGGTGTTCGGCCTGCTCGGGCCCAACGGGGCCGGCAAGACCACCACCCTGCGCTGCCTGGTCGGCCTGCTCGGCCCCAGCGACGGGCAGGTGCGCGTGCTCGGCCTGGACCCGGTGGCCGACCACCGCCGACTCGCCCCCGCGATCGGCTACCTGCCCGGCGAACTGCGGCTCTACCCCGAGCTCACCGGACAGCAGACCCTCGACCTGCTCGCCGCCCTCCAGGGCGCCCCGGTGCCGCGCCAGCGCGAACTGTGCGACCGGCTGAAGCTCTCCCGGCACGACCTGGCCCGGCCGGTGGGGGAGTACTCCCGGGGCATGAAGCAGAAGCTCGGGCTCGTGCAGTCGCTCCAGCACCGGCCGCCCGTGGTGGTGCTGGACGAGCCGAGCGAGGGGCTGGACCCGCTGGTCCAGGAGACCTTCTACGAACTGCTCGCCGAGGAGGCGGCCGCCGGGCGGACCGTGCTGCTCTCCAGTCACGTGCTGCCCGAGGTGCAGCGCACCTGTGGCCGGGTCGCCATCGTGCGCCACGGCCGACTCGTCACCGTCCGCTCGGTGGCCGAACTGCGCCAGGCCCGGGCGCGCCGGGTCCGGCTGGTCTTCGCGGACGGGGAGGGCGCCCGCCCGCTCGGCACCGCCGAGCGGTGGTCCCCGCGCTGGGACGGCTCCCGGGTGGAGCTGCTGGTGCCGCCCGACGAGGTGGTCCCGGCGGTCCGCACCCTGCTGGCCGAGCTGCCGGTCGCCGACCTGACGGTCGAGGAGGCGGGTCTGGACGAGGCCTTCCTCGACCTCTACCGCTCGAACGACGGCGACGGCGACGGCGACGGCGACGAGGGCACCGGCGGCGATGGCGAGACCCGCCGCCCCGAAACGGAGGAGAACCCGTGACCCCGGGAACCGTCAGCCGCCGCCTCCCCCTGGTCTGGCTCGCGCTGCACCGGCGCCGCCGGATGCTGCTCTCGCTGCTGCTGGGCATCGTCGTCTTCGAGACCCTGATCGTGGTGATCGCCGGAACCGTCCCGCCCGGCGACCTGTTCGGCGCCGCGCGCCGCAACCCGCCCGGGGCGTTCCGGGCCTTCAGCGGTTCCAACGGCGACGTCTCCATCGCCAGTTACCCCGGACTGCTCGGGGCCGGGCTCACCCACCCGTTCTGGATCGCCCTCCAACTCACCGTGATCGGCTCCCTCGGCGCCGCCGCCGTCGCGGCCGACGTCGAGTCCGGCACCATCGAGCTGCTGATGACCCGCCCGGTCACCCGTCGCCGACTGCTCGCCGAACGGGCCGCAGCCCTGGTCGTGGCCTCGGTGCTGCTCAACGCCGCCGCCACGCTGACCGTCGCACTCGGTGTCGCGTTCTCCCCGAAGCTGCGCGACGCCGTCCCCGAGGGCGCGGTGTTCACCGCCGGACTGCTCGGCTGCGCCTTCGCGTTCTGCCTGACCGGGCCGGTGCTGGCGGTGTCGGCGCTCAGCCGGCGCCGGGCGTACGTGATCGGCGCCGCGGTCGTCTTCGGCGCGGTCGGGTTCGCGCTCAACTTCGTCGCGCTGGCCTGGTCCCCGGCCCGGCCGCTGCGCTACCTCAGCCCGTTCCACTACTACGCCCCGGGCGACGTCCTCGCCCACGGCGGGGTGCCGTGGGCGGCACTGGGGGTGCTGATCGGCGTCGGCCTGCTCGGACTGCTGGCGGCGTTCCGGCTGCTGGAACGCCGCGACCTGGCGATCTGATCCGGGCAACCCGACTCCGCCGATCCGGCCTCGGCAACCCGACTCCGCCGGTCCCGGCTCGCAGGCCGGGGTGTTCCGGCAGAGCCGCCCCTACCCGGTGTCGCCGGTGTCGCCGGTGTCGCCGGTGTCGAGCGCGCACATCGACACCGCGGCGTCCGGCGAGTCGGCGGCCGAGCAGGTGACCCGCGACGCGGGCGAGTCGAGGTCACGGTTCGGCCCGCAGCCGGTCGGGCCGGGCACGCGCTTGCCCGCCGACTCGCCGGACGCGCCGAGACCGTGCATCGATCCGTCTGCGGCCTGCTGCTCGCCACCGCGGAGGGCCACCACGGCGGGCCACCACGGCGGGCCACCGCGGCGGCGCCGCTGCTGCGCCGCCGTCGGGCCGGGACGTCGCCGTCGGGCCTCAGTAGGTCCGGGCCGCGGCCAGCAGGCGTTCGCGGACCAGGGCGACGTGCGGATTGGCCGAGCCGGCGGGACGCCGGACCAGGTAGGCGGTGTTGATCGGAGCTTCGTCCGGTTCGTACAGCAACCGCAGTGCCCCGGAGGCGAGTTCGGCCCGGCAGAGGTAACCGGGCAGCACGCTCCAGCCCGCGCCCGCCGTCACCGCGGCCAGCACCGCCCGCAGGTCCGGCACGGTGACCGCCGCCCGGGCGTGCAGCCGCCGGCCGAAGACGTGGCGCCAGTACCGGCGGGCGATCGGCAGGTCCTCGGCGTAGCTGAGCAGCGGCACCGTCGCCAGGGCGTCGGGCAGTTCCTGCCCGGACAGCCGCTCGGCCCAGACCGGGGCCGCCACCAGGACGAACTCCTCGTCGGCCAGCGGTTCGGCGAGCAGCGCCCGGCCGCGCGGGCGCCGGGTGGCGATCACCAGGTCGTGCCGCCCGGCCCGCAGCTCCTCCAGCAGCGGATCGGTCAGCCCGCTGGTCACCCGCAGCTGGACGCCCTCGGCGACCAGTGGCGCGAGGTCCGCCAGCAGGACGGTGCCGAGGAACTCGGCGGGCCCGGCCAGGTGGACCGGCTCCGGCACACCGCCGCCGCTCCCGTCGGCCAGACCCGCCAGCCGGTCCAGCGGGACGGCCAGTCGGGCGGCGAGGTCGTCGGCGTACGGCAGTGGGCTGACCCCGCGCGCCCCGCGCTCGAACAGCTCCCGCCCGAGCCGCTGCTCCAGCGCGCGGATCTGCGAGGTCACCGTGGACTGGGACAGGCCCAGCAGGGGCGCGGCCGCCGTGAAGGAACCCGCCCGATGCACGGCCAGGAAGGTCCGCAGGTGGTTGAGGTCCAGCGGGCCGGAGCCCGGTGGCAGCCGATCGCTCATGCCGCGAGCCTACGGGATCCCGATGGCTGGGCCGCCCGGGCGAGCCATCGGGATTCCGATGCCCGGCATCGCGTGGCCCATTGGTTCCCGCGGGCTCGCCGGGTCTAGCGTCGGCGGGGTGAGCGCCGCGGCGGGGTCGTCGCGGCGGGGACCGCACCACCGGAGCACTGGAGGCACCCACCATGGCCGACATCCTGTTCGTCCTGACCGGCTCGGACGTCTGGACGCTGAACGACGGCAGCAAGCACCCGACCGGCTTCTGGGCGGAGGAGGCCGTCGTCCCGTTCCGGGCCCTGACCGCCGCCGGCCACCGCGTCACCGCCGCCACCCCCGGCGGCGTCGTCCCGGTCGCCGACCGGGCCAGCCTGACCGACCCGGGCATCGCCGAAGCGCTGGAAGGCATCGAGGAGTTCCGCCGGCCGCTCGTCCTGGCCGAGGTCGACCCGGCCGACTACGACGCCGTCTTCTACCCCGGCGGCCACGGTCCGATGGAGGACCTCGCGGTCGACGCCGACTCCGGTCGGCTGCTCACCGCGGCGCTGGCCTCCGGCCGTCCGCTCGGCGTGGTCTGCCACGGCCCGGCGGCGCTGCTCGCCGCCCGCTCCGAGGACGGCGGTTCGCCGTTCGCCGGGTACCGGCTGACCGGCTTCACCAACGCCGAGGAGACCCAGGCCGGTCTCGCGGACCGGGCGCCCTGGCTGCTCCAGGACCGGCTGGTCGCCCTCGGCGCGGACTTCGAGGAGGGCGAGCCCTGGGCGCCCCACTCGGTGGTCGACCGCAACCTGGTGACCGGTCAGAACCCGGCCTCCTCGGCCCTGGTGGCCGCGGAGCTGCTCAAGCTGCTGGAGGCTTAGCCCGCTCCTGGCGGCGCCCCGGCCGCAGAGCCCTCTCTCCCGGGACCCCGCCGGGGCGGGGACGGCTGCGCCGGCCGGGTCGCCGTCAGCGCGGGTCGTAGGCGGTCAGGGGGTGCCCCGCCCAGATCCGGCGGGCGTCCTGCTCGGGGTACCGGGGTAGCGGACGGTCCGGGAGCCGGCGTCGAGGACGCGGCCGAGCTGTTGCTCCGGGTCGAAGGCGGGCCGCCCGGGGTCGCCGGTGAGGGCGAACCGGACCCACGCCTGCTGCAGCTGCTGCGACACCCGGACGGCCTCGGACGAGGGCGAGGCGAGGGCGGCGCAGCCGAGCGGTCCGACCGGCGGCCGGGCGTCGCGGAGGCCGCCGGAAGACCGGAGCCCCCGGTCAGCAAGCCCCGGACGGCTCCTTCGGTGGTGTCGGCCGCGGTCGAGCAGATGGTCCGGGGGCGGTCGCCGACGGGTTGATCGCCGCCGACCGCGGCCCGGTGGTGGAGACCGAGCCGCTGCTCGCGCTCACCGGGTTCACCACCCTGCTGGAGCTGGACGTGGTGCAGCCGGCCGCCGTGCTCACCGCCGTCGACCGGTACCCGGGCCGGCAGTTCGAGGCGTGGGACGACCCCCCGAAGGCGGCCGAGCACCGCAGCGACCGGTGGCCGGGGCGGGTCCGCTCGGGCGGCGTGGCAGGCTACCCGGGTAGCACCACCGCCCGCGACCAGGAGCACCGCCCATGGACCGACCCGCCGCCGCCCGACCCGCCGCAGACTCCCGACCCGCCGCGGCCTTCCGCCTCGACGCCACCGCGTCCGGGCACCCGGCGGGGATCCTGGACGCCGCCGAGCGGGCCGAACGCCGGGGCATGGACCGGCTGGTGGTCGCCGAGACCGCGTACGACCCGTTCCTCCAGCTCGCCCGCGCCGCCGACCGGACCGGCTCGATCGAGCTGGCCACCGGCATCGCGGTGGCCTTCGCCCGGACCCCGATGACGCTGGCCTACCAGGCCTGGGGGCTGCACGCGGCCTCCGGCGGACGGGCCGTCATCGGGCTGGGCTCGCAGGTCAAGCCGCACATCGAGAAGCGTTTCGGGATGCCCTGGGACCGCCCGGCCGCCCGGATGCGCGAGTACGTGCACGCCGTGCGGGCGATCTGGCACAGCTGGCAGACCGGTGAACGGCTGCGCTTCCGGGGCGAGTTCTACACCCACACGGTGATGACGCCGGTCTTCTCGCCCGATCCCGTCCCGGCCGGGGTGCCGCGGATCCTGCTGGCGGGCGTCGGACCGCTGATGACCCGGACCGCCGGTGCGGTGGCCGACGGCTTCCTCAGCCACCCCTTCTCGTCCACCGCGTACCTGGCCGAGCAGGTGCTGCCCGGGCTGACCGAGGAACGGGCCCGGGCCGAGGCGGAGGGCGCCGACTGGACGGCCCGGCCGTTCGAGATCGTCGGCAACGTGCTCACCGCCGCCGGGCGCACCGAGGAGGAGCTGGCGGCCAACCGCGCCGCGACCCGCGAACGGCTCGCCTTCTACGCCTCCACGCCGGCCTACCGCCCGGTGCTGGCGCAGCACGGCTGGGAGGGGCTGCAGGAGGAACTGCACCCGCACTCGGTGCGCGGGCGCTGGACGGAGATGGCCGCGCTGATCGACGACGAGGTGTTCGACACCTTCGCGGTGTCCGGCTCGCCGGAGGATGTCGCCCGGGAGCTCCGCCGCCGGTACGCGGGCCTGGTCACCCGGCTCTCCGTGAGCCTGCCCGAGGACGCCGACCCGGAGCTGGGTCTGGACGTGCTGGCGGCGGTGCGCGCCCTGGACTGACGCGGGGCCGACGCGAGGCCGACGCGAGGCCGACGCCGGACTGTCGCCGGGACCGCCCGGTGGCCGGCGCGGGGGCCGACGCCGGACCGACCTGCTGCCCGGTTGCCGATCACCACCGATCGGGAATCCCGGCGGGACGGGTGGTTGATCGGGCAGGAGGTGGTCAAGTCCGAGCAGATCCGGGCAACGGGTTTCCGGTGGCAAGGGGCGGCGGCAGGATCGCGAAGGGCCGGTCCGGCCGTGCGACGAGAGACGACGCCCCCGGGCCGGTCAGGGCCTCGGAGGCTGTCACGTCGTGGCCACGCGGTCCCCGGTCACGGATGCCGCGACCGTCCGCCGCCGATCGGAGGGGTGCCCGCGTGTCCTCGCCGTCGTCCTCGTCCCACCCTTCGTCCTCGGAGCGCTCATGACCGGCCTGCCCCTGCCACCCGTCCCGGCGCCGTACCACCTGCCGTTCCACTACGGCGCGCTGCACACCATCGGCGTCGACTACCTGGTCGACCGCGAGCGGGCGCGCGAGCTGCTCGGCAAGCGCCACCCCGGTCTCAACGCCGCCGCCTTCGACGGCGGGGCCTGCGTGTCGCTCGACTACCGGCTGTCCTTCGCCCAGTACCCGAACGGCGGCGGCATCACCCAGGAGCTGGGGATCAACCTGATCGCCCACCCGGTGTTCGCCGAGGACCGGATCCCGGTCGTCAACTACGGCCAGTACGCCCGGGGTTACGACCAGACCAAGCTGCTCGGCGCCGCCCGGCTGCACGTGCTCTGCGACGACCCGCCGGCCATCGACGCCGGGCGCCGGCTCTACGCCGAGCCCACGCACCCCGGCTGGTTCGAGACCACGCTGCCCTCCCTCAACGCGCCCGCCGTGCGCGAGCACTGGTCCGTCTCGTGCCGCCGGGCGACCCTCGGACCCGACGGGCTGGACCGCCACGACGAGGAACTCCTCGCCCTGGACGTGAACCTGGTCGGCCTCACGCCCGAGACGGTCACCAACACCCCGATCACCGGCTACGGCACCGACGACGAGGGCAAGCTGCTCGCCAGTCCGCTCAACGTCCACCAGCCGTACCGCTACTACGCCCTGGACGACCGCACCGCCGAGCGCGTCCGGCTCGACCTCGGCAACCCCGCCGAGGAGTCCGCCCGCGACCTCGCCCACCTGATCGCCGACGCCCCGGCAGCCGGGGTCTGGACCTACCAGTCCCCGCCGGTCGCCGCCCACCACCGCGCGTACTACGTCCGATGACCGCCGTTCCCTTCCGCCCGGGGAGCACCGCCGTCCGCCGGGACATCGCCTACGGCCGGGTCTGGACCGCCATGCCGTACACCGTCCTCGCGGACGACGGCGCCACCTTGACCCTGACCGCCCGCCCCGGCACCGAGTGCCGGGCGCCGTCCAGCTGGACCACCTCCCGCCGCGTCGGGGACGTCGCCGCCCGCAAACGCGGCATCGACGACCTCGCGGCCGGCCAGTGGGAACTCGACCACTGGGTCTGGCGGGACACCGTGGTGCTCAGCCGCTTCGCCGCCGGAGAGCCGTTCAGCGTGCACCGCTTCCTCACCCCGGAAGGCCGGCCGCTGCGCTGGTACGTCAACTTCGAGCGCCCGCACCGGCGGACGGCGATCGGCATCGACACCCTCGACCTCTTCCTGGACCTGGTGATCACCCCCGATCTGTCCGCGCACACCTGGAAGGACGAGGACGAGTACGCCCAGGCCCGACGGCTCGGCCTGATCGACGAGGCCACCCACCGGGAGGTGGACGCCGCCCGTGACCTCGCGCTGGCCCAGCTCCGGGACCGCGCCGGCCCGTTCGCGCCCGATCCGGACGCCTGGACCCTGCCGCCCTTCGGACCCCTGCCCGTTCTGCCGCCCACCGCCCTCAGCACCCCGGCCGAAACCCGCTGAGCGTCGGAGCACGTGCCTGCTAGGGTCGCGCCTCGACATGGACGACACCGACCGCAACGAGACTGACCGGAACGACGCCGGCCGTAGCGGGACCGAGCGGAGCGGAACCAACCGCAACGACGCCGACCTGATGGACGACGTCGAGGCGCTGCGCCACCTGCACGACGGCGGTGACTACCGCCGGCTGGCCGAGCGGACCTCCCACCCGCAGGTGCTGCGGCGGCTGGCCGTGGGCGAGTACCCGTTCGTCTGGCACGCGATCGCCCGGAACGCCGCCGCACCCGCCGATCTGCTGGTCGCCCTGTCCACCCGGCGGCACAGCACCTGGAACGACAACCACCTGCTCCGGCTGCTCGCCGTCCACCCCGCGCTCACCGGCGCGGACCTGGACGGACTCGTCGACCTGCTGGCCGTGCGGCTGCGCGAGGGCGACCGCCCGTACGCCGCCGTGCTGGCACTGGCCCGTCGGCCGGAACCGTCGGCCGAGCGGCTGCAGGGACTGGGGCGCCTACCCGGGGCCTCGACCCGGCTGCGCCGGGGGATCACCCGGGGGCTCGCGGCGCGCCCCGGGCGGTGAGACGCCCACCCTCGCCCCCCGGTTCCTGCCGTCGCGGATGCTGACCGCTCATTGCGCGAGGGAGTTCGACCCAGGCGTTCCCGGGCTGTGTGAACCCCTCGCGGGCGCGGGGCCGCTGCCCGGGGCCGCGTGCGGGCCGGTGGCCCCGGCGGGAGCCCGGGCCCAGCGGCCGGCCAGCACCGTGCCCACCACCAACTGGAGCTGGTGGTACAGCATCAGGGGCAGCACCATCAGCCCCGCCTCCGATCCGAACAGGACGGCGGCCATCGGCAGGCCGTTGGCCAGGCTCTTCTGGGATCCGCAGAACACCGCCGCGATGGCGGCCGAGCGGTCCAGCCCCAGCAGCCGCGCCCCGAGCACGGTGGCCGCCAGGGCGGCGGCGAGCAGGACGAGCAGCACCACGAGGAGTCCGGACAGGGCCGTGGGCGTGGCCAGGCCCCAGATGCCCTGCGCCACCGCCGAGCTGAACGCCGTGTAGACGACGAGCAGGATCGAACCGCGGTCCACCGGGGACAGGGCCCGTTTGTGGCGGGCCAGCAGGCCGCCGATCCACGGCCGCAGCACCTGCCCCAGCAGGAACGGCGCGAGCAGCTGCAGCCCGATCCGCAGCAGTCCGCCCGCGGACAGCTCGGCGTGCGAACCCAGCAGCCAGGCCGCCAGCAGCGGGGTGAGGACCAGCCCCGCCAGGCTGGAGTAGGTGCCCGCGCAGATCGCCGCCGGGACGTCGCCCCCGGCGGCGCCGGTGAGCGCCACCGAGGACTGCACCGTCGACGGCACCAGGCAGAGGAACAGCACCCCCGTCCGCAGCTGCTCGGTCAGGGGCGCGGGCGTGAACAGCGCGGTGGCCAGCCCGAGCAACGGGAAGAGGCCGAAGGTGATGGCCAACACCAGCGTGTGGAAACGCGGGTGGCGCAGCCCGGCCAGCGTCTCGCGGGTGGAGAGGCGGGCGCCGTAGAGGAAGAACAGCAGCGCCACCGCGAGATCGCAGGCCGCCTCGGCGGTCCGGGCCGCCGCCCCCGAGGCCGGGACCAGCGCGGCCAGGCCGACCGTCCCGGCCAGGGCCACCATGAACGGATCGAGCCGGCGCGGCAGCGATCGGCTCGGCGGCCTGGTCACGGACCGCCTCCCGCCACCGGGCGGTGCGCGGGGCCGGCCGGTGGCCCCGCCGCCCCAGGTGCCCCCGACACTCCCGCTGTGCCCGCTGTGCCCGCTGTGCCCGCTGTGCCCGCCGGCGCCAGCAGACCGCCCACCAGGGCGCCCGCGCCGTCCTGGTCACTGCCCGCCGAGCCGCTGCCGTTCTGGAGATCGGCCGCCCGGTCGATCTCCAGCCAGGAGTCGGCATGGGAGTTGTCCACGACCGTGATGAGACTGCCGCCGGCCGCCGCCGGGGCCGCGCCGCCCACGAGCAGCACGCACGCCCCGGCCAGCCCCAGCGCGCCGGTCCGCAGCGCGCCCACCCGCGAGGCGCCGGCCACCGGGGGCGGGCCCGGCCCGCGCAGCCGGGCCGTCACGCGCCCACCGCCGTCAGCCGCCGGGGGCGGGAGATGTTCCGCTCCAGCAGTTCGGTGGACTCCCGCACGCCGATCTGCCGGCCCTGTTCCGCCGTGGCGGGCAGCCGCCCGTCGGAGACCTTCAACCCGGCCAGCGCCTCCTCCATCGCCCGGTGCGCCGCGAACAGGCAGGGCGTGCTGTAGATGGCCACGTCCACCCCGAGGGCCGTCAGCTCCGAGAGCGACAACCGCGGGGACTTGCCGCCCGCGATCTGGTTGAACAGCAACGGCTTGTCACCGACCGCCGCGCGGATCCGGCGGATCCACTCCTCGCTGCGCACGCCGTCGACCAGCACCACGTCGGCGTCCGTGGCCGCGAGCGCCCGGGCCCGGCGCAGGATGTCCTCCTCCTCGGTGGCGTCGGTGCGGGCGACCACCACGAGGTCCGTCCGGTTGGCGAGAACCAGCTCCAGCTTCTCCAGGTACTCGTCCAGCGGGAGGACCTGCTTGCCGTCCGCGTGGCCGCAGCGGCGCGGCCGCTTCTGGTCCTCCAGGATCACGCCCGAGGCGCCGATGCGTTCGAGCCTCCGCACGACGTGGCAGGCGACCTCGGGATCGACGTAACCGTCGTCGATGTCGACCAGGAGATGGTGCCGGGGGAACGCCCCGCGCAGCCGTTCGACGAAGCCGACCATGTCGGGCCAGGCGATGAAACCGATGTCGGGCAGGCCGTAGTAGGAGGCCGCGAAGCCGAAGCCGGAGACGAACATGCCGTCGTAGTGCTCGGCCGCGATCGAGGCCGAGTACATGTCGTAGACACCGATCAGCGGCGTGGTGCCGGGGCCCGCGATCTCCTCGCGGAGCCGCTGCCCGGGGGTGTCCGCAGTCGTGGTTCCGTGGAACAAGGCGCTCTCCTCACCTGGAGTGACTTTGCCTGAACTTGGTCTTTGCTAGACCAAACTGAGGTGCCATCACTATGCGCTCTTTAATGTTCCGTGGGCAAATCTTTAAGGGAGATTCCCTCTTTGGGGTGAATGGCGGGCGACTATAGGAAAGGCCTACAAGTCCAGGAATTAAGCGACGTGGCGGCGCCCGGTTCGTGATCGTTCGAGGCCGGAGAGCGCGAGGGGCCGCGGTGGCGCGGGCACGGCGGCGAAGGTCGGCCCTCGATGCTCTTTCGCTCCGGGGCCCGACTCGCCCGCGCTCCCGTGGCAGCAGGGCTCCCGCGCGCTTCACGGTGCGGAGGACGGGCGCCGACTCGATCGTCCGGATCGCGTCCGGCGGGGCGCTCCGGGTGGTCGGATGGCGCGCGACGTCCGGTGGATCACGGCAGTTGACGGCCGTCGGCGGAGCGGTGGGCCCGGTGGTGCCGGTCACCCGGGTCACAGGCCCTGCGCCGTGCGGCGATCCGCTGCCGCACCGCCGATGCCGGCCGTGCCGACCCCGGCCTCCCTCGCGCCCGGGAGGGGGGCACGCCGTGCGGCCTGCCCGGGTGACCGGCGCGGGGTCGGCCCGCCCGTCGGGCGGTCCAAGGCTGTCGGGCGGCAGACGGGCGGAGACGGAGCGGGTGAGGGGGGGAGCGCCGGGCAGGCGCGGGAGGCCGTCGGGGTCAGGCGCTCGGGACCGGGGGCGCGGCGCGGCGCTCGCGGAGGGTGCGGAGCATCCGGCGGGTCGCCTTGGTGGCGACCGGCGGCAGGAGCTCCAGGGCCAGTCGGCGGGAGGCGGAGCGCTGGACCTGGGCCGGGGTCTTGACCCGGTAGTTGAGGCGCAGCACCCGCGCCCCCGCGATGGTGTCGTCGTCCACGGTGTAGCCCTCGGCCTGCCAGTCGCGCTCCAGCAGGACCTGCCGGGCGGCCGCGGCGTCGCCCCAGGTGCCGTAGAACTTCATCGGGGTGAGCAGGACCGGCCGCAGCCCGGCGGTGAAGACCGCCTCCCAGACCGCGGCCGAAACGCCGGGGGTGTGTTCGGAGCGGTAGTCGTCCAGGGCGACCAGGCCGTTCTCGGTGAGCGCGGCCCGCGCCACCGCGATGTCCCCGGCGACGTGCTCGTACAGGTGGGAGGCGTCGACGTGGACGAACCGGCAGCTGCCCGCCGGGATCCGGCCGTCGGCCAGCACGGAGGTGGGGGCCTGCACGATCTCGGGGAGCTCGCGGTGGAAGGCCAGGTAGTTCGCCTCGAAGGCGCTGCGGGTCAGCGTCTTCCGGTAGGACATCGCCATCTCGGCGGCGTTGTCCTCGTCGCCGGCCTCGGAGTCGAACAGGTCGCAGACCGTCAGCCGCTCGCCCGGCTGCAGGTGGTCGCCGAGCAGGACGGCGCTGCGGCCCAGGTAGCTGCCGAGTTCCAGGATGTCGCCGGTGACGCCGGCCGCGCTCTGGGCGGTCAGCACGTGCGTGAAGGCGGCCCGGTCGAGACTGAAGAACCAGCCGGGGATGTCGTCCCGCTTGAGCGGCGCGGGGCGGGCGGCTGCGGTCGCGGACAGGGGCACGGCGGCCTCCAGGAGGACGGCGGGGCGCGGTGGCGGATCACGCCGCGGAGGGACGCCGAGGACGTGAGGCGGATCATCATAGCCACGCCGGGCCGCTCTGGAACCAGGTGTGGAAGGACCTGATTCCGTTCGTCCGCCCGAGCGTTCGAGCCCGGTGGTCCGTGCGGTCCGGTGGCGCCGTCGGGGTTACCTGGATCGATCGGCCCGTTCGCCCTGTTCGGGCCGGTCGGGCGCTCCGGACCGTTCCAGCTCCGCGATGGTCGCCTCCAGCCAGGCCAGCTCGGCCGCGGTGGAAGCCCGGGCGACGAGCAGCATGCCGCGCCGGAACGGGTTGGGTTCCCGCTCGGCGGTGACCGGTCGGCCGTCCCCGTCGTAGAAGAAACTGCTCGGCGCGGTCAGGAAGGCGAGCCGGCGGCGGAGGACCTCGGCCTGCCGGGGCGGGTCGGCGAGGTGGTGCAGGAAGGCGGTGACGGTGAAGAACCGGATCTGGTCGGTGATCTCGGCCTGCTCCGGGTCGGCCAGCCGCCGCAGCAGCTCGGCCCGGCCGTCCTCGGTGAGCGCGAGGGTCTGGCGGGGTGCGGCCCCGGTGCCGGGCTCGCTGCGGCGGGACAGCAGGCCGGCCTTCTCCAGTCGCGCGATGGCCGGGTAGAGCGCTCCGTCGCTGACCGGGCGGACATGGCCGGTCAGGCCGGTGATCCGGGACTTGAGCTCGTAGCCGTGCAGCGGCTGGTCGAACAGGAAGCCGAGGATCGCGAGGGTCAGCACGGTCGAAGCCCTTCTGTCGGAGTGCGCCCGGTGCGCCGTCATGTTACCTCTTGCCGATATACCTCGAAGCGATGTATCTCTATTCGAGGTTGCTGGCCGAGCCGCTGCCGATCCGCAGCCGGGGCCGATCCGCACGCGGGACTCGATCCGCAGCCGGGGCCGATCCGCACGCCGGACTCGATTCGCACGCCGGGCCGGTCTCGGCCCCGGTCCTGGCTCGGTCCCGGTGCCGGGTGGTGGAACAACAGGGGAGGAAACATGCGCGGGCATCTGTCCCGGCTCACGGCGCTGGCCGTACCCGTCTACGCGGAGCTGCTGTCCGGGGTGGTCGCCTCGGTGATCGGCACCCTGTGGGTGTCCGGCCTCGGCGGAGCCGCGGTCGCCGCCGTCACGCTGGCCGGCACCGTCGAGAACCTGTTGCTCGGGCTCGTCCTGGTGGTCGCTTCGGGCACCAGCGTCCGGCTCTCGCACGCCCTCGGCGCCGGGGACCGCGCGGAGGCCGCCCGGACCACCCGCGCCGCCTGGTGGCTCTGTGTCGCGGGCAGCCTCGTGCTCGCCGTCCCCGGCTTCCTGCTGCGTGACCGGCTGGCGGGCACCTTCCTGGACGGCGACGCGGCCGAGCTCGCCGCCGGGTACTTCACCGTCGCCTTCCCGGCCTTCGCGCTGTTCGTCGGCCAGCGCGTCGCCGACGAGCTGTTCAAGGGCGCGGGCGACACCCGCACGCCGATGCGGATCGCCCTGCTCTCCAACGTGCTGCTGCTCGCCCTCGACCCGCTGCTCATCCTCGGCGCCGGTCCGCTCCCCGCCCTCGGCGTCCCGGGCGCGGCGCTCGCGCTGGCCGCCTCGCGCGCGATCGCCTTCGCCGTCACGCTGCGGCTGCGGCAGCGAGGCCGGCTGCGCGGCGGGCAGCGGCGCCACCTGGGCACGGAGTCGCCCCGGACGGCCGGGGGAGTGCGCGCGGCGGCGGTCCGGATCGTCCGCGCGGGAGCGCCGTTCGGCCTGGACTTCACCGCCCGGATGGCCGTCGGCACGGCCCAACTCGCTTTGGTGGCGGGCTTCGGCGTCGCGGCCGTCGCCGGGTACGGGGTCGGCTACCGGGTCCTGCTCGTCGTCACCATGGCCTTCTACGCGCTGCGCCAGGCCGCCGCGATCGAGGCCGCCCGTCTCAGCGGCGCGGGGGCGACCGGAGCGCTGCTCACGCTGCACCGGGCCACCGGACGCCTCGCCGCGCTGCTCGGTGCGGTGGCGGCGGGGCTGTCGGCGACGTTCGCCGCCCCGCTGAGCGCGCTGTTCACCGACGACCGGGCGGTGGCGGCGCAGTCCGTCGGCTTCCTGCGGATGGCGGCGCTCTACCTCCTCCCGTACGCGCTGGTGGTGGCCCTCGGCGGCGTCCACCAGGCGACGGGCGTCGGCCGCCCGCTGGTGCTCTCCGTGCTGCTCGGCCTGGGGGCCCAACTCGCCACCTCCGCGGCTCTGTCGGGCCCGTTCGGCGTGCCGGGCGTGTGGCTCGGCCCGGCGGTGGGCGCGGCGCTCCAGCTGGCGCTGCTGTGGGTGCTCGCGGTGCGACGGGCGCAGCGGACCTGGGCGGCGGCGCCGGCGGGCACAGCGGGCACAGCGGGCACAGCGGGCACAGCAGGCGCAGCGCCACCGCCACCGCCACCGGCCGCGGCCGCGGACACGGAGGCCGGGGCGCGGGAACTCCCGGTCACCTGACGCGCCGCCGCCCGTCGGCGAGCCCCCGCCGGGCCCGGTGCAGCGGCGGCCGGCGGTCGAACGCGCCCGGCACCAGCGGGTGTTCGCCGAGGCGGCGCGCCGTCGACGGCGTCACGGGCGGGCGGCGAGTCCCCGCTCGTGCTCCAACTCCGCCGTCAGGCCCGGCAGTCGGGTGGCGAGCAGCGTCCCGGCCGCCGCCACGGCGGCCATGGCCAGCGCCGCGGGCGTCAGTGCCGCCCCGGGGTCGGTGCGGCCGACGGCGGAGGTGGCCAGGGCGATGCCCAGCGCGGGGCCGACGTTCATGACGGTCTGCTGCAGTCCGCCCGCGACGCCCGCCTCGGCGCTGGACGCGCCGCGGACCACCAGCGCGGTGGCCGTGGCCATCACCGCGCCGAAGCCGGCGCCGAGCAGCAGGAAGCAGGCGGCGACGGGGACGGCCCCCGAGCCGGCTCCCAGCCGGGCGGTGAGCAGCGTGCCCGCGGTGACCAGGGCCATCCCCGCCAGGACGACGGTCCGTTCGCCGTGACGTTTCGTCAGCCTGGCCGAGGACGCCGCCGTGGTGATCATCGCCGCCGCGAGCGGCATCGACCACAGGGCGCTCCGCAGCGGGTCGAGCCCCAGCACGTCCTGCAGGAAGTAGGTGGCGGGGAAGAGCGTGCCCTGCAGCGCCGCCGAGGCCGCGAGCAGGACGCCGAGCGGCGGCGCGAGCGCCGGGGAGCGGAGCAGGGCGGGCGGCAGCAGCGGGCGGGCGGTGCGCCGCTCGTGCCGGGCCAGCACCAGGGCGAGCGCCCCGGAGAGCGCCAGGCCGAGCGCCGTACGCCCCGACCAGCCGCTGTCCGGCAGCGAGACCAGTGCCTGGACGAGGCCGGCCAGCGCCAGCGCGAGCAGGGCCGCGCCCGCCAGGTCGAGGCCGTCGCGCCGCGCACCCCGCCCGGCCGCGGGCGGGGCGGACGACGGCGGTGCGGACGGCAGCGCGAGCGCCGCCCCCAGCGCGGCCGCGGCGGGCAGCAGGCCGAGCAGGAAGACCGACCGCCAGCCGAAGTGCGCGGTGAGCGCCCCGCCGACCAGGGGCCCGGCGGCCGCCGCGAGCCCGATCGCGGCGGTGCGGGCCGCGATCGCGCCGGGCAGCCGCTCGGCGGGCCAGACGGCGCGCAGCATGCCGAGGGTGGCCGGCTGCAGCAGGGCGCCCGCCACGCCCTGGACCACCCGCAGGGCGATCACCCAGCCGATGCCGGGGGCGAGGACCATCCCGGCGGAGCTCAGCGCGAAGCCCGTCACGCCGAGGACGAAGACCCGCCGGTGCCCGTAGCGGTCGCCGAGGCGGCCGGCGAAGACCAGCAGGGCGGCGACGGTGACCAGGTAGCCGGTGCCGGCCCACTGGACGGCGGCGACGGAGGCGTGCAGATCGTGCTGGAGGGCGGGCCGGGCGACGGTCAGCACGGTGCCGTCGACGGCGACCAGGGCGGCGCCGGTGATGCCGGCGAGGAGGGCGAGGCGCTCGCGGAGCCGCGTCGTCACCGGACGGCCGGGCCGAGGTGGGCGTCCAGGGCGGCGCGCAGCAGCGGCTCCACGTCCTCGCTGCCGGTGATCAGCCGCAGGCTGCCCCAGGTGCGCAGCTGGGTGAGGCCGTGCAGGTTGGACCAGAGGGCGGCGGTGGCGGTGGCGGGATCGTCGGAGTCGGGGTGCACCTCGGCGACCAGGCCGACGAAGGTGAGGAACAGGGGCACGGTGGTGCGGCGCAGCTCCACGCCGCTTCCCTCCAGCAGGTCGTGACGGAACATCAGCTCGAACATGCCGGGGTTGGCGGCGGCGAAGCCGAGGTAGGCGCGGGCGAGCGCCTCGAGCCGGCCGCGGGCGTCCGTACCGGTGGTGACGGCCAGGGCGTCGGCGCCCGCCATGGTGTCCGTGAGCTTGCCGAAGCCCTGCTGGGCGATGGCGGCCAGCAGCTCGCGGTGGGTGGGGAAGTAGCGGCGGGGTGCTCCGTGCGAAACCCCGGCGTGGCGGGCGATCTCGCGCAGCCCGAGCGCCTGGACGCCTCCCGTCGCCACCAGTTCGACGCCGGCGGCCACCAGTCGGGCCCGGAGGTCCCGCTCTTGATCAGTCATGGACACTGTCTACCAGTCCGGCGTAGACAGTGTCTACTGGCTCGTGCGGGAAGGCCGGGGCATCATCGTCGGCATGGACGAAGGCGGTGAACCGGCCTGCTGGCTGGAGCGGGTGTGCCCGGAGTGCGGACGGCTGCGCGAGCGGCCCGGGCCGCAGCCGTGCGAGCACTGCGGCGTCGGCGCCACCGAGGGCAGGGTTTCCGAGCCGGAGGCCGACGCGGAGGCCGAGGCGACGGACCGCGGACGGCCGGAGCGCTGAGAAGCCGCTGAAAAGCCCGGGTCCGGCCCAACGGCCGGACCCGGGCTTGAGGACGGGCGAGGAGACGGACCCGGGGCGGAGCGGGCCGCAGCCTGCTCCGCCGGTCGTTCACGGCCGGATCACTGCGGCGGCGGCTCGTTGCGGAACTGGTCCTTCATGTGTTCCTGGGCGGCGTCCACCTGGCCGCTGTACTTGCCCTGAGTGCGGTCGTCGACGGTGTCACCCGCCTTGTCGACGGCCTTGTCGGCCTGCTCCTCGTGGCCCTTCAGCAGGTTCTTGAGCTTATCCATCATGGACATGCGGTCACACTCCTGGACGAGACGGCCCCACCCCTCCAATATCACCGCGCATCCCCCCGCGCGCATCCCGCGGGAGGCGCGGCGGGGTTGGCAAGGCGATTCCGGTCCTGTCAAATCGTGAGTTCACGGCCCGTCGGAAGGAGTCGCCTTGAAGCTGCGCAACCGTCGCTCGACCACCCCGCTCGACCGTTCCACCCGGCACGACCGCACCGTCCGGCACGACAGAGCCGCCCCGGTCCCGCGCCCGCGCACCGCCCGCGCCCGGCGGGGCACGGGCGTCGCGCTGACCGTCGCCGCACTCGTCACCCCGCTGCTGCTGACCGGTGCCGGGAGCGCCGCCGCCGATCCGGACCCGGCGCGCAAGGGTGCCAAGCTGGCCGCCCGGCTGGTGGAGGCCAGCGACGCCGAAACGGCTCGCGACACCCTGGCCGCGCTGCAGCGGTTCGCCGACCGCAACGGCGGTACCCGGGTGGCCGGTTCGAAGGGGCACGAGGACTCCGCGCGGTACGTCTACGAGCGGGCGCGGCAGGCCGGACTCAAGGTGTCCAAGCAGGAGTTCGAGTACACCTTCTTCGAGGCCCGCACCCAGCGCCTCGACGTCCTGTCCCCGAAGGCCGAGTCCGTTCCCGTGATCGCCATGACGTACTCGGCGAGCACCCCGGAGGCGGGCCTGACCGCCGAGTTGGCGGTCGCCCCGGTCGGCGCCACCACCGGCTGCGCGCCCACCGACTACCCCGTCGGCGGCTTCACCGGCAAGGTCGCCCTGATCCGGCGCGGCGGGTGCAGCTTCGCCCAGAAGCAGGCCGCCGCGGCGGCCGCGGGCGCGGCCGGGGCGCTGATCTACAACAACGCCGAGGGCGACCTCAACGGGACCCTCGGGGACCCGACGGCCGGGAAGGTCCCGACCGGCGGCATCACCAAGGCCGCCGGGGAAGCCCTGGCCGCGGCCGCCGCCGGTGGGCCCGTTCGGGTGACCCTCGACCTGCGCACCGTCATGGAGCCGCGCAAGACGTGGAACGTCATCGCCGAGACCCGCGGCGGCGATCCGAACAACACCGTGATGGTCGGCGCGCACCTCGACTCCGTCCCGGCCGGGCCCGGCATCAACGACAACGGCTCCGGCTCGGCCGGCATCCTCGAGGTCGCGGAGAACCTCAACGTCCACCCGGTGAAGAACAAGGTCAGGTTCGCCTGGTGGTCCGCCGAGGAGTTCGGCCTCAAGGGCTCCGAGGCGTACGTGAAGTCACTCTCCGAGGCGGATCGGAAGAAGATCCGGCTCTACCTCAACTTCGACATGATCGCCTCTCCCAACTATGCGCAGTTCGTCTACAACGGCTCCGGCAGCGCCGGCGGCAGCGCGGGCCCCGAGGGCTCGGCCCAGATCGAGCGGGACATCACCGGCTACCTGGACGGACTCGGCCTGCCGCACGACCCGACCGCCTTCGACGGCCGCTCCGACTACGGTCCGTTCATCGACGCGGGCATCCCGGCGGGCGGCACGGACACCGGTGCCGAGAAGGTCAAGTCCCCCGAGCAGGCGGAGCGTTACGGCGGTGCGGCGGGCAGCGCGTACGACTCCTGCTACCACAAGGCCTGCGACGACCTGGGCAACATCGACATGGACGCCTTCGACGTCAACATCGACGTGATCGCCCACGCCGTCGGCACCTACGCATGGGACCTCTCCTCGCTCCAGCGGCCCGTACCGGCCCGGCAGCCGGCCGGGAAGGCCGCGGCGGGTGCCGGGGCGAGCGGCACCGGTATCAGCGGCGCCGACGGGACCGCTGCGCGCGAGACCGCCGCGGACAACGAGGCCGGCGCGAGCGGCTGCGCCGACGAGGTGACCGCCTGACGCCGGGGTGGGCCCGCTGCCGTCCTCGGGCGGCGGGCCCACCCACCCGCCGGCCGCGGCGTGACCTCCGCGCGCACCGTGACCTCCGCGCGCACCGTGACCTCCGCCCGTACCGTGACCGCGGCCCGCGGACAGGCCGCGCGTGCCATCCGCACCACCGCGCCCTCCCTCCGTCACTCCCGTGTCATCGCCCCTGGTGAGCACCGGTGCCGTCACCGTAGCGGAGACCACTGACAATCCGGCCCGGGGCCTGTACGGTGCCGCGCGGAGCGCATCCGCCGAGACCCGGTGGGTGCGTCGAGCGCGGTCCTGACACCATGGGACCGAGATCACGACACCGTGACACCCTCGGAGGAGTCAGCAACATGAGCACGCACTACGACGTCGTCGTCCTCGGCGCGGGCCCCGGCGGCTACACCGCCGCCGTCCGCTCGGCCCAGCTGGGCCTGAAGGTCGCGGTCATCGAGGCCAAGTACTGGGGCGGCGTCTGCCTCAACGTCGGCTGCATCCCCTCCAAGGCCCTGCTGCGCAACGCCGAGCTCGCCCACATCTTCACCAAGGAGGCCAAGACCTTCGGCATCAAGGTCGAGGGACAGGTGTCCTTCGACTTCGGCGAGGCGTTCCGCCGCAGCCGCTCGGTGGCCGACGGCCGGGTCAAGGGCGTCCACTACCTGATGAAGAAGAACGGCATCACCGAGTACGACGGCTGGGGCACCTTCGTCGACGACCACACCATCCAGGTCGCGCTCAGCGGCGGCGGCTTCGACGTCGTCACCTTCGACCACTGCATCATCGCCGCCGGCGCCACCACCCGGCTGCTGCCCGGCACCAGCCTCAGCGAGCGCGTGGTCACCTACGAGGAGCAGATCCTCACCGAGCAGCTGCCGGAGAGCATCATCATCGCGGGTGCCGGCGCGATCGGCGTCGAGTTCGCCTACGTGCTGCACAACTACGGCGTGAAGGTCACCATCGTCGAGTTCCTCGACCGCATGGTCCCGCTGGAGGACGTCGAGGTCTCCACCGAACTCGCCAAGCAGTACCGGAAGCTGGGCATCGAGGTGCTGACCTCGACCCGGGTCGAGTCGATCGACGACAGCGACCCGAACGCCAAGGTCCGCGTCACCGTCACCAAGGACGGCGAGCAGAAGGTGCTGGAGGCCGACAAGGTGCTCCAGGCGATCGGCTTCGCCCCGCGTGTCAACGGCTACGGCCTGGAGAACACCGGCGTCAAGCTGACCGACCGCAACGCCATCGCGGTGGACGGCCGCGGCCGCACCAGCGTCGACCACATCTACGCGATCGGCGACGTCACCGCCAAGCTGATGCTCGCGCACGCCGCCGAGACGATGGCCGTGATCGCCGCCGAGACCATCGGCGGGGCGGAGACCATGGAGGTCGACTTCGCCATGATCCCGCGCGCCACCTACTGCCAGCCCCAGATCGCCTCCTTCGGCTACACCGAGGCGCAGGCCCGCGAGTTGGGCTACGACGTCAAGGTCGCCAAGTTCCCGTTCACCGCCAACGGCAAGGCGCACGGCCTGGGCCACCCGATCGGCTTCGTCAAGGTCATCAGCGACAACAAGTACGGTGAGCTGCTCGGCGCCCACCTGATCGGCCCCGAGGTCACCGAGCTGCTGCCGGAGCTGACGCTGGCCCAGCAGTGGGACCTGACCGTCCACGAGGTCGCCCGCAACGTGCACGCTCACCCGACGCTGGGCGAGGCGGTCAAGGAGGCCATCCACGGCCTCGCCGGTCACATGATCAACATGTGACGCACCGGCCCTGACACCGCGCCGTGCCCCCGCCGAGCAGCCGCCCGGCGGGGGCACGGCGGGGGCACGGCGGCTTCGGGGGCACGGCGCGTCCCGGGGCGGGCCGGGCGCGCACGCGGGCACCGGGATCCGGCGCGCATCGGGATCCGGCGCGCATCGGGATCCGGCGGAAGCGGTCAGGAGAGCCGGGTCCGCAGCCACCCCTTGACCTCGGGGGTGACCGGGTCGGTGAGGTCGGCGAACTCCTCGTGCTTGGTGAGGAACTTGGCGACGTACGGGCAGATCGGCACGATCCGCTTCCGGGCCGCCCGCACGTCGGACAGCGCGTCCTGCACGAGCCGGCCGGCGAGGCCCTGGCCGGCGAAGGCGTCGTCGATCTCGGTGTGGAAGAAGACCCGCTGCTCCTCGTGGTCGCGGTACTCGGTGAAGCCGGCGAGCTTGCCGTCCACGTGGATCTCGTAGCGGTTCCGCTCGTCCGCGCGCTCGACGACGATGCTGCTGGGAGTGCTCACGATGGGCCCTTCGGTCGGGTGGGGATGACGCTGAAGTCGATCATGGGCATCCTGCCAGTCGGCCCCGGCCGCGGCCACACCCCCTCCCCGAGCCGAACCCCTCCCCGAGCCGAACCCCTCCCGAGTCGCCCCCGCCGGGCAGGGCACCGCCGGGCAGGGCACCGCCGCCCCCCCGCCGCGCGCCGGATGTTACGGCCGCCCCCTGCTGGGCAGCCGCCTCACCGGGGACCGGAGGTGGCGGCGATGGACGGGCCGGGGCTCTCGCGCCGGGAGTTGCGGATCCTGGCGGAGATCGAGGAGGACCTGCGGGCGGACGGCCGACTGGACCGCGCGCTGCGCACCATGCGGCGCGGCCCCCGCTGGGTGCTGGGCGGTCTGCTGAGAGCGGCCCTCCGGGTGCCGGGAGCGGTGCTGTCCGTCCTGCTGGCCCTGTCCCTGGGCCTGCTGATGGTCAGCGCCACCGCGCACTCATCGCTCGTCCTGGCCGCCTTCGGCGCGGTCTGGGCGCCGACGCTCGCCCTCACGGCGGCGCGACTGCTCGCCCGCCGCCGGGGCCTCCCCCCGTGACCGCCCGCGCGGCCCGCGGTGGGCGCGCTGTTCGCGCAGTTCGCCGATCACCGCCCAGGCGACCGACACCACCGGCACCGCCACCACCGCGCCCAGCACGCCGCCCAGCACGGCGCCGCCCGTCACCGACAGGGCGACGGCCACCGGATGGATCCGCACCGACCAGCCGAGCACCAGCGGGTGCAGCAGGTGCCCCTCGATCTGGCCGATGATCACGATCAGGGCGAGCACCAGCAGGGCGACCACCGGTCCGCGCGCCGCCAGGGCGACCACGGAGGCGATGGCCAGGGCGATCGGGGAGCCGATCAGCGGGACCAGCGCCGCCACGAACTCCAGCACCATCAGCGGCAGGACCAGCGGTACCCGCAGGATCGCCAGGGCGATGCCGACCAGGACGGCGTTGGTCGCCGCCACGATCAGTACGCCCCGGGTGTAGCCCGCGAAGGTGCCCCAGGCCGCCCGCCCGGCGCCGTCCCAGGCCGAACGGCTGCGGGCCGGCAGCTGCCGCTGCGCCCAGCACCACATCCGGTCGCCGGAGTGCAGGAAGAACACCGAGCAGAACACCGCGAGCGCGAGCCCGGTGACCAGTTCGACGGCGCGCCCGGCGCCGCTGAGCGCGGTGTTGACCAGTGTCGAGCGGTGGGCGGCGATGAAGTCGCCGATCTTGGTGCGCAGGTCGGTGACGGTGCCGGGCCGCAGGTGGAAGGGCGAGCCGGTCAGCCAGCGGTCGATCCGGCCGAGGCCGCCGCGCAGCTCGTTGGTGAGTTGGCTCCACTGGTCGGCGACGGTGGTGCCGACCAGGGCCAGGACCCCGCCGATGACCACGATGGTGCAGAGGAAGGCGACCAGGACGGCCAGCGAGCGCGGCATCGCCTTCGCCAGCAGGTCGACCACCGGCCGCAGCACCGAGGTGATGACCAGCGCCACGAACAGCGCGATGACCGGAAGTTCGAGCCGGGCGAGGACCTCCACGGCCAGGTAGGCGCCGATGCCCAGCACGCCCAGCCGCCAGGCGTACCCGGCGGCCGTCCGCAGCCCGGCGGGCACTCCTCCGGCGGACGGCACCCGGCTCCCGGTCGAAGGGGACGGGCCGCCGTGCCGCCCGCCCGGCCGGGGGCGGCGACTGCCGAGCGGCGCGGCGCGACGGGCCGTCCCGGCGGAACCGGGCCGACCACGCTCGGGGCGGGGGCTCACCGGCTCCTCACCGCGAGGACTCTGCCGTACGGCGGGCGATGGTGGCCGTGCTGTCCATGGAAGCCTCCCGGGTGGCGGTCCTGACCTCAGCGTCTCTCCGGCCGGACGTCTTCGTACACCCACCGCTCACGGTGGGTGCGGTCCGTGCCCGGGTCACCTCGGTGGGTCGCGGGTGGGCGGGCCGGTCACCAGGCGGCGTCCCGCGGCCCGCTCCGCGTCGGCGGGCCCGGGCTCCGTGGACGGCGGGGCGCTCCGCCCGTTGTGCCGGCGCAGGTGCAGGACCGGGAGCAGCAGCCAGGAGGCTGCGAACCAGAGCATCACCGCCGCGGCGATCCAGACGGAGGCGGCGGAGTCGTCGGTCGCGACGCGGAGCAGGAGCAGCAGCGCCGAGCCGATGGTCAGCGCCAGCAGGATCAGGCCGATCGCCACCAACCGGGCGGCGGCGTCGACCAGTTGGGGCTTGAGTCGGTGCCCGGCGAAGATCCGGTGGTAGGCGACCGGGGCGGTCAGCGAGCCGGTGGCGAGCGCGCCCAGGATGACGGTGGCCACGTACAGCCCCTGGTCGAAGTCGGAGAGCTGGGTGAACCGGGGCATGAAGACCACGCTCAGCAGGAACCCGAAGAGCACCTGGGAACCGGTCTGGGCGACCCGCACCTCCTGGAGCAGGTCGCCCCAGCGCCGGTCCGCCCGCTCCTCGGGCGACTCCCGCCGGCCGGCCCGCTGGTGGTCGGCGCGGCCGTTCCGGCCGGTGTCCTGGATGGTCATGGGATCGCCTCCGCGTACTGTCCACCGGATAGCGTGTAGCCCCGCCCGGACGGGGCAAACGCCGGGCCGGATCCGCCCGTTGCCCGGTCACCCGCGGTGACCGCCGGGTGCCCGGGAGAGGCAGGCCCGCCGTGTACAAGCGGGCTGGTGCGGGAGGAGAATCGATGGGAGAGGGTGGGAGAAGGAGGCGGTCATGAGAAGCCTCACGCGCCGCTACGCGGTGACGCTCCCCGGCCCGATCGGCGGCCACGCTCCACCGGACGTCGTCGTCGTTCACCAGACGCAATCCGTGGGACCCGACGGAGGCTTCGTCTGGGAGAGCGCGGACGGCGGACTCCGGGTGGAGATCAGTGGCGGGGTGGCCACCGTCCTCGCGGCCCCGGGGGCCGGCAGTCTGCACCCGTGCCTGCCGGCCGTACCGCTGCCGTGACGGGCGAGCGTGTCGTGCCGGGCACTCTACGCCCGGCACGAGCGCGGCGTCCTCGGCGGGAGCGGTGCTCCCGCCGAGGACGACGAGGACGGCGAAACCGCCGAAGGACGACGGGGACGACGACGCCGCCGCCGAGGGACGACGAGCGCGACGACGCGGTGGAGGGGGCGTGGGAAGTCGTAACGGACCGCTACCGGGCGCTGGCCGCCAGGGCCTCGCGCACGGTGACCAGGCACGGATCGCAGTAGCGGTCCGGCCCGGCCCCGCCCGCGCCGTCCCCGGCCGGGACGACGCGCTGGGACGGCTCCAGGAACCGCCCGCACAGCGAGGACGTCGCATCGTCCTTCGCCACCACGTGCCACACCACGGCGGGCGGGGACACCGCCGGGTCGTGCTCGGCCCACATCTCGTACACGGCACTACCTCCGGATCGCTGGGGGCTCGGTCAGTCCATTGCAACCCCGTGGTCTCCGGAACGGCCACCGGGCCAGACCCGGTGGGATGGTTGTCGCCGGGGGAAGGGACACCTCGTGAAGGACAAGCTCACCGAGTACCACCGCCGACGGGACTTCGCGAAGACGGCCGAGCCCGAGGGGCGGCCCGGCGAACGGCCGTCCACGCGGCGGCCCTCCTTCGTGGTGCAGCTCCACGACGCGACGGCGATGCACTTCGACTTCCGTCTGGAGGTCGACGGCGTGCTGAAGTCCTGGGCCGTTCCCAAGGGCCCGTCCCACGACCCGCGGGACAAGCGCCTCGCCATGCCCACCGAGGACCACCCGCTGGAGTACCGCGAGTTCGAGGGCGTCATCGCCGCGGGGGAGTACGGCGCCGGAACGGTGATCGTCTGGGACGAGGGCACCTACCGGAACCTCTCCACCGACCGCTCCGGCCGCGAACTCGCCTTCGCCGACGCGCTGGCCGAGGGACACGCCTCCTTCCGGCTCCACGGGCACAAGCTGCACGGCGGCTACGCGCTGACCCGCATCCGCGACGGCCGCAGCGGCGAACGCGAGGCCTGGCTGCTGGTCAAGCGCGCCGACGCGAGCGCGGGATCGGGCGGCGCGCCCGACCCCGCCCGGGCCCGCTCGGTGCGCAGCGGCCACACGCTGAAGCAGACCAGGGCGGCCGGCGCCGCGCCCCCGCGAGGACGGGCGGACGAGCCCTCCGGGAGCAGCCGATGACCAGGACCGCGGAACTCCGCGTCGGCGGCCGGACGGTCGGGCTGAGCCGGCCGGACAAGGTGCTGTTCCCCGCGGACGGCATCACCAAGGCGGACCTGGCCGCGTACTACCGGAGCGTCGCCCGCCGGATGCTGCCGCAGCTGCGCGGCCGACCGCTGATGCTGGAGCGCCATCCGGACGGTGTGGACCGCTCCGGCTTCCTGCAGAAGGACGTCCCCGGCCACTTCCCGGAGTGGGTCCACCGGGTCGAACTGCCCAAGGAGGACGGCACCGTCACCTACGCGGTCTGCGACGACACCGCCACCCTGCTCTACCTGGCCGGTCAGGCGGTGATCACCCCGCACCGCTTCCTCTCCCGGGCCGACCGCCCCGACCGGCTGGTCTTCGACCTCGACCCGCCCGGCGAGGACTTCGCCCCGGTCCGCGAGGCCGCCCGGCTGCTGCACGCGCTGCTGGACGAACTGGAGCTGCCGTCCGCCGTCATGACCACCGGCTCGCGCGGCCTGCACGTCCTCGTACCGCTGGACCGCCGGGAGGGCTTCGACGAAGTCCGCTCCTTCGCCCGCGAACTCGCCGACCTGCTGGTCACCCGCCACCCCGACCGGCTCACCACCGAGGCGAGGAAGCGGTCCCGGCGGGGGCGGCTCTACCTGGACGTCCAGCGCAACGCCTACGCGCAGACCGCCGTCGCCCCGTACGCCGTACGGGCCCGGCCGGGTGCGCCCGTCGCGGCGCCGGTGTCCTGGGCCGACCTGGACGACCCCGACCTCACCGCCCGGCGCTGGACCCTGGCCACCGGCGAGCGGCTCCTGGAGGATGATCCCTGGCGGGACGTCCCCCGGCGCGGCCGCTCGCTCAATCCCGCCCGTCGGCGTCTGGCGGCACTGGCCGGTCGGCCCGCCCCCGGTGAGCCGACCGGGTGAGCGGGCGCCGTCCCTGCCCTGCGGCCAGCCGCCGCCGGACCACCACCAGGTCCAGCGCGGCGACGGCCGCGAACCCGGCGCACACGGCGGCGAAGAAGGCGTAGGTGCCCTGGTTCGGCGCCGGTCCGGGGGCGGCCAGCGCGGCCAGGACGGCGAAGGCCACCGCCCCGCACACGAACAGCGCGAGGAAGACCCGGGAGAGCACCCGTCGCAGCTCCAGATCCGAGCGGGCGGTGACCGGCTCGGTGCCCCGGCGGACGGTGTCCTGCGGGCGCAGCTGCGGCACCGTCCGGCCGGGGCCCCGCGGCGCGTGCGGGAAGTCATGACGCTCGCCCGCGCGGCGACGGGCGCCGCGCTGGAAGCCTGGTTTGCGCTGTACGGTCATGATGTCCCCCGGGCGGAGTAGCCGGTCTGCTGCGCCGCGCGCCTACCCACCGGGTCGCGCCGCACACGCCGGCTAGCGGCGCGGCCCGAGGCGCAGCCGTACGGCCAGGTGGGGGCCCGGCTCCCCGCGACCCTCCTCGACGACCCGCCCGAGGCCGGCGAGCGCGTGCAGGACCCGCGCCACGTCGTCGGGCCGGCCGAGCAGTTCGGCGCCGACCTCGCCCGCGAGGGCGATCGGCGGCACCGGTGCGCCCGCCCGGTGCGCGTCGAAGGTCTGCGAGAGGCCCACCGACGGGCCGGGCGCGGTGCCGGCCTCAGGGCCGTGGGGCTGGTCTTCGGCGACCACCCGGGTGCCCTCCGGCGTCACGGTCGGCGGGTCCTCCCAGACGTTGCCGATCCGGGTCCGCCCGCGCCCGGTGTGCGTGGGGAAGGCGGCCTCCAGGGCGTCGAGCACGGCCTCCGCCGCCTCCTGCGGGCCGTCGCCGAGCCGGACCAGCACGTGCCCGGCCGCCAGGGGCAGGCCCATGGCTCCACCTCCTCCACCCTCCGTCCTCCGTCCTCCGCCGGACGAGGGACGCCCTCCGCCGGACGCCCTCCGCCGGACGAGGGACGCCCTCCGCCGGACGCCCTCCGTCGGACGAGGGACGAGGGGCAACTGGCGCCCGACGCGAAACGCGGACGTGCGCCTCCCTCTGTTCTACGGCTGAGGCCCGGGCCCACGCACCTCGGACCGGTCACGCTCGTCGGGATCGTGGGCGGGCGCTCCGGGGCGAGTCCATGGCGTCCTGGCGGCCCGCCCCCTCACCGCCTGACTGCCTGACTGGCTGACCGCCTGACGGCGTGACCCCTCACCGCCCGACCGCCGGGAGCCGGGCACACGGACACCGCCGGAGCCTCATCGAGTGCGGACCCGGCGGTGCCACGCCTCCCGCCGCACGCCCTGCCCAGGCGTGGCGACGGAAGCCGTCAGGCGCGGCGGCCGCGCTTGCGGCGGGCGAGGAAGACGGCGCCGCCGCCGACCGCGAGCAGGGCCGCGGCCGTGACCGCGATCGGCACCGTGTCGGAGTCCGCCCCGGTGGCGGCCAGGGCCGGGCCGGAGGCACCGGCGGTGGGCGCCGCGACGGCGGTGCCGGTGCCGGAGCCGTCGGTCGAGCCGACCGGGGAGGAGGCGGTCGCGCCGCCGGTGGGCCGGCCGGTCGGGGTGGCCGCGCCGACGGGCTGGCCGGTGGCCGGGTCGAGCAGCAGGGTGTCCGACTGCGGGTTCTTGAAGTCGAACATGCCCTCGATGGAGCCGGCGTGCTCGTCGAAGGAGGCGTCGCCGATCCGGCCGGTCTTCCAGTTGTCCTCGACGAAGCGCAGCACGGAGGACTGGTCGGTCAGGGTGTGGTCGACGAAGTCGGCCTTGGCGTACGGGGAGAGCACCAGCAGCGGCAGGCGGGGGCCGTAGCCGCAGCGGTCCGCGTAGCCGCCCCAGCCGGCGTCCTTGCCGCACTGGCCGGCACCGCTGAGGCCGTCGTTGGCGGCGTCCCGCGAGCCGTTGACCGGCTCGGCGAACTTGTGGTCGTACCAGCCGTCCGAGTCGTCGTAGGCGATGACGACGGCGGTGGAGGCCCAGTCCTTGGACTTCTGGAGCTTGTTCAGGGTGTCCACGACGAAGTGCTGCTCGTCCAGCGGGTCGGAGTAGCCCGCGTGACCGTCCTGGTAGTTGGCGGCCTTGAGGTAGCTGACGGCGGGCAGGTCGCCGTGCTGCAGCGCGGCGTCGAAGTCGGTCAGGTCGTACTGGTGGTTGGCCTGGCCGGCGTGGCCGATCTCGTCCACCGAGGCGGGCGCGAGGTGCTTGGGGTTGGCGGTGGACTTGTAGTACTGGAACGGCTCGTGGTGCGGGTTGTAGTCGGTCTGCGACGCGCCCACGATGTTGGCGTGGGCGGCGCCGCAGACGGCCTTGCCGTCCTTGGTGTCGGTGGGCTTGAAGCCGCCCTGGAACCAGCCCCAGCTGACGCCCTTGTCGTTCAGCAGGTCGCCGATGTTCCTCCCGGTCATCACCAGCTGGTTGTGCGCCGGGTTGGAGCACTCGTCGAAGCCCGGGTCCGGGTCGTTGATGACGGTGCCGACGCCGTTGGCGTCCGGGGAGGCGACCACGTAGGCGTCGGTGGTCTTCTGGCCGGTCTTCGGGTCGACGGGGTAGCCGCCGTGGGTCTGGCCGGAGATCAGGTTGAGCGCGCCGGGGGTGGACGGGCCGAAGGTGGTGCCGAAGGAGTTGTCGCTCATCGCGAAGCGCTGGGCGTAGTTCCACAGGCCGGTGACGGTGTTGCCGTCGTAGTAGTCCATCACCAGGCCGGGCTGGGTGAACATCGGCGCCTTGCAGGTCTCGACGTCGGTGTGCTCGACGAACTTGTCCATCCTGCCGCCGTCGAAGGCGAGTTGCTCGTCCTTGTAGGTGTGGTCCTGGTCGCAGGTGACGGCCTGGGACGGGCTCAGCCGCTTCGGGTTGGTGCCGTTCGGGTTCGCGTGCAGCAGTTGGTCGGAGAGGCCGTCCACCTTCGGGGTGCCGGGCTTGGCGGTGAACTTCACCGTGTCGTCGGCGGTGTTGGCCGCGTTCGGGTAGGTGCCGAAGTAGTGGTCGAAGGAGACGTTCTCCTGGAAGATCACGACCAGGTGCTTGATCGGGGTGGCGGTCGGCGGGCCGTCGGCCGCGAAGGCCGCGGGCGCGCCGCCGACGGCCGCCAGCGAGACCGCGCCGAGCAGGCCGGCGCCGGCGCGGAGCCACCGGGTGCGGCTGGGAACTGCGTGCATGGTTGGTACCTCGAACGTCAGGTCAGGTGGGGCAGGGTGTGGGGCCCTTCCGCGTCGATCTTGCGGCGGCGGGGCGGCATGAAGCTAAGCGGATGAGGTGAACGCGGTTTGCATGAGCATGTGAACCGAGGATGAACCAGGGTCGTACGGGAAGGATCGGTCCGGCGCCGAATCGGTTCGAGTGCGTCGTAGGGTTGACCGATCCCTGACGGCCGGTTGACCGGTGATTGACCGTGATCAGTGGAACAGCGTGGCTTCGACACCGGCCAGTACCGCTGCCGGGCCCCGCTCGAAGCCCTCGTCGCGGCCGCGACCCCCGGCGACCCGGTGATCGCCGGGCGCTTCCGTCGGCCGTGTGCGGAGGGCCGGAGACCGCCGATCAGTGCCCGTACTAGTGTCGTGGTCAAGCCGTGACCTCTGGGGGCTGAAGCGGATGAAGATGACGTTCGGGCTGCTGGGGCCCCTGACGGTCGCCGTGGACTCCGTGCCGCAGGCACTGCCGAGGGCGACCGTGCTGCGCGGGCTGCTCGGGGCCCTGCTGCTCGCGGAGGGCGAGCGGCTGCCCGTCGGGCGGCTGCTGGACCTCGTCTGGGCCGAGCAGGCGGACCGGATCGGGCGGGGCGCGGTGCACACCGGGATGTCGCGGCTGCGCACCTGGCTCGGCGGGTTCGGGGACGGGACGGTGACCCTGGAGTCCGACGCGCAGGGGTACCGGCTGCTGACCGGCCCGGACGCGGTGGACCTCGGACGGTTCCGCCGGCTCCTCGCCGACGGGGACCAGGCCGCCGCGATCGCGCTGCGGCGCGGGCCGGTGCTCGCCGGGTTGGAGCGGGTGAACCGGGAGGACCCGCTGGTGACGTCCGTGGAGGGCGAGGTGCGCACCGCGGCGCTGAACCTCGCCCAGGCCGCCCTGGCCGCCGGAGGACGTGCGGGCGGTGGGGCGCCCTGGGCCCCCGGACGGCGTGCGGGCGCCGGGGTGCCCCTGGCCGCCGGAGGACGTGCGGGCGACGGGGTGCCCCGGGTCGAGGGAGTACCCCGGGCCGTCGTCCCCGTGCTGGAGGCGCTCGCCGAGGACCACCCGTACGACGAACCCCTGCACGCCGCCCTCCTGGAGCTGCTCGCGGCGGACGGCCGGGCGGCCGAGGCGCTGCGCCGCTTCCAGTCGCTGCGCCGACGGCTGTCCGAGGAACTCGGGATCGAGCCGGGTGAGCAGGTGCAGAACGTCTTCCTGGCGCTGCTGGCCCAGGACTGCGAGGGCACCCGCACCGCCCCCGGACCCTCCCGGGTGCCCTCCCAGCTCCCGCGGGACATCACCGACTTCACCGGTCGTGACGAGCAGGTGCGGCTCGTCCTGGACGCCCTGGCCGCCGGCCGGGTGCCGGTGATCGCCGGCATGGGCGGCATCGGCAAGACGGCGCTGGCCGTCCACACCGCCCACCGGGCCGCCGCCGACTACCCGGACGGCCGGCTCTACGCGGACCTGCGCGGCGTGGACGAGGCTCCCGCCGACCCCGCCCGCGTACTGGCCGGCTTCCTGCGCGCCCTCGGCGCCGACCCCCGGGAGATCCCCGCCTCCCTGGACGAGCGGTCCGCGCTGTACCGCACCCTGCTCGCCGACCGCCGCACGCTCGTCCTCCTCGACAACGCCGCCGACGAGCAGCAGATCGGCCCCCTGCTCCCGGGCACCCCGGCCCGACCGACCGGCGCCGCCGCCGTCCTCGTCACCAGCCGCACCCCGCTCACCGCCGTGCCCGGCGCCCGCCTCATCGACCTCCACGAACTCGACGCCCCGCACGCCCAGACCCTGCTGCGCCGCATCCTCGGCGACCAGCGCGTCGCCGCCGAACCGTTCGCCGCCGCCCAGATCGTCGACCTGTGCGGCGGCATGCCGCTGGCCGTCCGCATCGCCGGGGCCCGGCTGGCCGCCCGCCCCCGCTGGACCCTCGCCCGCCTCGCCCACCTGCTGCGCGACGAACGCCGACGGCTCGACGAACTGGCGGCGGGAAACCTGGCCGTCCGGGCCGGCTTCGCCGTCGGCTACGCCCGGCTGTCCGAGCCGACCCGCCGCATGTTCCGGCTGCTCGGCCTGCTCGACGCACCCGACTTTGCCCCCTGGGCCGCGGCCGCGATCGCCGACATCCCGCCGGAGCAGGCCGAGCGGCAGCTGGAGGAGCTGATCGACGCCCAGCTCCTCCAGGAGACCGGCACGGAGCCGCACCTGCGCTACCGCTTCCACGACCTCGTCCGGCTCTACGCGCGCGAGCACGCCGAGGCCGCCGACGAACCCGCCGCCCGCACCGCCGCGCTGGAACGGGCCTTCGGCGCCTGGCTCTGGCTGGCCGAGCAGGCGGCCGACCAGGTGCCCGGGCCCTGCCTCGCGCCGATCCACGGCGACGCGCCCCGCCACCCGCTGCCGTCCGCCGTCACCGCGGCGCTGCTCGACGACCCGACGGCCTGGTTCGACGCCGAGCAGCCGGCCCTGAACGCGAGCGCCCGGCAGGCCGCCGCCCTGCGCCTGGTGCCGCTGGCCTGGGACCTCGCCGCCTGCCAGGAGAAGTACTGCGACGTCCGCGGCCTGTACGACGACTGGCGCACCACCCACCAGGTCGTCCTGCAGGCCTGCCGGACGGTCGGCGACGCCCTCGGCACGGCCGTGCTCACCCGCGGCCTCATCGAGGTCACCACCTGGACCACCCCGGCCGACGGCTCCCACAGCACCTCCGACCTGCCGGACGGCAGTCAGACGATGGTCGCCCTGGAGGACCGCGCCCGGCACCTGCAGCGCCAGTTCGACCTGGTGGGGGAGCCGCGCGGGACCGCCGACGCCCTCGTCCTCGTCGCCTGGAGCCTGGTCGCCCAGGGCCGCGAACCGGAAGCCGTGGACGCCGCCCACCGCGCCCTCGACCTCGCCACCGCCCACGACCACCCGGGCGGCCAGGCCCGTGCCCACCAGATCATCGCCATCGCCCACGGCGAGACCGACCTCGACCGCACGATCGAGCACCTCACCGAGACCCTCCGGCTGGCCCGGATGATCGGCAACACCCGCTTCGAGGCGACCGCGATCCAGTTCCTGGGCGCCGCCCACGGCCGCGCGGGCCAAGTGGACCGGGCAGGCGAGCTCCTCACCCGCTCGCTCGCCATGGCCCGCTGCCTCGACGACCGCTACCTGGAGGCGTTCTCGCTGCTCTACCTGGCCACCGTGTACGCGGCCACCGGTGACGACCGCGCCCGCGAGACCGCCGACGCCGCCCTGGCCATCGCCCGGCGCTTCGACCTGGGCCACCACCTCGCCCAGGCCCTCGGGATCCTGGGCGAACTGGACCTCGCCGCCGGGAACCACGCGTCGGCCATCGCACACCTGGAGGAGTCCGTCCTGGTGTGGCGCGCCCGGGGCTGGCGCTCGTTCCTCGCCGCGGCACTCCGCACCCTCGGCCGCGCCTACCAGGCCGCCGGCCTCCCGGACTCGGCCGCCCGCGCACTCGCCGAGGCCCGCGCGCTGAGCGACACGCCGATAGCCGGGCCCGGCGACGGCCCGCCGTACGGGTCCTGACCGCCGTCCTGCCCGGCCTCACCGCCACCCGTTCGGCTTCACCGCCGCCTTGCCCGGGGTCACCGCCACCACGCCCGGCCCGAACGCCGCCCTGCCCGGGCCCACCGCCGTCGTACCGACCGCGTACGGACGGCGTACGGATCGCGTACAGATCGGTAAGCCATCGGTAAGCCGCCCCTCCCTAGGCTCGACCCCCACGGCACAGGACAGGCACACCCGCCCGCTCACCCGGTCGGCGCCCACGTCCCACACCCGCCCGATGGGCCACCGGCCGGGTCCGCGCAGGGGACGGACCCGGCCGGAGGCACGTCACGACAGGTGCACCGCCACTGCGCACAGGCCGAGCCCGGTCGCGGCGGCGGCGCGCCACTGCCGCAGCGGGCCGTCGAGGACGGACTCCTCCCGTGGCGGGTAGTGCAGCCAGTCCCGGGCTTCCGCCGCGGCGCGTTCGGCGCCGGTGAAGGAGAGGGCCCGCTCCACCCGCGGCAGGCTTGCGCGTACCTGGGCGGAGGTGAGGAGGAAGTTGCCGCACCAGCCCGGCAGCAGGGCGGCGCGCGCCGGCCCGAGGGCGTGGAAGAGCGAGGAGACCGCGTACTCCTTGGAATGGACCGAGACGAACATGGACTAGCCCGGCTCGTGGCCCGCCCACACGTCGTCGATCACGCAGAAGTCCGGATCGACCAGGCCGGCGCACAGGTCGTCCACCTCCGGCCCCGGCGAGGTGAGCCGCAGGAACGGCTCCACGGCGGTGCCGTCCGCCGCCGTGGACCCCGAACTCCCGTACCACGTCCGGTGGTCGGGCAGCGGATCCCGCTGCCACCGCTCCCACTGCCGCCGGGCGCGCGGCCGCGACCGGTCGGCGTCCATGGCGGGCAGCAGCCCGGAGGACAGCTCCGCGATGAAGGAGTCGGGGTGGCCGGTGATCGCCCAGGCACTCGTGAAGCCCATGCCCGGGGACGTCAGTACCCGGCACTGACGTCGAGCTCGTGACCGATCGCCTCGCGCAGGGTGTCGTGCTGCGGGCCGAGCGCGGTCGCGGGAGCGTGCCAGTTCTCCGGGGGGTACCGCCACACCGGGTGACGGACGCGATCCGCGCTCTCCCACGCGAACCGGGGCCACACGTGCGCGTGCAGGAAAGCGTCGGTGTTGCCGAGGATCTCCAGGTTCACGCGACGGAACCCGGGGTCCAGCCGGCGGCAGGCCCGCTCCACCGCCTCGCCCAGGCGGTCCATGTCCGCCAGGAACGCCATCCGTTTGCTCCGGGGGAGTTCGGACAACCGCTCCACACCGGGCTCGTCCACCAGCAGGACCGAATACCCCGGCAGGAACTGCACGTCGCCGATCACCGCGAAGCCGGCGTCAAGTCGCCGGAGCACCGTGGGGTTGGTGCCGTCGAGGGCACTCCCGATCCTGTCGTCCCGCCAGTCGTCGGCCATGACAGCGCACCCTACACGCGCGTGACGAAGCGGGCCTGTGGTCGGGCGGCGGGCGGCGGGCGGCGGGCGGTCGGCGGCGGTACCCGGTGGCCGGCCTGGGGGCTTCGTCCAGCTCCCCGCCCTCGCCCGGCGGCCATGCCTGGTGGGCCTGACCGCCGATCCCGGCCGGGTGCTCCGTCAGGACGGGCTGGTGGCCAGCAGTGCGGTGGTGGTCACCTTGTTGTCGCACTCGGCGAACAGGCCGTCGGCCAGGGCCACTTGGTGGGCGCCCGCGCCGCCCGGCAGGCCCAGCACGAGGGTGGGGTAGGCGACCGGGGCGGCTCCGGAGACGCAGGAGCCGTCGGCTTCGCCCTGGACCTGGACGAAGGTGAGCTTGAGCCAGGCCTTCCCGCCCGGGGCCAGGTGGACGGGGGAGGCGGTGCCGGTGTGGGTCACGGCGAGCGGCGCGTTGCGATCCGGGGAACCGTTCGCCGCTCCGGCCACCGTGGGGAAGCCCTGGAGCGTGCACGGGTGGGTGGAGGCGTTGGTGAACGCGACGATCGCCGCTCCCAGGCCGGTGCCCTCGGGGCGCGACGCGGCCTGGTGGGCGTCCACCCTCAACTCGGCGGGCGCGCAGGTCGGCGCCGCCGCGCCGCTGCTCGTCGGTCCGCCGGACGAGGCGGCGGAGGCGGCCGCTCCCGCGGACGGGGTGCCGGCCTTGGTGGGGAACGGGGAGGTGGCGCCCGGAATGGCCGTGGCGGTGGTGGCCGGCGCCGGTGCCGCCACCGTCGGTGCCGCCGTCGCCGCCGTCCCGCCGGCGCCCGACGGCGCGTCGGTCCCGGGCCCGCACGCCGTGGCGAGCAGGGCGACCGCAGCGGCCGAGACCGCCACGACCGCGGCTCTTCGGGCCTTCGTTCCGTACCACGTGTCCTGCATGACGCCCCCTCGGAGGATGGAGTGCAGCCGACCCGGCGTCGGCACCTGCCCGGTACACACCACCGTTCCGGCGTTGGTTCCCCGGGCGTTCGGGCGTGACAGGACGGTGACGAGACCAGGAAGGCCCGCGCACAACGGTGACGACCACACGACCGGACGACCACACGACCGCCGGCGCGAGACGCGCCGACGTCGGTCCGGCGGAGCCGGCGGGCCGGCCGTCAGCATGACGGGTGTGAGAACTGCCCTGCGCTGTGTGATCGCCCTGGTGTCGGCCCTGGCCCCCGGTCGGCCCCCTCGTCTCGCCCGCCGGGGCCGCCGTCGCCGCCGGGGCCGCCGTCGCCGCCCGGGTCGCCGGGGCCGAGGTCGCGGAGGGTTGGGAGGCGCTCGCGCCCGGGGTGGCGTACCGCGAACTGACGGTTCGCACCGCCCGCGGCACCGCGAGGGTGTACGCCGTCCGCGCCGACCTGCGGACATCAGGTGTGCGGGCGGACCTGCTCTTCCCCGGGGCGGTGGCCGCCCGCGCGCCGCTGACCCGGTTGGCAGCCGCCCGCGGCGCGGTGGCGGCGGTGAACGGGGACTTCTTCGACATCACCGAGGAGCAGCACCCGGGCGTCGCGGCCACCGGCGCCCCTTCCGGGCCGGCCGTGTACCAGGGGCGGGCGTTGAAGGCGGCCGTCCCGGAGGCGCAGCGGTTCGGCTGGCGGCCGCCGCCGGGCGACACGGTCGAGGACGTGCTCGGAGTCGGCGTGGACGGGGTGGCGCGGACCGGACGCCTGGAGCTGCGGGGCCGACTGCGGACGACGGCCGGATCCTGGCCGCTGGGCGGGCTGAACCAGTACGCGCTCCCGGTCGGTTCGATCGGCGTGTTCACCCCCGCCTGGGGCGAGGTCTCCCGGGCCCGCGCCGCGTGCGGGAGCGACGAGGCACGAAAGGCGCCGTGTACGACGGAGACCACGGAGGTGACGATCCGCCAGGGCCAGGTGGTGGCCGTCGCCGCGACGCCCGGTACCGGCCCGATCCCGGCCGGGAGCACCGTGCTGCTCGGCCGTGAGGCCGGTGCCCACGCGCTCGCCGGCCTGCCCCTCGGGGCGCCGGTCGCGGTGGACTACCGCCTCGTGTCGAGCGAGCCGGTGCCCTTCGCCTTCGCCCTGGGCGCCCACCGCCTCCTGCGGGACGGGCACGCCCTCGCCGGACTGGACGCCACCGTCGCCGAACCGCGCAGCGCGGTCGGTCTCGCGGCCGGTGGGCGGGTGCTGACGCTGTTGTCCACGGACGGGCGCGAGGGCACCTCCACCGGACTGACCCTGACGGAACTCGCCCGTACCGTGGCCGCTCTCGGCTGCCCCGAGGGCGTCTACCTGGACGGCGGCGCCTCCGCCACCCTCGTCGCCCGGGATCCCGGCACGGGCGATCCGATCGTGCGCAACCACCTCGACCACGGCCTGGAACGGCCGGTCCCCAACGCCCTCGGCATCTTCACCGGGTAGGGCGCCCACCGGGAACGTCCGCCGCCGGCGGCGGAGCCGGTCGTCCCTGTTCCCGACCCACGCGTGCCTTCGGCCTGTCGGCGGGCCATCCCCGAATCACGAGGGCAGGCATTCGGCTTGGCGGCCTCCGGCCTGATGTCCTGCCAGGGGATCGCCGCCGGCCTGACCGGGGTGGTCGCCGAGCTGGTGCGGCCGTCGGCGGGTATCGCCGTGGCGGCGGCGGTCTCCCTGCTCTGCACGGCGCTGGCGGCCCGAGTGCTCAGGCCGACGCCGTGACAGGGGCTGCGTCGGGTACGAGGAGCAGCTTGCCGGTGGTGCGCCGAGCCTCCAGATCGCTGTGGGCCCGGGCGGCCTCGGACAGGGGGTAGCGGGCCGTCACGGTGACCTCGAGCGCCTTGGAGCGCACCCACTCGAAGACATCGGCGGCCCGTCGGAGCAGTTCGGACCGATCGGCGATGAAGTCCCCGAGGCTGGGCCGGATCAGGGTCAGCGAACCGCCGTGGGCGAGCCGGATGGGGTCGAACGGAGGCACGGCACCACTGGCCGCGCCGAAGAGCACGAGATGGCCGCGGGTCCGCAGGCTGGCGAGGCTCGCGTCGAAGGTGTGCGCGCCGACACCGTCGAAGACGACGGGCAGTCCCTGACCGCCGTTGAGCCGGCGCACCTCGGCCGCGAGGTCGTCGACTGCGGAGGAGAGGATCACCTCGGCGGCCCCGGCACGCTTCGCCAGCTCGGCCTTCGCCGTGGTCGAGGTCGTGCCGATCACCCTGCCGCCGAGATGGGTGATGAGTTGGGTCAGGAGCAGCCCCATGCCACCGGCGGCCGCGTGCACGAGCACCGTGTCGCCCCGCCGGACCGGGTAGGCGTCGGTGACGAGATAGTGCGCGGTCATGCCCTGCAGGAGCACGGCGGCGGCTGTCTCGAAGTCGACGTCGTCGGGCAGCGGCACCAGCCGGGAGGAGTCCACGACGGCCCGCTCGGCGTACGAGCCGGGTATCTCCACCCAACCGACCCGGTCCCCGACGGCGACGTCGGCGACACCGGGCCCCACTTCGACGACCGTGCCGGCGCCTTCGGTGCCCGGGGTGAAGGGCAGCGGAAGGCTGTACCGGCCTTCGCGGTGGTAGACGTCGAGGAAGTTGACCCCGGATGCGGCGACCTCCACGACCGCCTCACCCGGACCCGGCCGCGGCTGGTCCACCTCGGCCTCCTGCAGCACCTCGGGACCGCCCACTTCGTACACCTGTATCGCTCGCATGACTCTCCACTCTCGGCTCATCCCGACCAACCCCGTCGATGGCGTTCCGATTCCCGGCGAGCAGCCCGGCCCGCCGGCGGCCCTCCCTCGCCGCCGACCTGACGGTCGGTGCGGCCACCGTCAAGGTCCGGCCGGAGCCTGACGCAGGCTCAACCGACCCGCCGAGCGCTGAGGCGCCTCCTGCGCACCGGGTCAGGGACAGGAGACCGAGGCCGTCGAGTGCCGACGGCACCGAGCCCGGCGCGTCGGCGCCGGAGGCCGCGTGACCGCTCATCAGTCGGGCCCGGCTCCGGTGGCGTCCGCGAGGATCGCGCGACGGGCGTCGAGCGCCGCGGCCAGCAGGCGTTCGTCCAGCTCCGTCTCGGCGTCCCGGGTGGAGTCGTTGGCGGGGATCCGGGTGGGCGTGCGAGGGCGGCGGGGCTGCGCCCGTGGCCACGGGCGCTTCGTCGGGCCGCGTCACCGGGCGGGGCGGTGGCCGCCGTTCCATGCGGAGGAGTCGGTCACGCGGCCGATCCTGCCATGCGGGAGGACGGATCGGCCGCGGGGCCGGCGGCTCCCGGGGCGGTCAGGCGTCGAGCACCTGGCCCGGGCGGGTGACGACCGGTCCGTCCGTCGACCACGGGAACTCGATCCAGTCGTCGGTCCGCTTCCACACGTACTCGCACTGGACCAGGGAGTGCGACTTCTCGTAGATGACGGCGGAGCGCACCTCGGCGACGTGGTCGAGGCAGAAGTCGTGCACCAGCTTCAGCGTCTTGCCGGTGTCGGCCACGTCGTCGGCGATCAGGACCTTCTTGCTGGTGAAGTCGACCGCCTGGGGGACGGGCGCCAGCATGACGGGCATGTCGAGGGTGGTGCCCACGCCCGTGTAGAACTCGACGTTCACCAGGTGGACGTTCTTGCAGTCCAGCGCGTACGCCAGGCCGCCGGCCACGAACACGCCGCCGCGGGCGATGCTCAGGATGAGGTCGGGCTCGTAGCCGCTGTCGGCGATCGTCTGCGCGAGTTCGCGCACCGCCCGGCCGAAGGTCTGGTAGTCGAGGATCTCGCGCACGTCGGTCACAGCGTTCAGTGTCCCCGGCAGCCGGCCGTGCGGCAACGGGAGCCGGGCGTGGCGCTCCGGCCGCCCCGGGAGGGGCAGCCGTCAGCGCTGCTCCTCCGGGCGGTCCGGCAGCTCCCAGCGGGTGTGGAAGGTCCCGTCCCGGTCGACCCGGCGGTACGTGTGCGCGCCGAAGAAGTCCCGCTGGCCCTGCACCAGCGCGGCCGGCAGGCGCCCTGCCCGCAGGCCGTCGTAGTAGGCGAGCGCGGTGGCGAAGCCGGGGGCGGGCACGCCCAGCTGGACCGCCGCCGAGACGACCCGCCGCCAGGCCGACTGCGCGGAGTCGAGCGCCTCCCGGAAGTGCGCGTCGGTGAGCAGCGTGGCACGTTCCCGGTCCGCCTCGTACGCGGCCCGGATCCGGTCCAGGAAGCGGGCCCTGATGATGCAGCCGCCGCGCCAGATGGTGGCCGTCGCGCCGGGGTCGATGTCCCAGGAGTACTCCGCGCTGCCGGCCTGGATCTGCTGGAAGCCCTGCGCGTAGGCCACCATCTTGGAGGCGTACAGGGCCTGTTCGACGTCCTCCGCGAAGCGGTCCGCCGCCGCGCTGTCGAGCCAGGTCTCGGTCGGGCCGGGCAGGTCCCGGCCGGCCCGCCGCAGCGGCGCGCTGCCGGAGAGCGCGCGGGCGAAGACGGCCTCGGCGATCCCGCTCACGGGCACGCCCAGGTCCAGCGCGCTCTGCACCGTCCAGCGGCCGGTGCCCTTCTGCTCGGCCTGGTCCAGCACGACATCGACGAAGGGCTTGCCGGTGGCGGCGTCGGTGTGCGCGAGGATGTCGGCGGTGATCTCGATCAGGTAGGACTCCAGGCGCCCGCCGTTCCAGGCCCGGAAGACCTCGGCGATCGCGGTGGGCTGCATCCCGCCGCCGTGCCGCAGCAGGTCGTACGCCTCGGCGATGAGCTGCATGTCGGCGTACTCGATCCCGTTGTGGACCATCTTGACGAAGTGGCCGGCGCCGTCCGGCCCGACGTGGGTGCAGCAGGGCGTGCCGTCGACCTCGGCCGCGATGTCCTCCAGCAGCGGCCCCAGGAGCCGGTAGGCCTCCGGCGTGCCGCCGGGCATGATGCTCGGCCCCTCCAGCGCGCCCTGCTCGCCGCCGGAGATCCCGGTGCCCACGAAGTGCAGCCCGCGCTCCCGCAGGGCCGCCTCGCGCCGCCTGGTGTCGGGGAAGTGCGCGTTCCCGCCGTCCACCAGGACGTCGCCCCGGTCGAGCAGCGGCACCAGTTCGTCGATCACCGCGTCGGTCGGCGCGCCGGCCTTGACCATGATCACGATCAGCCGTGGGCGCTCCAGTGCCGCGACGAACGCCTCGGTGGTCTCGGCGGCCACGAAGTCGCCCTCGTGCCCGAACTCCTCCAGCAGCGCCGCGGTCCGCGCCCAGGTGCGGTTGTGCACCGCCACGCGGTGTCCGTGGCGGGCGAAGTTCCGGGCCAGGTTGCGGCCCATCACGGCCAGGCCGGTGACGCCGATCCGGGCCGGTGCCTGTGCGGTCATGGCGGGAATCTCCCAGGGGTGTCGGGGGCTCGGGGTCTCGGGTTGTCGGGTCGCGGCGCGTCCGTGCTCCCGGGCCGCTGTTCCCCGGCTCGGCGGCTCGGCGGCTCGGCTGCTCGGCTACTCGGCGGAGAGCGCGAGGACCTCGTCCTCGGGGAGTTCGACGTACTGCTCCCCGTCCGCCTCGAACTGCGATCCGGCACGCAGGTTGAAGAGGATCCGCTCGCCGACCTTGACGTCCACCGGGTGCGGCTTGCCGCTCTCCAGGGGCCGGCCGGGCCCCACCGCGACCACCTCGCCCTTCCACCGGTCCGGGTCCTGCGGGGCCGCCCCGCCGAGCGGCTTGACGATCAGGTGGTCGTGCTTCGGGTGGAAGTCGGGCATGGCATGGTCCTCTCACGTAGGCGCCTGCGGCGCAGCCGGGGCCGCCCCCACCCCCCGATTCTCCCGGGGTTCGGCTTTTCCGCACCCGAGCGGCGGCGTCGCTCGGCCGCCGTCGGAGGCCGGGTTACGCCGTCCGGATGACGTCGGGCCACGGTCGGCTGCCGTCAGGCTGCCGCCAGGCGGCCGGATGCGGGCGGCGCCGGGTCACGGGGGCGCCTGGCCGCGGGCGCGTTCGGCGGCCAGGACCTCGGGCAGGCCGGTCAGGCGGCGCAGGCCGGCGGCGGCGCGGGCGGTGCGGTGGTTGGCGGCGAGCAGGTCGCGGTGGCGGTGGACGAAGGCCCAGTAGCCGGTGGTGAACGGGCAGGCCCGGTCGCCGAGGCGTTCGGTGGGCCGGTAGCGGCACGGGCCGCAGTGGTCGCCCATCCGGTGGAGGTAGGCACCGCCCGCCGCGTAGGGCTTGGTGGTGATCAGTCCTCCGTCGGCGAACTGGGACATGCCGACGACGTTGGCGGTCATCACCCAGTCGTAGCCGTCGACGAAGCACCGGTGGAACCAGTCGGTGAGCTCACGCGGGTCCCAGCCGTGCTGCAGGGCCCAGTTGCCGAGCACCATCAGCCGCGGGACGTGGTGGACCCAGCCGTGGTCGCGGACCTCGGCGAGGACGCGGGCCAGGCAGCGGGCGGTGACGGCGTCGGCGTCGAGGTCGCGGAACCAGGCGGGCAGCGGCTCGTGGTGGCCGAGGTGGTTGGCGTCGCGGTAGTCCTCGCCCAGGTGCCAGTAGAGCTGCCAGACGTACTCGCGCCAGCCGGCGACCTGCCGCACGAAGCCCTCGGCGCTGTTGAGCGGCACCCGCCCGGCCCGGTACGCGGCCTCGGCGGCGCGCACGCACTCGCCGGGGTCGAGCAGGCCGAGGTTGAGCGGGACGGAGAGCGCGCTGTGGGCCATCCACGGGTCGGCGTGCAGCATGGCGTCCTCGTAGCGGCCGAAGTCGGCCAGGCGGTGGGCGACGAAGTGGGCGAGCGCCCGTTCGGCCTCCGGCCGGGTGGCGGCGAAGCGGCGCGGGCCGTCCCGGCCGACGAACGTGACCTCGCCGGCGCGTTCCCAGCGGTCCAGGTCGGCCCGGACGCGCTCGTCGATGCCGTCCTCCTCGGGTGCGAAGGGCGGTGGGACCGGCAGGGTGGCGGCGCCCCTGGGCGGGGGTTCGCGGTTGTCCCGGTCGAGGTTCCAACGGCCGCCGGCGGGGCTGCCGTCCGGTTCCAGCAGCAGGTGCTCGGCGCGGCGCACCCGGCGGTAGAAGTCCTCCAGCAGCAGGCGGCGTTCGCCGGGCTCGCCGGCCCAGCGGCGGAAGTCGGCGAAGGGGACGAGGAAGCCGCGCGGCGGCAGGACCGTGACCCGGGGGAGGGCGTCGACCAGTGCGAGGGCCGCGCGCGACGTCGGGTGGCGGACCGTCACCCCGCGCCGACCCACGGCCCGGGCCAGGCCCTCCCGGTAGGTGTCGGCCTGCACGTACCGCACCCGGTCCCCGAGGGCGTCCGCGGCGTGGCGCATCGCGGACAGGACCAGGTGCGCCTTGGCCCGGTGGAAGCGCCGTCGGCGCAGCACGGAACGGGCCTCGATCATGACCACCGGCGCGTCCGGATCCGGGCCTTCCTCCCCGGGGGCCAGGAAGTGCGGCCCGAGCTGGTCGCCGAACAGCCAGTGCGGGCGCGGCCCGCTCATGCCGGTCGTCCGGGCCGGACGGGCCGTGCCGCCCCGCCGGTCGGGCCCGGAGCGGTCGGGGGCGGGTCGTCGTGCCGTTCCATGGTCCGCTCCGTTCCTCGGGGCCGGGTGGGCGCGGTGGAACGCGCCCTCTGCCCAGGTTCGCGCGGCGCGGCGGGCCGGGGGGAGTCGCAGCGGTGCCGCAGCGTTTGCCGGGCGCCCTGGTCATCGCCGCCGGTCATCCTCGCGTCAACGCCTGAACGAACCGCTGCGCAAACGCTGCAAGTGTGCCCCGCGTGCACAATCGCTGCACGGTGGGCCCGTGACCCCGCTCGTGCAATCCCCTCCCGAGTCAGCTCCCGCCGCCGGCCCCGCGCCGACGCCCTCGGAGCTGCGCCACCTCCTGGAGCTGTCGGCGCGCGGCGACGAACGCGCCTTCGAGGAGCTGTACCGCGCGGTGGCCGCACCGGTGTACGGCGTCGCGCTGCGGACGCTGCGCAGCCCGGCGCACGCCGAGGAGGTCGCCCAGGAAGTCCTCCTGGAGGTCTGGCGCGCCGCCGGGGCCTACCGGCCGGAACGCGGGTCGGTGCTGACCTGGGTGCTGACCATCGCGCACCACCGCGCGGTGGACCGGGTACGCTCCGCCCGGGCGGCCGCCGAGCGCGACCACCGGGTCCTCGCCCGGGAGCCCCAGCGGAGCGAGTCGCCGGAGGAGGAGGCGGTCCGCGCGCTCGACCGGCTGCGGGTCAGGTCCGCGCTCGCGGACCTGAGCTCGGTGCAGCGCGAGGCCGTGGTGCTGGCGTACTACGGCGGGTACTCGCACCGGGAGATCGCGAACCGGACGGGCGTGCCGCTGGGTACCGTCAAGACCCGGATCCGCGACGGCCTCCTCCGGCTCAGGGCCGGCTTCGACCGGGAGGGCGACCGTCCCCCGCCGAAGCCGGGGCGCCTGACGCAGGCGGTCCGGGTGTTCGACAGCGGTGGCGACACGGGGTTCGCCGCGGGAAGGATCGCAGGATGGTGACCTCATCGGCCCGCCTCGGCGCGGGACCGCCGCCCGGGGCGCGGTCCGGCGGAACGGCCCCGTCCCCCGGCCCGGCGCCCGCCCCCGCGCCCGGCTCGACGCCCGACCCGGCGGACGAGGCCGGGCTCTCGACCGGCGGGGTGGCCCAGCGCCTGGGCGTGTCGCCCACCACCGTCCGGTCCTGGGAACGCCGCTACGGCATCGGCCCCGCCCACCGGGTGGCCGGCCACCACCGCCGCTGGACCCCCCGGGACATCGCCGTCCTGGAGACGATGTGCCGGCTGACGGCCCGCGGGGTGCCCCCGGGCGAGGCCGCCCGGGCCGCCCTGGCGGAGCGCGACGCGTCCGTGCGCGAGGACGGCCCGCCGCCCGCCGCGCCCGAGCCGCCGACGGGCCCGCAGGGCGACGACCGGCCCGTTCGCGCCCCGGGCGGAAGCCGCAACCTGCGCGTCGGGACGGTGCGCCCCGAATGCCGGGGCCTGGCCCGGGCGGCGGTGCGGCTGGACGCGCCGGAGGTCGCCGGGATCCTGCGCGAAGCGGTGGACGCGCTCGGGGTGATCGACGCGTGGACGGAGGTCATGATGCCCGCCCTCCGCGCCGCCGGCCGCAAGTGGGCGGCGGACGGCGAGCAGTACGTCGAGGTCGAGCACCTGCTGTCCTGGCACGTCTCCAGCGCCCTGCGCGGCGTGGCGGACGGCGCGGTGACCGCCCGTCGGGTGAGGCCCGTCCTCCTGGCGGCGACGCCCCTCGAACTGCACACCCTGCCGCTCGAAGCCACGGCCGCGGCCCTGGCGGAGCGCGCCGTCCCGTTCCGCATGCTGGGCGCGGCCGTCCCGGCCAGGGCCCTGCTGGACGCCGTCCACCGGATCGGCCCGGGGGCCGTGATGATCTGGTCCCAGGACCAGCACACCGCGGACCGCGAGCTGGTCCGCAGGATCGGCCACAGCGCGTGGGGCCCGAGCGGCTCCCGCGGCGCGGCCGTGGTGGTGGCCGCGGGCCCCGGCTGGGCCCGCAACCGGCCGCCGGCCGGTGTCGCCCGCCCCGCCACCCTCACGGACGCCGTCGACCTCCTGGAGCAGGCCGTCACGGACTGACGTCCGCCTCGCCGTCCCCGCCACCGGATCGCCGCGCGGCTCCGCACCAGCCGGTGACGGCCGTCCCGGGCCTCCCGGTGCGCCCGCTGCCCCGGGTGCCCTCGGTGCGTCGCTGTCCCGATGTCGCCGGTGCCCCCCGGTGCGCCCGGTGTCCGCGGTCCCCGGTGTCCCCGGTGTCCCCGGTGTCCCCGGTGTCCCGGTGTCCCCGGTGTCCCCGGTGTCCCCGGTGTCCCGGTGTCCCGACGGCCCGCGAAGCCGGGCCAATCCGCTCCGGTCCCCGTTCCGAAGATCGGGTGCAAAGACAGTGCGGGCCGTGTCGCGGCCCCGTCGGGAGGGGCTCTCGTGACCGTGTTCGACACCGTTTCCACCGCCCGGACCACCGTCGGGAGGGACGGCGGCGCGCGTCCGCGCCGGGTGGCGGTGGTGGGATCCGGCGTCGCCGGCCTCACCGCCGCCCACGAGCTCTCCCGGGCCGGGGTCGACGTCGAACTCTTCGAGGCCGACGGCCGGCTCGGCGGCCACGCCCACACCCAGCACGCGAGCGCCCCGGACGGCCGGGCGCTACCGCTGGACACGGGATTCCTGGTCCACAACGAGCGGACCTACCCGCACCTGGTCCGGCTCTTCGCCGAACTCGGCGTCCGCACCCGGGACAGCGAGATGAGCATGTCCGTGCGCTGCGACGGGTGCGGCCTGGAGTACGCCGGGGCGCGGGGACCGGCCGGCCTGTTCGCCCGGCCCGACGCCCTGGTCCGCGGCCGGTACCTGCGGATGCTCGCCGAGGTGCCGCGCTTCCACCGGCTCGCCCGCCGGCTGCTCGCCGACCCGGCGGCCGGCGACCCGGCGGCCGGCGACCCGAGCCTGCGCGACTTCCTGGCCGCCGAGGGCTTCTCCCGGTACTTCGTGAACCACTTCATGACCCCGGTCGTCTCCGCCGTGTGGTCCTGCGCCCCCGACCTGGCGGGCGACTACCCGGCCCGCTACCTGTTCGCGTTCCTCGACAACCACGGCATGCTCTCCGTCACCGGATCGCCCACCTGGCGCACCGTCGTCGGCGGCTCGCGCACCTACGTCGAGAAGATCGCCGAGCGGCTCGCCACCGTGCACCGCGCCACCCCCGTGCGCGCGGTGCACCGCTCCCCGGACGGCGTCACGGTGGTCTCCGAGGGCGGACACCGCACCGAGGCCGACGCCGTCGTCGTGGCCACCCACGCCGACCAGGCCCTGAAGCTGCTCGCCGAGCCGACCGACGCCGAACGCGAGGTCCTCGGCGCCTTCACCTACTCGCGCAACCCCACCGTCCTGCACCGCGACCCGTCCGTGCTGCCCGGCGCCCGCTCCGCGCGCGGATCGTGGAACTACCGGATGCCCCACTGCACCGCTCCCTCCCAGCGGGTACGGGTCAGCTACCACCTCAACCGGCTGCTGCGCCTGGACACCGCCGAGGACTACCTGGTCACCCTCAACGAGGACCGGCACCACCCCGTCCCCGACCACCTGGTGGTCTCCCGCACCGTCTACGAGCACCCGGTGTACACCGCGCACTCCGTCGCCGCCCAGCGCAGGCTGCCCGAACTCACCACCGCCCGCACCGCGTTCGCCGGTGCGTACCACGGCTGGGGCTTCCACGAGGACGGCTGCCGCTCCGGCATCGAGGCCGCCCGCGCGCTGCTCGGGGTGAACGCGCCGTGACGCCCCGTGCCGTCCCCGGCCGTTCCGCGACCGCCCGTACCGGCAGCGCGGGCGCCGTGACCGCGGGCGCCGCGACCCCCCTGCCCGGACCGTGGGGCGCGGTCCTCTACGACACCGTCACCACGCACGTGCGCCCGACACCCCGGCTGCGGACCTTCCGCCACCGCGGCTACCTGTGGCTGGTCGACGTGGACCGCCTGCCGGCCCCGCCCTGGCCGCTGCGGCCGCTGGCCCGGTTCCTGCCCCGCGACCACGCCCTCGACCCGGCCGGGCGGGCACCGTCCGTCCGCGAGGACCTGGAGCGCTACCTCGCCGGGCACGGTGTGCGGCTCGGCGCCGGGCAGGTGCTGATGCTCACCCAGGCCCGCTCGCTCGGGCACGTGTTCAACCCGCTGACCGTCTACTGGTGCCGCGACGGGGACGGGCGGCCGCTGTGCACGGTCGCCGAGGTCCACAACACCTACGGCGGCCGGCACCGCTACCTGCTGCCGCCCGATCCCGACGGCCGCGCCGAGTGCGTCAAGGACTTCTACGTCTCGCCGTTCTTCCCCGTCGACGGCCGCTACCGGATGGTCCTGCCCGAACCGGGCGAACGCCTCCACCTGGCCGTCCACCTGGAGCGCCGGGGCCGGCGCGCCTTCACCGCCACCGTCCGCGGCACCGCCCGCCCGGCCCGCCCCGCCACCCTGCTGCGGGCCGTGCTCAGGCACCCGTTCGCCACCTGGGCCGTCAGTTTGCACATCCGCTACCAGGGCATCCGCCTGTGGCTCAGCGGACTGCCCGTCCACCCCCGCCCGGCCGCCGTCCACCCCTGCCCGGCCGCCGGCCGGCCCCGGCCCGCCGACCAGCCCGTTCCCACGGAAGAGGTGTCCGCCCCATGACGACCACGGTTCCCCCGGCAGGGACGCCGGCGCCCCTCGTCGACTCCGCCCGCTGGCCGGACGTCGCCCGGGTCCCGGACGTGCCGTTGCGCGCGGCCGTCGCCGCCCGGCTGCTGCGCCGGGTGGCCGCGCGACGCGGCCTGCGCGTCGAACTCCCCGGCGGCCGCACCCTGCTGCCCGCCCCGCCCGCCGCACCGGTGCTCCGGCTGCACCGCCCCCAGGACTTCCTCCACCGGGTGGGGGAGAGCGGCCTGATCGGCTTCGGGGAGTCCTACCAGGCCGGCGACTGGGACAGCCCCGACCTGGTAGCGCTGCTCACCGCACTCGCCACCGCCCCCGAGACCCTCGTGCCCACCGGCGCCCAGTGGCTGCGCCGGCTCTACGTGCAGCGGCCGCCGGACGAGGAGCTGTCCACGGCGGCGAACGCCCGGCGCAACATCCACCGGCACTACGACCTGTCCAACGACCTCTTCGCGCTCTTCCTCGACCCGACGATGACCTACTCCTCGGCGCTCTTCCCGACCGGCGCCGACCACGCACCGGCCGCCACCCGCGAGGCCCTGCCGGCCGCCCAGCACCGCAAGATCGACCGGCTGCTCGACCTGGCCCGCGTCGGCCCCGGCACCCGGCTGCTGGAGATCGGCACCGGCTGGGGCGAACTCGCCCTGCGCGCCGCCGCGCGCGGCGCCCACGTCGTCAGCCTGACCCTCTCCGAGGAACAGCTGGCCCTCGCCCGGCACCGGATCGCCGACGCCGGGCACGCGGAGCGGGCCGAGGTCCGGCTCTGCGACTACCGCGCCGCCGAGGGCCGGTACGACGCCGTGGTCAGCGTGGAGATGATCGAAGCCGTCGGACGGCCGTTCTGGCCGGACTACTTCCGCACGCTGGACCGGGTCCTCGCGCCCGGCGGGCGCGTCGCCCTGCAGGCGATCACCATGCCCCACGACCGGATGCTCGCCAGCAGCCGCACCTACACCTGGATCCTCAAGTACATCTTCCCCGGCGGCCTGATCCCCTCCGTGCGGGCGATCGACGAGACCGCCACCCGCCACACCCGCCTGCGGCTCACCCGCGCCGACGCCTTCGGGCCGCACTACGCCGAGACCCTGCGCCTGTGGCGCGAACGCTTCACCGAACAGTCGCCGCAGGTCGCCGCCCTCGGCTTCGACCGAGTCTTCCAGCGCATGTGGGAGCTGTACCTCGCCTACTCCGAGGCCGGGTTCCGCACCGGATACCTCGACGTCCACCAGATCCTCCTCACCCGCGACGAGGTGGCGGCGTGAACGCCGCCGCCTTCGCCGTCAACCTCGCGGTCACCGCCGCCGTCGCCCTCGCCGTGCTCCTCGCCGCCTTCGCGGTGGGCGTGCGCGCCGGGCGCCACCGGGGCGTGGACGTCGCCTGGGGGCTCGCGTTCACCGCCGTCGCGCTGACCGGCTACGCGCTCTCGGACGGCCACGGGGATCCCGGACGCCGGCTGCTGGCGACCGTCCTCGTCACCGTCTGGGGCCTGCGGCTGTCCGGGCACATCTGGTGGCGCGCCCGCGGCGCCCCCGAGGACCCGCGCTACGCCCGGATGCTCGCCCGCGCCCCCGAGGGCCCCGCCCGCACCCGGTACGCCCTGCGGATCGTCTACCTGCTCCAGGCGGCCCTCGTCTGGTTCGTCTCGCTCCCCGTCCAAGCCGCCCAGTACCTGCCCCACCCGCCCGGCCCGCTCGCCTGGGCGGGCACCGCACTGTGGGCGGTCGGCCTGTTCTTCGAAGCCGTGGGGGACTGGCAGCTCGCCCGCTTCAAGGCCGACCCCGCCAACCGCGGCCGGATCATGGACCGCGGCCTGTGGCGCTACACCCGCCACCCCAACTACTTCGGCGACGCCTGCGTCTGGTGGGGCCTCTTCCTGCTCGCCGCCGACACGCCCATCGGATGGGCCTTCGTCCTCAGCCCCCTCGTGATGACCTGGCTGCTCGCCTTCGGCAGCGGAAAGCCGATGCTGGAGCGTCAGCTCGGCGCCCAACGGCCGGGCTGGGCCGCCTACGCCGCCCGCACCAGCGGCTTCATCCCCCTGCCACCGCGCCGACACCCCGCACACCCGACCGCACCACCTGCGAGGCACCACCCGTGACCGTCTCGATCGCCCTGTTCACCCAGGACCTGCGCCTGCACGACAACCCCGTGCTGCACGCCGCCCGCACCGCCGCCGACCAGGTCGTGCCGCTGTTCGTCCTCGACCCGGCCGTCGAGGCGGCCGGCTTCGCCGCCCCCAACCGGCTGGCCTTCCTCGCCGACTGCCTCGCCGACCTGGACGCCTCGCTGCGCCGGGTCGGCTCCCGGCTCATCGTCCGCCGGGGCGCGACCGCCGAGCAGACGGCCAAGGTCGCCGCCGAGGCCGGCGCCGGGACGGTGCACGTCGCCGCCGGGGTCAGCGGCTACGCCCGGCGGCGCGAGGCGGCCCTGCGGGGCCTGTTCGGCGACCGGCTGCACGTCCACGACGCCTCCGTGACCGTCGTGCCGCCCGGGCGGATCGCCCCCGCCGGGCGCGACCACTACGCCGTCTTCACCCCGTACCACCGCGCCTGGCAGCAGGCCCCGCACCGCACCGTGCTCGGCGCGCCCCGGACGATCCGCACCCCGGACGGGATCGGCGGCGAGAACCTCGTGATCAGCGGCCCCTTCTCCCCCTCCCTGCCGCGCGGCGGCGAGAGCGCGGCCCGTGAGCGGTGGCGCCGCTGGGACGTCGCCGCGTACGCCGACGTCCACGACGACCTGGCGGCCGACGACACCTCCCGGCTCTCCCCCTACCTGCACTTCGGCTGCCTCTCGGCCACCGAGCTGACCGCCCGCGCCCTGCGGCACGGCGGCCCCGGCGCGGAGGCCTTCGTCCGGCAACTCGCCTGGCGCGACTTCCACCACCAGGTGCTCGCCGCCCGCCCCGACGCCGCGCACCGCGACTACCGCAGCCGGGACGACCGCTGGCACCACGACGAGCGCGAGGCCGAAGCCTGGCGCCAGGGCCGCACGGGCTACCCGATCATCGACGCCGGGATGCGCCAGCTCGCCGAGGAAGGCTGGATGCACAACCGGGCCCGGCTGCTGACGGCGAGCTTCCTCGCCAAGACCCTCTACCTGGACTGGCGGATCGGCGCCGCCCACTTCCTCTCCCTGCTCGTCGACGGCGACGTCGCCAACAACCAGCTCAACTGGCAGTGGGTCGCCGGCACCGGCACCGACACCCGCCCCAACCGCGTCCTCAACCCGCTGCGCCAGGCCGACCGCTACGACCCGGACGGCGCCTACGTCCGCCGCTGGGTGCCCGAACTCGCCCACCTGCCGGGGCCGTCCATCCACCGCCCCTGGCTCCTCGCCGGGGACTACCCGGCGCCGATCGTCGACCCCGAGGACCTCACCGCCCGGTTCCGCCACGGGCGGCCGTGACCCCCGCGGCGCGCGGCCGGCCCCCGTGCGGCCCGGCGGCCGCCGCGGGCCCGGCACAGGGCCCTGTCCGGCGGATGCTGCCGGGCGCGTGACTCCCCCGGCCTTCGGCCGGGAGGTGCCCCCACGTCGCATCCCGCCTGGACGCACGCCCGAATCGTCCGGGTACGTCCAGGACGGGGGCCGACTCGGCCGCAAGCCCGACCGGGCGCGACGTGGGGGCACCGAGACGTGGGGGTACCGAGCCGACGGGATCCGCCGGACAGGATCCGGGCGCACGGTCCGCGGGCCCGCCGGCGCACCCGGAGGACGGGCCCCCGCCCGCGCGCCCCGTGGTCCGGACCGCGCGCAGGGGCAGGCGCCACAGGCGGCATGCGGCCGCCGTGCGCCCCCGCGCTCCGGCCGGTCCGGAAATCGCCGTGCCCGGGGAGCCGGCGGGCGGGAGCCCGCGGGGGGCGTACGCGGTGCGTATACGCAGCCTGGTGGAGCCGCGACGGATGGGACCCGACCAGTACCCCGGTGGCATGCCCCGTACCACCCGCCCCTTCCGTCCGATCGCACCGCGGATCCGCCCGGTAGCGGAGCGTCACCGACTTTCGGTCAAAGCACCGGGACCCGGTTGCCCGGGAAGCGGACGGGCCGGAAGAGTGGTCGTCGCCGGCACGCACTCCCGTCCACCTGAGCAGTCGAACGAGAGGAAACCGTCATGTCCGACGTGTACGAGACCCCGATGCTGGTCGAGCTCGGTGACTTCGCCGCCCTCACCCAGGGCTTCCTGATCGGCGACGTCTTCGACGGTCACGGCTTCTACCTCATCTGAGGGGCCGTCCGATGAGCGGTCACCGCAGGACCTGGTTCGTGGTCCTTCCGGATACCGAAGCCGCGTCCGCGGTGGCCGCGGGGCAGGTCACGGCCGAGTGCCGTGTCCTGCCCCACCCCGGCGGACGCCCCTGGATCATCGGCGCCTGGCCGGCCGACGAGGAACCGCTGACCGTACAGGCCGGGCCGGTCGCCCTCGCCGTGTTCGGCACCGTCGGCACCGACCACCACCGGCTGCTGCGCCGCGCCGAGCGGATCCGCGACCCCTACGACGTGCTGACCCTCGCCCGGGAGCTGGCGGGCTGCTTCCACCTCGTCGCCTCCGTGCGCGGCACGGTCCTCGCCCGGGGCTCACTGTCCGGGCTGCGCCGCCTGCACCTGGCCGAACTCGACGGCACGCCGCTCCTGGCGGACCGGGCCGACACCCTCGCCGCGCTCACCGGCCGCACGCCCTCCCTCGACCGGCTCGCCCTGCGGCTCGCCCACCCGCTTCCCCACCCCCTCGACACGCTGCCCCTGTGGCCCGGCATCAGCCCGGTGCCCCCGCACCACGCGGCCGTCCTCACCCCCGGCCGCCCCGCCCGCACGCTCGTCCACTGGCAGCCGCCCGCCCCCGACCGCCCGCCGGCCGAGGCCGCGGCCGCGCTCGGCCACGCGCTGCGCCGCGCCGTCGACGCCCGCACCCGCACCGGCGGGGTCGTCGCCGCCGACCTGTCCGGCGGCCTGGACTCCACCCCGCTGTGCTTCCTGGCCGCCCGGGGCCCCGCCGAGCTGCTCACCGTCACCCTCGGCTCCACCGACCCGCACCACGACGACGCCGCCTGGGCCGAGCGCGCCGCCCGCCACCTCCCCGGCCGGCGGCTCCTGCTGGCGCCCGAGGACCTGCCCGCGATGTTCGCCGACGTCGGCACGGCGGGACCGCAGGGCGACGAACCGCTGCCCTGGACCCGCACCCGGGCCCGCGACGAGGCCGTCGCCCGCCGCCTCGCGGCCCACGGCGCCCGCCTGCGCCTCAGCGGGGAGGGCGGCGACGAGGTCCTCCAGGCACTGCCCTCGTACCTGCGTACGCTGACCACCCACCAGCCGGCCACCGCGCTGCGCCACCTGCGCGGCCACCGGGCCCGGCTGCGCTGGGGCCTGCCCGCCGCCCTGCGCGCCCTCGCCGACACCCGCCCCTACCACGCCTGGCTCACCCACGCCGCCGACCGCCTCACCCACGCCGCCCCGCCGACCACCCAACTCCTCGGCTGGGGGCCCGAACCCCGCCTCGCCCCCTGGGTCAGCCCGCAGGTCGCCGACCTCCTGCGCGAGCGGCTGCGCAGCGTCGCGCAGGCCGACGCCGCACCCCTCGCGCCCGAACACGCCCAGCACCAGACACTGTTCATGGTCCGCCACAGCGCGGCCGCGATGCGCCAGCTGACCGAGGCCACCGCCGCCGCCGGCACCCCGTACAGCGTGCCGTTCCTGGACGACCGGGTCCTCGACGCCTGCCTGGCCGCCGAACCCGCCCAGCGCGGCACCCCCTTCGCGTACAAGCCGCTGCTCACCGCCGCCGTGGCCCAGGACGTCCCGGCGGAGCTCCTGCGCCGCACCGGCAAGGGCGACTTCAGCCCCGACGCCCACCAGGGCCTGGCCCGCCACCGCGCCGAACTCGCCGCCCTCACCGAGGACAGCACCCTCGCCCGGGCGGGCCTCATCGACCCCGACGCGCTGCGCCGGGCCTGCCTCGGGCTCTACCCGCCCGGCACCCCGTACGCGGCACTCGACGCCACCCTCGCCTGCGAGCACTGGCTGCGCGCCCACGAGGCCGCGCACACCGCCTCCTGACCACCCGCCACGGAAACCCCCGAGGAGGAGACCGCATGTCCGTGGAACTGCGCCCCGATGTGACCCTCACCCCGACCGGCAGTGGCGCCGTGGTGCTGGACGAGCGCTCCGGCCGCTACTTCCAGCTCAACCGCACCGGACTGCACATCCTGCAGTCCCTCCTCGACGACCGGACCGCCGACGAGATCGCCACCGACCTCAGCGGCCGCTACCCCGTCACCGCCGACCAGGCCCGCAGCGACGTCGCCGCCCTGCTGGGCAGCCTGCGCACCGCCGGGCTGGTCACCGGATGAGCGCCCGGCGCCGGTCCGCGGCCGGGACGCCCATCCCCGCCGGCCGCCCCGGGGCGCGCGGATGAGCCTGCACGGTCACGCCGCCGGGGCGGGCCGGCCGCCGTGGCACCGGCGCCCGGCCGTGCTCGCGGCGATCGCCGCCGCCCGGCTGATCGAGCGGATGCCGCCGGCCAGGATCCGCCGCCTGATGCTGCGCCTGCGGGGCGGCGCCCGCCCGGCCACCACCGGGGAGGCGCTGGCCGCCCGGCAGCAGGTGGTCGCGCTGAGCATGCGCTGCGCCGGCCAGGGCTGCCTGCAGCGGTCCATCGCCGCGGCCCTGCTGTGCCGGGCCCGGGGGACCTGGCCGACCTGGCGCACCGGGGTGCGCACGGAGCCGTTCCGCGCCCACGCCTGGATCGAGGCGGACGGCGCCCCGGTGGACGAACCCGCCGAACTGGCCCACTTCCACCCGCTGATGACCGTGGCGCCCCGCGGCTGACCGGCCCGACAGCGGCCTGGCAGACCTGACAGCGGCCTGACCGGCCTGACCGTGGCCTGGCACCGGCCTGATCCCGGCCTGATACCTCGGCCGTCCACGCCCCGGTACGAAACGGGTCCCGGCGCGGGGTGTCGCCGACCGTGAGGTGGACAGGCGCGTGGGGGACACAGCCCCGCACGTGAGGACGTTCGGTCATGACTTCCAGGAAACCCGGCACGCACGAGTCCATGGACGAGGGCCAGGCCAGCCGCCACGAGGGTGCGCAGCACGGTTGGTCGGGTGACATCGACGCGGAGGAGCAGCAGCCCAACGACAGCGCGCACCGCTCCTTCCACCCCGACGAGTACGCTCCCGAGCCCGGCCCGGGGCGCGAGCCTTCGAAGGAGGAGAAGCAGGGGGTACCCGGGCAGACGGTGGAGAGCAAGGGGCCGCGCGGGGAGGACCAGGGGCCGTCCGAGCACCGGCGCGATCACGGCCCCCAGGGCCCGTCGGGGCGGCCGTCCGGCGGCTACTCCCAGGGGGCCCGCACCGGCGTCGACCCGCAGGAGCCTGACCAGTAGACCTCCTCCGGTCCTTGTCGCGGGGGGGCCGGTCGTCGGCGGTGCGGCGTCGGCGACCGGAGGGGCGCCGGTCGCCGACGGGACCGGGCCGCCCCGGGGTGTCCGCCAGGCCTCACGCCCGCCGGACGGCGGCCAGCCCGGTCGGGGCCGCCCCGCGCCACCAGGTGGGGTCGGCGCTGCCGTCGGTGGTGCGGCCGTCGCGGTGGACGTAGTGGCGCACGTCGCGGCCCGGCTCGGCGAACTCGCCGGCGAGGGCGCGCTCCAGCCACTCGGCCCCGAACCGGAAGGCCTCGGCGGCCACGCCGCCGAGCGGGTGGAACTCGTCCTCGTAGACCCGGAGTTCCTTCGGCGCCCGGATCCGCTCGAAGCTCTCGATCGCCTGGCCCAGATCGGTGAGCTCGTCGAACTCGCCGATGCCGTACAGCACCGGGCAGGCGATGTCGGCCACGAGGTCGCCGAGCGGCATCCGCCGGGCGAGGTCGCGGTCGAAGGCCGCCTCGTCGGTGTACCCCGCCATGTACATGTAGTTGTTCTTGAAGGTCGGCTGGGCGCGCTCGAAGATGGTCGCGAAGTCGCCCGTGACGGCCTCGAACGCGGCGAGCGCGGCCAGGCGCCCGTCGGTGGCGGCGGCCCGGGAGCCCCAGTAGCCGCTCATCGAGATGCCGAACATGCCGATCCTGGTCCCGTCGACCTCCGGCAGCGAGGCCAGGTGGTCGAGGTAACGGCCGATCGCCCGCTCGTAGTTGGTCAGGTCGACGGTCAGCCCGCCGGCCCGGCTCTCGCCCTGGCCCGGTCCCTCGACGGACAGCGCGACCATCCCGCGGGAGGTGTAGTACCGCTCGGCCGCCCAGATGTAGTCCTCCTTGATCATGTCCATCCCCGGGCCGAGGATGACGGCCGGCGCGTTCTGCACGGGGCCGGCGGGCAGGTGCAGCAGGGCGTGGATCGTCGAGCCCTCGAAGTCCAGCTCCACCCGCCGCACCCGCCCGTCCCGCAGCGCGCCGAGGCGGGCCACGCAGTGGTCGGCGCGCTCACGCAGGGCCGCCTTGCGCGGGTCGGCCGCGTCGAAGATCGAGTACTGGGCGCGGCCCCACATCACCGCGGCCCGCAGGTAGAGGTCGGCGGCGGTCTGCGCGAAGCCGCCGCGCTCGTGGTGGGCGGCGCGCTCCTCGGCCTGGCCGGCGACGGTCGCCCACGCCTTGGGCAGCATCGCGCCGCTGCGGACCAGGGCGAAGACCTTGGCGAAGTCGGTGTGGTCGTGGCCGAGCTGCTCCATGGTGCCGACGGCCTCGGGGTGCAGGGCGTCGAATCCGCCCTGGGCGAGGGCGATGTCCAGGGCCCAGCTCTGGCCGGTCGAACGGACGGTCATGACGGTCTCCTCTGAGTCGGGGGCGAATCGTCTAAGTACTTAATCTATAAGTACTTAGCCATTAAGTACTTAAGCTAGGCTGGCTGTCAACCCAGCCCGGAGGAGCGACCATGGCCGAGCAGCCGCCCACCCCCGAGCGCGCCCAAGCGCTCGACCGCCTGGCCCGCGCCGCGTACCGGCTCAGTGCCGCCGACGCCCGCCTGCGCGGTCGCGCCACCCGCACCCCCGGAGCCCTCTCCCTCACCCATGCCCGCGCCCTGCGCACGCTGGCCGACCAGGGCCCGCTGAGCATCAGCGGGCTCGCCGCGGGAACCGAGACCACCGGCGCCGCCACCACCCAGCTGGTCAACGGGCTGGTCGCAGCCGGCTACGTCACCCGCACCCGCCCACCGGAGGACAAGCGCTCCGTCGTGGTCGCGCTCACCGAGGCCGGGCGTGAACGGCACCGGCAGCGCCAGGAGGCACTGGCCGACGCCCTGCACGCCGACCTGGCGGACTACGACGCCGACGACCTCGACCGTGCCGCCGAGGTCCTGCACCGGCTGTCCGCCGTCTACGACCGGCTCTGACGGCTCGGACCCTCGCCCTCTGCCCGGTGCGTCGTGTGCCCGGCCCGGTGCGTCGTTCGCTCCCGGGCGGGCAGGCGTTCGCCCGGGGCGCAGTAGCCTGAAAGGTTCAACCGTGCACGAAGGGGTGTTGGTCAGGTGCGTGCGAACTGGGACCCGGCGTCGGTCGCGGAGATTCTCGAACCGGCGGGCGTCGTGCCGGAGACGCTGCGGCGCCGGGCGCGCCGGGCGATAGCCGCCCACGCGCTCGACCGCGACGACTACCGGTTCCTCCTGGAGGCGCTCGGGCTGGTGCAGGAGGAAGCGCCGCAATGCACGGACGCGGACGCGGGCCCGGGCCCGGGCCCGGGCCCGGGAATGCCCCGGGAGCGGACCGGGCGGACCACCCGTTGTGCCCCGGGGGGATCGCGGGGCCGCAGGGGTCGCGGGGGAGGGGTCGCGGGGGAGGGGGCATCCGGCCGGCCCTTTCCCCAGAGCCCGGTCCCACAGGCCTCCGACCGGCCCACCGAGCGCCACGAAGTCTGCAGTGGGCCGAGAACGCCGATGGCACCCGCCGCCCCGCATCGGACCGGGCGTGTCGGCGTGCCGGAGAAGTCGTCGGGAAACGAGCGATGAGTTTCGCGTCCGTGCACGGTCTTGTCCTGTGCGACGCCACACGATGGGTGGCAGCGAACCGTGGCCGCCAGGGCGGCCCTTGGGAGAGGACGCGCACATGACCGAGCTGAACGCGGAGCACGCTCGCCGGACGATCGTCGACCACACCCGGCGCCTGGCGGAGTCGGCCGCCTCGGCCGGGCCGGAGGCCGTCGTGCCGACGGCCCCGGGCTGGACCGCCACCGACCTGGTCGAGCACGTGGGCCGGACCCAGCACTGGGTCGCGGAGATCATCGAGCGGCGCATCACCGACCCCGCTCGGCTGCCCACGGAGATGGCCGCCGTCCCCGCCGACCCCGGCCGGTGGCAGGCGTGGCTGGTGGAGTCGGCGCAGCGGGCCGCGAGCGCCTGCTCCGACGAGGCGCTGGATGCTCCGGTCTTCAACGCCGCGGGGGACGGGCGCTCGGGGACGCGCTTCTGGCTGGCCAGCCTCGTCAACGAGGCGGTCGTCCACGGCTTCGACGCAGTCCGCGCTGCCGAGGCTGCCCGAGCGGGCGACGCCGTCCGCCAGGCCGATCGGCCGATCGACATCGACGCCGAGGTCGCCGCAGCACTCATCGGCAACCACCTCGCGATGCTCGCCTCGCCCACCTGGGAGCTGCAGCGCCCCGAGTCCGCCCGCGCGATCCGGGGGACGGGGCAGACCCTCCAGTGGCTCGCCACCGACATCGCCGATGACGCGGCGGCCTGGCTGGTGGAACGACGCCCTGACGGTGTGACATGGCGGCCGGGCATCGGCCGGGCCGACGTGACGGTCACCGGCCCGGCCGGGTCGCTGCTGCTGGTCCTGACCCGACGGCTCCCGCTCACCGACCACCACGCCACCGGTATCACCGTGGACGGCGACGCGGAGCTCGCCCGGCACTGGCTCGACCACACCGCCCACGTCAGCGGCTGACCGGCCGGCGGAACGCCGTCCACCGGAACCCCGCCCACCCGATTCACGCCCATCCGACCCCGACGGAAGCCCACCGACGTGCGACTGCTCCTGACCTCCGACACCCACCTCCCCACCCGGGCGCGCGCCCTGCCCGATCCGCTGCTGCGCGCCCTCGACGAGGCCGACGTGGTCTTCCACGCCGGGGACTGGGTCGACACCGCCACGCTCGACCTGTTCGAAGTCCGGGCCCGGCGGCTGGTCGCCGTCCACGGCAACAACGACGGGCCGGCGCTGCGCGAACGGCTGCCGGAAGTCGCCCGCGTCGAACTGGCGGGCGTGCGCTTCGCCGTCGTCCACGAGACCGGTCCCGCCCGGGGCCGCGAACAGCGGTGCAGCTCGCGCTTCCCCGACACGGACGTCCTGGTCTTCGGTCACAGCCACATCCCGTGGGACAGCCACGCCCCCGGTGGCCTGCGACTGCTCAACCCGGGCTCGCCGACCGACCGGCGCCGCCAGCCCTTCGCCACCTACCTGACCGCCCGCGCGCACGACGGCCGGCTCACCGACGTACACCTCCACCGGCTGCCACGGCGGTCCTGACCCGCCGTACGGCGCTGGAACGCGCGCGGTCACCGGGCGAGGGACGGACGGCGGGCCGGCCGACCGCCCCGAGCCCCGATCGGCTCGGTGCTCTCGCCGACCGTGGAAAGCGGCGCTGGTGATCGTGGACGAGGCCGGTGTCCGGGCCCACGTCAGCGCCCACCACGCACGGGTCCACGCCCACGCGGTGGGCGGCCGGGCCCGCACGCGGGAGCCGGCCCGGGCAGGTGCGCCCCGGGCCGGCTCGTGGGTGGCGCCGGGCTACTCGCCCGCCCCGTACGAGCCCGACTCCAGCTCGGACACCGCGCCCGGGCGGGCGGGGTGCCAGCCGAGGGCGGTGCGGGCGGCGGCGCCGCTGACGCTCTGGTCGAGGGCGAGCGCGTCCGCGAAGAGCGGGCCGAAGACCTCGGCGGCCTTGTCCGCCGCCAGCACCTGCGGGTCGGCGGGCACGCCGGCCACCCGACCGGCGGCCCGGGCGAGGTCGCGGACCGGGACGGCCGACTCGCCGACGCCGTGCCAGACGCTGCCGGCCTCGGCCCGCTCGACGGCGGCCAGGAACAGCTCGGCCAGGTCGTCCACGTGGACGGTGGGCCAGCGCACGCCCTCCGCACCGTAGTACTCGGGTGCCCCCTGCGTGCGGGCCCGGTCGACCAGGAGGGCGGGGATCCCGCCGCCGCGGCCGTACACGATGCCGGGCCGGACGACGGTCGCGCGCACACCCTCGGCGGCCTCGGCGAGCACCCGCTGCTCGATCCGCGGGCGGTAGCCGACGATGTCGATCGGGTTGGTCGGGGCGTCCTCGCCGACCTCCTGGGCCTCGCCGGTGGCGCCGAGTACCCAGACGCCACTGGTGTAGACGAAGGGGCGGCCGGTGCCGCGCAGGGGAGTGGCGAGCGCCTCGATGACGGCGGTGTCGACGTCGGCGTCGCCGCTCGGGGGAGCGAGGTGGATCACGGCCTCGATATCGGGCGTGACGGCGCCGACCAGCGAGGCCGGGTCGGCGGTGTCGCCGACGATCTGGGCGTGCCAGCCCCGGCCGGGCTGTGGCTCGGCGCTGCGGGTGAGTGCGACGACCTGGTGGCCGGCGGCGGTGAGGTGTTCGGTGACGGCGGTGCCGATGTAGCCGGTGGCGCCGGTGAGCAGGACCTTCATGCCCATCCCCCTATGTCGAACTATGTCGAAAATTTCGATGTCGAAACTATAGGTGCGCGCAGTCCGCGATGTCAAACATTTCCATGTCGAAGTGTTAGACTCCGGGCATGACGGCCTCGACCGACCCCACGGACCCCATCGACTCGACGGACTCGGCGGCCTTGACGGCCCCGCAGCCGCAGCAGGACGGCGTCGACCGCATCACCGCCCAGTGGTGCGCGGTCCGCCCCGACCTGGATACCTCCCCCATGGCCGTCATCGGCCGCCTGTCCCGCGCCTCCCGCCTGCTCGAGCGCGGGATCAAGGACAACCTGGCACTCCACGGCGTCGAGCCCTGGGAGTTCGACGTCCTCGCCACCCTGCTGCGCTCCGGACCGCCGCACGTGCTCACCGCCGGTGAGCTCAGCGCGGCCGCGATGGTCAGCTCCGCGGCGCTCACCAACCGCATCGACCACCTGGAGAAGAAGGGACTGGTCGAACGGGCCGTCGACCCCGCCCACCGCCGGCGGGTCCTGATCTCCCTGACCGACGCCGGCCGGGAGCTGACCGACCGCCTCGTCGAACACCACCTCGCGGGGGAGGAGCGCCAGCTCGCCGGGCTCACCGGCACCGAACGGGACCAGCTCGCCGGCCTGTTGCGCCGCGTCCTGCTCACCCTCGGCGACCACGCCGAGGACCCCGCTCCGCGCTGACCGTCCGGCCCGGGCCGGAGGGCCGCCGTCGCCGAACCCGGGCCCTCACCCCGCCCCGTCCGAGCGCCGCCGCTCGCGCTCGTCGAACCAGCGCTCCAGCTCCGCGTGCCGGCGAGCGGCGTTGCTGCCGTCCAGCTGACCGGCGAAGGCCCGGTAGGCGGCCGGCACCAGGGCCTCGCGGTCGGCGGGCTCGGCCGAGGCGATCGCCCAGAGTGCCTGCTCGGTGTCGTCGTCCAGCCCGTTGCAGGAGCGCGGCCCGCCGCCGGTGAGCACGCGCTCCAGTTCCGCGTGGAAGCTCTGCCGCAGCTCCCGGTCGGTCGGCCACCCGTGACGCATCCCGGCCCCCCTGTCGACGTCGGATCGGAACGTCCTTCCTCCGGAAGGGACTCGGTCGCCCGGGCCGTGGTTCCCCTCGCCGGCCGCGGCCCGGCCCGAGGCGCCGGGTCAGGACGGACGGGCCTCGGGGCTCACCGCGGTGGCCGCGGCGGCGCCGTCCGCGTCCAGGCCCGCGAGGAGGCGCAACCCGTCCTCGGCGGGGCTGCCTGGAGCCGCGGGCAGCACCAGCAGCTCCAGGCCCGAGGCGTCCGCCAGCGCGAAGTTCTCGTGGTGCAGTTCCAGCAGTCCGACCAGCGGGTGCCGGTACGGCTTGCGCCCGTGGGTGCGGGCCCGCACGTCCGCGCGGGCCCAGAGGCGGCGGAAGCGCTCGCTGCCCATCGCCAACTCTCCGATGAGCTCCGCCAGCCGACGATCGTCGGGGTACTTGCCGGCGGCCAGGCGCAGGTGCCCCACCACGTCCAGGGTGCAGTGCTCCCAGTCCGCGTACAGGCCGCCGTCGCCCTCCTCCAGGAAGACGTGCCGGGCGGTGTTCAGCCCCGGCATCGGCTTGCCGAACAGGAGCCGGGCGAGGCGGTTCCCGGCGAGGACGTCCAGGCGGTGGTCGACGATCAGCGCCGGCGCGTCCGGGACCAGGTCGAGCACGCGCAGCAGCTCCGGCCGGACCCGCCCGCCCGGGGTCCTCGCCCGGCGGCGGGGCTGGCGGGCCAGCCGGTGGAGGTGCTCGCGTTCGGTGTCGTTCAGGCCGAGGACGCGGGCGAGCGTGTCGAGGACCTGCTCGGAGGGCTGGGTCGCACGGCCCTGCTCCAGGCGCACGTAGTAGTCGACGCTGACCCCGGACAGGTGCGCGACCTCCTCGCGGCGCAGCCCCTGGACCCGGCGCCGGCTGTCGGTGGGGATGCCGACCGACGCCGGGTCGACGCGGGAACGCCTGGTCCGCAGAAAGCCCGCAAGATCGTCCATCCCCCGAGTATGGCCTCAGCCAGGGCCGTCGGAGGGCTCGGAGGGTGGTCCTGCCAGTACCAGGAACGCCGGTCCGACGGAGTCGCCGCCCCTGAACGGCGGGCGTCGGGGCGATCAGGATCGAAGGCATCCCAACCCCACCGATCCTCAGGAGTCGCCGTGAAGACGCTGATCGTCCATGCCCACCCGGAGCCGAAGTCGCTCAACGGTTCGCTCAAGGACCTCGCGGTGTCCACGCTGGAGGGCGCCGGGCACGAGGTGCGGGTGAGCGACCTGTACGCGATGGACTGGAAGGCCGTTGTCGACGCCGCGGACTACGGCCCCGAGGCCTCCAGCCCGTTGAAGGTCGCCCTCGACTCCGGCCGGGCCTTCGCCACCGGGACGCTCACCCCGGACGTCCGCGCCGAGCAGGAGAAGCTGCTCTGGGCCGACACGATCATCTTCCAGTTCCCGCTGTGGTGGTACTCGATGCCCGCCATCCTCAAGGGCTGGGTGGACCGGGTGTTCACCTACCGCTTCGCGTACGGCGTCGGCGAGCACAGCGACACCAAGTACGGCGAGCGCTTCGGCGAGGGGACCCTCGCGGGCCGCCGGGCCCTGCTGTCGGTCACCGCCGGCGGCCCCGAACCGCACTACCAGGCGCGCGGGATCAACGGCCCCATCGACGACCTGCTGTTCCCGATCCAGCACGGCATCCTCTACTACCCGGGCATCGAGGTGCTGCCGCCGTTCGTCCTGTACGGCGTCGACCGGATGACGGACGAGCAGTACCCGGCCGTCGCCGAGGCCTGGAAGCAGCGCCTGCTCACCCTGGAGACGACCGAGCCGATCGCCTTCCGGCGGCAGAACTTCGGCGACTACGAGATCCCCTCGCTGCACCTGAAGGAGGGCCTGGAGCCGGCCGGCCGCACCGGCTTCGGGCTCCACGTCCGCGGCTGACCTCGGCCGGCACCCCCTCCCCAGAAGGCCGTCGCGTGCCGCCCCGGGGTCGCCCCGGGGTCGCCCCGGGGCGGCACGCGACGGCGCTGCCGCCGATCGGCAGGACGGGGGAGGGAGTTCGCCGGGTCGGGGGCTACCAGGTGGCCCAGGGGAGGTTCCAGCCGCCGAGGCCGTTGTCGGGGGCGACGGTCTTCTCCTTGCTGTTCACGACCGTGACGACGTCGCCGATCAGCGAGCTGTTGTAGAACGATCCGGCGACGGAGGTGTCGCTGCCGCCCTCCACGTCCTTGAGCGAGACGCAGCCGTGGCTGGTGTTGGTCTTGCCGAAGGGGTCGCCCTTGTACCAGTAGTTGCCGTGCAGGTAGGTGCCGGAGCGGGTCAGCCGCATCGCGTGCGGGGCGGCGGGGATGTCGTACTCGTTGCCCATGCCGACGGTCTGGGAGTTCATGTGGGTGACCCGCTCCTTGGACATGATGACCATGGTGCCGCCCCAGGAGGGGTGCTGGTCGTCGCCGAGGGTGGCGGGCACGGTGGTGGACCTGCCGTCCCGCACGATCGTCAGCTGGTGCGTGGCGGCGTCCGCGGTAGAGACCTGCGAGCGGCCGATGGTGAACGGTTCGTCCTTGTCGACGTCGCCCCACACCCCGGGGGCGACTTCGACGTTCTTCAGCCGGTAGTGGATGGTGACCTTGGTGTTCGGCTTCCAGTACTCGGCCGGGCGGAAGTCGAGCCGGTCGTCGCCGAACCAGTGGCCCCTCACCTCGGTGCCGTTGTCGGTCTCGAAGGTGATGGCCCTGGCGACGGCCTCCTTGTTCACGACCTTGGTGCTGAAGTCCACCTTGACGATCATGCCCACGCCGTAGGTCTGGCCGTCGGCGATGTTGTCGTTGGTCGACACCTTCTTGCCGGCCGGGGCGGTGGTGAAGGCGCTGGTGGCCGCGGCGACCAGACCGTCGGCGTCCTTCGCCTGGGCGTTCACCGTGTACGCCGTGCCGGGGGCGAGCGCGGCGGCGGGCTTCCAGCCGGCGCCGTCCGGGGTGATCGAGCCCTGGACGGGCTTGCCGTCCTTGTCCGTCACGTCGACGGCGGTGAGCTTGCCCTGCGAGACGGACACCCGGAGCGCGGTCGGTGCGACGCCCTGGGCCCCGTCCTTCGGCTCCACGTCCAGCACCGCGGTCGACGTCTTCGGCGTGGCCGCGCCGGACGGCCCGGCGGCGGTTCCGGACGTGGCTCCGGAGGCGGCGGCGCCGGCCGACGCGGCGTCACCGCCGCCCTCCCCCTTGCCGTCGCCGCAGGCCGCGGTCATCAGCAGGACCCCGCCCATCGCCAACGCCACCGCGCCGCGGTGGAGACGGTCGCTGGTGCGTATCGCGGCCCGGGCCGCCCGAACAGTGCTCACAGGTGCTCCCTCTCGATGTTCCGCCGTCAGCTTGTGCGCCGGTTCGTCCCGGCCGCAACGGTGGGAGGGCGATCAGGGACGCGGGGACGCCGCTACCCGGTTTGAGCTGCGAAGACGTACCCTTCCTGGGACGCGCGCCCGGGGCTCCGGGACGGCGCGGACGGCTGCGAAGAGGCCCTCGGGGAACCGTGGGACGGGTCCGCGGCGTACTTGACTGCCGGGGCCCGTGTCGGTTCGTGCCCGGGTGGTTCGGCGGCGAGTGACGGCCGCCGACGGCCCGAGCCGGGGGAGCACCGTCGAGGGGTTCAGGAGGGGTGGAGGAACAGTGTCGCAGGGGATCGGGGACGTGCGGGCGGAGGACGAGGTCGCGCGGCGGCTCCAGGAGCTGAAGAGCCGGTCGGGGCTGAGCTACGGCGTGCTGGCGAAGCGGCTGCACGTGAGTACGTCGGCCCTCCACCGGTACTGCAACGGCGAGGTGATGCCGGCGGAGTTCGCCCCGTTGGAACGCCTCGCGCGGCTGTGCCGGGCGACTCCGGAGGAAAGCACCGAGCTCTACCGCTGGTGGGTCACCGCGCACGAGGCGCGGGCGAACCGGCCCGCGCCCGCGGCTGCGCCCCTTCCCGCGACCGCGCCCGAGCCCGAGGCCGTACCCGAGCCCGAGGCCGTACCCGAGCCCGAGCCCGAGGCCGTACCCGAGGCTGTACCCGAGCCCGAGCCCGAGCCCGAGCCCGCGTCTGCGGCGGACGCTTCGTCAGCCGCCCCCGAGCGGGTCCCCGCCGTGCCGCCGAAGCGGCGGGTGCGCCGGGGGGCGCTGGCCGCCGTGACGGCTGCGGCGGTGCTCGCCACCATCGGGGCCGTCGCCACCGGCCTCAAGGGTCCCGCGGACGGTCCGCCCGCCGCCGCCCCCACCCGGGCCTCCGCCGGGCCGTCCAGTGGATTCCCGGCGCCGGCTCCCGTCGCGACCCCCGTCGGCGCCGCCGCGTCCACCGGCGCCGGGGACCAGGGGGCGAGCGCCGCCCCGATCACCGTCGCGGTCCGCCCGTCCGGCTGGGACGCGGAGTGCGACCAGTACGTGGTCGACCGCCCGCCGTCGGACGTCCCCCGCCCGCCGGCGCCGCAGGACGTCCCGGACTGGGTCTCCCGGGTCGGCGCCGTCCCCGGCCGCTACCAGTCGGTCCAGCTCACCGTGCAGGGCACCGGCAGCGAGACCGTGGTGCTGACCGCCCTCAACGTCCGCGTCGCCCGGAGCTCGGCCCCGCTGCCCTGGAACGCCTACGCCATGGGCGAGGGCTGCGGCGGCGGAATGAGCGTCCACTCCTACAACCTCGATCTGGACGCGGCCCGCCCCCGTCCGGCCTTGATCGAGGGCACCACCGGTCTGCCGCTCAAGGTGAGCGAGCGGGACCCGGAGGTCATCGAGGTGACCGCCACGACCGTCTCGCACGACGTCAGCTGGTACCTGGAGCTGGAGTGGACCAGCGGCAACCGCACGGGCACGCTGACCGTCGGCCCCGGCGCGGGCGCGCCCTTCCGTACGAGCGCGGTCAAGGGCCGCCCGCTGTACCGCTACCCGGTCGGCGGGAACGCCTGGGAGCCGAGCCCCTTCCAGCCGTGACGACGGCGGGGCCCCGCCGTCAGCCGGTGGCCCCGTCGGGGAGTTCCCGGACGACGTCCAGGCGACCCGCGCGACGGGCGTACTCCTGCAGGCACGTTCGGGTCGACGCGGTGCCGGTGGCGAGGGCCTCACCGTGCCGCCGCCGTCCGCTGGCGGGCCGTCAGTCACCTCGGGTGCCGTCCCGTCAGCGGGGAGGGCACCTCCCAGGCGCCCTCGCTATCCGACCAGGGCCGCCAGGTTCGCCAACTCGTTGCGCCGCCCGGCGACCAGCCGCTCGGTCCACTCCTGGTCGTGCATGGCGTCGACCGTCATCGTCACGTGAACGCCGTCATCGGTCGGCGCCAGCTCGACCTCGGTCAGGAACGGGTACGGGGTCACTCCGGGGATGAAGTCGGCGAGCGTGGTGTAGCCGAGCCGGCGCTGCGGCTCCACGACGGTGAAGGTCTTGCTCGACGTCGTGCGCAGCGGGAGCCCCGCGCCCTCCATGAAGGCCACCTGCTCCGTGCCCGTCGCGGTCATCGTGTAGGTCAGTGTGCCGCCGACGCGCAGGTCGAGGGCTTCCACCCGGACGACGAAGCCGTCCGGCGCCCACCAGGACTCGATGCCGGACGCCGTGGTCCACAGCTCCCAGATCCGCTCGGCGGAGGCCGGGCAGCGGAGGTCGAGGCGGATCGTGCGGGGGTCGGTGGTGGGGTTCATGTCGGATGCTCCCTCGGTGCCGGTTCCTGCGGTCAGGGGCGGGTGGCGGGTGGCGGGTGGCGGGTGGCCGGTGGCGGGTGGTGGGCGGATGGTGGCGGCGCACGCGTCGCCGGCCGTCCGGGCAACAGACCGCTCCGCGTACCCGCTGCCGTTCCGTCAGCTCCCGCCGTCCCGAGAACCGTAGCCCCGACCACCGACACCGCGGCCGCGCCCGACTCGCGACGTGACACCGTCGGCGCGCCACGCGATCAGGAGGGCCGGGCCACCCCGACCGGGCATCGGACACCGGACACCGCGCGTCGGTGGCGGATCGTATCCTTACGGCGATCACGATCGGATTCGCCGACACGGGGGCACAGATGACCGTTCACCGACCGGGACTGCCGCAGGACCTTCCACCGGCCGAGGAGTTGTGGGCGCGCTGGGCGCTGCTCGCGGCCCTCGGAGCGACCACCGAGGACGAGGAGCGCCCGCCGCGTCACCGGATCGGTCGGTGGATCGACGACGAGGGCCTGCACTGGGACGACTGCGGCTGCACCTGGTGGATCATGTCCGAGGCCGGCGCCGGCCGGTTCGTGCTCTACGGCGAGGACGAGTCGAGCGGCGTCAAGTGGCACGAACCGGCGATCGACGTGCTGGCGGGCGGTCCGGACTGGCTGCCCTACGAGGAACTGCGGAGCCGGCTCGAAGGGTACGAGATCGGCTGCGTGTACTGGTACGAGAACGGGGCCTGGGCCCGGGCGCCGTACCCGGACGACCTGGACGACGACGGCTTGGACTGCGGCATGGGTTCCTTCATCGACCGCGGCAGCGTGCTCGGCGACCTGGAGGACCACCTGGACGACACGGCCGACGGGCCGACCGCGGACAGCCTCCTGGCCGACGCGGAGGCGTACCGACTGGAGCCGCAGGGGCTGCTGCGGCGGCTGGCCCGGACCAACGGCGACGGTGATCCACTGGACGGGCCCGCCATCGTCCGGGCGTTGGACCGTGCGGGCCTGACCGGGGGAGTCGTGGCGACCGGCAACCCCTGAGGGCCGACCCGCGGTCCGGCGGCGGGTCAGACGGTCGGGGGGAACGCCTGGGAGCCGAGCGCCTTCCCGCAGTGACGCCGAGTGTCAGGGGGACCGGCTTGAATATCCCGGTGTCTGTTTCTGAGCTGATCGACCGGTTGCCCGCCATCTCCGTCGTCCGGGACCGCTGCCGCGCCATGGCGGTGCTGGAGGCCGTCCTGAGCCCGGCATGGGGGGACCGGTACTTCTCGTTCGACTCCCGCTGGTCGCCGACGGAGGAGATGGCCTCGATGCGCGACGGCTGCGGCAACGAGTACTCGATCGTCTTCGCGCCGGCGGGCGCCTACGCCCGCGGGTTCGATCACGAGTCGCCGATGACCCCGTACCGGGTCACGCCTCCGGCGCCCTGGCCGGGCCTGTTCGACGGGGTGCCGGAGGCGCTGCGCGCCCACGTGGCGGAGCCCGCCTTCTGCGACGAGGGGACGCCGCGGGCGACCGTGTGCTTCTGGCGCGAACAGGCCGACAGCGCGTGGAAGGCGGGGGCGGTCGAGCCGCTGCCGGAGGGCGTGGAGGACGACGGCAGCGCCGAGTGGTTGTTCGAAGTGCTGCTGGACGGTCGTCCCGAGGCGTACCAGCGGTTCGCGGAGGAGTACTACGAGGTGGCGGTGGACCTGGCGGCCGTCCGGCACGTCTACGCCCTGCGCCCGCTCACCCGGCACGTCGTGTCGCTGCTGAACCCGGAACTGGACCTGTCCGACCTGGCCGAGGACCTCGCCGAGATCGGGTACCCGGCCCAGGACTGACGACCGGAGCCCTGCCATGACGGCCCCGGTCGGCGGCCTGACATGATCGCCGGAAGCGGGCCGAAGCCGTCAGGGTCCGGGCGGCCGGGGCCGAGCGCCTGTACTGATCGGGGGCCTGCGGCCTGGGGCCACACGCCTGGGCCGGGCCCGGTGCCCGGGGGCCGGTGGGCGGGTGGATCTGGCAGTGAAGCGGACAAAGTAGGATGACTCAACTACCGCGCTACGCGCGTGGAGTTCCATAAATGTTCTATTTGCCCGATTCACCTCCCGCTTGAACACGCACGGAGCCGCCCCCATGGACAACCCGTCCACCGCCAACGCCGACGGTGCGATAGAGACCCGCGGTATCGAACCCGTCCCGGACCACGAGCGGCGGGGCAGAGTCCGCGAGCTCTTCCCGACCTGGGTCGCGGCGAACATCAGTGTGCTGCTCCTCACCATGGGGGCGGCGCTGGTGGTGTTCAACCGGCTGAACTTCTGGCAGGTCCTGATCGTCGCCGCGTGCGCCGCGCTCGTCTCCTTCGGGATGGTCGGCGTGCTGTCGGTCTCCGGGAAGTGGGGCGGGGCCCCGGGGGCCACGCTCTCCCGGGCCACCTTCGGCGTGCGCGGCAACCTGTTCCCCGGCGCGATCCTCTGGATCGCCCGGTTCGGCTGGGAGACGATCAACGCCGTCACCGGCGCCTACGCGGTGCTGACCGTGCTCGACCTGCTGTTCGGGGTCAAGAGCAACACCGCGCTGATCGTGGTCACGCTCTTCGCCTTCGTCGCCTGCACCTTCCTGGTCTCCGGCATGGGCCGCAAGGCGCTCAACGTCTGCAACACCTGGTCGACGTACCTGTTCGGGGTCTTCAGCGTCCTGGTGCTGGGCTACCTGGTCGCGACCATCCACTGGAGCGAGGTCTTCGCCAAGCCCGCGGGCACCACCGCGATGATGATCGCCGGCATCGGGACCATCGCCGCGGGCGGCATCAGCTGGGTGCCCACCGGCCCGGACTTCGCCCGCTACCTGCCGCACGCCGCCTCCGGGAAGAAGATCGTCGGCGTGACGGTCTCCGGTGCCGGCCTGGTCATGGTGCCGATGGTGCTGATGGGCGCCGTGATGGCGGTGGCCTCGCCCGGTCTGGCCGAGGCCGCGGACCCGGTCTCCTTCCTCGGTGACCTGCTGCCGACCTGGCTCGCGGTGCCCTACCTGCTGACCGCGATCGTGGGCATGCTGCTGATCAACAGCCTCTCCATGTACTCGGCCGGCTTCACCGCGCAGACCATGGGCGTCAAGCTGCCGCGCGCCATGGCCGTCAGCATCAACGCCGTGATCTCGCTGGTCGGCGGTCTGCTGCTGATGCTGGTCGCGAAGAGCTTCCTGGGCTCCTTCATCACCTTCCTGGTCCTGCTCGCCGTCTCCTTCTCGGCCTGGATCGGTGTCTACGCGGTCGACATGTTCCGCCGCCGGAAGCATGCGGTGCGCTACGACGCCGAGGCGCTGATGGACACCGGCAAGAGCGGCCGGTACTGGTACGTCGGCGGCTTCTGCTGGCAGGCGATGGTCTCCTGGGTGCTCGCGCTGCTGTTCGGGCTCGCCTTCACGAAGTGCGACTGGTTCGCCGGCCCGCTGTCGGACACCCCGGTCGGCCGGTACGGGCTGGCCTGGGCGGCCACCATCGTGATCTCCGCCGTGATCATGGCGGTGCTCCCGGTGCCCCGGGAGAACGTCTCCGGCCTCGCCTCCGAGAGGGTCTCCGGCGAGCGGCGCGAGCGGGTCACCGCCTGACCGCCCGACCGCCTGGCGCGAACCCCCGATGACCAGGGGCGCAGTGGACCGGACCGCCCGGTTGCCGACTCGGCCGAGTCGGCAACCGGGCGGTCCGGCTTTTCCGCGGTCACCCGCCTCGACCTGAGCAGCCGGTCGGGGAGCCGGAGCCGGAGCCGGAGCTGGACCCGGCGTCGGGCGCAGGCCGGCGCATAGGATCGCCGGTATGGCGCTGCGACCGGTGACGGTGGACATCGAGGCACTCGACCCTCCGGCGGTCGGCCGGTTCTGGGCGGAGGCGCTCGGGTGGACGGCCCGCGGCTCCGCCGGGGCGACGTACGTCGTCCCGGCCGGTGGGCCCCTGCGGCCGGAGCCCGGCTTCCTCGGCCTCGCCTTCGTCCCCGCCCCGGAAGCCAGGAGGGGCACGAAGAACCGCCTCCACCTCGATCTCGCCACCGGCTCCGCCGCTCACCAGACGGAGCTGGTCGCGCGGCTCCGGGCCCTCGGTGCGACGCCCGCCGACGTGGGCCAGGGCGCGGTGCCGTGGACGGTCCTGGCCGATCCCGAGGGCAATGAGTTCTGTGTGCTGGAGCCCCGGGAGGCGTACCGGGACACCGGGCCGATCGCCGCCGTGGTGGTCGACTGCGCGGATCCGCGGGCGATGGCCCGGTTCTGGGGCGAGGCGACCGACTGGACGGTGCACGAGGTGACGGACGACGGCGCCGCGCTGCGCTCCGCCGGCGGCACCGGACCCTACGTCGAGTTCATCCGCACACCCGATGCGAAGACCGTGCCCGACCGCGTCCGCCTCGACCTGCTGCCCTCCCCAGGGGACGACCGGGCGGCGGAGGTGGCCCGGCTGCGGGGACTCGGTGCCACCGGCCCGGACCTCGGCCGCGGCGACATCCCGTGGACCCGGACCTTCCTGACCGACCCGGAGGGGCACGAGTTCCGCGTCCTGCCCCCGGCCTGACCCTGTCCTGCACCCGCCGCCCTGACGCGGAAGCCCGGCGGGGTCGGCGTGCGATCATGGCCGGATGCCCGAGGACTCCGAGCCGCCGATGACGCCGCCCACCGACCCGTCGGCGGGACGGTGGCCGCCGGCGCCGTCCGGCGAGGCCGACTGGTTGGCGGAGCTGTGCGGTGACGGGACGCTCGGGTTCATGCCGCCGGGACTGCCCGATGCGGGCTGGGCGCTCCACGCCATGTACGAGCACGAGCGGGGCCCGGGCGAGGTCTCGTACGACGAGGAGTGGCGGGCCCGGTCGCCGGACGGCCGGGCGCGGCCGCGGGTGCTCGCGGGGGTGGACCTCGATGCCGTCGGTGTCGTCACCGGCGGCGCCGTGGGCCGCGCTGAGCACCCGGGACCGGGGTGGCGGCGGCTGCGGTGGGCCGAACTCGCCGAGCGGAGCGGTGATCCCGTGGTGCCCGAGGGGATGCTGCCCTGCTTCCGCTGCTTCCCGTCGGTGAAGAGGAACGGCAGCTGGCCGCGCGGCATCGTCCCGCCCGCCGAGGGGAGCCTGGACCGGGAGACCTGGAACCGCCTGGTCGCCGTTCTCGCCAGGTACAGCCCGGACGGACCCGACACCCGCTGCCTGGCCTTCTACAACCCCGTGATGACGGGGGAGTTCGACCGGCACCACGTGCGGGCGGGGCGCCTCGGCGACGCCGAACTCCTCTACGACACCGACGACGTGGACTTCAGCCCCTCCAACCTCTGGGCCGCCGACCGCTCCTGGGTTCTGTGCACCGACTACGACCTCTGGGGCACCAAGGTCGCCGGGCCGGCGGACCTCGTCCGGTCGCTGCTGGACGACCCGGAGCTGGAGGTGCTGCGGCTGCCCTGGGCGGGCTGACCGTCGGCCGGCGCGGGGATCGCGAACCCGGCCCCTCGACCGTCGGCCAATCCACGGGTATGACCCGGGATCCGGGGAAGCGGTCGCGCAGTGGCCGGGCAGCGGCGGTGCGGCCGCGTGGCGGTGCGCCGCGCACCGCCCGCCCGGGAAGAAACCAATCGTTCGGTTTTATCGGTGTCATGGGCTCGGCGGGGGAGGAAGGCCGGGGTGAGTGGGATCGGTGGTGCCGGTCCCTTGGTTGGGGCTCGACGGGTCGAGGAGAAGGGGGAGTTGTCGGGGGTTCAACCGACATCGTCTTGTCGGTTGCGGGTGGGGCGTCGCTAAGATACGGGGTGTTTGGTTTTGTTTTCCGGGATCTCAGGGCGGGGTGGTTGCGGTGGTACGGCAGGAGCGGGCGCTCCGGACGCGTCGGCTGATCCTGGAGGCGGCGGCCTCGGTCTTCGACGAGTTCGGGTACGAGGGCGCGACCATCGGGGAGGTGGTCTCCCGGGCCGGTGTGACGCGCGGTGCGGTGTATTTCCATTTCGCCTCGAAGCGGGATCTCGCGCAGGGTGTGGTCGAGGCGCAGTTCGCCCAGGACGGCGTTCCCGAACGCAGCTGCAAGCTCCAGGAGTTCGTGGACACCGGGATGGTCGTGGCGCACCTGATGCCGCGTGACCCGCTGCTGAGCGCGGGGGCCCGGCTCTCGCTCGGGCAGGACGTGTTCGACGACCTCGGCGGCGGTGCCATTCCCGGCTGGATCGGCCGGATGGAGGAGATCCTGGTCGCGGCCGGCGAGCGCGGAGAACTGCTGCCGCACATCGTGCCGGCGGACACCGCGTGGCTGGTCGTCGCCGCGTGGACGGGAGTGCAGATCCAGTCGCAGAAGCTCTCCGGCCGGGCGGACCTGGAGCTCAGGGCGTCCGCGCTGTTCCAGCACCTGATGCCGAGCATCGCCGTCCCGGGCGTGCTCGGTTCGCTGCAGATGGGCCCGGACCGGGGCGCCCACGTGGTCGCGGAACTCGCGGCGACCCGTGCCGCGGAGGACGGCGAGGGCGGCCCGGACGGCGGGGGCGGCCCGGACGGCGAGGCGGGCGACGACGTGCCGGCGAAGGCGCGGGCGGGCGTCGGCGTGGGCTGACGAGGGCTCAACCGGCCTGCCGTCGGCGGCCGGTGGGGCGGGATCCGGACGCGTACCGGCGTGCGGGCGTACGGGCGGCGGCGGGGCCCAGGTGGGTCCGGCGCCGCCTTTGGTTTGTTCCGGGAGCGTCGCAGAGGGTGATCGATCAGATTCGTACGGTGTCCCGAGGGCGCGTCAGGAACCCTCCTCCCAAAACAAACAGCACGTTCGGTTTTGTATTGACAAACCGCGCGTCCTGTTTTTCACTGGGTGTCAGTTGCCTCCTGGGCGTCGACCCGGGTGCCGGCCGCGGCGGACGAGCCTGCGGCGTTCCGTGTGATTGGGGTGGGTCATCGTGGAAATTCGGGTGCTCGGGGCGTTGGACGTCCGGGTGTGCGGGGTGTCAGTGGTGCCGTCGGCGCCGAAGCCGCGTCAGGTCCTGGCGTTGCTGGCGCTCCGGGCGGACCAGGTCGTGCCGGCGGGGGTCCTGGCCGACGAGCTGTGGTCCGGCCGTCCGCCGCGCAGCGCGCGCACCACCGTGCAGACGTACGTCCTGCAACTGCGCGACCTGATCGACCGGGCGCTCGCCGGGGCCGGCGGACAACAGGCCGGGGTGTCCTGCGCCAAGGACGTCCTGGTGACCTCCCCCGGCGGCTACATGCTGAACAGCGGCGGCGGGATGACGGACGTCCGGGAGTTCGAGCGGCTGGCAGGCACGGGCTACCGGGCGAGCGACGCCGAGGACCACCCGCTGGCCGCCCGGATGCTCGGGGAGGCGCTCGCGCTGTGGCGCGGACCGGCCTTCGCGGACGTCCCGGTCGGGGGCCAACTCGCCGTCGAGGCCAAGCGCTTGGAGGAGACCCGGCTCTGCGCGCTGGACCAGCGGATCGACGCCGACCTGCGCCTCGGCCGCCACCGGGTGCTGCTCGCCGAGTTGACCGTCCTGGTCGACCGCTACCGCACCCACGAGAGCCTGCACGGCCAGTACATGATCGCCCTGCACCGCTCCGGGCGCCGCGGCGAGGCCCTGGAGGCCTACCAGCGCCTGCGCAACACCCTGGTACGGGAGTTGGGCATGGAGCCCTCGGTCGGACTGCGCCGCCTGCAGCGCTCCATCCTGCTCGCCGCGCCGGAGCGACCCGCCGGCGCGGAGCGGGTGGTCGGGGAGGAGCGGCCCGCCGGGGCGGAGCGGTTCGTCGCGTCGGAACGGGCGGAGCGTGAACCGGCCGTCGCGTCGGGCGCGGTGCCGCGGGCCGCGATGGCCCGGCTCAGCCGGGTGGGCTGAGGAAGCCGGCGAAGGACCCGGCGCCGCCCGGCCATCGTCCGGCCGGGCGGAACGTGCTTGTCGTCGTGAGGGGTTGTGGGACGGGTGGTCCAGGAGAGGTCGGAACGGACGCGCGGGCGGCTGGTGGAGGCGGGGGCGGGGCTGTTCGACCGCCGTGGTTACGCCGGTGCCACCCTCGGAGAGATCGCGGCAGCCGCCGGGGTGACGAAGGGGGCGCTCTACTTCCACTTCGCCTCCAAGGAGGAGCTGGCCAGAGCGGTGTTCGAGGAGGCCGAGCGCTCCCTGCGATCGGCCTGCGGTGAGCGGCGCGCCGCCACCTCGCCGCTCCAGGGGCTGATCGACGCCGGCTACTGGCTGGTCGACGCCCTGGGGGCGGACCCGGTGGTCCGGGCCGCGTTCCGCCTCGGCCGCGAGGACGACGGCCGGCAGCTGCGGTCCGGAGCGGGCTGCGCCGGGACGGGCTGCGCCGGGGTGGGCGGGCCGAAGCGGGGCGGGACCGGGTCGGGGGCGGCCGGGTCGGTGGAGCTCCGGTTCGGTGAGGCCGGCGCCGGGCCGGTGGACCCCTGGCAGGCCCCGGCGGGCATGCGCGGTTTCCACGGCGTCTGGGCCGGCGTCGTCCGGGACCTGCTGGCCGGAGCCCGGCGCGCGGGCGAGCTGCGCGAGCGGGCGGGCGGGCTCGGCCCGGAGACCCTGCTGGTGGCGGCGGCCTGCGGCCTGGAGGTGGTGTTCGCCGAGGGTTGCCCCGTCGAGGAGCGGGCCCGCCGGGTCGGCGCGCTCTGGGACTGGCTGCTGCCCTGCCTCGTCCCGCCGGGGGCGGTGGACGCCTACCGCACCAGGCCGCCGGCGCCGCAACCCGTCTGACCGGCGCGTGGCCCGCCTCGGGCGCCCGGGCCACGGTCCGCGCGCCCGGCGCCTGGTCCGGGTGGCCCGGAGCCCGGGTCCGCCCGGCGGCTGTTCCCCCGGCGGGTGTTCCCCAGGCGGCGCGCCCAGGGCGGGAGCGGGCCTGCCCCGGACTCGTCCGACCGTCCCCGACCGGCGGTGCGGTAGGGTGGTCGGCGCCGATGTATGACCGCGACTCAGGGAGGTGAGACCCATGACCGGAACGTCCGAGCGGGTGCTCCCGGAGCGCGGCCGTGCGGGCGCCTCGCGCATGTAGCGCGGGTGGCGCGCCGCCACGGCGTCGGCCCTTGCGGGAGCCCCGACGGAGTCGTTCTCCTCCGCTCGCCTCCTCCCGTTCACCCCGAAGGGGTTCTCTTGCCGGTCTTCTCCTCCGCCGCTCTCCGCTCCTCGGTCGTCTCCCGGCTGCGCGCCGCCGGCTGCGTCTTCGCCGAGGACGAGGCGCGGATCCTGCTCGACGCCGCCGCCTCGCCCGCCGAACTGGCCGCCATGGTCCGGGCCCGGGCCGACGGGCGGCCGCTCGAACACGTCGTCGGCTGGGCCGAGTTCGCCGGTCTGCGGATCGCCGTCGACCCGGGCGTCTTCGTGCCGCGCCGCCGCAGCGAGTTCCTGGCCGCCGCCGCCACCGCGCTGACCGGGCCGCCCCGCGGCCCCGGTGCGGTGGTGCTCGACCTGTGCTGCGGCAGCGGCGCGCTGGCCGCCGCCGTCGCGGCCGGCGCCGCGCACCCCGTCGAGCTCCACGCGGCCGACATCGCCCCGGAGGCGGTCCGCTGCGCCCGCCGCAACCTGGCCGGCACCGCGGCCGCCGTCCACCAGGGCGACCTGTTCGACGCCCTGCCCGAGGCGCTGCGCGGCCGGGTGGACGTGCTGATCGCCAACGTCCCGTACGTCCCGACCGGGGACATCGCGCTGCTGCCGCCCGAGGCGCGGCTGCACGAGGCGCGGCCGGCCCTCGACGGCGGCGCGGACGGCCTGGACGTGCTGCGGAGGGTCGCCGCGGCGGCGCCCGCGTGGCTGGCGCCGGGCGGATCGCTGCTGTTCGAGACCAGTGAGCGTCAGGTGGCGACGGCCCTCGCCGTGACGCGGGCGGCCGGGCTGACGGCGGCGGCGAGCCGGCACGAGGACCTGGACGCCACGGTGGTCACCGCGACGCTGCGCTGAGCCGGGTGCCACGGGAGCCGCGTGCACCCCGGGTCCGGCGCGGCCGCCGCCCCCGTTGCGGCGGCCGCACCGGTCCCGGACGCCCGGGATGGGCCCGGAGGTGCGGGATGGGCCCGAAGGTGCGGGATGGGCCCCGGACGTTCCCGGACCTCAGAGGTGGGTGCCGTACACGTGGTCGACCGGGATGGTGAGCAGCACCCGGCGGTCGGAGACCATCGCCTCGCGGTACTCCGCCCAGTCGGGGTGCTCCCCGGCGGCGCGGCGGTAGTAGTCGACCAGCGCGTCGACCTCGGGGCCGTCTGGATCGGTCCCGGGGCCGGTGAGGGTGGCGACGCCCTCGGCGGTCACCCAGGAGCGGCCGTCCGGCCCGGTCACCTCCAGGCTGACCCGCGGATCCCGGCGCAGGTTGGCGGTCTTGGCGAGTCCGTCCCGGGTGGAGACCAGGATGACGTTCGCCTCCCGGTCGTAGAACGGTAGGACGGGGGAGAGTTGGGGCCGGCCGTCCGCCTTGATGGTGGCGAGGATGCCGAGGCGGCTCTGCGCGAGCAGGGTGTACGGGTCGTACGGCGTGGTCGTCATGGGAGCATCATCGGCCTTCACGCCGATGTGAAGGTCAAGGCGCGGCAGGCGTGTTGGCCGGAGCGAGGATCGGCCCCGCCCGGCACCGCGCCCGGCCGTCCAGGTGCCGGTCGGGTCGATCCGACGAGCCCGACGGCCGGGCGGGTGCCTTCGCGCGACGGCACGAAGGCACCCGCGACGGTGTCAGATGCCGTGCAGGGCCGGGTCGCGCGGGCCTTCCGGGGCGTCGGCGTAGCCGGCGTGGGGCCGGTCGGCGGCGGAGGTGGCGGGGGAGGCCTGCTCGTAGGTCTCGGTGCGGTCCTCCGGTGCGGCGGTGTCGGGCTGGTCGCGGTGGGCGGTGGTGGTCACGGTCGGTCTCTCCTCGGGTGGTGGGGAGCCGCCCGGGCCGTCAGGCCTTCGGACGGAAGGAACGCAGGACGGGTTCGCCGAACAGGTCCACCACGGGACCGTCGACGTCGAAGGAGTCCAGTGCGACGAGGTGGTACTGGACGCCGAACCAGAGCGGCAGCAGCGGCAGGTCGGCGCAGGCCCGTGCCTCCGCCTCCGCGTACAGCGCCTGCCGCTTGGCGTCGTCCGCGGTGGCGCGCGCGGTGTCGATGAGCAGGTCGACCTCCGGTTCCCGGTACCGGGTGAAGTTGTCGTCGCCGATCGAGGCGGAGTGGAACAGCGGGTAGAGGAAGTTGTCCGCCGAAGGGTAGTCGATGGCCCAGGTCATGCGGAACAGCGTGTCCGCGCGGCCCAGCCAGCGCAGGAACTCCGGCCAGACCATCGGCCGGGGCGTGATCTGCCAGCCGAGGTTCTCGTTCAGCTGCGCGACGGCGCTCTCCACCCACTGGTCGTGCCCCAGGCCCGCGTTGTAGGCGAACTCGGTGGTGACCGGTCCGACGCCGCGCTCGGCCAGCAGCGCGCGGGCGGCCGCGGGGTCGTAGCGCACGCCGGTGAGGTCGGCGCCGTCCTGCCCGGCCAGGGCCGGCGGCAGGATGCGCTGGGCCAGCGGCCGGGTGCCGCTGAACGCGGTGTCGATGATGGCCTGCCGGTCCACGGCCATCGCCACCGCCCGGCGCACCTGCGGGTCGTCGAAGGGGGCCACGTCGGTGGGGAACCCGATGTACTGCATCAGCGCGCAGGGGGTGCGGCGGAAGCGCTCGCCCAGCGGCAGGGAGTCCGGGATGCGCGCCGGCGGGACCTTGACCACGTCCAACTCGCCGCGGTGCCAGGCCTGGTAGGCGTCCTCCAGCTCCTCGTAGATGCGGAAGTCCAGCAGGTCGGCGTGGCCCGCGCCGCCGTCCGGGAAGGCGCCGTTGGCGGCGTAGTAGTCCTCGAAGCGTTCCAGGACCAGGCCGCGGCCCGTCTGCCACGGCTCCAGGACGCGGTACGGGCCGGTGCTGACCGGGTGCACGCGGAACAGCTCGGTGTCGGCCTCGGCCAGTTCGGCCGGGACGGGTGCGGTGACCCGGTGTCCGAAGACCGAGGCCACCTCGTGGAAGGGGCGCACCAGGGTGATCCGCAGGACGTCCCGGCCCAGGGCGCGGACTCCGCTGAGGACCCGGGACCGGCCGTCCCGGACGTCCTGGTAGCCCTCCACGCACGCGAGGTGGTAGGCGAGCTTGGAGCCGGTCTCCGGGCGGGCGACCCGCGACAGCGAGTAGACGTAGTCCGCCGCGGTCACCTCGCGGCCGTGGTGGAAGCGCACGCCGGGCCGCAGGGTGAAGTCCACCCGCAGGCCGTCCGCCGACACCTCCCACGCCTGCGCGGCGGCGGGCCGGGGCTCGCCGGTGGCGGGGCTGTAGTCCACCAGCGGGTCGGCGAGGAAGCGCAGCAGCAGCGCGCCGTCGTGCTCGAAGCCGTTGCAGGGGTCGATCGAGGACGGCTCCCCGATGAAGACCCGGATCCGACGGGGGGTGTCAGCCATGGGTGGCGCTCACTTTCGTGGGGTCGAACGGCCGGAGGGTGAAGGTGTCGGGTCCGCCGAGCCGGGCGGCCAGGTCGAACAGCTCCTGGGGGGTGTCGGCGGCGGCCACCACCCGCAGCAGGTTGCTCGCCGTGCCGGCGGCCGAGTCGACGACCTCGCCGGGCTGGACCACGTGGTGCACGGTGGAGACGCCCGGCACGGCGGCCAGTTCGGCGGCGGTGGGCGTGCGCTCGACGGTGTGCCGGCCGCACGGGGGCTGGGGGGTGAGGTAGGCGGACCACCGGCGGTGCACCGGGTCGACCTCGGGGGCGAGGCCGACCGCCGTCCGCGCGAGGTTCAGCGGCAGGTCGTAGCCGGCGGTCAGCAGGAGCTGCTCGGGGACACTGCCGCCCACCCGCCCGTTGACCTCGATCACCCGTGGCCCGTCGGCGGTCAGCTTCACCTCGGTGTGGGTCGCGCCGAAGCGGATGCCCAGGGCCGCGTGCGCCTGCCGGACGTGGGCGACGGCCTCCTCGCACTCCTCGGCCGGACGCAGCGCGGGCAGGATGTGGCCGTTCTCGCGGAACGGGCGCGACAGCGGGAACTTGTCGGACACGGCCAGCACGCACAGCTCCCCGTCGACCATCAGCGCCTCGACGGACAGGTAGTCCCCGAGCCCGTCGCGCGCCCGCCGCGGGTCGCCGACCAGCTCCTCCTCCAGCAGCATCGCCGGGCGCAGGTGGCCGACCCGGGCGTCGCCGTGCGCCAGGGCCCGGGCGGTCTCCCAGAGCGCGGGCAGGTCGTCGGGCTCCTCGATCCGGAAGGTGGCCAGGCTGCCCATGCCCACCGCGGGTTTGAGCACCGCGGGGAAGGCCGCCGAGCGCACCGCCTCCTGCACCTCCCGCGGGCCGTGCAGCTCGCGCACCTGCGGCACGGGCAGGCCCGCGGCCCGCATCAGGCGGCGCTGGGCACGCTTGTCCTGCAGCGCGTCCAGCGCCTCGGGCGGGTTGGCGGGCAGCCCGGCCTGCCAGGCGACCCGCTGGGCGGCGTGCACCACCCGCTCGCTGAAGGCGACCACGCCCTCGGTGCCGCCGGTTCGCACGGCCTCGGCCAGCGCGGCCGGGAGGTCCTCGGGCGAGCCGAGGGTGGTCAGCCGGCCCCCGGCGGCGGGCACGGCGGCCAGCGCCCGGGCGCGGCGTTCGCGCGCGCCGCCGGTCTCGACGTCGAGCGAGAGCACCTCGACGTCGAAGTGCCGCAGCAAGGAGGGCAGGTAGAGCGAGGGGTGCGGGCCGCCGGGGGCGTCGGCCACGGCGATGCGCGGGCGGTGTCCGGGCCCGGTCGTGGTGGGGGTCATCGCTCGTCTCCTCGCTCGTCGCCTCGCTCGTCTCCCGGCTTCAGGGCGGTGTCGGGCCAGGCCTGGTCCAGGCCGAGGTCGGCGCAGAGCCCGGCCTGACGGTCGGCGGTCGCCGCCGCGGCGGCCTGCCGCAGGGGGGCGGGCCAGTGCACCACGCCCCAGGTGGGGACGGGGGTGCAGCCCCGGGCCAGCTTGGCGCCGTACGTCCCGGTGCCGAAGGAGTACCGGGTCACGCCGTGCTCGATGCCCCACAGGATCGGCTCGTAGTACACGGCGTTGAAGTAGGCGAAGTCCTCGCCCAGGACCTCGTAGTCGAAGCCGGCCAGCCGGACGTGCAGCCGGTCGCCGTCGGCCAGGGCGAGGCTCAGGCCGACCGCTTGCCCGTCCTTCTCGCACAGGAAGACCCGGACGTGCTCCTCCACGCTCGCGCGCAGGTGCGCGTAGTCGGCCAGGATCGACTCCAGGGAGCCGCCGGCGCCGTAGCGGCGGCGCAGCGACAGCTGGAGCCGGGCGGTGGTCTCGTCGAGGGCCGACGTGCCGTGCAGCACCCGGGTGGTGATCCCGGCCTCGGCGAACTGGCGGCGCTCCCGGCGGATCTTGTTCCGTCGGGGGCTGCGCAGGGTGGCGAGGTAGCCCTCGAAGTCGGCCCAGCCGCCCTCGAGTTCCATGTGCGCCGCGGCCAGGAACGGTGCGGAGGCCTCCTCGCCCAGGGCGGCGGCGACATCCCGGACGCCGTCGGGGTCGCGCAGGTAGAGGAACCCGACGGCGGCGCACCCCTCGGCGGCGGCCTGGTCGGCGACGGCCCGGGCGAGCGCGCGGCGCTGGGCCGAGCGGGTCGCGGCGTCCGCGTCCGGGTCGGTGAGCAGCACGCAGTGCGCGCCGGACACGGCGGCCACGGCGTTGGGGAACAGGCCGTCGGCGCCGGCGGCCGGTCCGCCCGGGCCGGCCAGGAAGGACGACAGGTCGTACAGCGAGAGCACGCCGTCGTCCGGGACGATCCGGAACGAGGCCAGCGCCGCGGCCCGGCCGTTCCCGTCCTCCAGGACGACATGACGCAGCAGTCCGCCGGCGGACGCCTCGCAGTAGGCCAGCCAGGCGGGCGTCTCGTAGAGCACCGCGTCGCGCAGTAGCGGGCCCAGGTCGGGCAGGTCGGCCACGCGCCGGTACACCCGGGTGGTGGTGGACGTGGTCACGGCAGCTCCAGGGTTCCTCGGGCGAGCGGCAGGACCTCTCCGCCGAGCAGCACCTCGTCGGCGCCCGCCAGGCGCAACCGCAGGTGGCCCTGGCGGGCCGGGTCGGCCGGGCCCTGGACGACGGCCAGGTCCCCGCGGACGCCGTGCCGTGCCTCGATCTGTCCGAGGCCCAGCACCGCGCCGCCGGTGGCGGAGTCCTCGGCACCGGCCAGCGAGGTGGTGAACACCCGGACCCGGAGCCGGCCGCCGCCCTCCGCAGCGGACAGCACCAGGCCGTTGGTGCCGGTGGCCTCGCAGAGGGCGAGCACGTCCGGCGCGGCGATGTCCAGTGCGGCCAGCTGTCCGGCGTCGGCGCAGGCCAGGTGCAGCCGGCTGCGGGCCTGACGCAGGACCACCGGCGGCCGGTCGGGGTCGGGGTCGGCGCGGACGATGTCCGGCCACGCCGTCTCCTCCGGGCGCGGCCGCGCGGTGGCGGGGCGGGCCCAGACGACCGGGCCCTCCCGGTGGACCGTCAGCTCCTCGCCCTTGAGGTGCCGGACCGGACGGGCGGTGCCCTCGGGGACGCCGAGGGCGACGACGGCGGCCAGCGAGGTCTGGACGCACTGGGCGAGTTCCTCGACGGGGGAGAAGGTGCGCAGCAGGACCCGGTCCGCCGAGGCCTCCTGGACGAAGCCGGTGTCGGGGACGTCCAGGGCGGCGGCCAGCGCGGCCGGGTCGGCGGTGGGTGCCCCGGGCAGCACGATGGCGGTGTGGTTGCCGCCCCGCGTACCGGAGGCGAACACCCGGCACCAGAACAGCCCTGCCGCTGCGGGGGCGTGTGCGAGGGTCATGCGGGCACCTCCGCGGGCACGTCGGCGGCCGGGGCGCGGCCCTCCGCCTCGGCGTGCAGGGCCTCGGCCAGGGCGGCCACCGAGGCGTCCAGTTCCGCGTCGGTGATGGTCAGCGGCGGGGTCCACTTCACCACCGCGCCGTCCGCGCCACCGCGCAGGGCGATCACACCCAGGTCGCGCATGCGTCGGACCACGGCGCTGGTGAAGGCGCCGCGGTCGGCGGCCGGGGCCTCGGCGACGCGGACGCCGGCCATCAGCCCGCGGCCGATGGTCTCCAGCCGCACGCCGGGGACGTCCAGCGCGCCGACCGCGCGCACCAGCCGGTCGCCCGCGGCACCGGCCCGGGCGGGCAGGTCCTGCTCGGCCAGGGTGTCCAGCACCGCCAGGCCCGCCGCGCAGGCGACCGGGTTCGCCGAGAAGGTGCTGGTCTGGCGCAGCGGCGCCAGCGCGGAGAGCAGGGCGCGCGGGCCCACCACCGCGGACACCGGGAGCCCGCCGCCGAGCGCCTTGCCCAGGACGACCAGGTCGGGCACGACGCCCTCGTGGGCGAAGCCGAACATCGCGCCGGTGCGGCCGAAGCCGGTGAAGATCTCGTCGACGACGAGCAGCATGCCGCGCTCGCTGGTGAACGACCGCAGCTCGGACAGCAGGCCGGGGGCCGCGGCCTGCATGCCGCCCGCACCCTGCACGGTCTCCACGATGAGGCCCGCCACGTCGCCGGCACCGAAGTCGGGGTGGTCGAGGATCTCCTGCCCGAAGCGGTGCCCGGTGCCGGGCGCGGCCCCCGACGGGACGTGACCGGGCGCGGTCGGGTACGGCAGGGACAGCCCGGCCACCGGCAGCTCGGTGACCCCGGCCCGGTAGGCGGAGTTCGCGGTGACCGCCAGCGAACCCGAGGTCTTGCCGTGGTAGCCCCCCAGGAAGCCCAGGACCTGGCGGCGGCCGGTCGCCGCCCGGGCGGTCTTGAGCACCGCCTCGACCGCCTCGGTGCCGGTGGTGCACCACAGCACCATCGGGTCCTCCCAGGGCAGCAGCGCGCACAGCCGCTCGGTCAGGCGGGCCCGGGCGGGGCAGGTGAACTGCCAGCCGCCGTGGGCGAATTCGGCGAGCTGCGCCTGCATGGCGGAGAGCACGGCGGGGTGTCCGTGGCCGAGCGCGTGCACGCCGGAACCGGAGGTGAGGTCCAGGTACGAGCGGCCCTGCTCGTCCCACACCCGGCTGCCGCGGCCCCGGACCAGGGCCACGCCGATGTCGGCGCCGATCGTCGCGGCCATCGAGGGGCTCTCGCGGCGGGCCACGACCTGGAGACTGTCCACGGCCGAGCCGGCGGCGGGGGTGCTCACAGCCACCCCCGCTCGCGGACCAGCGCGTCCACCCGCTCGACCAGGGCGTCCGTGACGGCACGGCCCTTCTTGGCGTCCGCGGCGGTCGGATCGCCCAGCACGCCGCTGGGCACGTCCTCGCGGCGGAAGCGCACCACGTGGTGGGCGCGCTTGCTCACGTGCAGGTCGTCGCGGGTCAGGTCGCCGGCCGGCAGGGTGCCGGGAGCGATCAGCCCGGTACGGACCCGCTCGGGGTACCAGTGCAGGAACACCGAGGTCAGGCCCTCCCCGGCGTGGGACTCGCTGGTGGAGTCGGAGACCTCGCGGATGACGTCGCTGACCAGCTGCGCCCACTCCACGACCACGACGTCGGTGCCGTGGCGCTCCGCCAGCTCCCGGGCGGCGAGCAGCATCGGCTCGTGGTTCTCGTCGTGGCCGTTGAGGACGAGCAGGCGGTTGCTGTGCGGCACGGCGGTCTGCGCCATCGCGGTGGCCTGGCCGACCAGCACGTCGGCGGGCACCCGCTGGCTGCCCGGCCAGTCCTGGAAGGCGTGCAGGACACCGGTGCGGATGCTGCCGAGCACGACCGCGCCGTGCCGGGCGGAGGAGAGCTCGGCGAGCCGCTGCACCACGAGGGTGTCCGCTCCGAGCGGCAGGTGCGGCCCGTGCTGCTCGGTGCTGCCGGCGACCAGGATCCAGTAGGGCACCCGCGGGGCCAGTTCCTCGAACTCGCTCCAGGTGAGGTCCTCCAGCCAGGTGGCCGTGGAGAGGGGTGGTGTCATGCGAGTCGACCTCCATCGACGATCACGGTCTGGCCCGTGAGGTAGGTGTTGCGGGGGGAGACGAGGAAGGCGATCACGTCGGCGAGCTCGTCGGCCTCGCCCAGGCGTCCCGCCGGGATCTGCTCGCGGTAGCGGGCGACGGCCTCGGGGTCGTCGGGCCACGCCGGGTTGGCGACCTTGCCGGGGGCGACACCGTTGACCAGGACGCCGTCCGGGCCGTAGCGCACGGCGAAGGTCCGCACCAGCGACGCCACCCCGGCCTTGGCCGCCGCGTAGGCGGCGCCGGCGGTGGTCCGCCCGGTGTGGGCGGCGGCCGAGCCGACCGCCACCGCCCGTCCGCCGCCGGCCGCGGCCATGGCGGGCACCAGGGTGCGCAGCAGCAGGTAGCAGCTGGTCAGGTTGACGTCCAGGACCTGGCGGAAGAGCTCCGGCGGCACCTGGTCCTCCGGGACGGCCCGTCCGTCGCCGCCCTTGGGGGACCAGCCCTGGCACAGCACCAGCGCGCCCGGCGCACCGCGCTCGCGCAGCAGCCCGTCCAGCGCGCGGGCCACGGCGGTCTCGTCGGTCAGCTCGACCTGCGACCAGGCGGTGCCGGGGCGGCGTGGCGCGACGCGGTCCAGCACCACCACCTCCCGGCCGTCGACGCGCAGCCGCTCGGCCGCGGCCGAGCCCAGGAAGCCCGAGCCGCCGGCGACCACCGCGTAGCGCTCCGGCGCGGGGGCGCTCACAGCGCCTCCACCGAGGCGAAGCGCGCCAGCTCGCGGAGCGCGGACGGGTTGGACGTCGCCACCGCCGCGGTGCCGGACAGCTCGGTGGTGCCGCCGGAGAGCACGGCCAGGACGAAGGCGGCGAAGATGATCCGGTGGTCGGCGGGCAGGTCCACTCGGGCGGGCGCCACCGGGGGCGAGGGCTCCACCACCAGTCCGTCGTCGGTGGGCCGCGCCGACACCCCGAAGGCGCGCAGCAGGTCGACGACGGAGGCGATCCGGTCGGTGTCCTTGCCCCGCAGCTCGGCGGCGTCCCGCACCACCGTCCTCCCGCGGGCGGTCGTCGCCAGCGCGGCGACCAGCGGCAGTTCGTCGATGCAGCTCTGCACCAGGGCGGGCCCGGACACCTCGGTGCCGGTCAGCGGGCCGGGCAGGCTGACCCGGATGTCCCCGACCGGCTCCGGGGCGGCGCCGCCGCGCGGGATCTCCTCCACCCGGGCGCCCATCGCCTCGACGACCCGCAGGAACCCGGTGCGCCGACGGTTCAGGCAGACCTCGCGCAGGGTCAGTTCCCCCGCCGAGCCCGGCGACGCCAGGTGCAGGGCGGCCAGGAACGCCGCCGCGGAGGGGTCGCCGGGGACGGTCAGGTCGAAGGCCGTCGGGCGGCGGGGAGTGACCAGCAGGTCCGTGCCGCTCTCCTGGACGGGCACACCCGTCCAGCGCAGCAGCCGTTCGGTGTGGTCGCGCGCGGCGGTCCGGCGCCGGACGCGCACCGGGCCGTCGGCGGCCGTGGCCGCCAGCAGCAGGGCGGAGACCGGCTGGGCGGAGTCCACCGTGACCTCGACCTCGCCGCCGCGCAGGCGGGTGCCCGTGACGCGGATCGGAAGCCGGTCGGGCTCGCCCAGCTCCGCGAGGTCCGCACCGAGCGTCCGCAGCGGCCGGACGACCTCGCCCATCGGCCGGGCGCGCAGCAGTGCGTTGCCGGTGACCGTGCAGCTCGCGCCGCTGCCGGCCAGCAGGGCCAGCAGCAGCCGCGAGGTGGTGGCGCTGTTGCCGACGTCCAGGGTCAGGCCCCGGGCCCGGATGTCGGCGACGGCCCGGCCGGTGACGGCCACCGAGCGCGGGCCCAGCGGCTCGACGGTGACGCCCAGCCCGGACAGGGCGCGCAGGTTGGCGCGGACGTCGCGGCAGTCGGCGAGGTTGGACAGCCGGGAGGTGCCGTCCGCCAGCGCGGCCAGGATCGTCGCCCGCTGGGAGATGGCCTTGTCGGGGTGCGGGTACAGCCGGGCGGGCGCGGGCGTGCCGGGGCGCAGCGGGCCGACCAGGACCCGGTCGGGCTGCTCGGCGGCGGGGCCGAAGGCCTCGGCGGTGCCGACGGGCGCGCCGGGTGCGGCTGCGTGGGGCGGGGTCATCGCTTCCTACTCATCAGCTCGATCAACTCGCCGTCCTCCAGGGCTTCCACCGCTTCCTCCTCGGCAACCGGGGACGTGGGGACCTCACCGGCGTGGTCCCGCGCGTAGGAGGCGTAGCGGTGCCGCTTGCGCTGCAGGCCCAGGCTCTCCTCGGGCAGGAACTCCTCCTCCGTGACCAGCAGCGATCCGTCGGCGACGGCGGCGTCCAGCAGGGCCTGGCCCTCGGCCGTCCTGGTCAGGACGGCCGAGGCCTTGTCGGTGCGGTCGCCCTCGCGGCTGGTGCGGAAGATGTTGGGGTCGCCGTCGGCGATGGAGATGTCCGCCAGGCCGCTCCACCAGTCGGGGCAGGACAGGCAGCGGAAGGTCTTGAAGTTCTTGAACTCCAGGACAAGTTCGTGGAAGGGCAGGGCGTGCTCGGCGCCTTCGCGGTCCCACACCGTGAACTCGCCCGGATAGGTGCCGGCGCGGTACTTCATGCCCGTGACGTCGACCAGCGGCAGGCCCAGGCGTCCCTCGATGAGGTGCTCGGTGCCCTCCCGCCGGGTGTTGGAGGCGCAGCCGATCTCCAGGGTGAGCACGATCCGCTCGGCGACCGGCGGCGGCACCGGAAGGTTGCGCATCTTCTGCACGGCCTCGATCTGGCAGGCCAGTCCGACCATGCCGATGCGCTCGTACGGGGCGTCGCGCAGGACCTGGAGGTTGGGCGTGATGCAGTAGCTGGCCTGCGCGCACGCGATGATCTGCTCGGGGGTGTCGGCGAGCCGGGCCATGGGCACCCAGGGCCGCTCCGGGTCCCGCCCGACGACCAGCGCCGCGTCGATGCGCCCCTGCTCCAGGGCCGCGACCAGGAGGGCGGTGGCGGCGCCGCCGGCGGAGGCCGCCCCGTGGACGGCGGGAGCGCCCGCCCGGGCCCGGTAGGAGTGCCGGAAGATGCCGGTCCAGCGCTCCTCGGCGGTCCTCGTCCGGCCGAAGAGGCGCCGTTCGGAGGCGGGGACGCCGGTGTCCCGCCCGGGGCACACGTCCGTGCACAGGGTGCAGGTCCCGCAGGTGTCGTCGGTCAGGCCGGGGGCGGCCAGCGGGACCGTCTGGTCCGGGCCGATGGTCAGAACGTCCTCGGGGCACACGGCCGCGCAGGCGCCGCAGGAGGCGCACAGGTCGGCGTCGAGCACGGTGCGCCGCAATTCGCTGATCGTCATGGACTCACGTCCTTCGCACGGGAGGGTCGGACGGGGGTGCGGTCACGGCGCGGTTCATCGCTCGGCGCCGACCGCGGACCGCAGCTGGTCGAGGTGGTCCTTGTCGTGGCCGGCGAGCACCGCGAGCAGGACCCGGACGGACTCGGCGCCGCGGTAGGACAGCACGCCCCGGCGGTCCAGGTCCTGCGGGCTGAGCGAGCGGGCGAGCGCGACGGTGTTGCGGCGGGCGGTCTCGAAGCGCGCGAGGGCGTCCTCGACGGGCTCGATGTCGAAGAAGCGGGTCCAGGGGTCGGAGTCGTAGCCGAAGATCTCCGGGGTGTCCTCGGTGAGGATGGAGCGGATGCGGACGGCGTTGACGGCCTCGTTGTCGGCGAAGTGGTGCACCACCTGGACGGCGTTCCACTCTCCCGGGGCGGGCGCGAGGGACAGCCGCTCGGGGGTGGTCTGCTCGACGAGCTTGCGCACCGCGGCGGGGGTCTCGGCGAGCAGCTCCAGGATGTCCTTCCCGGCGGTGAGCAGCCCGAAGGCCCGGCGCTGGCCGGGGGTGCAGCGGTCCTCCGCCACGGCCTGCTCGGCCCACTCGCGGGCCTGCGGGTCGTTCGGAGCGTCAAAGAGCCGATCCAGGACGGCGGCCCAGTCCAGTGCGGTCATGGCTTCCCTACCTCTTTCCGGGTTCTCCGTGGGGCGACGGCCGTGGCCGTCTCGCGGGGTGGTGGTCTTCCCGAGCCCGGCACACCGGCGCGTCGGCGGGCAGGCGTGCGGGCGGACCGGCGCGGGCGCGGGTGGCGCGCGCGGCCGTCTGCGGGCAGGGGAAGGCGGGTCGGTGGGGGACGGTGGTGGTGGACGGCTCAGGGGGTGGGGCTCGGCTCGACGCCCTGGCCGATGGTGGGGCGCGGCTCGACGCGCTGGCCGAAGAGCCGGTCCCGCAGGGCGGCGGTGGCCAGGGCGAAGGCCACCAGGTAACAGGCGACGATGCCGCTGTAGAGCAGGGCCGCTCCGTGCAGCCCGATGTCCTGGAGCATCGGCCCGGACAGCGGGATCAGCGCGATGGCGGTCAGGGAGGTCGCGCACTCCTGGGTGATGGACAGCCGGCCCAGGATGGCGACCGAAGCGCGGGTCTGCAGCAGGGTGTCCAGGCTGGTGGCGCCCAGGGCGGCGGCGATGCCCAGCAGCAGGAAGGCGAAGCCCCCCGCCGCGAGCGACCGGCCGACGGCCAGGGCCGACAGCCCGCACAGGGCCAGTGCGCAGGCGACACCGACCAGGGCCGAGCGCCGCTGGTCGAGACGCCGCACGGCCAGGATGGTGAGCAGGGCGCCGACGGACGCGCTGCCGTCCAGCACGGCGATGCCGAACGAGCCGCCGTGCACGGCGTCGTTGACCGGAGCGACCAGGACGGTCGCCAGCGAGGTCACCACGGGGGGCATGCCGCCCAGCACCAGGTGCACCCGCAGTCCGGGGTTGTCGGCCAGGGCACGCCCCAGCTGGCGCCAGTTCTCCGCGAAGGAGACGGCGGCCGGGGCGTCGTCGGTGTCGCGCCCCGGTCCGCTGCCGACCGTGCCCCGCAGCAGGACCAGGGTCGCCGTACCGGCCAGCAGCAGGGCACCGGTGGCGCAGACCACCGCACCCGGCGGGAGGACGGCGTACAGCCCGGCGACCACGCCGAGCCCGCACAGCTGGGCCGCCTGGAGCAGGCCGAACCGCAGGGCGTTCACCCGGGCCAGCTCCCCGGGCGGGCTGACCATGCGCCCCAGCACGAAGCTGGCCGAGCGGTAGAGCGGACGGATGAACGCGGACACCAGGAACACGGCGACCAGCGGCAGCCGTCCGCCGCCCGCCCACAGCAGGGCGCCGCCGGCCAGGACCGCGGTGCCGCGCACGGCGTTGGACGTCAGCGCCACGCCGAGCACACTGCGGCGGTCGAGGATGCTCCCGCCGACCATCTGGCCGACGAAGCCGAGGGCGTACTCGACGGCGACGAGGAACCCGAAGGTGGAGGCGCTGCCGGTCTGCTGGTAGAAGGCGAGGCCGGTGGCCAGGGTGAAGCCGCCGACGCCGATGTTGGTGAGGAAGAAGCCGGTGAGGTAGGTGAGGACGGAGGCGCGGGGGGAGAGGCGCGCGCTCATGCCTCTTCTGCCACGCGGACGCCGAGGGCGGCCACGGCCTCCTCGGCACGGCGGACGGCGGTGTCGGCGTCGGCGGCCGCGACCCGGGCCGAGGCGAGGCGGGAGTAGGAGCTGTGCAGGCCGCTGAGCGCGGAGCCGTCCTCGACGAGCTGGGTGACGTCCTGCACGCCCTCCAGGGCGCGGGCCTCGGCCAGACCGTCGATGCCGGCGAGTCGGCCGGACTGTGGTGGGGCGAGGTAGCGGATCGCCCCGGCGGCCGAGTAGTGCGGGCGCTCGGCGCGGGAGGCGACCTCCTCGCGGTCGGCGATGGACTCGCCCGCGAGCTGGCGCAGGAACAGTTCGGTGATGTCCACGCCGGTCGCGATCTCCACCAGCTCCGCGATCTCGTCCCCGGCCTGGCGCAGGTGCGTCTCCACGAGCACCGGCCCGTCGGCTCCGAGGATGACTTCGGTGTGGGTGATGCCACTGGTGATGCCGAGGGCGGTCAGACAGGCACGCACATGCGCCAGGATCCGGTCGGCGTCGACGTCGGGGATGCGGGCGGGCACCACGTGGCCGAGCTCGACCTTGGTGGCCTCGTCCTTGAACTTCTCGGTGATCGCGAAGACGTAGTGGTGCCCCTGGTGGGTGACCGCCTCGACACTGAACTCCGGTCCCTCGACGAAGCGTTCGGCCAGCGGCAGGGAGTGCTCGAGGCGCGGCGCGGTGGCGTCGTGGCTGGTGGTGAAGGCCCGCTCGACCTCGGTCTCGGAGCGGACCACGGCGATGCCGGCACTGGCCCGGCCCTTGCTCGGCTTGACCAGCAGCGGGGGGCCCACCTCGGCGTAGAACTCCGCGAGTTCGCCCGCGCTCGCCACCTGGCGGAAGGGCGTCTTCTCCACGCCCGAGGCATTGAGCCGCTCGCGCATGGCGGTCTTGTCGTGGCAGCGGCGCACGACGTCGGGGGAGTGGAAGTCGATGCCGAGGTGCTCGGCGATCGCGGCGGCCTTGTCCTGGTCGATCTCGGCGAGCGAGGCCACGGTGTCGATCGGCCACTCCTGGTGCAGGTGGCGCGCGGCGGCGAGCCAAGCCTCCAGCGGGGCCGCGTCGTTGAGCACGATGACGGCCTCGTTCTCCTCCAACTGGTGCACCCAGTGCAGGACCGACGCCCGGCACAGGACGACGGTGGTCAGCCCCTGGGCGATCCGGCGCAGCCGCGGCTGAAGACCGGAGCCACCGCCGATAACGAGCACCCGCGACATAGAGATCCCCCCGGGAGGAAGCCGCGCGCCGGGGGAGCCCGGACGGTCGGCCGTAGTCATGTACAGGCAAGCGGTAGTGATCCTTTATCAGCGCACGTGGACGGGCAATGAGATTCTCGGAAGTTGAGATCTTTCCGCCTCGTTTGAGCCAACGCGGGCCCGCGCACCACCTGCGGGTTCTCGTGGCCCAGCCCGGCGAAGGCGCCGAATGCCCAGGAAGAGGCGGGCGGTACCGGGTGTCGTACGGATGGCCGAATCCCGCCCCGGCGCCGGTTCTCGTCGCGTGAACGGCGCCGGCACGCTCCGTGAACAGGCCCGGTCCGCCGGGAGCGGCGCCCGTCGGCGGCGGCTGCTACGGTCCGGCGGCACGCCGGCCACCTGGACATCCTGCGGGAGCTGATCGACGGCGGGACGGGGGACCACGACCGCGGCTGAGCCGGGAGCGGCCCGTCGTCCCGGCCGGTCGTCCCGTCGGTCCTCGGCACAGGCCGGTCAAGCCGGCCGTGCCGAGCCGTACGCGGGACATGGGCGTTGTCCGATCCGCCTCCTGATGCGGTGGCTGCCGATGCGGATGACGCGTGTTTGCCACTCACATAGATGGCTGTCAACATAGACGTATGTCGAATTTGGAACTGCCGGTGCTCGGCCAGGACGACGCGGCCGCGTGCTGCTCGCCGATGGTCCGCGAGCCCCTGGGCGAGGAAGCCGCGCTCGACCTGGCGAAGATGTTCAAGGCCCTCTCGGACCCGGTGCGGCTGCGGCTGTTGTCCCTGATCGCCTCGCACGAGGGCGGCGAGGCCTGCGTCTGCGACCTGACCGGCCCCTTCGACGTGTCCCAGCCGACCATCTCCCACCACCTGAAGGTACTGCGCGAGGCCGGCCTGGTCGGCTCCGAGCGGCGCGGGACCTGGGTCTACTACTGGGTGCTGCCCGCCGCGCTGGCCCGGCTCTCCGCCCTGCTCCAGCCCCCCGCCGGAGGGGCCCCATGACCGGGACGGCGCCGCTCGGCCGCCGGGCGGCCGCCGAGTTCCTCGGGACGGGCGCACTGGTGGCCGTCGTGGTCGGCTCCGGCGTCCAGGCCACCAGGCTGTCCCAGGACGTGGGCGTGCAGCTGCTGGCCGACTCGCTGGCCACCGTCTTCGGTCTGGGCGTGCTGATCCTGCTGCTCGGTCCCGTCTCCGGCGCGCACTTCAACCCGGCCGTGACGCTGGCCGCCTGGTGGACCGGCCGTCGCGACGGCACGGGCCCCGGATTGCGCGAGGTCGCGGCCTACGTCCCGGCCCAGATCGCCGGCGCCATCGGCGGCGCGGTGCTCGCGGACGCGATGTTCGCCGAGCCGCTCGCGGCCTGGTCGACCCATGACCGCTGGGCGCCGCACCTGTGGCTGGGCGAGGTCGTCGCGACCGCGGGCCTGATCCTGCTGGTCCTCGGCCTGCCCCGGGTCGGCCGCGCGCACGTCGCCCCGGTCGCGGTCGCCTCCTTCATCGGCGCCGCCTACTGGTTCACCTCCTCGACCAGCTTCGCCAACCCCGCGGTGACCATCGGTCGCGCGTTCACCGACACCTTCGCCGGTATCGCCCCCGCCTCGGTGCTGCCGTTCATCGCCGCCCAGTCGGTCGGCCTGGCCGTCGGCATCGGCTCGGTCTCGCTGTTGTTCGGACACGCGTCCCCGCGGGCCGGGGACCGCGTGGTCCCGCAGGCCGACCACCGCCCGGCCGACGCCGCCGCCCGCTGACGCGGCATCCCTTTTCGACGACCCGAGGACCCTTTGGTGACCACTCCCGCTGTCCCGCCTGTGCCGCCTGTGCCGTCTGTGCCGTCCGTCCCGTCCGTGCTGTTCGTCTGCGTGCACAACGCCGGCCGATCCCAGATGGCCGCCGCCTTCCTCACCCGCCTCGGCGGCGACCGGGTCGAGGTCCGCTCGGCCGGCTCCGCCCCGGCCGACACCGTGAACCCGGCCGTGGTCGAGGCCCTGGCCGACGTCGGGATCGACATCTCCGCCGAGACCCCCAAGGTGCTGACCACCGAGGCCGTCCAGGCCTCCGACGTGGTGATCACCATGGGGTGCGGCGACGCCTGCCCGTACTTCCCCGGCACGCGCTACCTGGACTGGAAGCTCGACGACCCGGCCGGCCAGGGCGTCGACGCCGTCCGTCCGATCCGCGACGAGATCGAACGGCGCGTCCGCGGCCTGCTCGCCGACCTCGGCATCCCGGCCCGGGCATGAGCGCCCCCGACGCGGTCCGGGTGACGGGCATGCGGGCCGAACACGCCGAGCAGGTCCTGGCGATCTACCAGCTCGGCATCGACGGCGGGGACGCGACCTTCGAGGAAGCCGCTCCGAGCTGGGAGGCCTTCGACGCCGCCCGCCTCGCCGAGCACCGCCTGGTCGCCGTCGACCGGGCGGGCCGGGTGCTCGGTTGGGCCGCCGTCGTCGCGGTCTCCGACCGGTGCGCGTACGCCGGCGTCGTCGAGCACTCCGTCTACGTCCATCCGCACGCGCGGGGCCGGGGCGTCGGCGCGCTCCTGCTGGACGCGCTGATCGCCTCCACCGAGGCGGCCGGGATCTGGACCGTCCAGTCCGGGATCTTCCCGGAGAACACCGCCAGCCTCGCCCTCCACGAGCGGGCCGGGTTCCGGGTGGTCGGCACCCGCGAACGGATCGGCAAGCACCACGGCCGCTGGCGCGACGTCGTCCTGCTGGAACGCCGCAGCCCGAGGATCGACTGACGGCCCCGGGGGCACTCACGGCCCTGGCGGCGCTCACGGCCCTGCCGGCACTCACGATCCTGGCGAACCTGACGACACCCACGACTCCGACGGCGCTGACCACGACGCTCAGGACGCGCAGCCTCGCCCGGCGCCCGGCCCGCCTCTCGCCGTCGACCACAGCGTCTCGACGGCCACAGTGCCTCCACGACCGCAGCGCCTCGACGACCGCAGGCGGGGCCGCCCTGGTCAGGCCAGTCGCACGGCGTGAAGGCAGGGGTGCCGGACGGGCCCCGGCAGTGCGGTGAGCGGCCGGGCCGTCTCTCCTTCGATCGCCACCCGGAACGCGCCCGCCTCATCCGCGTACACCGGTGCCCCGGCAGCGGTATAGGCGCCGGTGGGATGCACGACGACGACCTGGGGCGGCCCGTGCCGGCCGGGCGGCACAGGCAGGGTGACCGCGTAGCGCCGGGGTCTGTCCATCGGTCGTCTCCTCTCATCAGGAGTACGGTTCGGTGCCTGCCAGGGCGGCGCGGACGCTGTCGTGGACGGTGAGCACCTCGTCGGTGCCGGTGAGCTCCAGCAGTCGGCGGGTCCGGGGCGTGGGCGCGGCCAGTACCAGGGGAATGCCGGCGGCCTGGGAGACGAGCCGGGCCTTGAGGAGCGCGTTGAGGAAGGCGGAGTCGCAGAAGGTGAGGCCCGCGAGGTCGACGACCAGCCGGGGCGGGCACGCTGCCACGGCGCGTTCGAGCGCGCTCTCCAGCAGCCCACGCTGGTCGTGGTCGCTCTCGCCGTGGAGGTGGACGACCTGGGCGGTGCCGCTGATGGTCGTGGTGGTGATCCGCAGCAGCGGCACGGAGGCACCCGCGTTCTCGGAGGGTGTGTCGTTCCGAGGGGACATGAGGGCTCGCTTCCGGCGGGGGAATGTGGCTGTTCGCGTGCCGGCCCCGGGTCGGTGGCCTCGGCCGGGAGGCCGTCGTCGCCGACACGAAGGCGCGACGTGGATGCTCCCGCACGGGCGGGTCGGCCCGCTGCGTCAGGCGGCGGCGGCCAGGTCCGCGCGGCCGAACAGCAGGGCGTAGCCGCGGGGCAGTCCGGCGAGGAGGCGGTCGGTGAGGTCGTTGTCGTCGGTGAGGGTGGTGAGGGCGGCCAGGACGGAGGAGGCGTCCCAGCGGGCGGCGGTGAGGCTGGTGCCCAGCGTGTGGGCGAGGCTCTCGACGAAGGCCGGGGCGGTGACGGGACGGGGGAGGGGGATCTGGGCGGCGAAGACGGTACGGGCCCGTCCGGGCAGGACGGCGGCGAGGTCGCAGCGTTCGTCGCCGGTGAGCTGGGAGCCGAGGAGGGCCAGAACGGCGTCGAGGACCCGTTCGGCTTCGTCGTCGGTGGTGTAGCGGCCGAGGTTGCGGACCTGCCGGAGGAGGTGGCGGTAGCGGGTCATGACCGTGAGGCCTTCCAGGGACTGGCCGCCGACGGGTCGGCGGCGGTGCGAGGGGGTGATCAGGGTCGTTCGCCCGCGCTCGGGCGGCCGAAGAGGAGGTCGTAGCCGGGCGGCAGCTGCAGCAGGACGCGCTGGGTGAGGTCGTCGCCGGCGGTGTCGGCCACCGTGGACAGCACGGCTCCGATGTCCCACAGGGCGGTGGCCTCGGTGGCGCCCTCGATCCAGGCCGCGGTCGCGCGCACGAAGCGTTCCTGGCTGAGCGGCTCGGCGGCCTGCAAGGGGTTGAGCAGGATCAGGGCCATGGTCTCCGGCAGGCGGCTGGCCAGTTCCGCGCGCACGTCGCCGACCAGGTGGGCGCCGAGCAGGGCCAGGACGACCCGGGCGACCCGTTCGGCCTCCTGCGGGGTGTCGTACTCACCGCGTTCCTGGACCTCCTCCAGGAACGCCTCCCATCGAAGGGTCACCGCGGATCTCCCTCCGTCTCGACCGGCGCGTCTGGCGCGTCCGGTGCGACTCGTGCCGGGCAGGGCAGGGCAGGGCAGGGCAGGGCTTGGCAGGGCGGGGCGGGGCGAGGCTTGGCGGGGTGGGGCAGGGCTTGGCGGCCGCGCGCCGGAGCGGACAGGCGGGTTCCTAGAGCCGGACGGCGCGGGCCGCACGACGCGGGGGCAGCCGGCCACGCGCAGGACCGGACGCCCGTCGCGGCGGTAGGCCCGGGGCGGGCCCGGACGAGGGCGCCCGGGCCCGCGCGGTCGGGGTGTTCCGCGCCGCCCCTTCGAGTCGAGGGGGAGAGATCAGGGGAGGCGCGGAACGGCATCGGGGGGCCGGTCAGGCCTGGATCTCCTTGCGGTCGCCGCGGCGGGTGATCGCGACCTTGCGGGGCTTGGCCTTCTCGGCGACCGGGATCTTCAGGGTCAGCACGCCGGCGTCGTAGTCGGCGGTGATCCCGGTGGGGTCGAGGGTGTCGGAGAGCATGACCTGGCGGGAGAACACGCCGAGCGGACGCTCGGACAGCTCCCACTTCACGCCCTCGCCCTCCTGGCGGGGCCGGCGCTCGGCCTTGACGGTCACCATGTTCCGCTCGACGTCGATGTCGATCGCGTCCGGGTCCACGCCGGGCAGGTCGAAGCAGATGACGTACTCGTCGCCGGTCCGGTAGGCGTCCAGCGGCATCGGTGCCGGACGCGACCAGGTGCCGGTGTTGCCCAGGAACTGCTGGGTCAGACGGTCCAGGTCGCGGAACGGGTCAGTGCGCAGCAGCATCGCGAAACACCTCCATTGATCGAACGGGTGCCAGTGCGCTTTCACCTGACACCTTTCTAGCGTGTCATCCATCCGATGACAAGTCGTGGTGTCGCCTATAGAGTGACTGCATGAGTGAGAAGTCCCGCAGAGCCGCCGCCGACCCTTCCCGACCGGTCGAGCCGGTCGAGCCCGCGTCGTTCCTGGCGGCCGCAGCGGCGCTGTCCGCCATCGACGACGCCGTCCGCGCCGCCCGCAACCCCGCGTCCCAGCCCCCGAGCGCCCCCGAGGCGCAGGAAGGCCCCGAGCAGGCGTTGGCCGCCCTGGTGCTGCTGCGCGAGCTGCGCGCCGAACTCGCCGGCTGGGAAGCCGGCCTGGTGGAGACCGCCCGCGCGGCCGGCGCCACCTGGGCCGAGCTGGCCCGCCCGATGGGCGTCGCCAGTCGCCAGGCCGCCGAGAACCGCTACCTGCGCCTCAAGCCCGCGGCCGGCGGCGCGAAGCGGGCCGCAACCGGCGCCGAACGCGTGAAGGCCGTCCGCGACCGCCGCGCCGCCGACCGGACGATCACCGCCTGGGCCCGGGACAACGCCGCCGAGCTACGCGTCCTCGCCGCCCAGATCACCGTGACCGCACTCGACCCCGGCGCCCGCCCCGCCCAGGCCGCCCTGACCGCCGCCCTCGGCACCACCGACCCGGCCGACCTCATAGCGCCCCTGGTGGCCATCCGCCCCCACCTGGGCGCCGGCCAGGACGATCTCGCCGCCCGTCTCGACGCCCTCACCCACCACACCACCCGGCTCCGCGATGACAGCGACCGACGCCGCGCCTGACCCGGTGGCCGCCGCCGAAAGGCGCTGGCAGGACCTCCTGGACCGGATCCACGACCTCGAAGCACGCATGACCGCCACCACGAGCGCCACCAGTGCGGCCCTCGACGCCCACCTCGCCCGGCTCGACGTCCTGCGCCACCACCTCGCCCAGCCCACCTGGCTGCTCCCCGCCCCCGATCCCGCGACCCCGCCCGTCCAGCCACCTCAGGGCACTGCCGTCCTGGACGGAGCCCGCCTCCCCTCCCCGCCGCCCCGAGCGGAAACGCGACCGACGACCGCCGCGGACTCCGGGACCGTCACGCGGTGACCACAGAGCCCGCAGCGGTCGTCCCCCCGCGCATCGTCGTGCCGCCGCCCGGAACCAGGACCGGCGCGGACTGCCGGCGCGCCGTCGGCGGACGGGGCTGGTCGAGCAGGCTGTGCACCAAGTCCATTGCGCGTGCGGAGAGTTGGGAGGACTCATGCGGCCGGGAGGTCGAGACCGGCTGCCCGTGGGCTGCGCGACCGAGGGCGATCACCAGGTCGAGACGGGTGGCGGGATCCTCCTCCGTCTCCCCGCGCGCCAGGAGTGCCGGCAGGGTCGACTCCCCGGCGCTGTCGCAGCCGCCGACCCGTAGTTGTGCCGCAGCGCGGCCCAGTCGATCGTGTCCAGGCCGTCCGTCGGTCCGGCCGTCGGCGTGTCGGCCGGCCCGTCCGTCAGTCTGTCCCCCATGCCCCCGGGACCTTGGCGCGCTCGCCCTGGCCGGTCATCAGGCTTTCGTGGCCGTGGCGGCGGCGGCAGCGGCGGTCGCAGCCTGCCGCCGGGGAAGTTCGGCGCGCCGGACGGTGGTGGAGGCCAGGGCGGCGGCCGCGCCCAGACCGGAGAGCGCGCCGCAGCCGAGGAAGACCGGGGCCGCTCCCCAGGCGCCGATGGCGGCGCCGACCGCCGGATAGCTGAGCGGAGCGAGGCCGAGCATGGCGAGCATCACCACGGAGGTGACCCGGCCGATGTAGCCGGGATCCGTTGCCGTCTGGATGAGCGCGTGGGTCAGGCTGCCGGACGTGCCGGCGGCCAGTCCGACCAGGGCGGCCAGCACAGCGGCCGTCCACAGGCCCGGGACCAGGCCCATCGCCGCCGCGCCCGCGCTCGCCACGAGCAGGGTGCCCGCCGTGGTCAGGCCCGCCCGAGGCAGCCGGCCGAGGACCGTGAGCAGCGCGGCGCCGGCCGTGGCCCCGATGCCGAAGCAGCTGACGATCCAGCCGTAGCCGGACGGTCCCCAGCCGCGTTCGGCGTTGAGGAGGACCATGCCGACGTTGAGGGTGCCGGACAGGCCGAGCTCGCAGACGGCTCCGATGGCGACCAGCGGTCCGATCAGGCGGTGGCGGCGGAGGTAGCGCAGGCCGTCGAGCAGCTCCTCGCGTGCGCTGCCGCCGCCCTGGGGTGACGTGGCGTCCGACGGCGCCTCGACCGGTCCGCCGGGCCGTACCCGCAGCGTCAGCAGGAGCGGCAGGGAGAGCGCGAACAGCAGCCCGGCGACGCCGAACGCGGCGGCCGGGCCGCCCAGGCCCATCGCCAGGCCGCCGACCGGCGGACCCGCGATCTGGCCGAACCGCATCGACAGCGCACGCATGCCGGTGACCCGGGCGAGCTGGTCCGGGCTGATGATCCGGGGCGGCAGGGCGCCGACGGCGGGGACGAACAGCGCGTCCACGGCACCGAAGACCAGCGCCACCGCGACCAGCAGCCACAGGGCGGGCGCGGTCAGCGCCATGCCGGCCGCCACCGCGAGGATGAGCGCGCAGCGCACGGCGTCGCTCCCGAGGATCACCCGTCGGGGGTCCAGTCGGTCCGCCAGCACGCCGCCGCCCAGCATCAGCGCCGCACGCGGGAGCGCCCCGGCGGCCATGACCAGGCCGACCTCGGCCGGGCCGGCTGCCTGCTGGGCCGACCAGCCGAGCGCGACGAAGTAGACACTGTCGCCCACCAGCGAGGCGGTGGAGGCGCCGAGCCAGCGCAGCACGTTCCCGTCGCGGTGCGCGGGCGGCGCGGTGGCGCCGGGCGGGGGGAGGAGGGTGTCCGGGACGGTCATGGGGGTGCTCCGGTTCGCTGTGGTGGGCCGGCACGGGGGCTGAGCGGGGTCCGGTGCTCAGCCGCTGCTCTTGGACGGCGCCCTCGGACGACGCTTTCAGGTGGCGCTCTCGGGTGGCGCTCTCAGGTGGCGCTTTCAGGTGGCACGCTCAGGCGTTGCCGCGGACGGCGCCCTCAGGGCCGGAACGGGAATCCGTACAGGTGGACGGACACGTGCTCGCGGTTCTCGGTGTCCCCGGCGGCCCTGGCGGCCTTGCCGCGCTCCCGCCAGCGCCGCGACAGTTGCTGCAACTCCTCACCGAGCTCGGCGAGTTCGGCGGGGTTGAGGTCGAGCAGCCACTCGGCGCTGAAGGCCGCGTCGGTCCACTCCGGGCCCCAGGCGGCGGTCTGGTCCAGGTAGGCGCGGTACTGGGCGGCACGGGAGTCGACCATCCCGCGGGTGACCGCACCCACCGCGGCCGCCCCTTCGGGAGTGCCCGCGAGGTCGGACTCCCGGAAGCCCCACCCCTCCTCCGAGGCGACCTGCCACCACCGCTCCCGCCCGTCCCTGCTCCGGCCGCTCGCCTCGACCACGAAGTCGTGCTCGGCGAGCTTGCGCAGGTGGTAGCTGACCAACGACGGCGCCTCGCCGACCTGTTCGGCGAGCTGCGAGGCCGTGGCACTGCCCGCCGCGTACAGCAGCCGGTAGAGCTGCATCCGCAGCGGGTTGGTGAACGCCTTCAGGCGGGACAGGTCGGTGATCCGGTCGGGCGCGGGCTTCTGCGGCATGGGCCCACCGTAGATCCGAAGGGAAATTTGCGCAATAAACATTTCAGACCTCACGCCGCAGTCCCGGCCGCGTGTGGGGCCGGGCCTGCCCGGGGGCCGCAGGGCTCGCCCGGTGGCCACATCAACCTCTTTGCTGTGTAAGGTATTTGTGACTCGGCAGGGCAGCTGTCCCGTCGGTGCGGAGCCTGGTGCTCAGGGCGGCCAATGAGCCAACTCCGCTTGTCGCGGACAAGAGCGATGCCGGGGAGTCGGGGAACGGCTCGGGGTGACGCAGCGTCCCGGTGATCGATCGATGGCCACCGAGCAAGGCCGACGCGGGTGCGTCGGCCGGGAAGGTACGTCCGTGCTCACCGTAGGCAGCGGCACCACCGCCGGCGGGGCATCGCCGCTGGACGACATCCCTCGGGAGGACGCCCGCCTGACGCCGGCTGCGGCGCCGGAAGCCGTCCCGCCGGTCGAACCGGCCCCGGCGGTGGCAGGATGACCCGGCCGATCGGCGGAATGCTGCACCACGTCGAGATCCGGGTGCCCGACCTGGAGCGGGCCGTGGTCTCCTTCGGCTGGCTCCTGGAGGCCCTGGGCTACACGCTCTTCCAGAGCTGGAGCAACGGCCGCAGCCGGCGTCTCGCAGCGACCTACCTGGTCGTCGAGCAGTCCCCCGCCCTCACCGCCGACCGGCATGACCGGTGCCGGCCCGGGCTGAACCATCTGGCGTTCCACCTCGAGGACCACCACACCGTGGACGCGTTGGTCGCCGAAGCGCCCCGGCACGGCTGGAGCCTGATGTTCCCCGACCGCCACCCGCACGCCGGCGGCGACCAGAGCTACGCCGCGTACCTGGAGAACACGGACGGCTTCGAGGTCGAACTCGTCGCCGTCAACGCGCCTGAACCAGGCTGACGGCGAGCGCCCAGCCGCGAGTGCTGACGGCAGCTCCACGGGCGGGACCGGCGGCGCCGGCGAGGGGGAGGCGCGGGCGTAGGCCTCACGGCGGTCTCGCCGCCGTTTACCCCTGTCGGTGTAATCGGCGCGGCTCAATGCCGGAGGGAAGGCGTGTCGGAAGGGCGCAGGCTGCCTTTCTGACCGTAACTAGATCATATGCCTGGCTGGAAACTGTCCCTCTCTGCGGCTGCCGCCGGCCTGGTGCTGGCCGGCTCGGCCGTGAGTCCGCCTTCGGCCGGCCCGGTCGCCGGGCTCTCCGACGGGCCGGGGACGGAAGGACCGGCCACCTCGGCAACGTCTGGACCACCTGCGTGCGGAGTCGGTGTTCCCGGGGCCGGTGTTCCGGCGCCTGGCGCGCCTGGAGGTTCTGGCGCGCCTGGAGGTCCTGGTGTGCCTGGAGGTCCTGGTGCTCCCGGGACCGGCGTTCCTGGGTCGGGGGTTCCTGTGCCTGGTGCTCCTGGTGCGGGGGTTCCTGGGCCTGGCGTTCCTGGGCCGGGGGCTGCTGCGCCCGGTGTTCCGGTCCCTGGTGTTCCTGGGCCTGCGCTGCCGGGGTCTGGCGTTGCCGAGCCCGGTGCTGCGCCCGGGGCTCCTGGGCCTGGCGTTGCCGGCCCCGGCGCCCCTGCGCCCGGGGGACCGGCCCCCGGCGCGAGGGTACCTGGTGCTCCTGCAGGTGGGGGTGCGGCCGTCGGTGGTGTCGGAGCCGGCGGCGCTTCCGTAGCCGGTGCTCCGGGAGCGGGTGCTGGTGTCCCTGCTGCCGGAGCACCTGCGGCTGGCGCTTCGGGATCGGGGGCTGCGGGTGCCGGTGGTGTGGTTGGCGCCGGTGGCCAGGGCGGTGGCGGCGCGCCGGCGGCCGGCGGACCTGCGGCTGGTGCTCCGGGGGCCGGAGGTGGTGCCGCTGCCGGCGTCGCTGCCGCCGGGGCGCCCGCAGCCGGTGCTCCGGGCACGGGTGCCGGTGGCCTGGCGCCTGGTGCGCCATCCGTCGGGGTTCCCGCCATGGGAGCGCCCGCCGCGGGGGGACCGGCCGGTGCGGCGAGCGTGCCCGGAGCGGGCTCCTCCGGTACCGCGGTCGGCGGGAACGGGCGGAACCCGGCGAAGAGTTCGCCGAGCGCTTCACCGAGCGCTTCGCCGAAGGCGTCCGGTACCCCCTCGCCGAGCGCGTCCGGTACCGCCTCGCCGAGGCCGTCCGCCTCGCCCGGCGCGCATGCCGGGGGAGGGCAGGGGCAGCCGTCGCCCCTCCTGCGTTCCGGCCCCTTCGACCACGGCATCGCTCCGCTGCCGCGTAGCGCCGTCGTCCTGTTCTTCCTGTTCCTGTTCGTTCCCGCGATCGCCGCCGCGGCCATCGCGTGGCGTCGCCGTAGGCGCCGCCCGACCGACCGAAGCGCGAGGGGCCCGTGGGACACGTGATCGGACTGCTCGCCATCGTCGCCGGATTCGTCGTCATCGCCGGGGGCGGCGTCCTGCTCAACGCCCGCAGGGCCAGGCGGTCGGAGCCGACCGCGGAAGCGCGCGACGACACCGCCGAGTACCTGACGATGATGGTCGGCGTCCTGTACGCCCTGGTGCTGGGCGTCGCGCTGGTCTGGGTGTGGGAGGCCAAGGACGACGCCTACTCCAACATCAGCGCCGAGGCGGGGGCACTGCACCAGACGTATCTGCTCGCCGACGGGCTGCCGCCGACCGTCGCTCGGCAGGTCCATCAGGCGGCGGACACCTACGCCACGTACGTCCGGACCGAGGAATGGCCGCTGATGGCGCAGGACAAGCCGCTGGGCGCGCGGGGCTGGACCCTCCTGCACGACGTGCAGACGGCATGGACGTCCTTCGAGCCCACCACCAACGCGCAGCAGCTGGTGGGCCAACTGGCGGTCGGGCAGATCTCCGTCGCCTACCAGGCCCGCCACGGTCGTGAGGCGGCCGGGGGCCGGGGCATGTCGGGCGTGATGTGGTTCGGCCTGCTCGCCGGTGGTGCGCTCACCCTGGGCCTGATGTTCCTCTTCGGGGTCGAGCGGACCGGCACCCATCTGGTGCTGGCCTTGGGCTTCACCTGCCTCATCGCCTTCATGCTCGTCCTCATCTACGCCTTGAACTCCCCCTTCGGAGGCCCGCTCGGCCTGGATCCGGCGTCCTTCGCCGATGTGGGCGTCGGCGGCTGAAACGGGCGGCGTCTGCTGAGGGGGACCCCGAGGTCGCGGACACGGGCCCCGAACGGCACGGGCCCCGAACGCGCGAGGCCCGGCCGTCAGGGGGTCAGCGGGTGAGGGTGGGGACGGCGCCGCCTTCGACGTGGTGGATGTGGACGCCCGGGAGGTGGCGGGACCAGGTGGTGGCGATGGGGGTGAGCTGGTGGGCGGTCAGAGGTGTGGGGCCGAGGCCGATGGGGTAGTGGCGGAGGCCGTCCGGGGTGCGGTAGGGGTGGGGCCAGGCGTGGAGGTGGGTGGCGCCGGCTTCCTCCAGGGCGGTGAGGAGGCCGCGGAGGCGGCCCCGGACCAGGCCGAGGGACGCGTCGCCGGTGGTGACCACGGCCCAGGCGGCGTGGCGGCGGTGGAGCGGGGGTGCGGCGAGCAGGGCGGGCCAGGGGTCGTCGAGTTCGGCGGTGAGTTCCCAGGCGCGGTAGAGCTCTTCGGTGAGCAGGTCGAGGGTGTCGGCGCTGACCTGGGTGGTGCAACTGCGCACGGGGGAGGAGGGGGTGAGGACGGTGATCGGTGACCGACCGCCCATCGGATCCCCGGTGAGGGAGACCGGTTGGCTCCAGTCTCGGCCCGCCCAGGTTTCGGCGAAGCGCGGGAACAGGTCGTCGCCGGTCGTGCCGTCGTCGTCCAGGACGGTGCGTGCGGCGAGCACCGACCAGGCGAGGGAGGGGAGTTGCCCGAAGGGGGCCGAGTCCAGGCCGCGGGCGCGGGCCCAGGCCTTGACCTGGCGGGCCAGGCGGACGAAGCGGTCGTGGCGGTCGCCGAGCGCCGTCAGGATCGCCTCGGCGTCGGTGACGGCGCTCAGCGCGACGGCCTCCGCCTCGCCCGACTCGGCGCGGCGGGCGACGGCCTGGGCCGGGTCGAGGGAGCCGGTGAAGACGACCACGAGGTCGACGGAGAGTCCGTCCGCCTCCATGCGCAGCCCGGGGACGCGGGCGCCGCGCACCTCGCGCAGGTGTCGGGCGTCGGGGAGGGCGGCGGCGATCCGGCTGCGGGTGCCCGGCAGGTCGGCCGGGCCGGGCAGGGCCGCTACCAGGTCCAGGTCGGCGCCGTCCAACTGGCAGCCCAGCCGTCGGGAGCCGACGACGTGGACGGCGGCCTCCGGAAGCGCCGCGGCGATGCGGTCGGCCACGTGGCGTGCCAGAGCGGTGCGTTGGGCCGGCTCGGGCCGGGGCGAGGCGGCCGGTTCCTCGGGCACCGGGCGGACCTCGCCCGTGCCCAGCGAGATCACCGCGCGCGGCCGCATCGGTTCGGTGCCGCGGCGGGAGAGCACCACCAGCTCGCCGACCCGGGCCGTGGTTCCACCGAGCCGGGCCGCGCACTCGGCGGCCACCCGCTGCGGATCGTCGCTGCGCCCGAGGGTGAGGTGCGGGGTGAAGCCCTCGGCCCGGCCGCGGCAGCGCGGGAAGCGGCGTTCCAGCGCGTGGCGCAGCGCCGCCCACGGCTCGGCGGAGGCGGCGGCCGGGTCCAGCCAGACGGTGGCGTCCTCGCGGTGGCCGAAGGTGTGCACGCCGTCCAACCGTGCCGTGAACGGGGCGACTTCGGCGGCGGCCGCGCCGAGCAGCGGCAGGGCGCGGTCGAACTCGGCCTCCGGGACGAAGCCGAACAGCAGGTTGACGTGCGGGGGCCAGCGGCGCAGCTGCGGGTCGTGCGCGGCGCGCAGCTGCTGGATCGGCGGCCACAGCTCCTCGGGCGGCAGCCAGGCGACGGCGGTGCGGGCGGTGGGCGCGGCGTCGAGGACGTCGGGCGCGTCGCCGGTGGCCGGGCCCGCCGTCGGGCTCGTGCCGTCGAGGGTGAGGTCCACGGCCACGCCGTAGTGGTCGGAGGGGTGCAGTCCGTCGGGGCTGGGGCGGTCGCCGAGCAGGGCGGCGGCGGTGACGCGGGTGGTGTCGGCGCGGTGCAGGACGCGGTCGAGTCGGCCCGGGCGGCCGGTCAGCGAGGAGACGGCGGCGAGCGGGTTGGCGGTGGGGTCGAAGGTGGGGGTGTGGTCGGCGGGGCCGTGCAGCTGCGTCCAGGCGTCGCGCAGGCCGAGCGCGGCGGCGGGGCCGTCGGGGCCGGAGCGGGCGTCGTTGAAGTCGCCGAGCAGCAGTAGTTCGCCCTCGATGCCGGACAATCCCTCGGCCAGTCGGGCGAGTTCGGCTTCGCGGCGGGCCTGCCCGTCGGGTGAGTGGTCGCTGCTGAGGTGGACGCAGGCCACAGTGAGCGGCTCGCTGCCGGTCCCCACGGTGATCGCGGTGACGGCCTTGTGCGGGCCGAGCGCGTGCCGGCCCGCTTCCAGCACGGGCAGCCGGCTGAGCAGCAGCAGGCCGTGCTCGTCGACCTCGCGCCCGAGCGGGTCGGCGTCGAGGGTGTACCCGGCGCGGACCCAGGGCGCGGCCAGCAGCAGCGTGACCAGGGCGGGCTCGACCTCCTGCAGGGCGATGACGTCGGCGTCGGCGGCCTCCAGCGCGGCGAGGAGCAGCGGGCGGCGGCGGGCGGTGGCGATCCGGGGGGCGTCGTAGCGGTCCCACAGGGTGTTCCAGGTGACCACGCGCAGGCTGGTGCGGACCGCGCTCCGGGCGGTCTCCGGCGTCGCGGCCCGCCAGCCGCCGTCCGACTGCGGTTCGCGCTCGGGTTCGCGCTCCCGGTCCCGGTTCCGGTGCCGATCCCCTTCGCGTTCGCGTTCACGGTCGCGTCCACGGCCGGGGCTGGCGCCGCGCTGCCAGCGGTACGGCGTCGTCGCGGTGAAGAACGGCGAGGGCAGTCGGCGCGGTTCGGTGCGGCGGCCGGCCCCGGTGGTGTCGAGCACGTCGGTGCCGGAGGCGCGGTCCCAGACCACGACGCCGTCGGCCTCCACCCAGTGCACCCGGTGCCACGGGATGTCGCCGGAGGCGGCGAAGGCCTCCAGCGGGACCCGCTTGGTGCGGTCGTCGCGCTGGCGCACGCCCAGGGTGAACCGGGCCGGGTCGAAGCGGGCGTCCCAGCGGATGCGCTGGCAGATCTGTTCGATGGGACGCATCAGTCCTCCTCGGCGTCGAGCGTGCCCGCCGTGTCCTCCACGGTGCCACCGGCGCCGACGTACCAGGTGCGGTGCGCCTGGCCGGGGTAGGGCGGGCTGAAGCGGTACAGCTGCGCGGTGAGCACCTCGGCCGGCACCGGGTGTGGGCGTACGGCGTTGCGGCGCAGCAGTTCGTCCTCGTCGACCACCAGCACCACGTGGGTGATCAGGGCGTCCCGGCGCTGCGCGACGGCGTGGACGTGGGAGCGCTGTTGGCGGTTGAGGGAGGTGGCGTCCCAGACCGTCGTGCTCCCGCCGCGCTCGCCGGCGGAGGCCGGCCCCGGGCAGGCGGGGGCGGCGAGGGCGGCGTCCAGTCGGGCCAGGCCCTCGCGCAGCACCTCGGCGTTGTCGCGCTGGTCGGCCCGGGAGCCCCGGGCGGCGCGCAGGTCGTCCAGGCTGATCCGGGCGGTGACGCCGGTGAGCCCGGCGGCGAAGCTGCTCTTGCCGCTGCCGGAGGGGCCGCACAGGTGGACCAGCCGGGGGAAGCGGCCGTCCCGCCAGCGCCAGGCGGCCGCGACCGCCTCCTCGGCGGTGGAGACCCGGCCGAGCGCGTACGCCTCGCGCGCCTGCGCCCAGCAGCGGTCGGCGGCGTCCCGGTCGAGGCCGGCGAGCGCCTCGCGCAGGCCGGTGCGCAGCCGGGCGAGCGGCGCCTGCGGGGAGACGTCGAGCAGCCCGGCGTCCTCGGCGTGCAGCGCGGACCAGGCGACCTGCTCGCGCGCCGGCTGCCCGGGGGCGGCGGCCGCGGCGACGGCGTGCAGCACCCCGAGGTCGGCGGCGCAGGAGAGCCGGACCAGCCCGGCGCGGCGCTCCTCGTCCGGGTACGGCTGGTGCAGCCCGGGGTGCAGCCCGACCAGGTCGGCGACCCGGCGGGCCAGCGGCAGGCCGAGCGGCCTGGCCAGCCGTGGGGCCAGCGACGGCCGGCGCTCGCCGCGCAGCGCGGTGGCCAGCACGCCGGCCAGCCGGGCGTCCCCGCCGCGGCCGAGCTCGTCCAGTCGCGTCGACACCTCCGCCAACTCCTCTGATGAGCAGGAGATTTCGGGCATTCCCAGGGCGGTGGCCAGGGAGGGGACGTCGGGCAGCGCGCCGGACCGTACGGACCACAGCGCGGCGCCCTGGCCGAGCCCGTTCTCCACCACCGCGGCGTGCATCCAGTGGGTGTCGGTGCGCACGTGGTGCGGGCGGACCCACTTGGCGACCCGCTCGCCGAACTCCGCCCGGGCGAAGCCCCGGACGGTCCGTACGACGTAGCCCTCCTGTCGCTCCAGGTCCAACCTGAGTGCGCGCAGGGCCCGTTCGTCGTAGCGGCCGCGCCACAGCACCCGGGGCGCCGGGACGCCGAGGCGGCGCAGGAAGCGGACGGTGTCGTCCCAGTCCAGGCAGTGGTCGCGGTCCGTCCAGACCGAGAAGCCGTAGAACCAGCTCTCCAGGTCGTCGTAGGGGATCGAGTGCCGGGCGAACAGGTTCTCGCCGCAGATCCGCCAGCCGTCCGGGATCCGTGCGCCGATCCGGCCCTGCAGGCCCTTCACCCAGGCGCGGGAGGGGTGGTGGGCCGAGTCCAGGGAGCGGGCGTGCAGGCCGTCGGAGTAGAGGGTGGTGTTCTCGCCGTCGAGCTTCTCGGTGACGACGACCTCCGCGCCGGTCAGTGCGGTGAGGTCCCCGGTCCGGACGTCGTCCGCGGACGCCCCGGGGGACCAGGGCAGATGCGGGGTCCGGGGGTAGTGCACACGCATGTCCGGGCTCCTGTGAACGGTGGTGATCCGCCGGACACTGTAGGAGCCGCCGTTCGGCCGGGGCCACCGATTATGCGGGGCGGCGAGCGGCCGGGGCGAGGGGGGCGCGCAGCGCCGCCGACCGGCCGTGGCGTGCGGCGATGCCGCCGGCGACCGGCCCGCGCGACACGCGGGCAGGAACGTCCCTGCACCCGGACGGCAGTACGCCGGGGTGCACTGGCCGGGGGGCGTCGGAGAAGGTCGTCAGGGAACGAGAGGGAGGCCGCACGGTGGAGACCAGGACGAGGGACGCGGACCCGGTCCGCGTGCTGGACGTGGCCGGCGCCGATTACCGCCGGGCGTTCGAGCTGTTCCTGGCCGGGACGGATGAGAAACCCGTCACCCACGCCCGGCTGGGCGAACTCGTCGCGGCCCTGCCGCACCGCCGGGTCCTGCTCGACCTCGGCGCCGGTGACGGCCGCACCACCGCCTACCTGGCCCGGCACTTCGAGCGCACCGTGGCCGTCGAGCCCAGCGCGGCGATGCGCGAGAAGCTCCGCGTCACCTGCCCCGAGGCGCTCGTCCTCCCGGACCGGCTCGACGAGGCCCGGCCGCCCGAGCCCGCCGACCTCGTCCACCTCTCGCACGTGCTCTACTACGTGCCCGAGCAGGACTGGTTCGCCACCGTCAGCCGCGCCCTGGACTGGACGGCCCCCGGCGGCACCCTCCTGGTCGTCCTGCAGAACCCGCAGAGCCCCTGCATGCGGATGGCCGCCCACTTCACCGGTGTCCGCTACGACCTCGGCCCGCTCGCCGACCGCCTGCGCGACCGGCACCCCGCGGACGACGTCGCCCTCGAATCGCTCGACCTGCACTACCGCACGCCCCACCTCGCCGAGGCCGTGGACGTCGCCGAGTTCATGGTCAACGTCGCCGACCTGGCCACCCTCGACCCCCGCCCCGCCCGCGCCGAGCTGACCGCGTACGTGCAGGACCACTTCACCCGCTCCGACGGCGGCTACGCCATCGGCCACACCCAGGACATGCTGATCGTCCGCCGCGCCCCGGCCGCCTGACCGCCGGGGCGACGCCGGGCCGACGAACTGCTCGGGTGGGAGGAAGGCGGTCATCGCGCCCGCCCGCCGGGGCCGGGGCGCAGCGTCATGAAGCCGTCGAGGGGTTCGAAGCCGAGGGAGCGGTAGAGGCGTGCGCCGGCGGCGGTGGCGCGCAGCTCGACCGATCCGCAGCCGCGGTCCTGGAGGGCTTCGACGAGGGCTGTGGTGACGGCGCGGCCGTGTCCGCGCCTCCCGACCGGCGCGCTGGCGTTCGGCGATCGGGGTGGTGACGAGGAGTCGGCCGCCGGGGGCGAGGAGGCGGCGCGCGCAGGCGACGGGTCGGCACGAGGTCGACGAACGGGAGGAACAACCGGCAGGTGACGAGGTCGAAGGTGCCGGGCGGGAGCAGGGCCAGGCCGCCGCGGTCGGTGTCGAGGAGCCGGAAGTCGAGGCCGTCACGGTCCGGGTGCCGCTTCTGGGCGGTGGGGATGGCGGCCTGGGAGAAGTCGACGCCTGTGGTGGTGAAGCCCAGGGTATGGAGGGCGGCGGCGTACTCGCCGGTGCCGCAACCCAGGTCGAGGGCCCGATGGCCGGTGCCCGGGCCGAGGTGCTCGGCGAGCAGCGCGACCTCCTTCTCGGCGACGGGCCGGAAGCCCTTGCCCCGCTGGTAGTGGTCGCTCCAGTGGGCGGCGGCGGACACGGCCGCTCCTCTCGGTCGGGGGGCGTAGCGGGCGGGTCAGCCGGCGGAAGAGAGGCCGGGCGGTTGCCGTGGTCCGGGAGCCAGGCGCTCCAGCAGCCGCTCCACGCTGCCGTCGGGCCGGTAGAGCGTGCGGTAGGCGTACGGGTGCCGCCCGCCGGGGAGCGTGGCGACGCCCTCGTCGGTGACGGTGCGGCCCTGGGTGATGGCGAGCAGCCGCAGGTCGGCGTCCGCTGGCAGGGACGCCTGGTCGCCCGTGGGCGGTCGGCGGTGGCGGCCGGGCATCTCAGGCCCCGACCAGGGCGCGCAGGTCCTCGGTGGCGCCCCAGCCGTAGGTGGAGAAGCCCCGCCCGTCGCCGGCGAGGTAGGCGGTGAGGGCGGCGTGGGAGGTGGGGAACATCGGGGTGGGCAGCGCGGAGGCGTCCATCCACCGGACGGCGAGGTGCTTGTCCGGCTCGGTGTTCGTCAGCTCGCCCTGCCAGGACGTCGCGGCGAACACCGAGAGCAGGAACGGGCCCTGGCCGTCCCACCCGGCCCTGACCTGGATGGTGTGGACCAGCCGCAGCTGAGCGGGGTCGACGACCAGGCCCGCCTCCTCGCGCAGTTCGCGGGCGGCGGCCTCGTCGAGGCGTTCGCCCTCCTCGGCCTTGCCGCCCGGGATGGTCCAGGCGGGGACCGTGGACCAGGTGTCGTTGGCGTAGTGGACGCAGGCGACCTTGCCCGCCTCCTCGTCGTGGACGATGACGCAGACGGCCTGGCGCAGGGATTGCATGGGTGCTCCAACCGGTAGGGAGAGAAGGGGTTTTCACGCAACGTGGTTCGCGTCACGGAGCAGGTCGAGGACGGTGCGGGCGTAGCCGATGACCTCCTCGTCCCGGTGGTGGTCCAGGGCCCAGCGCAGGGCGGCGGGGCAGTCGATCGCCGCCCACGCTCGGCACGCGGCCCGTTCCTGCGGGGTGAGGTCGCGCCCGTACCCGGCGGTGAACGCTGCACGCAGGTCGGGCCGGTGCGGTGTGAGCTGAAGGGTGACGCGCATCAGGTCGCGCCGGGCCGGGGCCTCGACCTGGCTGCGTTCGAAGTCGATGACGCCGAGTGTCAACCGGTCGCCGTCGCGGCGCACGAGCCAGTTCCGCGGGCCGAAGTCGCCGTGGCAGTAGGCGAGTGCGGTGGGTGGGGGTTCGGTGCGGGTGGCCTCGGCCAGGACCGCGATGTCCCCGGCCGGCAGGCGGGCGTCGCGGGCGCGCGCCAGGGCCCTTGCGCGTTCCCGGGCCCAGGGCAGGTACTCGCCGACGGGGGCGCCGGCCGTCGGCTGTGCGTGGATCGCGGCCAGGAGCTGCCCGGCCTGCCGGTACACCTCCTGCTCCTCGGCGGGGGTGAGGCTGGTGCTGATGGCCGGGGTGCCGGGCAGGGCGGTGGTGACCACGAGCAGCGAGGCGGCGTCGGCGGCCGGCAGCGACGGCGCCCCGCCCTCGCCGAGGGCCGGGGCGAGCAGGCGGTAGGCGGCGGTCTCCCGCTCGTGCATCAGCGCGTTCTTGTGGCGCTTGGCGAAGAGACCGCGCCCGCCCGCGTCGACCACCTCCCAGACACTCGGGTGTCCGGCGCGGTCGTGGGAGCGGACACCCAGCAACTCGTAGGGTCCTGCGGTCTCGCGCAGCAGCCGGTCCACGTCGTCCGGGACGGTCCGGGCGTTCACGCCGGCCAGCCGACGGTGGACAGGGTGCCGCCGCGAGCGATCTCGGCGAGCGCGTGGGCGGTGTAGGGCACGGTGTCGGCCGGGAGCCGGTCGAGCGGCCAGTAGCGCAGCGCTCCGCACTTGTGCGGTTCGGCATTGCGGACCCGGCCCTCGTGGCGGGCGGGGCGGAAGAACAGCTGGAGGCGGCTGCGGCCGTCGTCGGCGTCGAGGTGGTGCAGGGTGTGGACGAGCGCGAGGTCGTCCTCGGCGATGAGGATGCCGAGTTCCTCCTCGGCCTCGCGGACCATCGACCGGGTGACCGTCTCGCCGGGCTCCATGTGCCCGGCCGGCAGGTGCCACAGCCCGTCCGCGTAAGCGGTGTTGCGGCGCCGGCCGAGCAGCACGGTGCCGCCGTCGAGCAGGACGAGGTGCACGCCGACGACCAGGGTCGGCGGCTCCGCCCTGGTGGCGGAGGGCCCGGTGCCGTCGACCGGATTCACGCCGGCCCCCCGGACGGCAGGCCGGCCGCCTCGGCCAGCATCGGCAGGTAGTGCCGCAGGTAGGGCGGGACCTTCAGGTCGAGCACCTCGTCGAGCGGGACCATGCGTACGGCCAGGCCCTCGTCCCCGAGGCGCAGCTCGCTCTCGTCACCGTCCCAGACCGTGTGTACGACGCGGGTGAGCGGGTGTACGAGGTCGTGCTGCGGGCCCGGCACCGGCCGGATTCCGGTGACCGTGATCCCGGCCTCCTCGCGGACCTCCCGGGCCGCGGTCTGCTCGGGCGTCTCGTCCGCCTCGCGCCATCCGCCGATCGGCGTCCAGTGACCGGGCCAGGCGATGCCGGGCTTGTCGTCGCGCTGGTGCATCAGCACCCGCCCGGCCGGGTCGGTGACGAAGAGCATGATGCCTTCGAAGTCGTCGACCGGGGCGGGTCGTTCGAAGTAGAGCGCCGTGCCGCAGCGGTGGGCGCGCAGGATCTGCAGGAGCCGCCGGTAGCGGTCCGGCTCCATGAGCGATCCCCAGTCGTGGGCGGTCTCGAACCGCCACTCGGTGTGCTCGGAGGGGTCGAGGCGGATCCGGGTCTGCTGCTCGGGCGTGAGGGTGCCGCCGTCGAAGACGTAGCCGCAGACCGGCACGGGGTACTCGGTGCCGGCCTGTTCGTGGATGACGGCGACCAGGCGACGCCGGGCAAGCACGTCGGGGTTCTCGGCGGCGAGGTCGAGTCCCAGCTCCTCCTCGGCCTCCCGCAGGGCGGTGGTGAAGGGCGTCTCGCCGTGCTCGACGTTGCCGCCGGGGAAGTTCCACACGTCCGGGTTGATGGTCGAGCGCATTCCGAGGACGCGGCCCTGCGGGTCGGTGACGAGGAGGCAGCCGTAGGAGCTGGGTCGGGCGATGGTGGTGAGGTAGCCGCCGACGGGCCGCCAGCCCGGGATGCCCAGGCGCCGGTTGAGCCACTCGATCACCGTGCGCTGACCGTCGCCGGTCGGCGGCAGGGCACTCGGGTCCGCCCACCGGTGGTCGTCGTGGTCCGGTGAGAGGGCGATCCCGGTGCCGTCGGGCACGGTGGTGGTGAAGACGAACTGGCGCACGCGCTGCCCGCGCTGGTCGGTGAAGTCGAGATGCCGCGCGTACTCCAGCGGCAGGCCGGTGAGTCCGGTCCCTTCGGCCAGCTCGCGGGCCGCGCCGTCGGGCACCGTCTCGCGCTCCTCCCGGGCGCCGCCGGGGTACTCCCACAGGCCCGGCAGGACGTCGTGCGGGGACCTGCGGATCATCAGGATCCGTCCTGAGGCGTCCCGGACCACGACGCCGACGCCGATCCGTTCGATGCCTTCGCGCGTGGCGAGGTCGGTGAGGACGTCGAAGTCGATCACTGGGCGGGCTCCTCGGCGTCGCGGGCCGGCGCGGTCGGCCGGCGGGAAGGCGTGGTGCCGGTGGTCGGGCCGGCGGGGTTGTCCACGAAGACCTCCTGGGGTGGCTGGTGTTCGAGCGCGCGAAGCCTGACGTCGGCGATGAGCGCGGCAAGTACGCACTCATAAGCCGGAGTTGGACGGGCTCGCGGGAGCGGCGGTGACTGATGATGGTGCTGTTCGAATGCGGCGCTCAAGCGGATTCCCTCCGGGCGAGCCCGGGTCGAACGGGGACTTTTCGAGCACCTCTCGGGCGTGGTCGAGGGCGTCCTCCAGCGGGCCGCGCAGGGCGCCCGGCAGCGTCGTGGAGCCCAGTGCGCAGGCGGCGAGAGCCCGTTCGAGTGCGGCCCTCCGGGGCGGGTCGAGACGGCGTCGGACGCCCTCGTGGGTGAGGAGGTCGCGCAGCGCGTAGCCGTCGCCTGATTCACCCGTTCGGCTGGTCAGGTGCGCGAGGAGGTTTCGGGCGGACGGCGTGTCGGGGTCCGCGGTGTCGAGGGCGGTCAGCGTGACGCGGGTGGTGAAGACGGCCAGACCGTCGGCCGGCTCGAAGGCGAGGCAGTGGCGATCGCGCCTCCTCTCGGTCTACCCCCAGCTCGAGGGGAAGCTCCTCAAGGGGAAGCTCGGAGGACCCCATCGCAAGAACCGGGTCACCGCCGCTGATCGCCGTGCAGTCATCCCCCGCGCCGACCAGGCTTCCCGGCACACCTGTGGTCATCTTATCGGAGCGTTAGCGGCGAGTGGCAGGGCGGAAAGAACAGGGCATCAGAGCGCGAGCGGTGTGGACGGGGCGTGACTCTCCCTGTTCGCGCCGCTGGTCACTCCCGGCGCCGCACCGCGGTGGTCGTGCGCGGCGGCGGTGAGCCAAGGGCACGGCGGCGGTGCCCCGGTCTGGCGAACTCGCCCAGGGGTGGCCGCCCGTCCGGTGCGGTCAGCGCGAGCGCCGCCGTTGACACCGCCGCCGTCGACACCGCCGCGGTCGGGCGCTGCAACGGACCGCGCTCCCGAATGGCATGGTCGTGGGGGCCGCGGGAGGCTGGAGGAGACACCCTGGTCCACCGGGGCGGACCGCTGCCCGTCGCTGCCAGGAGGACGCATGAGCACGCCCACCTCACCACTCTCCCCCGTGGATGTCGCTCGCGGCGCAGCCGGGGCACTCGGAGCGGGCGATCTCGACCGGTACAGCGAACTGGTCCACGAGGACGCCGTCTTCGAGGTGCTTCCCTTCGGGGAGAAACGCGGCCGAGTCGCGGTCCGCGGATTCTTCGAGGAACTCCGAGGGGCCATGCCGGACCTGTCGTTCTCCGCGGAGGCGGTCACGGGAGACGAGCGACACGCGGCCCTGGAGTGGCGGATCCGCGGTACGTTCGACGGCGAGCCTTTCCAGGGGTTCGAGCCGAACGGACGCGACTTCGACATCCGGGGCATCGACTTCCTGGAGATCGACGGGGGTCGGATCCGCCACGACCGCATCGCCTTCGACGGTGCGCAGTGGGCTCGCCAGCTCGGGCTGCTGCCCAGCCACGGCTCGGTCGCGGAGCACGCTGTGATGACCGCCTTCAACGCGAAGACCCGAGTCGCGGCATGGTGGCGGCGGCATCGGCACGTGAGCGGTCACGACGGCCTTCGGTGACGGCGGCGTCCGCTACGACGGGCGATGCCGGACCACCGCGGAGGCGACCGGAGGCGGTGAGGGTGGGGCCCATCACCATGCGGTCGGCAACCGTGTGGTCCGGTGCGGTCGGTGAGGCGGCAGGAGCGGCCCCGGCTCGCCCGTGCTACATCGCGGCTCGGCTCTCGGCCCTGTCGACCTCGGCCACGGCGATGGCGACACCGAGCGCCTCCGTGAGGTGGGTCGCGGCGGACATCACTCGTGCGGTGCCGACGATCGGTGCGATGGCGACCAGCACGTCCTGCAGCTGTTGCGCCGTCAGGTGCTCACTCATCGCCGACTCGAAGTGCGCGAGGTACGAGAGAGCCGGTGCGTCCATGGCCGCGAGCGCCGCGATCCGGGTGAGGATGAGCGTATCGGGGGCCAGACCACAGCGTTCGATCGAATCGACGGTCATGGCCGTGAGGGTGTCCAGGACTGGGGTCTCGGATGCGATTGCCATGGTCGACCATCTCCAAGGGTCGTTCGGTCGGTACGTGTCTGCAGAGGTGGAGGGGGAGGTGGACGGAAGGAGGGCCGGGCCGACGCGGTCGGGTCAGTGCCGGACCTCTCTGGTCGTACCTGCGCACAGAGCCCAGATGACGAAGGCGTCGATCGCGATCAGGACGATCGCCCAGAACGGGTAGTGGGGAAGCCACACGAAGTTGGCGATCATTCCCAGCCCTGCGACGATCACGCCGGTGATGCGGGCCCACACGGCGCCGCTGAAGAGAGCGACGCCCGCGAGAACGATGACGCACCCGAGGATCAGGTGGATCCATCCCCACCCGGCGGTGTTCATCGCGTAGGTGTAGTCACGGGTGACGACGATCAAGCCGTCCTTGGCGATGGCGGAGATCCCCTGGAATATCGCCATGATGCCGCCGACGCACAGCATGATCGCGGCGAACACGGTCCACCCGGCTGCGAAGCGCCGGGGCTCGGTGGTGCGTGCGGTGGGGCTGACTGAGGTGGCGCTACTGGTCATGGCGTGGACTCCTTTGCGGACCGCCGCGTCGCGGTCGGCGCCGGGCGACGAGAAGGGTGACCGGTGACTCAGGAGGACATCGGCACGATGCCCTCCACCGTGTTCCGGCCCGGCACCTGCGATACCGGGAGCGACGAAGGGAGAAGGAAGGTGGCCCGGAGAACTGTGAGGAGGTGGCAGAGCTTCGGCCCGGCCCCCACGAGACGGAAGTCGACGTGGTGGACGTTCGCCATCCTGCGGGCCCGGAGAAGGGCACGGAGTCCGGCGGCATCGCAGAAGTCGAGGTCCGTGACGTCGAGGTCCAACTGCTGCGGGCGATCCCGCAACGCCCAGGCCACGGCGTTGACGACCGGCTCCACGGTGGTCACGTCGAGTTCGCCCTCCAGCGACACCACGGCGGTGCCGTCGCGCAGCCCGGTGGTGGTGTGCAGTGGGTCGTCGGCTCGCATAACGACCATCCGAGATGTCGTTCCGAGGGGGATCCGGACCGGAAAGCCCCTGTATTCACCGTAGGACGGCCCGACCGGCCGGCCATGGGCCGTACAGACCACGGTCCTGGGCCGTACGGCTCAATCGGGGCGCGCGGGCCGTCCTTGTCCCGCCACCGTCACGGCCGGCGGCCGGCGCTCGACGCGGGCATGACCTCGCGGGCACCCGGCCCGGGCGGGACACCGACGATGGCGGGAGACTGGTCGAGGGAGCGCAGAAGGGGAGTGAGCGGTATGTCGGACGGCGTGGCCGGCGGGCAGGGCGCCCTGATCAGGGAGTTCGCCGGGCTGGTGAGACTCGCGCACACCGCCCTGCTCGGCACGACGGCCGTGTTGACGGAAGCGGCGAACGGAGCGGACGGGATCCCGGCTGCGGAGAAGGCGCTGGCCGAACTCTCGGCCCGGATCGAGGAGGATGCCGCCGACACACCGGGCGGAAGGGCCGGTCTCGTCGTGGGTGTCCACGTGGGCTGTGAGGTGGAGGCGCTCGGGCGGCTGGCCGAGCGGCTGCTGGCGGCGGCGTGGGCACGCCAGGAGCGGGAGCCGTTCGACGAGCGGCTGCGGGCACCGCTTCACGGGCTGGCGACCACCGCTCTGGACCTGGTCGAACGGGCGGCCGACGTCCTGGAGTCCGGGGAGCCCGAGGGCGTCGCCGACGTGTTGACCTCACGGCACGAGGTCGGACAACGACAGCGGCTGCTGTACGAACTCCTGCTGCGGGAGGAAGCGCCGTCCGGGCGGGAGGCCGACCCGGTCGACATCGCCGACACGGTCGTGCTGGCGTGCTGCTACCAGGAGTGTGCCGACCGGGCCGGGGCGATCGCCCGGCACGCCGTGCTGCTCTCACACGCCGGAGCCTGACCCGCTACGGGAGTCCGGCGAAGGCGGTCGCCTCCATCAGCAGCCGACCGGTGGGCCCGTGCCGCACGGCGCCACGGTGCGTCACCAGCATCGGGCCGAGCACAGGGTCTCCCGCGAGCGGGCCCGCGCGTGCGAGTCGTTCGAGCAGGGCCAGCACGTTGTGGGCGTACGCACGGGAGGCGGTCTCCGGAGCCTGCGCCGCGAGCTCTCCGCCCCCGATCAGCGTGACCCCGTCTCCGAGCCTCATCATGCTCCCCGACACGGCTCCCTCGATGTTGCCCCTCTCCGCACCGGAGGCCAGGTCCACCAGTACCGATCCCGGACGCATCCGCGCCACCACCGCCACGGGGAGCAGAACCGGCGGCGTCCTTCCCGGTGCGGTGAGGGCCGTCACCACCACGTCGTGGCACGCGACGGCTTCGGCGAGCCCCACCGTCCACGGGGAACGCTCCTTGCCAGGGTCCTTCCACGGCTCCCGATCGTCCATTTCCGGCACCGGCCCTCGCAGATCCAGCAGGTCGGCCCCCAGCGCCGTGGCTGCTGCGCGCTCCCTGCGCCGCGGCTCGACCACGTCGACCGGCGCACCGAGTCGGCGGGCCGTGTCGATCGCTTGCAGGCCTGCCGGTCCCGCACCCACCACCAGCACCCGGACCGGTTCGAACAGCCGGCCCGCCGCCCCCCAGGGCGGGAGGCAGCGGTCCAGCCGGGCGGCTGCGAGGAGCACGGCCCGGTATCCGGCCACCCTGGCCTGGGAGGCCTCGGCGTCCAGGGGGTACGCGACGGGCAGGTCGGGTGTGAGGTCGAGCCCGATCGCCGTGACGCCCCGGTCCGCCCACTTCCGCACCAGGAACGGGATCCGCTCCGGCCGCACCAGCGCGGCCAGGATCTGGCCGGGGTGCAGCTCGCGGTCGGGGTCCGCCCGCGGCGGGTGGACGCCGAGCAGCACGTCCGCTCGCCGCAGCACCTCGGCGCGCCCTGCCACGGCGGCGCCGACGGCACGGTAGTCGGCGTCGTGGTGACCCGCCGGAGCGCCCGCACCGGCTTCCACCAGGACCGTCGTGGCGAGGCGGGCCACGGCCGGCACCAGGTCGGGCACGAGGGCCACTCGGCGTTCGCCGGGCGCCGCCTCCCGCAACACCCCCACGGTCGTCGCCGTCATCGTTGCCTCCAGGGGTCCACCCTCAGCCCAGTATGGTCCGTTTGCCCCGATGGTTCTCCCGGCCGGATACTCGTGCGGAAGGGCCACTCGCGCGCGGCGGGGAACGCGCCACGGCGGAGGGAACCGGTCATGGCCTCCAGGGGCTGGCAGTTCTGGGTGGACCGGGGCGGCACCTTCACCGACGTGGTCGCGCTGGCGCCGGACGGACGGCTGCTCACCCACAAGCTGCTCTCGCACGACCCGGCCCGCTACCGTGATCCCGCGGTGGCGGGCATTCGGGCCCTGCTGCCGCCCGACGCGGATCCCGCCACGGACATCGAATCGGTTCGGATGGGCACCACGGTGGCCACCAACGCGCTGCTGGAGCGCACCGGTGAACCCACCGCGCTCTGCACGACCCGCGGATTCGCGGACGCCCTGCGGATCGGCTACCAGAACCGACCGCAGATCTTCGCGCGCGAGATCGTCCTGTTCGACCCCTTGTACGCCCGGGTCGTCGAGGTGGACGAGCGGATCGCCGCGGATGGCGAAGTGCTGCGCCCGCCCGACCTCGACCGGCTCGCCGACGACCTGGGTGGTTGCCTGCGGGACGGCATCCGCTCGGTCGCGGTGGCGTGCCTGCACAGCTACCTGAACCCCGCTCACGAACGCCAGATCGGGCGGCTCGCCGAGCGACTCGGCTTCGACCAGGTGTCCTTGTCCAGCGAGGTGAGCCCCCTGATGAAGCTGGTGCCGCGGGGGGACACCACCGTGGTCGACGCCTATCTCGACCCCGGCCTGCGCCGCTACGTGCGGCAGGTGTCGGACGAACTGGCGGGCGTCCGGCTGATGTTCATGCAGTCCAACGGCGGGCTCGCCGAGGCCGGGCACTTCCGGGGCAAGGACGCCGTGCTCTCCGGACCGGCCGGCGGCATCGTCGGCATGGTTCGGATGTCAGAGCTCGCCGGCCACCGACGGGTGATCGGTTTCGACATGGGCGGCACCTCTACGGACGTCTCGCACTACGCGGGCGAGTACGAGCGGGTGGTGACCACCCAGGTGGCCGGTGTGCGGCTGAGTGCGCCGATGCTCGCGATCCACACCGTGGCCGCGGGCGGTGGATCGGTCCTGCGCTTCGACGGCGAGCGCCTGCGGGTCGGACCGGACTCGGCCGGCGCCGATCCCGGCCCCGCCTGCTACCGCAAGGGCGGACCGTTGACGGTCACCGACGCCAACCTGCTGCTCGGTCGCATCCAGGCCGAGCACTTCCCGAGCGTCTTCGGCCCGAACGGCGACCAGCCGCTCGACCGAAACCTGACGGAACGTCTGTTCCGCAAGCTGGCACAGGAGATCGGCGACCGCACGGCGGAGGATACCGCCGAGGGCTTCGTGCGGATCGCGGTCGGCAACATCGCCAACGCGATCAAACGCATCTCGGTCCAGCGGGGGCACGACGTCACCCGCTACGCGCTCACGACCTTCGGCGGCGCCGGCGGCCAGGTCGCCTGCCCGGTGGCCGAGGCGCTCGGGATCCGCACCGTGCTGGTCCCGCCGATGGCCGGGGTGTTGTCCGCCCTCGGAATCGGCCTGGCCGACACCACCGTCCTGCGGGAGCGGGCCGTGGAACGGCTGCTCGTGGAGCAGGAGATGGGGGCCGTACGGGCACTCGCCGACGAGCTGGCGCAGGCCGCCACCGGCGAGCTGCTCGACCAGGGCGTTCCGCGGGAACGGATCCGGCTGACCCACCGGGCCCGACTGCGGTACCAGGGCACCGACACCGCCATCGGTGTTCCACTGGACGACCCGGTGGCCATGCGGACCGAGTTCGAGGAGCGGCACCGGGCCACCTACTCCTTCCTGATGGACCGCCCGCTGGTGGTCGAGGCCCTCGCCGTCGAAGGCACCGGCCTCACCGAGCAGCCTGGGTTCGACGCACTCTCCCCGGGCCCGGGGCAGCCGGGGGAACCCGTCACCGTGGCGCTCCACACCGGCGGCGAGTGGCACCGGGTCCCGCTGCTGGAGCGCGAGTCGATGCGACCGGGCGAAACCCTGACCGGTCCGGCCGTGATCGCCGAGGCCAACGCCACCACCGTCGTGGACGACGGCTGGAAGGCGACCGTCACCACCGCGGGACACCTCCTGGTCGAGCGGATCAGGGGGGCGGCCGAGGAGTCCGTCGGCACCACCGCCGACCCCGTCCTCCTGGAGGTCTTCAACAACCTCTTCGTGGCGATCGCCCAGCAGATGGGTGCCCGGCTGGAGTCCACCGCCCAGTCGGTCAACATCAAGGAGCGGCTGGACTTCTCCTGCGCGCTCTTCGACCCCGAAGGCAACCTCGTCGCCAACGCCCCGCACATCCCCGTCCACCTCGGATCGATGGGCACGACCGTGAAGGAGGTGCTCCGCCGCCGCGGCCCGCGGTTGCGCCCGGGGGACACCTACGCCGTCAACGACCCCTACCACGGCGGCACCCACCTGCCCGACATCACCGTCGTCACCCCCGTCTTCGACCCGACCGGCAGTGAACTCCTGTTCTTCGTCGCCTCCCGCGGCCACCACGCCGAGATCGGCGGCATAGCCCCCGGCTCGATGCCCGCCGACAGCCACGAGATCCACGAGGAGGGCGTACTGTTCGACACCTGGCCACTGGTGGTGGACGGGCGGCTGCGCGAGGCGGACACCGTGCGGCTGCTCACCGGGGCACGGCACCCGTCCCGCGCCCCCGAAACCAATCTCGCCGACCTGCGCGCCCAGATTGCCGCCAACCGCAAGGGCGTCGACGAGGTCCGCGCCATGATCGACCACTTCGGCCTCGACGTCGTCCAGGCGTACATGCGGCACGTCCAGGACAACGCCGAGCAAGCCGTCCGCCGGGCCGTCGCAGGACTGTCCGACGGCGCCTACCGCTACGAGACCGACTCCGGCGCCGTCATCGCCGTGGCAGTCCGCGTGAACCGCCGGGACCGCAGCGCCACCATCGACTTCACCGGCACCTCCCCCCAGCTCGGCGGCAACTTCAACGCTCCGTCCGCGGTCGTCACGGCCGCGGTCCTGTACGTCTTCCGCACCCTCGTCGACGACGACATCCCGCTCAACGACGGCTGCCTCCGGCCGCTGCGGATCGTCGTTCCACCCGGCTCGATGCTGGCACCGGAGTACCCCGCCGCCGTCGCCGCCGGCAACGTCGAGACCTCGCAGGCCATCGTCGGAGCGCTCTACGCGGCACTCGGCGTCCAGGCCGAAGGCTCCGGCACGATGAACAACCTCACGTTCGGCAACGCCGAGCACCAGTACTACGAGACCATCGCCTCCGGCTCGGGTGCGGGCCCGGACTTCGACGGCGCTGACGCGGTCCAGACCCACATGACCAACTCCCGCCTCACCGACCCCGAGGTCCTGGAGTGGCGCCTCCCCGTCCTCGTCGAGGAGTTCGCCGTCCGCCCCGACAGCGGCGGCGCGGGCCGCCGGCACGGCGGCAACGGCGTCCTGCGCCGACTGCGTTTCCGCGAGCCGATGACCGTCAGCCTGCTCACCGGCCACCGTCGCGTCCCGCCCTACGGCCTCGACGGCGGCGCCCCGGGCGCCCTCGGCACCAACCGCGTCCTGCGTTCCGACGGCACCGTCGACGACCTGCCCGGCTGTGGCAGCACCGACGTGGCGGCCGGGGACACCCTCGAGATCCGCACCCCGGGCGGCGGCGGCTACGGCGCCCCGTAGGCACGGCCCGGTCCTCGAAGCGCGGACGGACCCCGGCGAGGGGGCCGGCCGGCCCGCTCCCCGGTCGGCCCCGCTGCCCGGCCGGGTGTCCTGCGGGACGGCCGTTCCTCCGGGGATCACGCGCGGTGGTCGTTCACCGCGCGGCGGACCTCGGCGGCGGCGCGCGGCACCGCGTCGGCGACGGCTGGGCTCAGCCCCTCGCCGATGGAGAAGTCGGCGCCCTCCACCGCGATGATCAGCAACTCGCGCGGCAGCTTCCCCAGGACGGCCGCCAGCGCTACGGCCTGGCCGAGGCCCAGGCCGTGGGTGCCGGCTGCGGCCTCCTCGCCGGCCGTCAGGTCAGCCGGCAGGTGGTCCACGCCGACGCTGACCCGGTGGATGCGCCCCGGTTCTCCGGGATGGGTGCGGACCGCGTCGACGACGACGGCCAAGTCGGCGCCCTCCCACTGTTCCATCAGCTCGGTGGGCTCGCCGTCGCACAGGGCGAGCGGGTCCACGGCGAGGCCTTCGGCGGCGAGCCGGGTGAGGACGGCCACGGCCGCGCCGTCGTCGTGGCGGTACTCGTTGCCGACCCCGATGACGACGAGGCGTCCGCCGGCCCCGGTCGTCACCGTCCCACCACCGTGAGGGTCAGGAAGTGCGCCGCGCAGGAGATGCACGGGTCGTAGGTGCGGATCGCCCGCTCGCACTGCCGGGTCAGTTCGGCGTCGTCCAGGTGCAGCCGGGGCTGGACGAAGGCCCGTAGATCGGTCTCGATCGCGGTCTGGTTCTGTGCGGTCGGCGGGACGATCACGGCCTGCCGGACGAGCCCGTCCGCGTCGATGTCGTAGCGGTGGTACAGCAGCCCGCGCGGCGCTTCGGTGGCACCGTACCCGGTGCCGGCCCTCGGCGGGACGGGTACGGCCGGCCCCGGCGGCGGCTCGTACTGCTCGATGATCCGCTGCGCCTCGGTGACGGCCCACAGGACTTCGACGGCGCGGATCACGATGCTGCGGAAGGGGTTGTCGCAGGACGGGCCCAGGCCGGCTTCGGCCGCGAGGTCGCGGATGCCTGCGGGCAGCCGGTCGGCGGAGAGGTTCCAGCGGGCGAGCGGCCCGGTGAGGTGGGGCCGGCCGTCGAGGGTGGCGTGCAGGGCGGTGGAGTGCGGGACCTGGTGCTCGCGGACGTGCGCTTCGAACTCCGCCGTGTCGAAGCGGCCGACACGGGCACCGGTGGGAGTACCGGAATCGATGGCGTAGCGGTCGGCCTCGGTGAGCGCGAGGAACTCGTGCCGGACGGTCAGCGACGGGAACTCGAAACCGGCCACCCAGGCGAGGGTCTCCTCGGCGTCGGCCCTTGCCTGCCCCAACACCGTTTCCAGATGGCCGAGCTCGGCTCTGGTGGGCAGTCGGTGGAAACCGCCGACCCGGACGTTGACCGGGTGGATGGCCCGCCCGCCGAGGACCTCCACGATCTCGTTGCCTGCCTTCTTCAGCCGCAGGCCGCGCTGGAGGACGCCCGCGTCGGTGCGGGCCAGCGCCAAGGCGTCCGGCAGGTGCAGAAAATCGGGGGCGTGTAGGAGGTAGATGTGCAGGGCATGACTCTCGATCCACTCTCCGCAGTACAACAGCCTTCTCAGCTCGGCGACTTGACCGCTGACCTCGACTCCGCAGGCATTCTCCACCGCTCGGCAGGCACTCATCTGGTAGGCCACCGGACAGATCCCGCAGATCCGGGAGGTGAGATCGGGCGGCTCGGTGTACCGGCGGCCGCGCAGCAGCGCCTCGAAATAGCGCGGGGGCTCGTAGATCCGGAGCCTGACGTCCTGGACCTCGCCGTCGCGGACGGAGACGTGCAGTGCGCCCTCGCCCTCGACACGGGCCAGAGCACCCACGCTGAGCAACCGCTCACTGCGGTGGGTCATGCGCCCTCCTCGTCCGCCTGCCGGGCCGCGTCGGCGAAGTCCGGGGACGCGGCGTTGAAGGTTCGGTAGAGCCGGGCGGCGTCCGCCTCCGTCACTCCGTCCCGGCGCAGCAGCGGGAGCAGGGCGCGGGTGTTGGGCGTCTCCATGGGGCCGAAGCAGCCGTAACAGCCGCGCCCGTAGGCCGGGCAGATGGCGCCGCAGCCGGCCTGGGTGACGGGTCCGAGGCAGGGAGTGCCGTGGGCGACGGTGACGCAGGTGGTGCCGCGCAGCTTGCACTCGAAGCAGACGCTGTGACCGGGGACGTCGGGTCGGCGGTCGGCGAGGTAGGCGGTCATGACCTCCAGCAGCTGCCTCCTGTCGATCGGGCAGCCGCGCAGTTCCAGGTCGACCGGCACATGGGCGGAGACCGGGGTGGAGCGGTCGAGACTGTCGATGTACTCGGGGCGGGCGTAGACGACGGCCTGGTATTCCGGGAGACTCCCCAGGTTGCGCAGGGCCTGGACGCCTCCGGCCGTGGCACAGGCGCCGATGGTCACCAGGTGGCGGGACTGCTCGCGGACCCGCCGGACGCGCTCCAGGTCCGCGGCGGTCGCGATGGACCCCTCGACCAGGGAGAGGTCGTAGGGCGGCGGCAGCTCACGGTCGGAGGCCTCTAGGAAGTAGCCGATCTCCACCTGCCCGGCGAGCGCGAGGAGTTCGTCCTCGCAGTCCAGGAGGGTGAGCTGGCAGCCGTCACAGGAGGAGAACTTCCAGACCGCCAGACGCGGGGGGTGGGCCACGGCGCTCACCTCTCGAGGACGGACAGCAGGTCGTCGACGTGGTCCCACCCGAGGACGGGGCCGTCCCGGCAGACGAGGAACGGACCGAGCTGGCAGTGGCCGCACCAGCCGGTCGCGCAGCGCATGTTGCGTTCCAGCGACACCCGGATCCGTTCGGCGGGCACGCCCCGGCGCCGCAGCTCCCGGGCGGTGGCACGCATCATCACCTCCGGACCGCACAGGTACGCCGCGCAGCGCCCGGGCCGGAGGTCGGCACCGTCCAGCAGGTCGGTGACCAGCCCGACCGCACCGCGCCAGCCCGGGTCCGGGTGGTCCACCGTGGTCCTGACGTCCGCTCGGGAGCGCCAGCGCGGCAGGTCGTCGAGGAACAGCTGCTCGCCCGGGTCACGGTATCCGGTGAGCACCGATACGGTCCCGTACGCCTCGGACCGGGCGAGGACCCGCTCGATCAGCGGGCGCAGCGGGGCGAGCCCGATGCCGCCGGCGACGATCAGCACGTCGCTGCCCGCCGGCGGGGTCCGCCAGGCCGTGCCGTAGGGACCCCGGGTGCCGATCAGGTCACCGACCCGGGCCCGGCACAGGGCCTCGCTGACCTTGCCGACGGCCCGGACGGTGTGGCCGAGGACGGTTCCGTCGATCCGGCTGGTGGAGAGCGGGATCTCGCCGACGCCGAAGGCGTGGAGCATCGCGTACTGTCCGGGGCGGAACCGTGCCAGCGGGGCGTCCAGCGGGACGAGGTCGAGGGTGACGGCGTCGGCGGTCTCCCGGCGGCAGGCCAGCACCCGGTACGGGACGGGGGTGGTCGCGTGCGTCACAGCACCTCCCCCTCGGTCGCGGCCTCGGCGCGCAGGGCGGTGACCTCCTCCGTGATGTCGATGCCGACCGGGCACCAGGCGATGCAACGGCCGCAGCCGACGCACCCCGAGGAGCCGAACTGGTCGTGCCAGGTACCGAGTTTGTGGGTGAGCCACTGGCGGTACCGGCTCCGTGCGGAGGTGCGGACCGGGCCGCTGCCGTGCAGGTGGGAGAAGTCGAGGTCGAAGCAGGAGTCCCAGCGACGCCACCGCTCGGCGTGGTCGCCGGTGAGGTCGGTGACCTCCTCGGTGGTGGTGCAAAAGCAGGTGGGGCAGACCATGGTGCAGTTGCCGCAGGTCAGACAGCGGTCCGCGACCTGGTCCCAGCGCTCGGCGGTCATCGTGCCAGCCATCAGCGCGCGCAGGTCGGTGGGGTCCATGCTGCGTGCCATCCGCCCGGCGGCGTCGGCGACGGCCGTACGGGCGTCCTCACCGTCGGTGGGGCGGGTGGGGAGTGCGTCGAGGACCTCCTCGCCCTCCGGGCTGCCGGCGCGGACCGTGTAGCGGGGCCCGCCCGGTCCCGCCGTCTCGGTGAGTGCCAGGTCGTACGACGACCCTCGGGGCAGGCCCGGGCCGGTGCCCATCGAGGTGCAGAAGCACACCGCGCTGGGCTCGGTGCACTCGGCCACGACGACGAATGCGCCGGCCCTGCGCGGTGCGTACACCGGGTCGACGTACGCGCCACCGGTCAGCACCCGGTCCTGGACGGCGATCGCGCGCAGGTCGCAGGGGCGCACGCCGAGGAAGGCGTAGCGCGGCGCCGGATCGTCGTCCTCCCGGACCGTGATGCTCCCGTCCGCGGAGCGGTCCGCTTGCCAGAGTCGGGCACGGGGCGGGTGCAGGAATGTCTTCCAGGACTGCGGCCCGGCCGAATGGGCGAACGCCGCCCGGTCCGCGCGCGGGCGCAGCCGATAGGTTCCGGGCTCGGCGTCGATGCTCCAACCGTGGGGCAGCTCCGCGGCCGACCCGAGTTCGGCGAGCACGATCGCGCCGTCCCGGACGGTGGGTCCGACCACGGTGTAACCGCGTTGTCGCAGGACGTCGACGAGAGCGGCGAGACCCCTTTCGTCCAGTTCCACGAGGGGTGCGGTGGTGCTGTCCATCGGGCTGTCCTCGGGCGGGGCTCCGGCACCCCCCGGGGTGGGCGGCGCGCTACGTTCCACTGTCCGCCGATTCCCGGGATCACGCATGGGCCGGTCGGCCCCGGGCGCGGGGCCGACCGCCTGCGCCGGGGGGCGACCGGGTGCCACGGTCCCCCGGTGGCTCTCCGGGTGCCCGCACGGGTGGCGGGTGGCCCCCGGCTGGCCGGACCGTGCCGTGTCGCCGCCGGCGGTCGGGCTCGCCGGGCGCGGCCGGTCCCCTGGATGCCCCTCCAGGCGTGAGGCCGTGCGCGGCACGCCGGTGGCCGAAACCACGTGGTCGAGGACGACGCGGGATCGCCCGGCTGCCGGTCAGGGGTTTGCAGCGAGGTACCCGGACTCCCCGGCCCGCCGTCCGGAGGCGATGCGGAACCGATCACCCGCGGGTGCTCGCGGTCAGGTCCTGCGGCGCGTCGCCCCGTGCGCTTCCGTCCCGGGCTTCCCGCTCGTCCGCTACTCGGCGACGAGGACGGCCACGCCGGTGACCCGGTCCGCGGCGAGGTCCGCGAGCGCCTCGTCCGCCTGTCGCAGGGGGTAGCGGGTCACGTGGACGGCCGGGCGGGTCCGGGCGGCCTCCGCCAGGTAGGCCAGGCCGTCGGCCCGGGTGTTGGCGGTGACGCTGCGCAGCGTGCGCTCCTGGAAGAGGTGCCGTTGGTAGTCGAGCGTCGGGATGTCGGTGAGGTGGATGCCGGCGACGGCGAGGGTCCCGCCACGGTCCAGGGCGGCGAGAGCGGGCGGCACCATGTCGCCGACCGGGGCGAAGAGGATGGCGGCGTCCAGGGGTTCGGGGGAGGGGTCGTAGGAGTCGCCGGCGAAGGCGGCGCCGAGGTCCAGCGCCAGTCGGCGCGCCGCGGGGGCCCGGGTGAACACCGCGACCCGGGCGCCTCGGGCGAGGGCGAGCTGGGCGGTCAGATGGGCGGAGGCGCCGAAGCCGTAGATTCCGAGCAGGCCGCCCTCCGGGAGTTCGGCCCGTTCGAGGGCGCGGTAGCCGATGATCCCGGCGCACAGCAGCGGGGCGAGTTCCTCGGCGGGCGGGCCCTGCGGCAGGGGGTAGGCGAAACGGGCGTCCGCGGTCAGGTGGCGGGCGTAGCCGCCGTGCCGGTCCCAGCCGGTGTAGCGCGAATCGGGGCAGAGGTTCTCGCGTCCGCTCCGGCAGTAGCCGCACGTGCCGCAGGTCCGCGCGAGCCAGGCCACCCCGGCCCGGTCGCCGACGGTGAACCCCTCGACCGCCGAGCCGGTCGCCACGACCTGCCCGACGACCTCGTGCCCGGGCGTGCACCGCGCGCTCCTCGGCGCGAGGTCACCCTCCGCCAGGTGTAGATCGGTGCGGCACACCCCGCAGGCCTCCACCTCCACCAGGATCTCCTGCGGCCCCGGTGCGTCCAGTGGCCGCCGCTCTCGCACCAGGGGCCCGGGTCCCGGCCCGCCCACCGGACCGGCACGGTCGACCACCCAGGCCTCGGTGTCCGCTGCTCCTGCTCCTGCCGCGCTCATGGCTGTCTCCCGTCCGCTCTCGGCGTGTGGGTCCGGGGCCGCCCCTGTCGAGTCTGAAGGGCGGGTGCTCGTCCGTCATCAGGACGGCGCGGCGCATGACCCGGCACACCCGGCGTTGAGGCCGGTTCCCGGGTCGAACAGGTCACGCGGGGAGGTGCCGGTGAACGCCGGGGAGCGCCGGTGTCCTCAGACGCCTTCGGAGCGGTCGTTGGCGGCCGCATCCGCGAGGCCCGCTCGCAGGAGGCGGTGGCCGAGGTCGATCAGGGCGCGGGCGGCGGCGTACTCGTCGCCGATCTCCGGGACGGGCGGGTCGTGGGGGTTGCGGCGGGCGGTGGTGCGGGTCTCCAGGGTGTTGTCGCCCGTGTCGAGGACGGCGTGGACCTTGGTCGTGTCGCCCTCCTCGAAGAGGTCGAGGCGCAGGGACCACCGTTTGGTGCGCATCGGGTTCGGGGCTGTCGTGGTCATCATCGGCTCCTGGGGTTCCTCGGGCCGGGGCGGGGCCCGGGCCGGACGGGGTTCAGCTGCCCGGGCGGTCTCGGGCCCGCTGGCGGACCCGGGTGCGAGGACCGGGCCCCTACGTCCAGGAGACCGCCACCGGGCTCCGGACGGCAGGGCCGTTCGGCCCACCGGTGGACCCGCCGGCAAGGACCTGCCGGGGGCGTCACCGGCTCGCCGGCAAAGCCGGACGTACCGCGGGATGAAGGCGGAGGAGCCCCTGACGGGAGCGAACCGCGGGGTGTCCCGGCCTGAGGACGACACCCCCGTCGGCTCTGCGGGCCGTCACACCTCGGCCCGGGGTTCGGGCTCGCCGCGGACGACGACGACCGGGCAGTGCGCGTGGTGGACGCAGTGCTGGCCGACCGAGCCGAGGAGCGCCCCGGCGAAGCCGCCGCGCCCGCGGTTGCCGACGACGAGCAGGTCCGCGCCGTCGGCGGCTTCGAGGAGCGCGGTGGCCGGATGGCCCTGGACGACGTGCTGTCGGATCCGGGCCCGAGGTGTGTCGGCTCCCGTCTCGCTCGCGGCGTCGGCCAGTGCCCGACGGGCATCGTCCTCGAAGTCGAACGTCTGGAGAACAGGTGCGGGCCAGCCGTATCCGATGGGGTACTGCCAAGCGATCACCGCATCCACCGTGGCCCCTGTGGCCTCGGCATAGCGCGTTGCCCAGGTCAGTGCAGCCCTGGAAGCCGGAGATCCGTCCACTCCCACGACGATCCGGGTCGGACGTTGGTCCTTCGCACTCATCGCACATCTCCACGTTCGTGTCGTTCGGCGGCCTCGTCGCCCGGGCCAGCCGATGGGTCGCCTCGGTGCTCGTGGCGCTCTCCTCGCCGGCTCCCGGTCCGGGCATGGGCGGTTCGCCGGGTGGACGGCAGGTCAGCAGCGCTCTTCGGCCGTGGCCACGGCACGCTTCACCGCGGCGAAGCTGTCCGGTGTGACGGAGATCGAGTCGATCCCGGCCTCGACCAGGAAGCGGGTGAAGTCCGGGTCGTTGCTGGGGCGTTGGCCGCAGAGGCCGACGTGGCGGCCGGCCGCGTGGGCGGTGGCGACCAGGGACTCGATGCTGCGGGTGACGGCCGGGTTCCGCTCGTCGAAGAGGTGGGCGAGCAGTCCGGAGTCGCGGTCGACGCCGAGGGTGAGCTGGGTGAGGTCGTTGCTGCCGATCGAGAAGCCGTCGAAGCGTTCGGCGAACTGCTCGGCGAGCAGGACGTTGGCCGGGATCTCCGCCATGACGTACACGCGCAGACCGTTGGCGCCCCGGGCGAGCCCGTTGTCGGCCATGACGGCCAGGACCCGGTCGGCCTCCTGCGGGGTGCGGCAGAACGGGATCATCACCACGACGTTGGTCAGGCCGAGCTCGTCCCGGGCCCGGCGCAGCGCCTGGCACTCCAGGGCGAAGCCCTCGCGGTAGCCGGGGTCGTAGTAGCGGCTCGCGCCGCGCCAGCCGATCATCGGGTTGGCCTCGACGGGTTCGAACGGGGCGCCGCCGATGAGCCGGGCGTACTCGTTGGTCTTGAAGTCGCTGGTGCGCACCACGACCGGGTCCGGCCAGCGCGAGGCGGCGATCCGGGCGACTCCGTGGGCCAGGCGGTCCACGAAGTAGTCGGTCCGGTCCGGGTGGCCGTAGGCCAGTTCGTCGACCAGCCGCCGGTCCTCGACGGACAGCCGCTCCGGGTGCACCAGCGCCATCGGGTGGACGCGGACCTGGTGGGCGACCACGAACTCGGTCCGGGCCAGGCCCACCCCGTCCGCCGGCAGGCGCCACCAGCGGAACGCGGCTCCGGGGTCGGCCAGGTTGAGCATCACCTTGGTCCGGGTGGCCGGCAGGGAGCCGAGGTCGGTCTCGGTCGCCTCGTACGCGACGAGGCCCGCGTACACGTGTCCCTCGGCGCCCTCGGCGCAGGAGACCGTGACCTCCTGCCCGTCGGTCAGCACGGCGGTCGCCGAGCCCGTGCCGACCAGCGCCGGCACGCCCAGCTCACGGCTGACGATCGCCGCGTGCGAGGTCCGGCCGCCGTGGTCGGTGACGATCGCGGCGGCCCGCTTCATGAGCGGCTCCCAGTCCGGGTCGGTGATCTCGGTGACCAGGACGGCGCCCTGCGGGAACCGTTCCAGACCGACCGGCTCGGCCAGCGCGTACACCGGCCCGGCGCCGATCGCCTCGCCGACGGCGATGCCGTCCACCAGGCGCTCGCCGGTGCCGGTCAGCCGGAAGCGGCGCAGCACCTCACCCCGGCGCCGGGACTGCACCGTCTCCGGCCGGGCCTGGACGAGGAACAGCCGGCCGGTGATGCCGTCCTTGGCCCATTCCAGGTCCATCGGGCAGCCGTAGTGCTCCTCGACAGCCACGGCCCACTCGGCCAGCGTGCGGATGTCGCCCTGCCCGAGCACCGGGCGGGCCCGCTCGGCGGCGTCGGTGTCGACGGTCGTGGTGGAGCCGTCCTCGCCGTAGACGGCCTTGCGGAGCTTCGCGCCGAGCCGCACGTGGACCACGGGGTCGAGGTGGTGGTCCTTGAGGACGGGCTTGAACACCGTGTACTCGTCCGGCTCCACCTGCCCGCTCACCACCGTCTCGCCCAGTCCCCAGGCGGCGCTGATGACCACCACCCCGGGGAAGCCGGTCTCGGTGTCGAGGGTGAACGCCACACCCGCGCCCGCGAGATCGGAGCGCACCATCAGCTGGACACCGACCGACAGGGCCAGCGAGAGGTGATCGAATCCCATCCGCTCGCGGTAGTCGATCGCCCGGTCCGTGAACAGCGAGGCGAAGCAGCGCCGGCAGGCGTCCAGCAGGGCGTCGGCGCCCCGGACGTTGAGGAAGGTCTCCTGCTGGCCGGCGAAGCTGGCCTCCGGCAGGTCCTCCGCGGTGGCGCTGCTGCGCACGGCGACGTCGGGGTTCTCGCGCTCGGCCTGGCGGGCGAGGTGCTCGTACGCCGCCACGACCTCGTGTGCGAGGGCGGGCGGCAGCGGGGTGGACAGGACCGCGGAGCGGATCGCGACGCCGACCTCGGGCAGCGGGGCGCCCCGGTGGAGCCGGTCGACCTGCTCGACGATCCGCTCACGCAGGCCGCCGGCGTCGAGCAGCTCACGGTAGGCGTCGGCAGTCGTGGCGAAGCCGTCCGGCACCCGGACCCCCGTCGGGCCGAGACCGGTGATCAGCTCGCCGAGCGAGGCGTTCTTGCCGCCCACCAGGCCGACGTCCTCGCGGCCGAGTTCGCGGAAGCGGATGACACGGCGCATGGCAGCCTCCAGGCGCACTCGCGGTGGCCCGACGGCGCCGGGCGCGCCGTGGGCTCCGTCCCTGCCACTGTCCGTCTGGGCGGGGCGCCCCGGCGAGGGGCGGACGGCTCCGGAAGCCGGTCCGGTGGGCCGGTACCCGCAGGGCCGGTCGACCCTGCGGAGCGGGCGTCGACGAGGCGCCGACGACGCCGTGGGCCGGGGCCCTCACGGGGCCTTCGGTGCGCTCCGACATCGACGCGCGCCGCACCGGAGACAGGTGGCGGTCCGGTGGACGGGGAGCCGGTCGGGTGGTCCACGGGCTGATGCTCACCTCGTGCGGTGGCCGTGCTCCGCGGAGATCCGGTGGGCGTGCGCGACGATCTCGGCGGCCGCGTGCTCCCCGACGCCGAGGGCGTGGGTGAGCCGGCGGGCACTCCAGCCGTGCCGGGCGAGCAGGGTGGGAAGCGGGTGGTGCGGGCTCGGCGGCCCGGGCGGCGCCATCACCGGTGCGGGCGGGGCTTCGGGCGCGGGCTCGTTCGTACGCCGGCGGACGACCGCACGGCGCAGTTCGTCCGCTCCCCAGACCAGGAACGGGAAGGGCGCCACGACGAGGACTTGGGCGGGAGAGAGGGCGGCGGTGCCGAACACGTGCTGCAGCGCCGGGAGGTAGACGATCGCGGCGGCGAACGCGAGGGAGAAGCCGATGCCGCCGAGCAGTTGGCGGTTGGCGAACACACCGACGGCCCGCAGCGGCGCCCGGTCGGTCCGAGCCGCGAAGGCGGTGCCGATCTGGCAGGCGACGATGCCCGACCAGGCGACCGTGGTGGCCTGCTGGTACGGCAGGTGGAGGGCGGTGCCCACGCCGGTGGGATCGCCGGGGTGCCAGCCTGCGGCACCGAGGGTGAGGAAGAAGCCACCCATGACCAGGGCAGCGGAGATCAGGCCGAGGAAGCCCCAGGCCCGGGCGAGCATGGCGGGGCGGATCACCTTCTCCGAGCGGGGCCGGGGCGGCCGGTCCATCAGGCCCGGTTCGGCCTTCTCGCGACCGAGGGCGAGAGCGGGGAGGGTGTCGGTGCCGAGATCGATGGCGAGGATCTGCATCACCGTGAGGGGCAGCGGCACGGCGCCGCCGGCGAGGGCGAAGACCAGGAAGGGGACGACCTCGGGAACGGCGTGGGTGAAGATGTAGACGATGAACTTGCGGATGTTGTCGTAGGTGCGTCGCCCCTCCTCGACGGCCGCGATGATGGTGGCGAAGTCGTCGTCGGTGAGCACCATGGTGGCGGCTTCGCGGGCGACTTCGGTGCCTGAACGGCCCATGGCGACGCCGATGTCGGCGCGGCGCAGGGCGGGCGCGTCGTTCACGCCGTCACCGGTCATGGCGACGGTGTGGCCCTCGGCCCGCAGCGCGTCGGCGATGCGCAGCTTGGCCTCCGGCGAGGTCCGGGCGAAGATCACCTCCTCGCCGCGGGCCAGCAGTGCGTCCAGGCGGTCGTCGGGCATCGCGTCGAGCTCGGTGCCGGTGACGATGCGCATCCCCCGGTGACCGATACCGACCTGCTCGGCGACGGCCGCCGCGGTCAGCCCGTTGTCGCCGGTGACCACGTGGACGGTGATCCCGGCCTGGTGGGCCCTCCGGATGGCCTCCGCCACCTCGGGCCTCGGCGGGTCCGACATGGCGACCAGGCCGATCAGACAGAGGTCCCGTTCGGCGTCCTCGCGGCGGCCCGGGGGCGGCCGGCCGGGCGGGAGTGCCCGGCGCGCGACGGCGAGCACGCGCAGGCCGCGCGCCGCCATCCCGCCGACGGCGTGGACGACCTCGGTGCGGTCGGCCGGGGTGATCGGGCGCTCGAGGCCGTGGTCGAGCAGCCGGGTGGTGTGGGTGAGCACCTCCTCGGGGGCGCCCTTGGTGTGCAGGACGATCGTGCCGTGGCGGGCGTCCGCGGTGGTCATGAGCTTGATGCGCGGGTCGAAGCGGAACAGCGCTCGGCGTTCCCCGTCCCGTCGTGCCGGTGTGCGGTCGCCGCCGAGGCGGGTGGCCAGGTCGAGGAGCGCGAGTTCGGTCGGGTCTCCGTGGCCCGCCGCCGGGTCGGCGGTGGTGCAGGCGGCGGCCGCGTCGGCGAGCGTCAGGGCTTCGTGGTCCGGTACGGGGTTCCCGTCCGCCTCGGTTCCAGGGGTTCCAGGGGTTCCGGTGGTTCCGGTGGTTCCGGGGGTCCACACCTCCGTGACGCGCATGCGGTTCTCGGTCAGCGTTCCGGTCTTGTCGGTGCAGATCGTGGTGGTCGAGCCGAGGGTCTCCACGGCGGACAGCCGCTTGACCACCGCTCCGCGCCGGGCGAGGTCGCGCACCCCCGAGGCGAGCGCCAGGGTGATCGTCGGCAGCAGGCCCTCGGGCACGTTGGCGACGAGCAGGCCGACCGCGAAGGCCACCGACGCCGTCAGGGAGAGGCCGGCCGCCAGGCCCATCGGCAGGAACGCGAGTCCGACGCCGACCGCGATCACCGCGATCAGCCGGGCGACCCGCTTGACCTGCTGTTCCAGCGGGCTCTCCTCTCGTCGGGTGCGCTGGCTGAGGGCGGCGATCCGGCCGAGCTCGGTGTGCATGCCCGTTGCCGTCACCACCGCCACGGCGGCTCCGCCGGTGCACGCGGCGCCGGAGAAGACCAGGTCACGGGCTTCCAGCAGGGGGCCCGAGCCCTCCGTGGCCTCGCCGGAGCGGAACACCGGTACGGACTCGCCGGTCAGCGCCGAGAGGTCGACCTCCACCCCGCCCGAGAGCAGGCGGGAGTCCGCCGAGACCCGGTCACCCTCCTCGACCACCAGGATGTCGCCGGGCACCAGCTCCGTCGCCGGCACGGACCGACGCCGGCCCTCGCGGACCACCGTCGCGTCGTCGGGCAGGAACCCGGCCAGGGCCTCCACGGCGCGCTCGGCCTGCCGCTCCTGGGCGAAGGCGAGCAGGGCGTTCAACCCGACCACCGCGAGGATGGCGCCCGTCAGGTTCGGGGCCCCGCTGACGGCCGCCAGCGCGGCGGCGCAGATCAGGAGCAGGGCGAGCGGATGGGTGAACTGGTGCGCCAGCTCGCGCGGCCAGCGGCGGCCCTCGCGGCGTACCAGCGTGTTGGGCCCGTACACGGTCAGTCGCCGGGCTGCCTCACGCCGGCTCAGACCTTCGGGTGAGGTCCGCAGGTCGCGGAAGAGCAGGGCGATGGGCTCACGCGGCTCAGGGGTGGCCTCACCCGCTGCGGGTGGAGCGGCACGGAGTGCGGTCCGACTGTCGCCGGCCATGGTCAGGCCCGGTCGTCCGCCCCGCCCGGGCCGGTGGCACCGGCAGGGCGGCGCGCGGCCGCGTGTTCGCTGCTGGGTGTCATCACGTCCTCCACCGGATGGGGTGCTCCGGGCCTCACCGTCACCGTAGGAAGGTGCGCCGACCGGGTGGCAGGGGGCTCGGCCCTGTCGGACAGGGGCTGCCGCGGGCGGGGCCGGCGGTACCTGCGGCGAGGGTCGGCAGCCGGCGGTCAGACCAGCTTGGCGCCCCAGGCGCGGGCGCGGTCGAGTTCTCCGGCGCGCAGCGGCCCGTCGTTCTGCTCCACGATGAAGCCCTCGGGTTCGACGACGACGTCGTAGTGGTGGTGGGAGAGCCGGTGGGCGATGCCGTTGGCGGCGCCGCCGGCCCGGGGCATGTCGACGCGGGTGTCGAACGCGGCGGCGTGGGTACCGGATTCGGTCTCCGGAAGGTCGCGGAACCAGGACCGCAGGCCCGGGCCCTCGGCGGTTTCCCGTGCTTCGGCCGCGGCCTGCTCGTAGCCTTCCTTGTGCTTCTCGGCCGTGACCGCCATCCGGCGGCTGAGCCCGGAGGACATGCCGTGCATGTGGGTCGGTCCACCGACCACCAGCAGGTCCGCGGAGCGGGTGAGTTCGGTGTCGGCCTCGGCCACCGGGAGGCAGTCCACGGCTATCCCGGGGTCGGCCCGGTGGACGCCTTCGGCGATCGCCTCGGCGATCTCCCGGGTGTTGCCGTACATGCTCTCGTACACGATCACGGCGTGCATGGTCTCCACCTTTCGTCATCTTCAGCTTCTCCCCCGAACCCGGAGGAGGAGATGGGCCGTTCGGGCCGGACCGGACGGCCGGACGGTCCCGTCAGCCGTGCGGGACGATCACGACCGGGCAGTGGGCGCGGTGCAGCAGCCCGTGGGGAACGGAACCGAGCCGCATGCCGGTGAAGCCGCCGTTCCCCCGGCGGCCGATGACCACGGCGAGGGCGTGCTCGGAGGCCCGGGCGAGTTCCTCGACCGGGTGGCCGTGGACCAGTTCGTGGGTCACGGTGACGTACGGGTTCAGGGCGCGGCGGCCCGCGGTGGACTCGAAGAGCTGCCGGCGCAGGATCCGCCCGGTGGCGGCCTCGTCGAGATTGCCGACCGGCGGCCGCTGCCAGACCCAGAGGACGCGCAGGGCCGCCCCACGTTCGGCCGCGAGGTCGAAGGCGAAGCCGACGGCGGGCTCCGAGGACGGGCTGCCGTCCACGCCCAGGACGACGTACGGCGGGTCCTGGGTGGTGTGCTCGGGATCGCGGACCACGACCACCGGGCAGTGGGCCTGGGCGCTCACCGGAACGGCCACCGAGTAGGCGCTCAACGCCTCCTCGGCCCGGCCCAGCCGACGGGAGCCGAGGACGACGAGCGCGGCGTGCCGGGACTCGCGGCACAGCGCCGGGGCCGGGAGGTCATCGGGGACATCGGTCGTCAGCGTCAACCCCGGGTGCCGGCCCCACGCCACGGCCCCGGCCCGGTCGAGGGCCCGCTCGGCCCGCGCGAGCAGGGCCTTGTGGTAGCGGTCCCCGTCGAAGTGCCGGAACTCGCGGTACAGCGGCGGGACGGCGTGCACAAGCCTCAGCGGCAGGCCCCGGCGATCGGCCTCGTCGGCGGCCCAGGCGGCGGTCATGCTGCCGGTGTCGTGCGCGTCGACACCGAGGACGACGGATCGGCCGGGGCCATCGGAGCTCGCGGGTGCCATGGCGTCCTCCTCGGTTCGGCGTTCGCGGGCGTGCTTCCACGCTAGGCACCGGTCCGGCCCCGCCGCGAGGGCCGACCGGCCCCGCCGCGGCGGACCGCCGGTCCCGGCCGGAACGTCACCGTCCGGCGGTCCGGGTCGGCCCGGCGAGCCCTGCAGCCGCCGATCCGCCGGCGGCAAGGTGGAACGCGAAGCCGAACGAGGAGGTGGGCACGATGGTCCGGATCAAGGTCGTCACCAGGCCGAACCGCCCGAACGAACCCCCACCGCTCGACCTGCGGACGCCGTCCGGCCGACGCCTGCCCTCCTGACGCGAACACCGCCCGACTGCCGTCTCCGCAGTCCCGATCCGTCGCCGGCCCACATCGGCCGCCGGCCGCCGAGTCGGCCTGTACGCCACCGCACGCCCTGCGCGATGAATCGAGGCGCGCGACGAACGGGTGAACGAGGGCCGCGCCGGTTCCAGCCGGCGCGGCCCTTCCGCTGCCGGAGCGGTCGACCACCCGCCCTTCGGTAAGTGCCGACCCGTTGGAACAACGGGGGCGATTCGGGCCCTCAGATCCCTTGCTTGCGCAGCCTGGCCGCCGCGAACCCGGCGAGTCCGGCGGCTGCGGGGGCAGCGAGATCGCTCCAGGAGAGCGGCGTGGTGTCCAGCACGTCGCGGAGGAACGGCAGGTAGAGGGCGGCCGCCGCGAGTGCGACGGAGGCGAGGACGGCCAGCGGGAGGAAGAGGTTGGCGCGGGTCAGCAGACGGTCGCGCAGGCCGAGGACGGTGCCGAGCTGAGCCGCCAGCAGGGCGAGGAACAGCACGGTCTGCCAGGGGCGTTGGGCGTCGTGGGCCCAGAGCCCAGCACCGAGCGAGGCGGCCGCGACGACGAGGCCGAGCAGCAGCACCCGCTGCCACACGCCGGAGCCCAGGATGTGCTGGTGCGGTGGGCGCGGGGGCCGGGTCATCGCACCGGGTGAGACCGGCTCCGCGCCCATGGCGACGCCGGTGAGGCCGTGGGTGAGCAGGTTGATCCAGAGGATCTGGCCCGCGCGCAGCGGCAGCGCGAGGCCGAACAGCGGGCCGGCCAGCATGACCAGGATCTCGGCCGCGCCGCCGGACAGGCCGAAGACCAGGAAGCGGCGGATGTTGTCGTAGACTCGGCGGCCCTCCTCCACCGCGCCGACCACGGTGGCGAGTTCGTCGTCGGCGAGGACCAGGTCGGCGGCCTGGCGGGCGACCTCGGTGCCGCGCCGGCCCATGGCGACGCCGATGTCCGCCTGGCGCAGGGCGGGGCCGTCGTTGACGCCGTCGCCGGTCATCGCGGTGACGGCGCCCCGGGCCCGCCAGGCCTGGACGATGTCGAGTTTCTGGCGGGGGTCGGTACGGGCGAAGATCCGTGCCCGGGTGAGGTCGCTGACCGCACCGGTGGCGATGGCCTGCCCGTTCACCACGGCGTCTGGTCCGGCACCCGGCTCGAGCAGACCGACCCGGACGGCCAGGGCGCGCGCGGTGGCCGGGTGGTCGCCGGTGATCAGGACGGGAAGGATGCCGGCGCGGCGGCAGGTGGCCAGGGTGGCGGCCGCCGATGGCTTGGGCGGGTCGGCCAGGGCCGTCAGGCCGAGCAGTCGCAGGCCGTGTTCGGCCTCCTCGGGCGGCTCCGGCAGGCGGTCGAGGTGCTGCTCGGCCACGGCGAGCACTCGGTAGCCCTCGGCGGCGAGGGCGGCGGCCGCGCGCCGGGCCCGCTCCAGGAGCTCCGGCGGGTCGGCCAGGACGGTGGGGTCGAGGACGGTCTCCGGAGCGCCCTTGAGGCAGGCCAGCAGGCCGCCGTGGGGCGTGCGGTGGACGGTGCTCATCCGCTTGCGGGTGCTGTCGAACGGTGTTTCGGCGACCCGGGGGTGGGTCTCCCGCAGCCCTTGGTGGTCCAGGCCCGCCTTGCCGGCGGCCGTCAGCAGGGCGGCCTCGGTGGGATCGCCGAGTGCTCCCCACTGGCCGTCCCCGCCGGACGGCGGGCGCAGCGCGGCGTCGTTGCACAGCGCGGCGGCGGTGAGCAGGCTGTTCACCGCGCCGTCGGCGGTTCCGTTCACCGCGTCGTCGGTGGCTCCCTGCACCGTGCGGTCGGTGGTTCGGTCGAGCCTGACCGCACCGGCCGGTCCGTATCCGAGGCCGGTCACGGTGGCCGTGGAACGGGGTGTCCAGAGGCGCTCGACGACCATGCGGCCCTCGGTGAGGGTGCCGGTCTTGTCGGTCGCCAGCATGGTGACCGAGCCCAGCGTCTCCACGGCCGGCAGTCGCCGGACCACGGCGTGGCGGGCGGCCATCCGGCGCGCGCCCAGCGCGAGGGCGAGCGTGACGACGGCCGGCAGCGACTCCGGCACGGCGGCGACCGCCAGGCTGATGGCCGTCACCCCCATCTCGCCGGGCGGCTGGTTCCGGAGCAGGCCGAGGACGAAGACCAGGGCACAGAGGCCGACCGCGACGGCGGCCAGCACCCGCCCGAGCCCGGCCAGCCTCCGCTGGAGCGGCGTGGGTTCGGGCCGGGGCCGGAGCATGGCGGCGATCCGGCCGAGCGCGCTGTCGGCTCCGGTGGCGGTGACCACGGCCAGGGCCCGGCCCCTCAGCACGACCGTCCCCGCCCGGACCGCGTCATCCCCCGGGGCCCGGGGTTCGGCAGACCTGGTCACCGGCAGGGACTCACCGGTCAGCATCGACTCGTCGAGCAGGAGCGCCGCCGCCTCGGCGAGCCGGGCGTCGGCCGGCACGATGTCGCCTTCGGTGAGGGCGACGACGTCTCCCGGGACGATCTCGGCCGACGGCACCGTACGCTGCACCCCGTCGCGCACCACCCGCGCGGCCGGGGCGGAGAGCCGGGAGAGTGCCGCGACGGCGCTCTCCGCCCGGACCTCCTGGACCACGCCCACGCTGGTGTTGATCACGATCACCAGCGTGATGACGATCGCGTCCGGGTGGTCGCCGATCGCGAGGGTCAGGGCGGCGGCCGCGAGCAGCACGGTGATCAGGGGATCCCGGAGCTGGGCGGCCACCCGGGCCCACAGGGGTACCCGGTGGTCGGCCGCGACCTCGTTGCGGCCGTGCTCGGCGAGCAGTCGCGCGGCGTCGGGACCGGTGAGTCCGCGCGCCGGGGCGTGGGCGGCGACCGTCACGGCGGTGGTCCGTCAGTCGGCGAAGAGGTGCGGATGGGACGGCGCGGTCGCGGCGGGCTCGGGACGGTGCTCGAAGTGGTGGATCCGGGCGTCCGGCCCGGGGAAGTACTCCGTCACCCGGCCGTCGTCCGCCCAGCGCACGTCGTACGGCGGGCTGCCGTCCGGATGGTGCAGGCCGACGATCTCGCCGTCCCTGCGCGCCGCACCGGGCCGGGTGCCCTGGACGATGATGCGGTCTCCCACGGCGGCTCTCATGACGTCCTCCCTGGCTCGGTGCGGGGCGGGGGCCGGGGCCGGCCGCCGCCCTCCTTCCATGGCACCACCAGGCACCGGGTTCGAGCTGGGGCCGGTCGGTCCCCGGCACCGGGCCCGTACGGCCCTCGGGGAAGCGGAACCGGGCTCGCCAGACTGATCCGTGAGAGCAGCATCCCGGTACTGAGGAGGCGCGTCATGTCCGCCGTAGCCGCCACGCACAGGCGCCCCACCTCGCGCACGTCCCTGCGCGGGCACCTTCGCCGGGCCGTCGGCCGGGACCACAACCCGCTCTGCCGTCCGCTCGACCGGGCGTACAGCCGCCTGGTGGCCGGCGTGGCGTTGATGGTGCTCGTCACCGTCGTCCTGGCGGCGGTCACGGCCCTGGTCGTGTACCGGGCGGAGGCAGGCGACGCGGCGCAGGCCGCCCGGCACCGGCACGTCGTCACCGCCGTCACCACGGGCCCCGCGCTGTCGGACGACCCCAGGGCGTCCAACGCGCGGGTGCACGCCCCGGCGCGCTGGACGTACCCGGTCGGGCCCGGTACGGGCAGCATCCCCGTGCCGGACGGCACGGCCACCGGGACGGCGCTCCCGGTGGGGCTGAACGACGCCGGACATCCGGCCGGCGCCCCCCGGTCGAACGGACTGATCGTCTCGGACGCCGTCCTGGCGGGTCTGGGCGCGGCCACCGCACTCGGATTCGGCACGGAGGGCTGGGTCGCCCTGAGCCGCCGGCGGCTGGACCGCCGGGCGGAGGCGGAGTGGGAGTCCGCGTGGGATCAGGTGGAACCCGGCTGGTCCGGGCGGCGGTGACGTCCCGGCTACAGGTGGAAGCGCCGGGTCTCGCCCGGCCGGACCGTCGCCTCGGTGCCGCGCAGGCGGATGCGGACCGGTTCCTGGCGGTCCTCGCGCAGGCTCACGGTGACGGTCCGGAGATGGTGTAGGCGACGGCCGATCCGGCGCCTCCAGGCCGCCCTCCTCGCCGCCCACGCCGAACCCGAGCAGCACCACCAGCGCCCGCACTGGGCGGCCGGGTCCGAGCGGGCCCCGAGGTGGTGCCGAACGGCCCAAGCGCCACGCCGGGCCCCGGCCGCACGGTGGAGGTGTTCGACCTGCCGTCACGGCAGAGGAGACGGTGATGATGTACTGGCACGACGGTGGCATGAACGGCTGGGGCATCGGCCTGATGAGCCTGAGCATGCTGCTCTTCTGGGCACTCGTGATCGTCGGCGGGATAGCCCTGGTCCGGCACCTGGGACGGACGGCCCCGCACAGCCCGGCACCCCCCGGACCTCCCACGGCACCACCGCAGCGGCCCACCCCGGAACAGCTGCTCGCCGAACGTCTCGCCCGCGGCGAGATCGACCCCGACGAGTACCGCACCCGACTGGACGCCCTGCGCGGCGGCGGCGATCCGGCCGCCTCCGGCTGATCACGCACCCTGGAGGCGGTCATGCCCACCCTCGCCCTCGACGCCGTCGCGCTGGAGACGCTCGTCTCCGCCGCGGTCGCCGCGCCCTCGATCCACAACAGCCAGCCCTGGCGCTTCCGGCTGCAGCCGGAGACCTCGACGGTCGAGGTCCGGGCCGACCGCAGCCGCGCCGTGCCCGCCGCCGACCCGCAGGGCCGGGCGCTGCACATCTCCGTCGGCGCGGCCGTCCTCAACCTGAGAATCGCCGCCCGCCACCTCGGCTGGGCGCCCGAGGTGCGCCTGCTGCCCGACCCCGCCGACCCCGACCTGTTGGCCGCCGTCGAACTCGACGCCCCGGCCGCCGCACCGGTGCCGGGCACCGAGAAGCTCTACGCGGCGATCTGGCGCCGCCACTCCAGCCGGGCGCCGTTCACCGGCGCGCCCGTCCCGCCGACGGTCCTCGACGAGCTGACCGCCGCCGCCCACTCCGAGGACGCCCTGCTCCACCTGCCCGACCACGAGGAGACCGCCCGCCTGCTGCACCTCACCGCCGAGGCCGAGCGCCGCAACACCACCGACCGGGCCCAGCGCACCGAGAGCCGCAGCTGGATCCGCACCGGCGAGGCACCGCCGTACGGCATCCCGGTCGGCGCGCTCGGCCCCCAGGACGCGCTCGGCCACCTGCCGATGCGCGACTTCGACGCGCTCCATCCCGCCGAGCACCGGGCCCCCGCCCACTTCGAGGACGAGCCCCGCATCGCCGTCCTCGCCACCGAGCACGACACCCCCGCGGACTGGCTGCGCGCCGGCCTCGCCCTGGAACACGTCCTGCTCGCCGCCACCGTCCACGGCGTCCGCGCCTCCCTGCTGCACCAGGCCATGGAGTGGCCCTACCTGCGCTGGGAAGCCCGCGACCCGCACCACGGCCCGGGCCACGTCCAGATGCTGATCCGCCTCGGCTACGGCCCCGAGGGCGCGCCCACGCCCCGGCTGGCGCCGGGCGAGGTGCTGGAGAGGCCTTGACGCCTATCCGTCGGGCAGGGGGCGCGCCACACCAGTTCGGTGCCGCTCTCCCGGCGGGCACGTGCGGTGAAGGTGCCGCCGAATGACTCCCGTACCAGTGAAGTCAGGAGGCTCAAGAGATCACGCAGTGGCCCGCTTTCGATGCGCCGTCCGTGGCCCTCATTCCACCCGTCGCCGACATGGGAGCCGCGCCGGGGAAGTGCGGAGACGCGCAGCGACCGCAGCACGCGGTAGCTCTGGCCGTCCCAGCTGCGATGTGCCGCACCGGCCAGGCGCGGAGACGCTTCGGCGCGCGTGCTGGGCGTGGTCTCGCCGCGGCGGCTGCGGTGTCGAACCGGGATGGTGCGGAGCGACGAAGTACTGAAGAGGAGTACTGAAGACGAGCGCTGAGGACCTGGGGAGCGACGCGCGGCACGCCTCTCGCGGCGGCGCCGCGCGCGGTCACGGGGTGGCGATGACGAGGAGGGTGCGGGCCGGGTCGGGGCCGACCAGGCGGCAGCGGTGGGGGACGTCGCCGCGGTGGTGGGCGCTCTGGCCGGCGCGCAGCGGGAGCGGTTCCTCGCCCTCGATCTCCAGCACGACCTCTCCCTCCAGTACGTAGAGGAAGTCCTCCCCGGGGTGCTCGAACCAGCCGCGCTCGCCCCGGCCGGGCTCGAAGTGGTGCTCGTAGGCCTCCATCAGGCTGCTGCTCCCGCCGGGGATGAGGACGCGGGCGATCTGGCCGGCGCCCTCGCTGACCCGGATCACCTGCGGGTCGCTCTCGTGGCTGACGGCGCCGGGGCGCGCGGGCGGGCGCAGGAAGGCCCCCGGCGGGACGTCCAGGGCCTCGGCGATCCGGTAGATCGAGGTGAGGCTCGGGGTGGTGAGCCCGCGCTCCAGCTGGCTGAGGAACGGCTGGGAGAGGCCGGAGCGGGCGGCGAGTTCGGCCATCGGCACGCCGCGCTCCTTGCGCCGGCTACGGACCAGTCGGCCCACGGCCAGCGCCTCGGGGGAGGGTTCGAGTCGGGACACGCTGGTGAACGTACCCCATCGCCCCGGAGCGGGCCGCGGCGACGGAAACGTTTCGCACGGCTGCAACGTGCCGTTGATAAGTGAGGTCAATTATTGATGTCACTTATATCGGCCCGGGCGGACGCCCGGCGTTCCCAAGGAGACGTCCGCGTGCAGCTCCTCCCGACTCCGCCCCCGCGGCACCTGACCCGCTTCGCCCCGCCGCTCGCGGCCGCCCTGGCCGTGCTGGCCGGCTGGACCGCCCTGGCGGCCTCCGGTGCCGTGGCACCGGGCCTGCTGCCCACCCCCGCCGCCACCTGGCGGGCCCTCGACGAGAGCGCCCGCACCGGCACCCTCTGGATCGACCTCGCCGCCAGCCTCGGCCGGGCCGGGCAGGGATTCCTCCTCGGCGCCGCCGTCGGCTGCGCGCTCGGCTTCGCCACCGGCTACCTGCCGCGGCTGTCCGCCGCCGTCACCCCGCTGGTGTCCTTCCTGCGCCCCATCCCCGCGATCGCCCTGGTGCCGCTCGCCACCGCCTGGTTCGGCATCGGGGAGACCGCCAAGCGCCTGCTGATCGCCTACGCCGTGCTGCTCGCCGTCTGGCTCTACGTCCACGACGGGGTGTCCCGGGTGCCCCCGGCCCACCTGCGGGCCGCCCGTTCCCTCGGGGCACCGCTGCGCCGCCGGTTCGTCGAGGTGCTGCTGCCGGCCGCCGCGCCCGCCCTGCTCGCCGCGCTGCGGTACGGCGCCTCGGTCGCCCTGCTGGCCCTGGTCGCCGCCGAACTGGGCGGCGCGCAGAGCGGGTTGGCCTACCGGTTGCAGGTGGACGGGCAGTTCCTGCGGACCGACCGGATGTTCGCCGGGCTGCTGGTCCTGGGCCTGCTCGGAGTGGCCGTCGACCTCGCCCTGGCCGCGCTCGGCCGCCGGATCGTCCACTGGAGCGCGGCATGAGCCAGAGCATCCGGCTGGACGGCCTGACCGTCGGCTACGGCCCGCACCGGCGCAGCACGACCGTCCTCGACCGCACCGAACTGGAGCTGCCCGCGGGCTCGTTCACCGCGCTGCTCGGGCCGAGCGGCAGCGGCAAGTCGACCGTCCTCAACGCCGTCGCCGGCTTCGTCCGGCCCACCGCGGGACGGGTGCTCGTCGGCGCCCGGCCGGTCACCGGACCGGGACCGGACCGGGGCGTGGTCTTCCAGCACTACGCGCTGTTCCCGTGGCTCACCGCCCGCGGGAACGTCGAGTTCGCCCTCAAACGGCTCGACCTCCCGCGCGCCGAGCGCCGGCGCAGGGCGCTGGCCGCGCTGGAGGAGGTCGAGCTCGCCGACGGCGCCGAGAAGTACCCCGCCGAGCTCTCCGGCGGCATGCAGCAGCGCGTCGCTCTCGCCCGCGCCCTCGCCGCCGAGCCCGAAGTCCTGCTCATGGACGAGCCGTTCGGCGCGCTCGACGCCCTCACCAGGGCCCGGATGCAGCAGCTGCTCACCCGGCTCTGGCGGCGCACCGGCACCACCGTGCTCTTCGTCACCCACGACATCGACGAGGCGCTCGCCCTGGCCGAACGCGTCCTGGTGCTCGGCGGGAAGCCCGGCCGGGTGCTCGCCGACCACGCCGTTCCGTCCGGACCGCCCGACCCCGCGCTCAGAGAGCTGATAGCCCGTCAACTCTCCGACGCATGAGCAGACATGACTCGCCGGCCCGACCGCCCCACCTCCGTCCGTCAAAGGAAGCCCTCACCGTGTCCAGACCCCGTACGGTCCTCGCCCTGCTGGTGGCCGCCCTGCTCACCACCCTCGCCGCCGCCTGCGCCGGCCCGCCCGCCGCGGCCGGGGACCCGACCGTCACCATCGCCGGCGGTGACTACCTGGGCGGCGCCCCCGTCTACCTCGCGGAGGACCACCGGCTCTGGTCCGCCGAGCACGTCCAGGCGAAGCTGCAGGCCTTCCCGACCGGCCGGGACGCGCTCAACGCCGTCCTCGGCGGCCAGGCCCAGATCGGCATCGTCGGCGACCTGCCCGCCGTCACCGCCGCCCTCACCGGACGCGAGCTGCGCGTCGTCGCGGACCTGTCCCGCTTCACCGACTGGCGGCTGCTCACCCGCACCGACCGCGGCCTCACCGGCTTCGACCGGCTCAAGGGGCGCCGGATCGGCCTTCCCCAGGGCACCAACGTCGAGTACGCGCTCTCCCGGATGCTCGCCTCGGCCGGACTCACCGCGGCCGACGTCCAGATCGTCAACCTCGCCCCCAACCAGATCCCCGCCGCCCTCGCCCGCGGCGACATCGACGCCGGCGCGACCTTCCCGGCTTCTACGACGCCACCCGCACCGCCCTCGGCGAGCGCTACGCCGAACTGCGCTTCACCGGCTACACCGCCCGCACCCTGCTGGTCGCCGGCCCGGCCGCGACCGACGCCGCCACCACCGCCGTCCTGCGCGCCGTGCTGCGGGCCCAGGCCGAGCTGACCGCCGACCCGGCCGCCGCCCGCCGCGCCGTGCTCGCCCAGTCCGGCGGCACCCTGCAGAGCGGGTACGTCGACGCCTTCCAGCCCGCCTACGAGTACCGGCCGACGCTCTCCCCCGAACTGCTCCAGCAGCTCCAGGACGAGGCCGGCTGGGCCAAGGCCGCCCAAGGCCTGCCCGGCCCCGCCGACCGCGCCGCACTGCTGGGCCGGCTGCACACCGGCCCGCTCGCCGCCGCCGACCCTGCCGCCGTGACCGTCCACTGAAGTCCCGTCCAACACAAAGGAGTTCACCGATGACCGTCGACCAGAACACCCTCCGCCGACGCGGCCTGGGCCTGCGCGCCCACGACCCCGCGCGCAGCTGGGGCGGCTACACCCTCTACACCCCGATCGCCGGCCCCGGCGACGTCCACCTCGTCGACATCGAGGGCCGCCCGGCCCACACCTGGCGGCTGCCGCACCCGCCCGGGCGGCACGCCCAGCTGCTCCCCAACGGCAACCTCTTCAACCAGGCCAAGGACACCACCGGCCCGAGCCTCTTCCCGATCTGGGACGTCTACCACGGCGGCATCCTCCAGGAGATCGCCCCCGACGGCACCGTGCTGCGCGAAGTCCGCCACCCCCACCACCACCATGACGCCTCCGTCCTGCGCAACGGCAACCTGCTGGTGCTCGGCGTCGAACCGCTCGACGCCGCCGACGCCGCCCGGATCCGCGGCGGCATCCCCGGCTCCGAGGCGCCCGGCGGGGTCATCCACGGCGACGTCGTGTACGAGCTGACCTGGGACGGCGAGGTGGTGTGGCGCTGGGCCGCGATCGACCACCTCGACCCCGAACGGACCCCGCTCAACCCGCACTTCGCGCGCGAGCACTGGCCGATGGCCAACACCGTCAACGAGCTGCGGGACGGCGGCGTCGTGGTGGGCTTCCGCAGCGCCTCCACCGCGGTGGCGATCGACCGTGCGGACGGCTCGGTGCGCTGGCGGATCGGCCCGGACGTGCTCGCCCAGCAGCACTACCCGCACGAGCTCCCCGGCGGGAACATCCTGGTCTTCGACAACGGCACCTACCGGGACACCACCTCGGTGCCGTACTCGCGGGTGGTCGAGATCGACCCGACGGACGGCCGGACGGTGTGGACCTACGAGGACAACCCGCCGCAGAACTTCTACAGCCCGTACATGTCCAGCGCGCAGCGGCTGCCCAACGGCAACACCTTCATCGCCGAGGGCTCCTTCGGCCGGCTCTTCGAGGTCACCCCGGACGGCGACGTGGTGTGGGAGTTCGTCGTCCCCGAGTTCGGCGCCTTCGGCCGGGGCGTCGGGCTGGAGTCCTCCCGGGGCGCGCAGAACGCGGTCTTCCGGGCCTACCGCTACTCCGCCGAGCAGATCCCCTGGCTCTGACCGCCTCCCGGAGCACTCGTCGCAGGGCCGACCTGCGACCTGCGGGCGGTCCGGGGACATCCCCGGACCGCCCGCCGTCATCGGCGGCCATCGGCCGCAACACGGCGTCACACACCGGCAACACCCGCTCCCACCAGGCGAGATGACGTTTGACAGGGAGCCCGGATGCTCGCCAGCATGAGCCCACGACCTGCTCGCAGCCGAGACTCGAAGGAGGGGCGATGACCGCCATGTGCTGCCGTACCGCGTGCCCCTCCTGTCGCTGCGCTTCCTGACGGTCCGCCCTCCGCGACCCGCGACCCGCTTCACGCGACCCGCTTCACGCTACCCGCGACCGGCGACCCGCGACCCGCGTTCCACGCACACCTTCCGCCGCGCCGAGGCCTCCGCCCGCCGCGCCGCTCACCCCTACCCGCTCGACCTCCGAGGGACAGCCATGACCACTGCCATCACCGAACTGCGTCTCACCCCGGCCGCCGGCCGCATCGGCGCGATCGTCCACGACGTCCGGCTCGGCGGCGACCTGCCCGCCGCGACCGTCGCCGCGATCGAGGCCGCCCTGTACCGGCACAAGGTGCTGTTCTTCCGCGGCCAGCAGCACCTGGACGACGCCGGGCACGAGGCCTTCGCCCGGCTGCTCGGGCAGCCGGTGGGCCACCCGACGGTGCCGAGCGCCGACGGCCGGTACGTCTTCGAGCTCGACGCCACCAAGGGCGTGCGGGCCAACAACTGGCACACCGACGTGACCTTCGTGCCCTCGTACCCGAAGGCCTCGATCCTGCGCGCCCTGGAGCTGCCGGAGGCCGGCGGCTCCACGGTGTGGGCCAACACGGCGGCCGCCTACCAGGACCTGCCGGCGCCCCTGAAGACGCTGGCCGAGAGCCTGCGCGCCGTCCACACCAACGACTACGACTACGCCGCCACCCTCGCGCTGACGCCCGAGCTGGCGGAGAACCGCGAGATCGCCGAGCTGTTCCGGCAGGTCTTCGTCTCGACCGCCTTCAAGACCGAGCACCCGCTGGTCCGGGTCCACCCGGTGACCGGCGAGCGCAGCCTGCTGCTCGGAGCCTTCGCCCAGCGGATCCAGGGCGTGTCGGGCGCCGACAGCAAGGCGCTGATCGGACTGTTCCAGCGCTACGTCGAGCGGCTGGAGAACACCGTCCGCTGGGACTGGCAGGTCGGCGACGTGGCCGTCTGGGACAACCGGGCCACCCAGCACTACGCCGTGAACGACTACGGCGACCAGCCGCGCCTGGTGCGCCGGATCACCCTGGACGGCGACCTGCCGGTCGGCGTGGACGGCACCCCGAGCCGCCTGCTGGAGCCCACCGAGCCGCCCGCCGTCGCGGGCATCGTGCCGGCCGAGCAGCTCGAGGCCGACCTGCCGGCCGCCTGAGGAACCACCGGCCCCGCCGGTCGGTCAGGGGCCGGAACCACCGGCCCCGCCAGGCGGTCCGGGGCCGGCGACACCGGCCCCGCCAGGTCCACCTCGCGCACACCACACCCGAAGGAACTCCCCGCAATGCACTCGCTCTCCCGCCGCTCCCTGCTGCGCGGCTCCCTGGCGGGGGCCGGTCTCCTCACCCTGGCGGCCTGCCGCTCGGCCGCCGAGACCGCCTCGAACGTCGCCGCCTCCGCGAGCCCCCGCCGCGGCGGCACGCTCACCGTGGCGACCGGCATCGACTTCACCCCGAGCCTGCTGTTCGCGCAGAGCGCCAACACCCTCGTCCAGCGGCTGGTCTTCAACACCCTGACCAGGTACGACGACCAGCTGAAGCCGCAGCCCGAACTCGCCACCTCCTGGCAGCTCGCGGACGACGGGAAGAGCATCACCGTCAAGCTCCGCGAGGACGTGCTCTTCCACAACGGACGGGCGTTCACCGCCGACGACGTCGTCTTCGCCGTCAAGAACCTCCAGGACCCCTCCCGCTCGGCCCAGTTGAGGGCCACCGCGGCCGCCGTCACGGACTTCCGCAAGAACGGCGACCACGAGCTGACCCTGGTGCTGGCGCACCCGGTGAGCAACCTGTTCGACCTCTTCGAATTCATGATCATCGCGGATCCGGCCACCGTCGAGGACGCCGTCGCCGGCAAACAGCTGATCGGCACCGGGCCGTTCCGCTTCGGTGAGCGCAAGCCGGGCGCCTCGATCGGCCTCACCCGCAACGAGCGGTACTGGAAACCCGGCCGCCCCTACCTGGACGGGGTGGAGATCCGGATCATCCCGCAGGCCGACTCCCTGCTCGCCTCGCTCAAGACCGGGCAGAGCCACCTCTCCTACAGCGTCCAGGGCAAGGACATCGCCACCCTCAAGGACGACGCCCGGTTCCGGATCACGCCCTACGACACCGGCGCCGGCGCCTACTACATCGGCGTCAACGTCACCGCCGAGCACGTGGGGGACAAGCGGGTCCGCCAGGCGATCGCCTGGGCCGTCGACCGGGACCGGCTGGTGCAGCAGGCCCTCGGCGGTTACGGTCTCGCCTCCTCCGCGCCCTGGCCCAAGTCCTCACCCGCGTACAGCGAGGCCGGCGCCACCCGGTACCGGCACGACCCGGCCAAGGCACGGGAGCTGCTCAAGCAGGCCGGTCTGGACGGCGGTGTCAGCCTGCCGTTCGCGCACTCGGCCACCCCGGAGGGCACCGCGATCGCCCAGATCCTGCAGTACGACCTCAAGCAGGTCGGCATCGAGACCGTGCTGCAGCCCACCGACTCGCCGACCATGCAGAAGCAGCTGATCTCGCAGACCATGCCCGCGCTGTGGACGCTCAGCCACGGCTTCGCCCAGCTCCACCCGGCCACCCTGGCGGTCAGCGCCTACCCGTTCAACGAGGCGAAGAACAGCTCGCACTTCTCCTCGCCCGCCTACACCGACCTCGTCCAGCGCGCCTGGAACCGTACCGAAGCCGACAGCGCCGGCGCCGAGGCCCAGGCGCTCTACCGGCAGATCACCGACACCCTGCTGGACGAGGAGTTCGTCATCGACCTCGCGATCGCCGGCGAGGTCGAGGTCGCCACCGCCGGGGTGCGCGGCGCGACGCTCAACAAGTTCACCTACCTCAACCTCGACGACGCCTACCTGGCGGCCTGAGCCGATGCGCACCTTCCTGCTCAAACGCCTGCCCTCGGCGCTGCTGGTCCTGCTCGCCGCCTCCTTCCTGGTCTTCCTGATCCTGCGCCTCATCCCCGGCGACCCCGCCACCAGCCTCGCCGGACCGGACGCCGGACCGGAGACGGTCGCCGCCGTCCGCACCCGACTCGGGCTCGACCAGCCGCTGCTCGGCCAGTACGTCACCTGGCTCGGCGACCTGCTCACCGGGGACCTCGGGCCCAGCTACGCGATCGGCGGACAGGTCGCCGACCTGATCGGCGACGGCCTCGGCGCCACGGTCGAACTCACCCTCGGCGCCGTGGTGCTCGTCATCGCGATCGCGCTGCCGCTCGGCGTGCTCGGCGCGACCGCGCGACGCGGCCCGGTGGCGGCCGCCGTCCGGGCGCTGACCACCGCGGCGCTGGCGGTGCCGCCCTTCGTCACCGGCGTGCTGCTCGTCCTCGTCTTCGCCGTCACCCTGCGGCTGCTGCCGCCCGGCGGGCACGAGTCGATCCTGGACCAGCCCGACCTCGGCCTGCAGTACCTGCTGCTGCCCGCGCTCTGCCTCGCCCTGCCCAGCGCCGCCGTCCTGGCCCGCTACCTCAAGGACGGCCTGGAACGCGCCCTCGCCGAGGACTACGTCCGCACCGCCACCGCGCTCGGCGTCGCCCGCCGCCGGATCGTCTGGCTGCACGCGCTGCCCAACGCCCTGCCCTCCGCGGTCACCGTGCTCGGCCTGCAGATCGGCCAACTCCTCGGCGGAGCAGTCCTGGTGGAGGCCATCTTCGCCTGGCCCGGCCTCGGCCAGCTCGCCGAACAGGGCGTGCTGCGCCGCGACTACCCGGTGGTACAGGACCTGCTCCTGCTGCTCGTCGCCGGCTACGTCGCCGTCCAACTGCTCACCGACCTGGCGTACGCCTGGCTCGACCCCCGGATCAGGTGGGAGTGACATGACCACCCTCGCTGTACGCCTCCCGCTGCCGGCCGGCCTGCGCAGCCCGCGCGGCCTCGTCGGCACCGCACTGGTCGGCGCGGTCGTCCTGGCCGGGCTGCTCGCACCCCTGCTGACCTCCGTCGATCCCACCGCGCAGAGCGCACTGGCCCTCGCCGCACCGAGCGGGGACCACCCCTTCGGCACCGACGACCTCGGCCGGGACCTGTTCAGCCGGGTCCTGTACGGGATCCGCACCGACCTGCTGATCAGCCTCACCGCCGTGCCCGTCGGCGCGGCGCTGGGCTGCGCGCTCGCGCTGCTGTCCGCACTCTCGCGCTGGGCCGACACCGCCGTGCAGCGGCTGTTCGACCTGCTGCTGGCCTTCCCCGGACTGATCCTGGCGCTCGCCGTCACCGCCGTCCTCGGCCCCGGCCGGTGGCCGGTCGTCATCGTGATCGCGCTGGCCGAGATCCCCGGCTTCGGCCGCCAGCTGCGCGCCGGGATCCTCGTCCAGCGCGAGCGCGAGTACGCGCTCGCCGCCCGGGTCGGCGGGGCCTCGCGGCTGCGGGTGCTGCTGCGCCACGTCCTCCCCAACGCCGTCGACCCGCTGATCGTGCAGGGCGCCATCGCGCTGTCGCTCGCCGTCTTCATCGAGGGCGCGATGAGTTTCCTCGGGGTGGGCGTCCGGCCCCCGGAGCCCTCGCTCGGCGGCATCCTCAGCCAGTCGATGGCCTACCTCGCCACCCACCCCGCCTTCGCGGCCGCCCCGCTGGTCGCGGTCACCGCCCTGGTGCTCGGCCTCACCCTGATCGCCGAGGCCCTGAACGAGGGGATCCGCCGTTGAACGCCGCCGCCAAGGACGTCGCCGCCACGGATGTCGCCGCCACGGCCATCGCCGCCACGGCCGTCGACGCCGTCGCCGAGGGCGCGGACGCCGTGACCGAGGGGGTCACCGCCGTCGCCGAGGGCGTGGCCACCGTCACCACGGGCACCGACGCCGTCCTCGACGTCCGGGACCTGACGGTTCGGTTCGGCGCGACCGAGGCCGTCTCCGGAGCCGGCTTCGCGCTGGCCGCCGGCGAGAGCCTGGGCATCGTCGGCGAGTCCGGCTCCGGCAAGTCCACCACCGCGCTCGCGCTCCTGCGGATGCTGCCCGCCGGAGGCCGGATCACCGGCGGCTCGGTGCTGCTGGACGGCCGGGACCTCGCCGCGCTGTCCGAACCGGCCCTGCGCGAGGTCCGGGGGCGCCGGATCGCGATGATCTTCCAGGACCCGATGTCCTCGCTCAACCCGGTGCTCACCATCGGCCGCCAGCTCGACGAGGCACTGCGCGCCCACGGCGCCGACGGCCGCGCCGCGCGCACCGCCCGGGCCGCCGAACTCCTCGACCTGGTCGGCATCCCCGATGCCGCGCGGCGCCTGCGCGACCACCCGCACCAGTTCTCCGGCGGCCAGCGCCAGCGCATCATGATCGCGCTCGCCCTGGCCGGCGACCCGGACGTGCTGGTCGCCGACGAACCCACCACCGCCCTCGACCCGACCGTCCAGCAGCAGATCCTCCGCCTGCTGGAACGGATCAACCGCGAACGCGGCACCGCACTCGTGCTGATCAGCCACGACCTCGGCGTCATCGCCCGGACCTGCCGGCGGATCCTGGTCATGCACCAGGGCCGGGTGGTCGAGCACGGCCGTACCGAGGACGTCCTCACCCGGCCCGCACACCCCTACACCGCACGGCTGCTGGCCACCGTCCCCCGCCTGGACGCGCCGTCGGAAGCCGCCGCGCACACCACCCCCGACGGCGCGCCGCTGCTCACGGTCAGCGGACTGCGCAAGACGTACGGGACGCGCCGCCGCGCCGTCACCGCCCTGGACGGCGTCGACCTGGTGCTGCGCCCGGGAGAGACCCTCGGCCTGGTCGGCGAGTCCGGCTCCGGGAAGTCCACCCTCGCCCGCGCCCTCGTCCGGGCGCACGCCCCGAGCGCGGGCGAGATCCGCTACCGGGGCGAGGACCTGGCGGCCTCCCGGGCCGCCCGGCGCGAGATCCAGATGGTCTTCCAGGACCCGTACTCCTCCCTCAACCCCCGGATGACGGTCGGGCAGATCCTCGCCGAGCCGCTGATCGCCCACGGCCTCGGCGACCGGTCGCAGCGCGCGGCCCGGGTCGCCGACCTGCTCACCCAGGTCGGCCTGGACCCGGCCGCCGCCGACCGCCACCCGCGCGCCTTCTCCGGCGGCCAGCGCCAGCGCATCGGCATCGCCCGCGCGCTCGCCCCCGGCCCCTCCGTCCTGATCTGCGACGAACCCGTCTCGGCCCTCGACGTCTCCGTCCAGGCACAGGTGCTCGACCTGCTCACGCGCCTGCAGCGCGAACTCGGCCTGGCGATCCTCTTCATCGCCCACGACCTCGCCGTGGTCCGGCAGGTCAGCCACCGGATCGCCGTCATGCACCGCGGGCGCATCGTCGAGACCGGCCCCGCCGACCGCGTCGTCACCGACCCGCAGGACCCCTACACCGCCGGCCTGCTGGCCGCCGTACCGCACCTGACCACCCGGAGCACCGCATGACCACCCGCCGCGACCCGTACGACGGCTTCCCCGGCACCGTCGGCCGCACCTTCCGCGATTCCACGCCCGCCTGGCCCGCCCGCACCCGGGCCCGCCGGGGCGCACCCAACATCGTCGTCGTGCTGATCGACGACATGGGCTACAGCGACATCGGCCCGTTCGGCTCGGAGATCCCCACCCCGACCCTCGACCGCCTCGCCGCGACCGGCGTCCGGCTCGCCAACTACCACACCATGCCGCTCTGCTCGCCCGCCCGCGCGGCGCTGCTCACCGGCCTCAACCCGCACCGGGTCGGCTACTCCTTCGTCGCCAACGCCGATCCCGGCTTCCCCGGCTACGGCATGGAAGTGGCCCGCGACATCCCCACCCTGGCCGAGCTGCTGCACGACGCAGGCTACGCCACCTACGCCGTCGGCAAGTGGCACCTCACCCGCGACTCCGCCTCCAACGCGGCGGACGACCGCTCCAACTGGCCGCTGCAGAAGGGCTTCGACCAGTACTACGGCGTCCTGGAGGGCCTCACCAGCCTCTTCCACCCGCACCAACTGGTCCGCGACAACAGCCCGCTGGACATCGACGAGTTCCCCGACGGCTACTACTACACCGACGACCTCACCGACCAGGCGATCGCCATGGTCAAGTCGCTGCGCGCCCACGACGCCGACAAGCCGTTCCTGCTCTACCTCGCGCACAACGCCGTGCACGGCCCGCTCCAGGCCAAGCCCGAGGACCTCGCCCGGCACCGGGGCCGCTACGACGGCGGCTGGGACGAGCTGCGCGCCGCCCGCTTCGCCCGCCAACTCGCCGCCGGCCACTTCCCGGACGGCACCCGGCTGCCCGAACGCAACGCCGAACAGGGCTTCGACGTCGGACCGTGGAGCGAACTCACCGACGTCCAGAAGAAGTTGTACGCCCGCTACATGGAGGTCTACGCGGCGATGGTCGACAACGTCGACCAGAACCTCGGCCGGCTCACCGACACCCTCGCCGCCCTCGGCGAACTCGACAACACCATCATCCTGTTCACCTCCGACAACGGCGGCACCGGCGAGGGCGGCCCCGAGGGCACCCGCAGCTACTTCAGCCGCTTCGTCCACCACCCCCGGCTCCCCGCCGACTGGAACCCGGACGTCGAGCGCGAGATCGACCTGATCGGTGGCCCGCAGAGCCTGGTCCACTACCCGCGCGGCTGGGGCATGGCCTCCAACACGCCGTTCCGCCTCTACAAGGGCCAGACCTACGCGGGCGGCGTGCGCGTCCCGTTCGTCCTCTCCTGGCCGGCCGGACTGCCGCGCGCCGAGGGCGACACCGGTGTGCGGCAGCAGTACCAGTACGTCACGGACATCCTCCCCACCCTGCTCGACCTGGCGGGCGTCCAGCGGCCGCGAGAACGCGGGGGCCGGCCCGTCCAGGAGCTCGACGGCACCAGCTTCGCCCCCGTCCTGCGCGACCCGGCCGCCGACTCCACCCACGGCGAGCAGTACTGCGAGATGACCGGCAACCGCAGCTACTACCGCGACGGCTGGAAGCTGGTCACGCTGCACCGCCCCGGCACGCCCTACGACGACGGCGAATGGGCCCTCTACGACCTGAGCACCGACCCGACCGAGATCGACGACGTCGCCGCGGAACACCCGGAGGTCGTCAAGGAGTTGGCCGAGGCCTGGGAGAACGCCGCCTGGCGCAACGGCGTCTTCCCGCTCGCCGACGGCTCCGGCGCGCTCGCCCTGCGCCACCCCGAGGACGCCCGGCTGCGCCGGCCGCTCACCCTGCTCGCCGGCACGCCCGAGCTGGAGCGCTACCGCTCCTCCCGGCTGATCTCCTTCCGCTCCTTCGACATCGTCGTGGACCTCGTCGAGCACCGCGCCGAGGACCACGGCGTGCTGGTCTCGCACGGCGACCAGGGCGGCGGCTACAGCCTGTACGTCGAGGACGGGCGGCTGCGCTTCGCCTACAACGAGTACGGCGAGCTGTACGAGGCGGACGGCGGCGAACTCCCGCACGGAGCCCGTACGGTGAGCGTCCGGGCCACGGCGGTGGCGGACCTCAAGTGGGAGTTCCGCCTGCTCGTCGACGGGGTGCGGACCGGCCGGCTCGGCCCGGTGCACCAGCTGATCGGCATGGCCCCCTTCCAGGGCATCAGCGTCGGCGTCGACCGCAAGTCCCCGGTCTCCTGGCCGCTGTACGAGCGCCACCGCAGCTTCCGCTACACCGGCCGCCTCCACTCGGTCACCTACCTCCCGGGCGAACCGGCCCCCTACGACCCGGAGACCGTCGCCCAAGCGCTGCGGGAGGCCGCCGCGGCCTTCGAGTGACCACCCGGGAGCCCCGCGTCCGAACGCTCCCGGAAGGAGTCGGGGCCGTCCAGCCGCGCCCGTCCAGGCCCAGGTCGCGAGGCGCACCCGCGCCGAGCCGGTCACGCCGGGGCGGTACGACCGCGGCGATCGGGCCGGGAGACGCTGCTCAGGTGCACCAGAACAACACCCGGGTGCAGCTCGGCGTGGCGGTCGGGCTGGGCGGCTGCCGGGTGGCCGAGGTCGGCGGGAAGGGCCCGGTGTTCGGCGTGCTCGCGCTCGGCGAGGGCTGCGCGGGCGCGGGCCCCGCCGGAGCGGGGGAGGACACCGGCCCGGGCGCGCCCGAGGGCGTCGCGGCCGTCGTGGTCGGGCTGCCGGACGGCTTGGGCCGGGCCGTGCTGGTGGAGGGCTGCGGCCGGGCCGTGGTCGTGACGGACACCGGTACCGGCGCGGCCGGTGCCGTGGGAGCCGCCGAGGCGTTCGGCGAGGGCGACTCGGCGCCCGCGGAGGCCGGGGCCACCGCCCCGTCCGAGCTGCCGCCCGTCACCAGGACGGCGGCCAGCCCGCAGACCACCGCCCCGGCCGCCGACACCCCCACGACCACACCCCGCCGCCGGCCGCCCCGCCGCCGAGCAGCCCGCTCCGCACGCGCCGCCGCGCGCCCCGGCGCCGCGCCCGCGGCGGACGACTCCTCGCCCGGTCCCGCCGCCGGAGGCTGCGCCGTCTCCTCGGCGACGGACTCGGCGGCCCGCCCGCAGCCGGGGCAGGAGAGCGCGCCGTTGAGGTGGCGTCGGCAGGGCGTGCAGTAACTCATGAGGTCTTTCCAAAGCTGCGGCATGACCGGGATCCCGGCGACGGCCGCCGGGCGCCCGCGGACCGGGCCGGATTGCCTGCGAGCGTACGCAGACCGCACCGCCTCGCGACACCCGGCCGAGGCGATTCTTCTGCGCGGGTCAGGTGTGGTTCGTGTGACGACCCGACCGCTGCGGCCATCCGGGTGAACGCCGGCCCACCCGGGCACCCCGCCCGCGTGCGCCGTCCGCCGTCTCCACGCGCCGGACCGGGAGAGTGGGCGGGCACCCGATCGCGTCCTCCTCATCCCTCCTCCCCAAGGGAACGCCCCGATGCTCGACACCACCACGTCCTACCACGACCTCCGCGCCCTGGTGATCAACTGCACCCTCAAGCGCTCCCCGGAGCGCAGCCACACCCAGGGCCTGATCGACGTCAGTACCGCCATCCTGCAACGCCAGGGCGTCGCGGTCGACGTCCTGCGGGCCGTGGACCTCGACATCGCGACGGGTGTCTGGCCGGACATGACCGAGCACGGCTGGGAGACCGACGAATGGCCGGTCGTCTACTCCCAGGTCATGGCCGCCGACATCCTGACGCTCGCCGGCCCCGTGTGGCTCGGGGACAACTCCTCCGTGATGAAGAAGGTCATCGAGCGGCTGTACGCCTGTTCCTCGATCCTCAACCCCGAAGGTCAGTACGCTTACTACGGCCGCGTCGGCGGCTGCCTGATCACCGGCAACGAGGACGGCGCCAAGCACTGCGCGATGAACGTCCTCTACAGCCTCCAGCACCTCGGCTACACCATCCCCCCGCAGGCCGACGCCGGCTGGGTCGGCGAAGCCGGCCCGGGCCCCTCCTACCTGGACCCCGGTTCCGGCGGCCCGGACAACGACTTCACCAATCGCAACACCACCTTCATGACCTGGAACCAGCTCCACCTCGCCCGCATGCTCAAGGACGCCGGCGGCATCCCCGCCCACGGCAACCAGCGCTCCGAATGGGACGCCGGCTGCCGCTTCGACTTCGAGAACCCCGAACACCGCTGAGCTGCCGGCTTCGGTGAAGCCCCACCTGGAGCCTGATCGCGGCCCTGTCCGATCGTCATGGGTGGACTTCATCGGCCGCTTCAACGGGGTTGGACGGCAGCTTCGGGGCGGGGAGGCGGCCGTCGTCGTCGGCGGGCCTTCAGCTGGATGGCGGCTCTCCGGGCGGATGGACGACCTACCCGATGTCGTGCACGTCACCGTCCTCGACCCGTCTGGTCCGGGCCACTTCCTCATGACGTCGGCCCGGAAGACGGCGAAGGGGTGGTCAAGCCTTCTTGACCACCCCTTCGCCTTGACCGATCCGGTCAGTCTCCGACGAGGCGGACGACGTATGCAGGCTCCGCCATGGCGCGCTGGAGCAGTGTGCGGAGTCCGTCGAGGAATTCCCGCTGCTCCGTCGGAACGGGCCGATCGGCGATTCGTTCCAACTCGGTGAGGGGCCGACTCGCAGAAGTGGTGGTCGAATTCGGAGTCGTCGTAGGGATCGACACATGCCAGTGTGGGAAGGGCCTCGGGGTCGGCCGCGGCGAGCGCGGATCCGCGTTTCGCCGTCCTCGGGGAGGAAAGACACGATGTCCGAAGCGGCGGTCCGACGGGTGTAGTCGCTTCCGTGCGGGCAAGACGTGGTCACCGATACCCTCGGGCGCCGCGGTCCCGATCGGCGGGAAGGCCGGCTCGTCCTGACTCACGTCACTGAGGTTCTCCGCCCGGAGCCGCGGGCGGGGTCGGCACCGTGACGGACTGGGCCACCGAGGTCGAGTTCCTGCTGCCGGGCGGCCGGCGCAAGGTACGCCCGGACGCGGTGCTCCAGCCTCGGAGATCGGGGTGCCGGTCCTGAAGGTCGAGGTCGACCGCTCCATCCCGGCGCCGGAGCGGGTCGACGCGAAGTCCACCGCCTACCGCGAGCTGTTCCGCACCAAGGAGAGCACCGGCCCCGCGCCGGCCGACCGGGGCCCGGCCGGCGGCACCGTGCACTGGTGGCGCCGTGCCCGCCCCGGCCGCCACCCCCGCCCCGCCAACTTTTCGAGGGCCTCGAGAGCCTCACCTCCGCAATCGGCGCCGACGTCCTCGCGCACCTGACCGAAGCCGTCCTCGCCCCCGAACTGGGTTTGCTACTGGCCGAGTTCCACAAGCGCCCCGGCGCGCACGACCCGGCACCGACGCCCGCCGTTCCGCGACTCGAACGGGGACGGCCAGGCAATCCGGTGGGGACAGGCAGGCAACCCGCCGCTCAGGACCCGGCCGGCAGCGCCACAACGGGCTGCGCGAGATCGGCCTCGACCACGGTCCGCGGCGTCGGGCGTCATCCCGGACGGGTCACCATCCCGCGATCCTCCCCACGGCGAACCCCACGCAGCACACCACCATGACGCCGATCACCAGCAGGGGGATCCAGCCGGGCCAGGCCGTGTGGAGCTCGACCGACTCCGGGGTCGAAATGCCGGAGCACGTCGACGCCTCGCATTCGGGCGTCTCGCTGGGAGGGCTTGCGGGCACGGGCCGCTCACGGGCGGGGACGTGCTGGTCGATGGTCATGTCGTCCTCCCGATGCCGGACGTTCGGGTAAGCGCGGAACGGAACCGTTCCACGCACTGAGCCGGGGTCCCGCTCCGCCGAGCACGGGGCGCGGTCGCCATCGCGACCGGCCGACCCACGCAACGGACCCTCGAATCCATGCTCGTCCCGTCGGCGCCCTCCTCCGTATCGCAGCGTTTCCGCAGCGGAACGCGGGGCAAGCCGGGGCACCGGCCGCGGGCGTGCGGCGGGGACGGCCAGGGAAAGGGGAGCACAGCACGAAGCGCCCTCCGCCAAGGGCTCGCGCAGCGCCTGGCTCGACCACCCGCGCGCCGCAGCCTCGCCACCGCGATCGTCCGCTACGAACGGGAGGCGGCACCGCGCCAGAGGACCTCGATCTTCTGAAGCTCGCCGGGCCTCTCCTCGACGAGGCGCCATGCCCAGGACGAAACCTCCTCCGGGGTCAGTGTGGCGTGTTCACTCGTCAGTCCCGTCCGTCTTCCGAGGGTGGTTGGAGTAGATCTGGTGCCAGTGCTGGGCTGAGCGGGCCAAGTCGTCGATGACGTGGAGGAGGAACTGACTCATGTTCTCCAGTCGGGCGCCGGCCGGGGTGGTGATGCCGAGGTTCTGCGCTACGGCCTTACAGGCCTCGGCGATCTGGGCTTGGTTGCGTACGCCGGCCATGATGGATCGGAACGCTACGTCGTCGTCGATGGCGTAGCGTTCGGCGCGGCTGTGGGGGTCGCGTTCGCGTTTGATGAGTGCCTGGGTTTCCAGGTAGCCGACGGCCTTGGAGATGGAGGCGGGGCTGACGTGCAGGCGTCGCACGAGTTCCGCGGAGGTGAGGCTTCCGCTGTCGGTGGTGAACAACGCGGCGAGTACCCTGGCCATCATCTGCGGGAGTCCGGCCTGGATCATCAGTTCCACGCTCTGCGCATCCACCTCGTCCCCGAGCCGTGGACCGCGTCCGCCGGGGCCCTGTCCTGCTGGTGAGAGTGCCAGCGGAGAGGTCCTGCGCTGACGGGCGTGTCGTGTGCCGGCCCGGTGGGCCGCCTCGGCGTGGTACTCGCGTGGCCCACCGTTGCGCATCACTTCGCGGATGACGGTGGAGGTCGGCCGCCGGATGCGGCGGCCGATCGCGGCGTAGGTCAGCTCCTCGCGCAGTCCTGCGGCGATCTGCTGTCGGTCCTGGAGGGTGAGTCTGTCACCAGGCATCGGGCGTCCTCCGCTGTCGGCGTCGAGGCCACTCTAATGCAACGCGCATCGTTGCATTAGTCGGCATGAGTCATGCAACGATTTAGCGCTTCTATCTGCAGTTATGCGAGCGCTTCATCGACTGGAGATTGACGCTTTAGTGAATGCAACGTTACTTTCGCCGAGTGGCAAAGGTGTTCGTGCGGCACCGGATCTCACCGACGGGAGTGAACCCATGACTACCGATCAACCCGCGGTCGCGGCGACTGCGGTGCGCAAGGCGTACGGCGACCACGTGGTGCTCGACGGCATCGACCTCGATATCCCCGCGGGATCCGTCTTCGCGTTGCTCGGCCCGAACGGCGCCGGCAAGACGACCATGGTGCAGATCCTGTCCACGCTCATCCGCGCCGACGCCGGCGAAATGCGGGTCGGCGGCCACGACGTGGCCCGGGATCCGGACGCGGTCCGTGCCGCGATCGGCGTCACCGGCCAGTTCTCCGCAGTGGACGGCTTCCTCTCCGGCCAGGAGAACCTGCTGTTGATGGCCGACCTGAACCGCCTGCCCCGCCAGGAACGGCGGCAGCGCGCCGCGGACCTGCTTGCACGGTTCGATCTGGTGGACGCGGCCCGCAAGCCCGCGGCGACATATTCGGGTGGGATGCGCCGCCGCCTGGACCTCGCGATGACGCTGGTCGGCCGACCCCGGGTGATCTTCCTCGACGAGCCGACCACCGGGCTGGACCCGCGCAGCAGGAGGACCATGTGGGAGATCGTCCGCCGGCTGGTGACCGACGAGGGCGCCACGATCTTCCTCACCACCCAGTACCTCGAAGAGGCCGACCAGCTCGCCGATCGAATCGCCGTGCTGCACCAGGGAAGACTCGTCGCGCAGGGCTCGCCCCAGGAGCTCAAACGGCAGGTCGGCAGCGGCCACATCACCCTGCGCTTCGCCGACTCACACGGCTACGACCACGCGGCCCGGACGCTGGACGTGTCGTCCCGCAACGATGAGGCACGCACCCTGCAGATCCCCAGCCAGGGCGACGTCCGGGCGTTGCGCGCACTGCTGGACTGGCTCGACCGCGCCGCGCTCGCCGTCGACGAGCTCCAGGTCCACACCCCCGATCTCGATGACGTCTTCTTCGCCCTGACGGGCAACCCGGTCACGGAACAGGAGCCCGCCCGATGAGCAACGCTTCCAGTGCTGCTTCCCACGCCTTCGCCGACTCGGCGACCATGCTGCGTCGCCAATTACGGCACATGCTGCGTTATCCGACGCTCATCCTGACGGCTGCCGGGGTTCCGGTGGTCTTCCTGCTGCTGTTCGTCTACGTGCTCGGCGGCATCCTCGGCACCGGCCTCGGCGGACCCTCGGGCGGCCGGGACGCCTACGTGAACTACGTCGTCCCCGGCGTCCTCCTGATGACTGTGGCGACCGCGGCCCAGGGCACCGCGATCTCGGTAGCCATCGACATGACCGAGGGAATCGTCGCCCGGTTCCGCACCATGGCCATCGCCCGGGTCTCGGTGCTCACCGGTCATGTGCTGGGCAGCCTGATCCAGACCCTGCTGAGTATCGCCGCCGTCGTCGGGGTCGCGCTGCTGGTGGGATTCGAGCCGACCGCGGGCTTCGGCGAATGGCTCGGGGCGATCGGCGTGCTCGTCATGATCATCCTCGCGCTCACCTGGCTGTCGGTCGCACTGGCCATGGTCGCCAAGAGCGTCGCCACCGCGAGCAACATGATGACGCCGCTGATGGTCCTGCCCATGATGGGCAGCGGGTTCGCCCCCACCGACTCGATGCCGACAGGGCTGAAATGGTTCGCCGAGTACCAGCCGTTCACCCCCTTCATCGAAACCCTGCGCGGGCTGTTGATGGGCACCCCGATCGACGACAGCGCAATACAGACCATCGGTTGGTGTGCCCTGATCGCTCTGGTTGGCTATCTATGGGCCAAGAAGCTCTACGATCGCGAGCCCACCAAGTGAGCGGGGCTGCTCCTGTCCCGACGGCAGAGCCGCAGCCGGGGGGAACGATGACGGGTGCCGGCTGTGGAAACTCCCCTGACTGTCATCACCGGCGGGGTAAGCCTGCGGACCGAGCCGGGCCAGACGAGTGCAGATCCCGGCGTTGAGTTCGACGCGATGACCGACACCCCCCGCCCCCGCCGAGCCCGGACGGCTGGAGCTGGCCCCATGCAGTAACGGGCCCGCGCCCGCCGAGCGGGACCTGGGCCGCCCGGTCCGCGAGGCCCCCCCCGGTGCGCGGGGCGATCCAGCCGCCCCGGGTGGTTCACCCGATCGCCGACCTCGCGCCCTGCGGCGACCTGCCCGCCACCGCCCAGACCGGCCTGCCCGGCGGCGGGCTGCCCGCGGTCGACGTAGGTTGCGGACATGACCAGTGACGAGACGACGATCCCGGCCGTGGGGGTGCGCCCACTGGACGAGGTGTTCGACGCGATCGAGGCCGCCAACCGGCGACCGCGGCCGTGGACCGGCTTCGACCACGGCGTCCTCGGCGCCTACCGGTGGGCCGCCGGCGCGCAGGCCGCCGCGCCGGTGACCGCCGCCGCGGCGCTCGGGGCCGTCGGGCCCTGCCGGGCCCAGCTGCTGGCCGAGTGCCAGGCCGCCGCCGTCCGCCTGCGCGACGCGCTGGCCACGGGCGGGGACAGCGCGGGAGCCCTCGGTACCTACCGGGCGCTGGCGTGGCTGTGCGGCCACCACGACGACCGTCCCTGACCGCGACCGCTCCCCGTGGGAGGTGCCGACCCGTGCCCAGCCTGAACAGCCGACCCCGGTGGAGGACCCGGCGCTGCGATCCCGACCGCCCGGCGGCGTTCGGATCCGATGGCGTGTCCGATGGAGTGTCCGATGGCGTGGAGGAGGCCAGCAGGCGTTTCCTCCTCTACGGGGTGCTGCCGCTCTGGTTCGCCCCCGCCGTAGCCGACTGGGCCATGCACCGGCGCACCAGGATCGAGGACACCAGCGGACTGCGTGAGTCCCTGATCCACGCCCTGATGATGGCCGAGGCAGGCGGCCCGGTCGTCCTCGGCCTGACCGCCGAGATCAACCCCCTGGTCCTGACCGCCATGGCGGGCGCTGCCGTGGTCCACGGGGCCACCGCGCTGTGGGACGTGTCCCTGGCCACCGGTGAGCGGGAGATCACCCCGATCGAGCAGCACATCCACAGCTTCCTCGAGGTCCTCCCCCTCACCGCCGTCGCCTTCACCGCGTGCCTGCACTGGGACCAGGTCCGCTCCCTCCTGCGCGGCGGGGACTCCCGCCGCAGCTGGCGCCTGCACCCCAAGTCGCGCCCGCTGCCCACCGGGTACCTGGCCGGCTTCGCCGCAGGCGTCACGGCCTTCGTCGCCCTGCCCTACGGCGAGGAGCTGCTGCGCTGCGCACGCGCCCGGGCCGCCCGCCGCGAGAACCGGCCGTGACCGGGGCGGACCCGGTGCCGACGACCGGCGGCCCGGGTGCGCATCGGGCGGGGCACGGGTAGACGCGCCTGAACCCGCACGGCAAAGCCGTCCTCCGCGCAGCCGACTACCGACCGCCACCCGACGTGCCCCGCGCCACGAGCGCGCCGCCAACGATTCGTCCCAACCCGCCTGGACCCGTCGTCCAAGCAGCCCGTCTTCAAGACGGCGACCGTCCGCCTGGCCCCCCTCGAACAGCCCCGGTGACCCCGACCGGCCCATGCCGATATGACGAAGCGGAGGGCAACCGGCGGGGCATCAGGACGGCCAGTACGCCCAGGCCGTAGGCCGAGAAGGCGGCGATCGCCCCGCGCACCGGTCCGGGAAGCTGCTGGGCCCAGTGGTCGACGCTCAGGTAGAGGCCCCGTCGACCGGGCGGCCGTCGAAGGCGAGCAGCCGGGGACCGTCGGAGGCGGGCACCCGGGAGCCGGCCGTCACCGGGTAGCCGCCTGTCGGCGCGAACGCAGCAGCTCCAGGACGAGCGGCAGCAGGGACACCACGACCACGACGGCGACGATGGGCAGCAGGTAGTGGTCGACGTTCGGTACGGAGGAGCCGAGCGTGTACCCGGCGAGGACCAGCCCGAACGTCCACACGAGGCCGCCGATGACCTGCCAGAGGGTGAAGGTGCGGGCGTTGACGCCGAGCGCGCCCGCCAGCGGATTGAGAACGGTGCGCACCACGGGCACGAAGCGCGCGAGGACGACGGCCTTGGCGTGCCCGTAGCGGTGCAGGATCTCCTCGGCCCGCGCCGCCCCCTCGTGGAGGCGCCTGTTGCGGGAGCGGGTGAGCAGGGCCCGGCCGCCTCGGCGGCCGAGCAGGTAGCCGACCTGGGCACCGGCGAGGGCGCCGACCGCCGAGGCGGCGAGGACCTGGGCGAGGTCCAGGTGCGGGCCGCTGTGGGCGCCGGTGGTGCACAGCAGGCCCGCCGTGAACAGCAGGGAGTCGCCGGGCAGGAAGAAGCCCACGAGCAGGCCGGTCTCGGCGAACAGCACCACGGCGACGCCGAGGGCACCGAACGCGCCGAGGAGTGATCCTGCGTCCAGCGGGTTGACGGCCGGCAGGCTCGACGACAGGTTCACCATGGTCTGCGCCCTTCCTCGGGGAACGGGTTCGGTCGAAATGGTTTGCGGTTGCGGCTGCGGTCGGGTCAGTCAGTGTCCGGGCTCGCGCCGCTCGGTGACCCCCAGCCATGCCACGGCCACGACGATGACGACGGCGAGGAGGAGGCTGACCGCCCCGGTGCCGAGCGCCAGGCCGCCGCGTTCGCGGCTGACCCCGGCCCAGTCGGCGAAACAGGCACCCAGCGGGCGGGTGAGGACGTACGCCCACCAGAACGTGAGGACCGGTGACACGCCGGACAGCCGGTCGACGAGCGCCGGCAGCGCGATCAGCGCGGCGAACAGCAGTCCGGAGGGCAGGTAGCCCCAGCCCAGGGTCGCCGCGGTCAGGTCGCCGACGGCGGTGCCGAGCGCGAAGGTGGCCATTACCGCGCTCCAGTAGAAGACCTCACGGCGCCCGCCCGAGACCGTCTCCACCGCGAGGGTCCCCTCGGTGCGCCGCCACAGGACGAACACCAGGGCGAGGCAGCCGGCGAACGCCACCGCCGAAGCGGCGTACGGCACGCCCAGGGCGACGTGTGCGACATCGGCCGCCATGGTGCCGAACACGCTCACCATGACCACCGCCGCCCAGTACACCACCGGGACGTAGCGGCGGGTACGGGCCTGGGCGTACAGCGCGCCCGCCAGCAGCAGGGCGGCCGACCCGACCGCTGGCACCGGTCCCAGCACCCGGGCCAGGTAGTCGGACGTGGTCTCGCCCATACCGGTGGTGAGGATCTTGACCACCCAGAAGACCGCCGTGACCTGCGGGACCTTGCTCCAGGCGGGCCCTGCGGACAGGTTCGGGCTTCGGTGGGTGGACGGGGGGATCATCGTGGCGCCCACGAGGACTGCGCTTCCTTCCGTGATGCGCGGCCGTGGCCGCGAAGACGAGACGAGTGGGGGGATCAGCCGTTCAGGACCGTGTTGCCGGTGACCGTGGCGCCGTCGACCGTCACGAGGTGCCGCACGCCGTCCGGGCCGACGACCACCGCCTGCCAGGCGCGGTTGCCGCCCTGTTCGGTGGCCGGGGCCAGCGACTCGACCTTCCCGCCGGGCACGGCCGAGGAGGCCTTGGCCACCGCGTCGGCCGCGTCGGTCGACGGCAGCGGCGCCGGTGCCCCGTGCGCGTCCGGGCGCTGCTCCGCGTGGCCGCCCCGGTGGTGTCCGCCGTGCTCGTGGCCGTCCCGGCCGTCCTGACCCTCCCGGCCGTCCCGGCCGTCGGGCCGCTCCTGCTCGCCCGCGAGCCTGCGGTCGCCGTGGCCCTCGCCCTCGTGGTGGAGCGCGACCGCCGCCGTGCCACTGCCCAGCACGACCACCGCCGCCCCGACCACGACCCAGCGTCCGGTGCGCCCGCGCACCCACCGCCCGGCGCGCCCCAGACCCGTACGCGTTCTCCTCGAGGCCTTCTGCGGCTCGGCCTGCTCGGCGGCTTCCCTGGGCTCGTTCACGGCACCCACCCCTGTCCTCGACGGGCCCGGGACCGTTCCCGGGCGTGCCGCCAGCATGTCCGGGCGTTGCTGAAGATCGGCTGAAGAGCTGAAGGGGCCTTCAGGTCCCCGTCGGCGGGGCCTGCCATCCTGGTGGGCATGCGCGTACTGGTCGTGGAGGACGAACGGCGGCTGGCCCGGACGGTTCAGCTCGGGCTGGCGGCGGAGGGCTTCTCCGTCGACCTGGCCCACGACGGGCTCACCGGCCTGGCCAAGGCCATGGACCAGGACTACGACGTGATCGTCCTCGACATCATGCTGCCCGGCCTCAACGGCTACCGGGTGTGCTCCCGCCTGCGAGCGGCCGGCAGCGACGTCGGCATCCTGATGCTCACGGCCAAGGACGGGGAATGGGACGAGGCCGAGGCGTTGGACACCGGCGCCGACGACTACCTGTCCAAGCCGTTCTCCTTCGTCGTCCTCGTCGCCCGCCTCAAGGCGCTCGCCCGCCGGATCGGCAGCCGCGCGCCGCGACGCACCGTCCTGGGGGACCTCGTGGTCGACTCCGCCGCCCGCACCTGCAGCAGGGCCGGCACCCCCATCGCGCTCACGCCCCGGGAGTTCGCCATCCTCGACCACCTGGCCCGCCGGGCCGGCGAGGCCGTCTCCAAACGGGAGATCCTCGACGCGGTCTGGGACAGCGCCCTCGACAGCGACCCCAACACCGTCGAGGTCCACGTCAGCGCCCTCCGCCGCAAGATCGACACCCCGTACGGCCGGGCGGCGGTGCAGACCGTGCGCGGCGCCGGCTACCGGCTGGCGGCCGACGGCGGCTGAGCCGGAAAGGCGCGGGTTCCGCTGCCGCCGGATCCGACGCCGTACGGTCCGGCTCCGCCCGCTGCGGGGCCGGCCACGGGTCGCCCGAGCGGGCTCGCGCCGCCGCGACGGACGCGCGGCGCACGGCGCGTTCGGCCGGGCGCTCCGGAGGGGCGGGGCTCACACCGTGGGGTCGGGCAGGCGGGTGCGGAAGGTGGTGCCGTCCGGGGTGTCCCGGACGGTGAGAGTGCCGCCGTGGACGGTGGCGATGTCGCGGGCGATGGGCAGGCCCAGACCCGTGCCGCCGTCGTCGCGGCTGCGGGCCTCGTCGAGGCGGGTGAACCGTTCGAAGATCCGCTCCCGGTCGGCGGGATCGACCGGGGTGCCGTCGTTGGCCACGTCGAGGACCGCGTCCCGGGTGGCGGCATCCCTGGACAGCCGGACGGTGACGCGGTGCCGCGCATGGCGTTGGGCGTTGTCGAGGAGGTTGGTCAGCAGCCGTCCGAGCCACAGGGGGTTGCCGGTGACGGTGAGAGCGTCGGGTGTGTGCACGGCGACCGGGTGCGGCTGCGGGCCGCGGCCGTCCACGGTGGCCCGGACGAGGTCGGCGAGGTCGACCGGCTCGTGCGGGCGCTCGCTGCCGGCGGCGTCGAGGCGGGCGAGGAGCAGCAGGTCGGTGGCGAGGGACTGGAGGCGTTCGGTGTCCTCCAGGGCACCGGCGACGAGGCCGGTGCGCACCTGGGGGTCCGGATGGGTGAGGGCGATCTCGAGCTGGGCGCGCAGGCCGGTGAGGGGGCTGCGCAGTTCGTGGGAGGCGTCGGCGATGAAGCGGCGTTGGCGGGCGCCGGCGGTCTCCAGGCGGTCGAGCATGGCGTTCATCGTGCCCGCGAGGCGGGCGATCTCGTCGTCGCTACGGGGCTCCGGCACGCGCCGGTCGAGGTCGCGGTCCCCGATGGCGGCGACCTCGGCGCGGATCGCCTCCACCGGGCGCAGGGCGCGGCCCGTCGCGCGCCAGGTGAGGGTGGCGACGGTGACCAGCAGCACGGCGCTGAGGGCGGCCAGCGCGGCGGTGGTGAGGTCCTCGGCGGTGTCGGCCGTGCGGAGGGAGGCGCCGACGTGGATGGTCACGGGGCCGTCGGGGGTGTCGGCGGTCAGGGTGGTGACGCGTTGGTGGTGCTCGTCGCCGAGGGCGCGGAGGTCGTAGGTGGTGTGGCCGTGCTTGATCCCTGCGGGGGCGAGGGCCGGGTGCCCGGTGAGGTTCTGGCTGGCGGCGACGACCCTGCCGGTCGCGTCGGTGACCTGGATGAAGTCGGTGCCGTGGTCGAGTGGCACGGGTGTCGTGAGGCGGCCGTCGGTGGCGAGCCGGGCGATGGCCTGGGCCTGCTCACGGGCCCCCGTCTCGACGGTGCGTTCCAGGTTCGCCCGCAGCAGCAGGACGACGGCGGCGGACGCGGCGAGCAGGACGACGGCGACGCTGGCGCAGGCGGCGAGGGTGGTCCGGGCGCGGACGGAACGCGGCGCGAGGCGCTTGAGCAGCGGCGCGGTGCGCGGGTGCCGGGCGAGTCGGTTCCGTGCGGCACGGAGACGACGGCGGAGTGCCCGGGCATGTGCGCTCGGCGGCGCCGGGGCCGGGCTCGGTTCGTTCTCCGCCAGTTCTCGCATACCCCCAGGGTCGCAGGCCGCCGGACCGCGCAGCTGAAGGTGCCTTCAGGTTCGGCGTTCCTCCGGCGCCGCCGCCGTGGACTCCCGGCGCCACCGACCCGGAAGCTGCCGGGTCCCTCCGCGCACGCTGGGCACGGGCGACGGGCGACGGGCGACGGCGACGGGCGACGGGCGGAGGAGCCGGGGGCGCGGGAGGAGCCGCAGCGCGGGGGCGCCGCGGCTCCTGAGGGGGAGCGGGGTGTCAGGAGGTGGTGAGGGCGGTGTCGTCGATGACGAAGCTGGTCTGGAGCGAGGAGTCCTCGGTGCCGGTGAACTTGACGGTGACGCTCTGCCCGGCGAAGGCGGAGAGGTCGTAGCTGCGCACGGTGTAGCCGGCGGCCGCGTTGACGTTGCTGAAGGTCGCCAGGGTGGTGGAGCCCGCCTGGACGGTCAGCTTGTCGTACGCCGTGGAGCCGGACTCGGCGGTGTCGATGTGCAGGGCGAAGCTGAGGGTGGCCTTGCAGCCGGCCGGGATGGTGACCGTCTGGGCGAGGGTGTCGGTGTGGGTGGAGCCGTAGCCGTCGAGCCAGGCCTTCCAGCTGCCGCCGTGGGCGGGTTCGCTGCTGCTGTTGTCGATGACGCCGGCGCTCGCCGTCCAGGGCGAGGCGCTGCCGGTCTCGAAGCCGGGGTTGCCGAGCAGCTGGGTGGCGGTGCAGCCGCCGCCGGTGCCGGTGACGGTCCAGCCGAAGGTGGTGGAGCCGCTGGCGCCGGTGGTGTCGGTGGCGGTGACGGTCGTGGTGGAGCTGCCGGCGGTGGTGGCGGTGCCGCTGATCAGGCCGGTGGAGGTGTTGATGGAGAGTCCGGCCGGCAGGCCGCTGGCGCTGTAGCTGAGGCTCTGGCCGGAGGCGGAGTCGGTGGCGTGGATCTGCAGGCCGACCGGGGAGCCCTGGGCGCTGCTCTGGTTGCCGGGGTTGGTGACGGTGACGGTGTTGCCGCCGGTGGAGCCGTTGGTGAAGGCGGCGGTGCCGTTGGGGGTGCCGAGGCCGGTCGGGCCGTCGTAGCCGGCGCCGGCGGTGCACAGGTAGGCCGGGGAGCAGCTGCCGTTGGCGCCGCTGGTCACGTCGTACAGCGAACCGGTGTGCGCGTACGGGTAGGAGGCCGGGGTGGTGCCCGCGGCCGGGGTGCCGGCGAGGGCGTAGACGGCGGCGATGATCGGGGCGGAGGCGCTGGTGCCGCCGTAGACGTTCCAGCCGGAGCCGCCGTAGGTCTGGTAGACGGCCACGCCGGTGGCCGGGTCGGCGACGGCGGAGACGTCGGCGACGGTGCGCTTGGCGCAGCCGGTGTCGTGCTGCCAGCTCGGCTTGGCGTCGTAGGCGGAGCAGCCGGAGCCGGCGCCGTTGCCGCCGGAGCCGCTGCCCCACACCTTCTCGCTCCAACCGCGGGTGGTGGAGGCGCGGCTGAGGCTGGTGCCGCCCACCGCGGTGACGTACTGGGAGGCGGCCGGGTACTCGACGCCGTAGCCGGAGTCGCCGGAGGAGACGGTGATCGCGACGCCGGGGTGGTTGAAGTAACTGGCGTCCGAGCTCGGGTCGGTGGAGTCCTCGGAGCCGCCGTAGCTGTTGGAGACGTACTTGGCACCCAGCGAGACGGCGGTGTTCACCGCGGTGCCGAGGTTGTCCATGCTCGCGCTGTCGGCCTCGACCAGCAGGATGTGGCAGTTGGGGCAGACGGCGCTGACCATGTCGACGTCGAGCGAGATCTCGCCGGCCCAACCGCTGTCGGCGCTCGGGTAGTTGGTGCCGCCGCGCTGGTCGATCTTCTGGAAGCAGCCGTTGGCCGTGGTGCAGGCCGGCAGGCCGTACTGGGAGCGGTAGGCGGCCAGGTCGGACTCGGCGTTGGGGTCGTCATTGGCGTCGACGATGGCGACGGTGGCGCCGGAGCCCGCCGAGGTGGGCAGGTTGTAGGCGGAGGCGAGGTCGCTCGGGCCGTACCCCGAGGGGTTGATGTTCGGGGCCAGCGACAGGTGCTGGACCACGTCGGTGCGGGCGAGGGCCAGGCAGGCCATCTCGCCGGGGTGCGTGGGCGCGGCGCAGACCCGCTTGGTGGCGGCGCCGGCGGCGGGCGCGTCGGCCTGGGCGTGGGCGCCCGGCGCGGCGACCGCGAGCAGGCCGGTGGCGGCCATCGCCACGGCCGGTAGGGCGGCGAGCAGTCTGCGGGCCCGGGGCGGCCGCGGGCCGGTGGGGGAGTGGGAGCGCAAGGTTCGACCCTCCGTGGGGGACGAGGGGCGCGGCCGGTGCCGGCATGGGGGTTCTCGCCGGTGCGGGCTCGCGCCCGTGCTGACGGATCTCGGCATGTGCCGCCGGTCCCGGCGGATGGCCGTGGACCGGCGTGGTGCTTGCGCTGTACGGGAGTTGGGCGTTCCTGCGAGGGAACGTCAGGCTCATGACAGGCTGCTGCCCGTCGACGGCCGCATGCGCCGGACTGTCGCCGACCGGTGCGGCACTTGACGTTACTGACGGGTTGTCGAGGGCAACAAGGCGGCGGTCGCCGCCTTTACCGCCCCTTGCCCATGAATTTCCGAGGAGCAGAGCCGGGTGCCGCTCGTGCGGGTCGCTCCGTCCTGCCGGGGTGGCCGGCCGCGGCGAGCGGGGCTGCGGCGAGGCGGGCCGCTGCCGCCTCCGGGAGCGCGCCCGGGGTGATGGCGCGGGCGCGCCGCCCGGCAGGTCGACCGCGGGACGGGCCGAACCGCGGAGGCCGCCCTGGGCGGCGCCTGTCGGGGTGCACCCGCGCCGGGGCGGCCGTTCTTCGTGCCGGGCGTGCCGGGCGTGCCGGCGTCGGCGCTGTCGCCCTCAGCCGGCGTCGGACGGCACGCGCTCGCGGGCCGGTGCACGGGGCGCGAAGCGGGCGATCGCGTCATGGATGTGCCGGACCTTGGTCGCGCTGTCGAGGTGCCCGGCGTCCTCGGCGACCTTCACCTCGGCCTCCGGCCAGGCCCTGGCCAGCTCCCGGACTCCTTCGAGCGGCGCGTTCAGGTCCATCCGGCCGTGCACCAGCACCCCGGGGATCCCGGCCAGCCGGCCGGCCCCGCGGAGGAGCGCGCCGTCCTCGAGGAACAGCCCGTGGGAGAAGTAGTGCGCGCAGAGGCGGGTGAGGCCCATCCGCTCGCGGGCAGGGAGGCTCGTGAAAACCCCGGACGTGCCCTGGGCCTCGTGGGAGAGCAGGACGTCCTCCCAGGCCGACCAGTCCAGCGAGGCCCTGTCCCGGACCTCCGGGTCCGGGTGCTCCATCAACCGGGCGTAGCCGCCCAGGAGGTCCAGGACGTCGTCGTCGCGGGAGGCGCCCGGCACCCCGGCGACGAACCGCTCCCATTCCTCCGGGTAGAAGCGCCCGGCCTGGCGGTACAGCCAGTCGATGTCCCGGCGGCGTCCGCCGAAGACGGCCGCCAGGATGATCTCGGACACCCGCTCCGGGTGCTGCTGGGCGTAGGCCAGGCTGAGCACCGATCCCCAGGAGTAGCCGTAGAGCAGCCAGCGTTCGATGCCCAGGTGCTCGCGCAGCTTCTCCATGTCGGCGATCAGGTGGTGGGTGGTGTTGTGCCGAAGGTCGGTGGTCGGGTCCCCGGCGTGCGGGGTGCTGTCGCCGCAGCCGCGCTGGTCGAAGAGCACCAGCCGGTAGCCCGCCGGGTCGAACCGCCGGTACCCGCCCCGGGCGAAGCCGCCGCCCGGGCCGCCGTGCACGACGACGGCGGGCTTGCCGCCGGGCGTTCCGCGGACCTGCCAGTACACCCGGTGACCGTCGCCGACGTCGAGCATGCCCTCGTCGTGGGGCTGCGGCGCTGTGTTCGGGCGGGTCACGTGCGCTCCTTCGGTGAGGTGGTTCACGTCGCGGCTGCAGGGCCCGGGCCCAGGGCTCGGCCGGCCCGCCGCACCCGGAGGAATCTACCGACCGGCCGTCAGAAGTGCCATGGCGAGGCGGTCGTGGTGACGGGTCTCCGCGGCGGGACGCGCGGCGGTGCCCGGCGGCGGCCGACGGGCGGGGCGCGGAGCCTGCGGGCGGGACGGCGGGTGGCGGGTGGCGGCGGACGCGAGCGCCCGGCGGTCGGCCGGCCGAAGACGAGCGGGACGGCGGGTGCGCCGCCTCCGTCAGGAAAGTCGTTGCAGCCGTCTTGACGTGCTCGGGTGGGCGGGTATTGACTCCGCTCACATCCCCGGTCTTCCCCCGCCCCGTGACAGGAGGGCGCACGTCGAGCTGAATTGTTAGCGCTAACATTTTTGCGCAGCCGTACACCGCCCTCATCGGCCCGGTGGACGGCAACGCCCTTCGCGCGCGGCGGAGTCGGGGTGTACCCGTCCGCCGTCGCCTGCGCTCCTGCCGGGAGGAGCACCCCGTGCGGGGCCTCCGAAGTCCGCCCGGTCCAGAGCGAGGGCCCGTCGTCCGCCGATCGTAACTCCCGGCGCGCGCCGACAGGTTGCCCCCGTGTAAACGACGCCCGAGGTCCGACGGCCCCCGGGCAACGACAACGAGCCGTGTGACAACGGCACGCCTCAGACAGGGAGATCCCCATGCAGAGACCAGGTTCCCACCGCAGGCCCTTGCCCGTCGTGCTCACCGCCGTGCTCGCGGCGGTGGTGGCGTTGGCGTCGGCGCTCGTCGCGGCTCCGGCTCAGGCGGCCGGCAGCGGCGCCCTGCGGGGCGTGGGTTCAGGCCGGTGCCTCGACGTGCCGAACGCCGGCCGGAACGACGGCACGTTCCTGCAGATCTGGGACTGCACGGGCGGATCCAACCAGCAGTGGACGCTGACGGACGGCAACCAGCTGACCGTGTACGGCGACAAGTGTCTGGACGTCCCGGGCCACGCCACCACCGCCGGCACCCGGGTGGAGATCTGGACCTGCAGCGGCGGGGCGAACCAGCAGTGGCGGGTGAACTCCGACGGCTCGGTCGTCGGGGTGGAGTCCGGGCTGTGCCTGGACGTCAGCGGCGGCGGTACGGCCAACGGGACGGCGGTGCAGCTCTGGAACTGCAGCGGTGCCGGCAACCAGAAGTGGACCGGCCTGTCCGGGACGGGCACCACGTGCGCTCTCCCGTCGACGTACCGGTGGACCTCGACCGGTCCGCTGGCGGAGCCGGTGAACGGGGGAGCCGCGCTGAAGGACTTCACCGACGTCGTCTACAACGGCAAGCACCTGGTCTACGCGACCTACTCCGACGGGACGTCGTGGAAGTCGATGGGATTCGCCCCCTTCACGAACTGGTCGGACATGGCCTCGGCCACTCAGACCGTGATGTCCTCGTCCGCGGTGGCGCCCCAGCTGTTCTACTTCGCACCCAAGAACACCTGGGTGCTGGCCTCCCTCGGGTGGGGGACCGCCTGGCCCTTCACCTACCGCACGTCCAGCGACCCCACCAACCCCAACGGCTGGTCCGCGCCGCAGGCGCTGTTCACCGGCAGCCTCCCCACCGGCGGCCCGATCGACCCGACCCTGATCGCCGACGACCAGAACATGTACCTGTTCTTCGCCGGTGACAACGGCAGCATCTACCGGGCGAGCATGCCGCTCGGGAACTTCCCCGGGAACTTCGGCTCCTCGTACACCACCGTCATGAGCGACACGGTGCAGAACCTGTTCGAGGCGCCCCAGGTCTACAAGGTCCAGGGCCAGAACCAGTACCTGATGATCGTCGAGGCCCGGGACGTGAACGAGCACCGCTACTTCCGCTCCTTCACCGCCACCAGCCTGAACGGCTCCTGGACCCCGCAGGCCGCCACCGCGGGCAACCCCTTCGCCGGCAAGGCCAACAGCGGCGCCACCTGGACGAACGACATCAGCCACGGTGACCTCGTCCGCACCAACCCCGACCAGACCATGACCGTCGACCCCTGCAACCTGCAGCTCCTCTACCAGGGCCGGAACCCCGCCTCGGACGGCACGTCCTACATCCAACTGCCGTACCGGCCGGGCGTGCTCACCCTGCAGCGCTGACCCTGCACGGCGGCGGCCGAGAGCCGGTGCTCGACGCCCCGGGGGACCCCGGTCGCACGGCGGCCGGGGTCCCCCGGGCACCGTGCCCCGGTTCCGGGCGCGTGGTTCCGGGGCGCCCGGTGCCGGACGGCTGTCGCCGACCGGCACGCTCGGCGTCGTGGACCGCGCGACGTGCGCAGGAGCCCGGTCGCGCATCCCGGTCCGGAGGCCGCGTCGGCCCCGTCGTCCAGGTGGTTCGCCGGTGCGCAGGTCACGGCTCCCAGCGGATCGCGAGCAGTGCCGCGTCGTCCGTCAGGCCGGCGGCGCCGACCCAGGCCCCCACGTCCGCCAGCAGGGCGTCCAGCAGGTCGGCGGGGCTCCCCGCGGGCAGTTCCGGCAGCCGCTCCTCCAGCGGGTAGAAGACGCCCCCGGCGCCGCGGGCCTCGGTCACCCCGTCGGTGTGCAGGAGCAGCACGTCCCCCGGGCGGGCCTCGAACCGGCCCGTCGGGTACCCGCCGCCGGTCAGCCCCAGCAGCCCGAGCGGAGGCGCGGGCGTCGGCGGCGTCAGTGCGGTGACCCGGTCGGCCCGGCGCAGCAGCGGGGGAGGGTGGCCGCAGTTCACCAGCGTGACCGGCTCCCGGCCGGGCGGTACGGACAGCAGCAGCGCGGTGGCGAAACGCCCCTCGCCCGGGCGGGCGGCCAGCGCGTCGTCCAGGCGCTCGGCCAGCCGGCCGAGGTCGGCCTCGGTGCGGGCCGCCGCACGGAACACCCCCAGGACGTCCGCCGCCGTCTCGACGGCCGGCAGGCCGTGCCCCTGCACGTCTCCCAGCAGGATCCGCACACCGTAACCGGTCTGCTCCACGGCGTAGAGGTCCCCGCCGATCCGCGCCTCGGCGGCCGCGGCGACGTAGCGCACGGCGGTCCGCAGCGGACCGATCCGTTCCGGCGGCGGGCGCAGCAGGGCCCGCTGCGCCGCCTCCGCCACCGTGCGGACCTGGAAGAGCTCCCGCTCCCGGGCCGCCACCAGCACCACGTTGGCGGCGCTGGCCAGGGTCGCGGCGAGCACGGTGATCAACGCGGTGAGGTGCACCTCGGTCGACAGCTCGGTGTTGGTGCTCTCCAGCAGGCCGACGGCCAGCACGGCCAGGCCGCCGGCCGCCAGCGGCACCCGGGCGCTGCGGGTGGTCGCCCCGGCCAGCACCGGCGCCACCGCCAGGACGGGCGACAGCGTCGTCCCGGGCCCGGTCACCAGGTCGGCCACCATGGCGGCGATCAGCAGCAGGAAGGCGCAGAACAGCAGCAGCCGGGTGCGCCGCGGCAGGTGCAGCGGCGGCATCCCGTCCGGTCTGTCGGCACGCACGTGTCCTCCAGGCTGGGTAGGGCCCCACCCTCCACTCTCTCCGGGCTCCCGGCGGGCGGCACCTCGGGTCGGCGGTGGCGGGAGCGGTGGCGGGAATTCCCGGTGCGGAGAATTCCCGGCCGGACGGCGCGGCATTCCGCCGGGGGCGCGCGCTCCGCGCCGCGCGCCGCGGAAATCCGGCCGGGAATCGGCGGTGTCGCGGACGTCCGGCCGCATGGTCAACCCGCTTGCCGCTCGCGGCCGTTCACGACCGTCCCGGGCCGGTAGCGGCTGCTCGGCGGGCCGGCCCGGCGAAACCGGGAGGGAATCGTCCCGCCACGGCGGCCCGTGGCCTGCTACAGTCGATGACGTTGCAGTAGTGGTTCCCATGAACTTTGTGTGCGCCTGCTGATGTATGGCAGGCGCATTTTTTGTTCCCCGGCTCATCCCCGGTGGGCGCTCCATGCGGTGACTCGAAGCGCGCGCCGTGCGTGTTTCGAACAGTCCCTTGAAGGAGATTTATCAATGGCTAATGGCACTGTGAAGTGGTTCAACTCGGAGAAGGGCTTCGGCTTCATCGAGCAGGAGGGTGGCGGCCCCGACGTCTTCGCCCACTACTCGAACATCAACGCCAACGGCTTCCGTGAGCTGCTCGAGGGCCAGAAGGTCGAGTTCGACGTCACGCAGGGCCAGAAGGGCCCGCAGGCGGAGAACATTCGCCCGCTGTAGTTCCTCCGCCCGGCACCCGCCGGGCAGCGAAGGGCCCGCACCGCGCATGACGCCCGGTGCGGGCCCTTCCGTCGTGACGCGCCGCCCCGCCGATCGGGGTTCTGCTCAGGGGCGGTCGTTCAGCGGTTCACCGCCCGCATCCCGTCCGCGTCGTAGCGCTCACCCGCCGCCTCGGGCAGCTCGGCGTCGATGCGGGCCAGGTCCTCGGCGGTCAGGACGACGTCGACCGCGCCCGCGTTCTGCTCCAGGTAGGTGCGGCGCTTGGTGCCCGGGATCGGCACCAGGTCCTCGCCGCGGGCCAGGACCCAGGCGATCGCCAGCTGGGCCGGGGTGACCTCCTTCTCGGCGGCGATCTCCTTGACCTTCTCGGCGAGCCGGAGGTTGGCCGCCAGATTGGCCTCGGTGAACCGCGGGTTGGTGCGGCGGAAGTCGTCCTTGTCGAGCTCGTCCGGGGAGCTGAAGCGGCCCGCGAGGAAGCCGCGGCCGAGCGGGGAGTACGGCACGAAGCCGATGCCGAGCTCCCGGCAGGTGGGGAGTACCTCGGCCTCCACGTCCCGGGTCCAGAGCGAGTACTCGCTCTGGACGGCGGTGACCGGGTGGACGGCGTCGGCGCGCCGGATCGTCTCGCCGCTCGCCTCGCTCAGCCCGATGTACCGCACCTTGCCCTCGGCGACCAGTTCGCCGAGCGCGCCGACGGTCTCCTCGATGGGCACGTTCGGGTCGACCCGGTGCTGGTAGTACAGATCGATGTGGTCGGTGCCGAGCCGCGCGAGCGAACCGTGGACGGAGCTGCGGACGTGCTTGGCCGAGCCGTCCTGGCGGCCCACGGTCGACATGTCGCCCGGAACGGCGCCGTCCATGCGGTAGTTGAACTTGGTGGCGATCACGTACTCGTCACGGTGCCCCCGGACGGCCTCGCCGACCAGGGACTCGTTGGTGAGCGGTCCGTAGACCTGCGCGGTGTCGAGGAAGGTGATGCCGAGGTCCAGGGCGCGCCGGATGGTCGCGACGCCCTCGTCCTGGTCGGCCGTGCCGTAGAAGGCGGACATCCCCATGCAGCCGAGGCCGATGGCCGATACCTGGAGGTCCCGCAGACTGCGCTGTTGCATGTGGCGTGCCAGCCCCTCGTCTCGTACTTCCCGCGGCCCGACGTCCTTGCGACGCCCCGGTCCGGTCGACCGGTCGGCCGTGTCCCGTCGGAGAGGACCCTACGGTGCCGGAGCCGTCCGGCGGCGGGAAGGGAAGGGGGGGGGGGGAGGGGGGGGGGGGGGGGGGGGCATTTCTATGTGGCCCGCCAAGGCGAGTTTTATTGGAGGGGGATGTTGTTCCCCACGGAGAGACCTGTCGGGGTTTGCCCC
>NZ_JBVJJY010000004.1:0-284300 GCF_055585785.1 Kitasatospora sp. NPDC053308 | reverse complement strand
GCTCCCTCCTTCTCTTCCCCTTCTTTCCCCGGTTCCCTCCCCCCCCCCCCCCCCCCCCCCCCCCCCCCCCCCCCCCCCCGCTACGCGGTGCCCGCCCAGGCGCGGTTGCCGAGGAGGGTCTTGATGTCCGAGGCGAGGCCGTTGTCGGGGTTCACCTGGTAGCCGAGCTCGTAGAGGGTGTCCTTGTCCCAGTTGGTGGTCAGCAGGCGGACCGGGACGTCGCCCGGGTGGGCCTGCAGGGCGAGCTTGAGTTCGGCGACGGTGTCGGGGGTGATCCTGCCGAGGGGGACGGTGATCTGGACGGGCGGCTTGGTACCGAGTTCGGCGGAGGAGACGTCGAGGGTGGTGATCTCCTGGCCGAAGATGCTCAGTGAGCCGTCGCGTTCGTTGAGGCGGCCGCGGACCGAGATCACGTTGTCCTCGACCATCTGATCGGCCATCAGGTTGTAGGTCGCGGGGAAGAACAGCACCTCGACCGAGCCGTCGCGGTCGGCGAGGGTGATGATCGCCCAGGCGTTGCCGGCCTTGTTGATGCGCCGGTCGACACCGGTGATCAGACCGGAGAGCCGGACCTCGCCCTCGGAGCGGCCGGAGCCGAGGAGTTCCGCGATCGACGTGTCGCGGTTCTGGGAGAGGATGTGCTCGGCGCCGTCGAGCGGGTGGCTGGAGACGTAGAGCCCCAGCATCTCCCGTTCCAGGGAGAGGAGTTGGCGGCGCGGCCACTCGTTGTCGGTGAGCTGGAAGTCGAGCCCGATCGCGGGGGCGTCGTCGCCGCCGGTGAGGGCGCCGAACAGGTCGTCCTGGCCGATGGCCTGCTGCTTCTTCAGCCCGGTGACGGCGTCGATCGCGCTCTCGTGCACGCTGCTCAGCGACAGGCGGGTGTGGCCGAGCGAGTCGAAGGCGCCCGCCTTGACCAGGGAGTCGACGGTGCGCTTGTTGCAGACCACCAGCTCGACCTTGTCCAGGAAGTCCGCGAAGGAGGTGTACTTGCCCTTCTCCTTCCGGGTCCTCACCAGCGACTCGATCACCGGTACGCCGACGTTGCGCACGGCCTTGAGCCCGAACCGGACGTCGCTGCCGACGGCGGTGAAGTCGACCACCGACTCGTTGACGTCGGGGGAGAGGATGCGGATGCCCATCTGCCGGCACTCGGCCAGGTAGACCGCCATCTTGTCCTTGTCGTCGGCGACGGACGTCAGCAGGGCGGCCATGTACTCGGCGGGGTAGTTCGCCTTCAGGTAGGCGGTCTGGTACGAGACCAGGCCGTACGCCGCGGAGTGCGACTTGTTGAAGGCGTAGCCGGCGAACGGGACGAGGACGTCCCACACGGCCTGGATGGCCTCGTCGGAGTAGCCGCGCTCCTTGCAGCCCGCGTGGAAGGGGACGAACTCCTTCTCCAGCACCTCCTTCTTCTTCTTGCCCATCGCGCGGCGGAGCAGGTCGGCCTGGCCGAGCGAGTAGCCGGCCAGCACCTGGGCGGCTCGCTGGACCTGCTCCTGGTAGACGATCAGCCCGTAGGTGGGGCCGAGGACCTCCTTGAGCGGCTCCTCCAGCTCGGGGTGGATCGGGACGATCTCCTGCTGGCCGTTCTTGCGCAGGGCGTAGTTGGTGTGCGAGTTCATGCCCATCGGGCCGGGCCGGTATAGCGCCGAGACGGCGGAGATGTCGGCGAACTCGGTGGGCTTCATCAGCTTGAGCAGGGCGCGCATCGGACCGCCGTCGAGCTGGAACACGCCGAGGGTGTCGCCCCGGGCGAGCAGCTGGTAGGTGGTGGGGTCGTCGATCGGGATCTTCTCGATGTCGACGTCGACGCCGCGGTTGGCCTTCACGATCTTGATGCAGTGGTCGATGATGCCCAGGTTCCGCAGACCCAGGAAGTCCATCTTGATCAGGCCCATGGCTTCGCACGACGGGTAGTCGAAGCCGGTGATGATCACGCCGTCCTTGTCCCGCATGTGCAGCGGGATCAGGTCGAGCAGCGGGGTGGAGGAGAGGATGACGGCGGCGGCGTGCACGCCGGTGCCGCGGATCAGGCCCTCGATGCCCCGGCCGGTGTCGATGATCTTCTTGACGTCGGGCTCGTTCTCGTACAGCCCGCGGATCTCGGTGCCCTCGTTGTAGCGGGGGTGCTTCTCGTTGAACAGGTCGGCCAGCGGGACGCCCTTGCCCATGACGTCCGGCGGCATCGCCTTGGTGATCCGGTCGCCCATCGAGAAGGGGTAGCCGAGGATGCGGTTGGCGTCCTTCACGGCCGCCTTGGCTTTGATCGTGCCGAAGGTGTTCACCTGCGCCGTGTACGCGGCGCCGTACTTCTCGGTGACGTAGCGGACCATCTGGTCGCGCTGGCGGTCGTCGAAGTCGATGTCGACGTCCGGGGGGTTGATGCGCTCGGGGTTGAGGAAGCGCTCGAACAGCAGGTCGTGCTCCAGCGGGTCCAGCTGGGTGATCCCGGTCAGGTAGGCGACCATCGAGCCGGCCGCCGACCCTCGGCCGGGGCCGACCGGGATGCCGTTGTCCCGGCCGTACTGGCAGATGTCGGCGACCACGAGGAAGTAGGCGTCGAACCCCATCGGGGTGATCACGCCCATCTCCAGCTCGATCCGGTCCAGCACCTCCTGGCCGGGGTTTTCGCCGTAGCGGTGCTTGAGGCCGGCGGCGATCTTCTGGCGCAGGTACGACGCCTGGGTCTCGCCCTCGGGCACGTCGAACTGCGGCATCCGGTCGACGTAGGTGAAGACCTCCTCGTACGACTCCACGCGCTCGGCGATCGCCAGCGTGTTGTCGCAGGCCTCCGGCAGCTCGCGGAAGAGCTCGCGCATCTCCGCGGCGGTCTTCACGTAGTAGCCGGTGCCCTGGAACTTGAACCGGTTCGGGTCGTCCTTGTTCTTGCCCACGCCGACGCAGAGCAGGCTGTCGTGGGCGTCCGCCTGGTCGGCGGTCACGTAGTGCGAGTCGTTCGTGGCGAGCAGCGGGATGTTCAGCTGCTTGGCGAGGCGCAGCAGGTCCTGACGGACGTCCTGCTCGATGGCGAGGCCGTGGTCCATCAGCTCCAGGAAGTAGTTCTCCTTGCCGAAGATGTCCTGGTAGGCCCCGGCGGCCTTGACCGCCTCCTCGTACTGGCCCAGCCGCAGCCGGGTCTGCACCTCGCCGGAGGGGCAGCCGGTGGTGGCGATGATGCCGCCGGCGTTGGCGGCGATCAGCTCGCGGTCCATGCGGGGCTTCATGTAGTAGCCCTCCATCGACGCGAGCGAGGAGAGCTTGAAGAGGTTCCGCAGGCCGGTCGCGTTCTGCGCCCACATGGTCATGTGGGTGTAGCGGCCACCACCGGAGACGTCCTTGCCGCCCTCGCCGTCGGCCCCGGTCGGACGCTGGCCGCCGGGGGACCAGAACACCTGCTTCTTCAGGAAGCGCGAGCCCGGGGCGACGTACGCCTCGATGCCGATGATCGGCTTCACGCCGGTCTTGGCTGCGGCGTGGAAGAACTCGTAGGCGCCGAACATGTTGCCGTGGTCGCTCATCGCGATGGCGGGCATGCCCTGCCGCTCGGCCTCGGCGAACAGCTTGCCGTTCTTGGCGGCCCCGTCCAGCATCGAGTACTCGGTGTGGACGTGCAGGTGGGCGAAGCTGTCGGACACGGGGAGACACTCCTGGCGGCGGGGGAGGGAAGCCACCCACGGTAGCGGTTCGGCGCGCGCGACTCGCCACGGGGGCGGGGAAGTCCGGCGGTTCGAGGTGATCCGCGTGCGGCGCCGGGGGATCCCTGATAGGCGACCGCCCGCTCGGTCGAACGCCCCGCCGAGGGGTGCGCCGCGAGGACCGCCGAGGGACGGGCCGAGAGGACCGCCGAGGGGCGCGCCGAGAGGACCGCCGGGGGTCCGCCGCCCTGGCGAGCACGCCGCCGGGGGGCCCGCCGACCCTTCGGCGTCAGGGTTTCGTCAGGAGGGCTGGCCGGGCTTGCTCCGGGAGGCCGGGCCGACTTTGATGGACGGCATGAACCGCTCGACACGCCACCACGACCGCCCGCCGCATCCGCGGCCGCGGGTCGTCGCTGTCGCGGTCCTCACCGCGGTCCGGTAGCACGGGAGTTCTGCCCGCCGAGCTCGGACCCGGACGAACTGACGCCGTTCCGGCGGGAGTTCGGTCCTCCTTCCGGCCACCAGCCCCGGCGCGACGCCGCGCGGCCGTCCACGGACGCCGCAGGGCCGGTGAGCCCCTCAACGCAGCACCACGTCCGCACGGCACCGGCACCCGCCGGGCGCGCCCTCGTGCCCGGCCGGCACCCCGGCCGTGCCCTGTCACCCCTGGATGGGTCATGTCCGACGCTGTTCTGTCCGCCCGCACCGCCCTCGTCACCGGCGCCTCCGCCGGCATCGGCTGGGAGACCGCCCGCCTGCTCGCCGGGCACGGCGCCACCGTCCTCGTGCACGCCCGGACGGCCGCCGAGGCCGGGGACGCCGTCGAACGACTGGTCGCGGCCGGCGCACGGCGCGAGCGACTCGTCGAGCTCGCCGCCGACTTCACCCGCCTCGCCGAGGTCGCCCGGCTGGCCGGCACGGTCGTGGCGCACCACCCGGCGCTGGACCTGCTGGTGAACAACGCCGCCGTCCTGGCGCCCGAGCGCTGCACCCTCACCGACGACGGCAACGAGGTCTCGCTGCAGGTCAACTTCCTCGCCGCGCACCTGCTCGCGAAGCTCCTGCGCGCCCCGCTGGCGGCGGCCGGCGACGCCCGGATCGTCAACGTCTCGTCCTCCCTGCACCGCACCGCCTCGATGAACTGGTCCGACCCGCACCGGGTGAAGAAGTACTCGCGGCTCGCCGCCTACGCGCAGTCGCAGCTCGCGCTCACCATGGACACCCGCGACATGGCCCCCGACGGGTCCGGCATCACCGCCGTCAGCCTCAACCCCGGCCAGTGCGACACCGCGCTGCTCCCGCTGTACGGACGGGTCGGAGCGCCGGCGGCCGAGGGGGCGGCGGCCGTCGTCCGGCTCTGCCTGCCGGAGACGGCGCTGGTCAACGGCGAGTACTACGACGGTGGCGACCTCGCCCCGACCGCCGCGATCGCGCAGGAGGAGCGCTCGCAGCGCCGCCTCGCCAAGCTCGCCGACCAGCTCGTCGGCCGCGCGGCCTGAGCCGGAGCCGGAGCCGACCCCACCACCTGGCCCGGGCCCGACCCGACCACCTGACCCGACCAGCCGACCCGTACCGAGGAGAACGCACCCGATGTCCAAGCGAGCCCGCAAGAAGAGGTCCCGTCGCAAGAAGAGGGCGAACCACGGCCGCAAGCCCGGGCAGTAGCCGACGGGCCCGCCCGGTGGCGCGGGCGGGCACGGGGCCGCGGTGAAGGCGCCGGCGTCGCCGGGCGGGCCGGGGGCGCCGGCTCCCGCGGGGCCCTGCCGGGCGGTCGACCCGGGCGCCGGACGGATGCCCGTCGGCGCCCCTATACTCCGGGTGCGCGCTCGGTCGAGGGGGAGACATGCAGATAGTCGTCATGGTGGTGCCGCTCCTCCTCCTGCTGGTGCTGCTGGTGGTGCGGGTGGTGACGCTTCCCGTGCTGCTGTGGGTGCAACGGGCGACGCGGCAGCGGGCGGCGGCGGCCGTGGGGGCGGGCGCGGCGGTCAGCCGAGTGCCGTTCATCGCGGCGCCGGCGGTGGGGCTGGCCTTCGCGGCCGGGGTGGAGGCCCTGCTGTTCCTCGGCGACTCCCACACCCACCGGATCCTGCGGGAGCCGATCGACACCGACAACGCCCGCTACCTCCGCATGGACTCCCACCTGGCCCTGCAGACGGCGAGGCTCTGGTACCTCGTCCCCGTGATCTCGGCCCTGCTGCTCTGGCTGCTGTTCTGGTTCCTGACCCAGCGCAACCTGATGACCGTCCGGATGCCGGCGCAGGTCCGCTCGGCTCCCGCCACCTGGCGCCGGATCCACGGCATGCTCGCCCTGCGCGCGCTGCTCGGCGCGTTCGCGCTGCCGTACTGGCTGGTCTTCGCCGTCCTGCTCTTCCAGATCGGTGCGACCGTCACCAGCAGGCGGCACGAGCCGGTCGTCCCCGCGTCGGGTGCCGGCGGACCGGCCGCCCCGCCGCCCGCGGCGGCCCCGGCCACCCCGCCGCCGGCGCACGCTCCGGTGCCTCACGCTCCGGTGCCCCACGCTCCGGCCCAGCCCGCGTCGGCACCGTACGTTCCGACGCAGCACGTCCCGGCCGGCCCGCCGGTGCAGCGGCCCGCGCAGCCGCCCCACCAGCCGTTCGTGCCGCCCGTCGGGCAGCCGCTCAGCCCGCACGAGCCGCGCACCATCGGCGGCTACCAACTGCTCGGCCGGATCGGCTCGGGCGGCATGGGCACCGTCTACCTGGCCCAGCGGCAGGGCTCGGCGACGCAGGTCGCGCTGAAGACGATCAACCTCGAACTCCTCGGCGACACCGAGCTGTTGCGGCGCTTCCAGCGCGAGTCCGAGGTGCTCGCGATGGTGCCGGGCGCCTACACCGCCCGGGTGCTCGACGCGGGCGTCGACGCCGGACGGCCCTACCTCGCCATGGAGCTGCTGGACGGCCGGCCGCTCGACGCCCACCTGCGCGAGCAGGGGCCGATCCGCTCGGCGGAGGCGCTGCGCTCCCTGGCCCTGGCGCTCGCGGTGGCGTTGTCCGGCGTGCACCGGCTCGGGCTGGTGCACCGGGACCTCAAGCCGGCCAACGTCATGCTGACCACGGCCGGCCCGCGCCTGCTCGACTTCGGCATCGCGGCGATCGTGGACGGCACCCGGCTCACCATGACCGGCGGCGGTCCCGGCACCCTCACGTACATGGCGCCGGAGCAGTTCGGTGACGAGCGGGTCGGCACGGCGGCGGACGTCTGGGCCTGGGCGTGCTGCGTGGTGTGCGCGGCGCACGGCGCCAGCCCGTTCGCGGCGACCAGCACCGGCGCGGTGATCCGCCGGATCGTGGAGACCGGCCCCGAACCGGCCGCGATGGCGGCCGTGTTCGCCCTGGACCCGGCGCTCGCCGCCGTCGTCACCCGCGCGCTGGCCCTCGACCCGGCGCGGCGCCCCGCCGACGGCACCGCCCTGCTGGCCGCCCTGGCGCAAGCCCAGCCGGGCGCCCCGGACCCGGCCGCGCTCCACGACCGGATCACCCGGGGCTGGCAGACCCTGGCGCTCTGACGCGTGTCTCAGGAGGCGGCGGATCCCGCGCCGGCGGCGCTCACCGGTGCGGGGAGTCGGCGAGCGGAAGGGACCGGACGGTGTCGTCGCGGTCGTGCCGCCGGTCGGCGGGCGGGGCGTAAACCCGGATGCGGCCGGACGGCGTAGCGAACACCCCCCGGTGGTGTGAGCGGCGGGGCGAGTCCGTCCGACAGGGGGCTTCGTCGCCCCGGGTGACGGGAGACTCCTGGAGGTTTCGACCCGCAACGACCTTTTCCAGGGGGACGTGTTGTCAGCTTGCCCGGCCGCAGTGGTCATCGGGACGGGGTCCCACCTGCCGTCCCGCGTGGTGCGCAACACCGACGAGCCCTTGGCCCTGCTGGAGACCGACGACGAGTGGATCCGGTCGAGGACGGGGATCGAGGCGCGCCGCTGGGTCGGGCCGGGGGAGAGCACCGGGGACCTCGCGGTGCGGGCCGGTCAGCGGGCGCTGCGCAGCGCGGGTGTCGCGACGGTGGACCTGGTGGTGGTGTCCACGACCACCCCCGACCACCACTCCCCGGCGACGGCGCCGTGGGTCGCGGCGCAGCTGGGCCTCGGTACGGTGCCGGCCTTCGACCTCGCGGCGGCCTGCTCGGGCTTCGTGTACGCGGTCGCGGCCGGCGACGCGTGGATCAGGGCGGGCGCGGCGGAGACCGTGCTGCTGATCGGTGCGGAGACCCTGTCGACGATCACGGACACGGCGGACCGGGGGACGGCGGTCGTCTTCGCCGACGGCGCCGGGGCCGTCGTGCTGCGCCGCGGGACCGTCGACGAGGCCGGCGCGGTGCTGGCCACCCGGTTGGGGAGCGACGGGACGCAGAAGGACCTGGCGGTCATCGCCGCGGGCGGGGCCCGGTGGCCGGACGCCCGGCTGGCGGCGGGGCACGGGGCGCGGTGTCTGCGGATGCAGGGCCCGCAGATGTTCGCGCACGCGGTGCGGCGCATGACGGAGGTGTCCCGGTCCTCGCTGGCGGCGGTCGGCTGGGAGGCGGAGGACGTCGAGGCGTTCATCGGGCACCAGGCGAACCAGCGCATCCTCGACAAGGTGGCCGACCTCGTCGGGGTCCGCCCGTCCGCTCGGCTGGGGAACATCCGCGAGGTCGGGAACACCTCCTCCGCCTCGATCCCGCTGGTCATGGACGACGTGGTGCGGCAGAAGTCCGTCGGCGCGGGGGCCCGCTCGCTGCTGACCGCCTTCGGGGGCGGCGCGGTGTGGGGCGCGGTGGCGATGACCTGGCCGGACATCCCGCCGGTGGCCTGACCGGCTGGTGGCCTGACCGGCTGGCTTCCTGACCGGCTGGTCTCCTGACCCGGCGGATCCGGACCCGGACCCCGACCGGAACGCACGTGCCCCGGAGAGCACGGGCACCCAGAACGCACGCGACCGGGAAGGCGTGCACCCGGAACAACGGAAGGCAGAGACCCATGGACGTGTTCGACCGGCGACCGCTGGACTTCATCACCGGCTACCTGGCGCAGGCCTTCGACGTGCCGCCGCAGGAGCTGACCCCGGAGGTGTGCTTCTCCGACCTCGCGCTGGACTCCATCGCCCAGGTGGAGCTGTTCGTCACCCTCTCCGACCACTACGGCGTCCAGCTGGACGACGCGTACGCGACCGGCAGCCTGACGCTGCGGCAGACCGCGGAGCTGGTCGAGGCCGCGCTGGCCGACGCGGGCGCCGCCCCGCAGCGGGTGGCCGCGCGCGGCTGATCGGTTCGGGCCGGGCCGTCGTGCCCGTCATCGGTTGGAGGAGAGGCATGAGCGAAGTGACCGTCCGCAGGCTCACCCACGAGGGGGCGTCGTTCTCGTACCAGGTGGTCCGGGCCGCCGCCACCCCGTCGATCGCCCCGGTCCTCGCGATCGGGGGAGTGCTGCAGGGCATGAACGGCTGGTCCGTCCTCCAGCGGCACGTCCTTCCCTTCGGGGACCTGGTGTCCGTGGACCTGCCGGGCGCGGGCGAGTCGACGCCGCTGCGCCCGGACCAGGGGATGGAGACGATGTGCGAGGTGGTGGAGGCCCTGCTCGACGACCTCGGGGCCGACCGCGTCAACCTGCTCGGCTACTCCTTCGGCGCCGCCGTCGCCCACCGCTGCGCCCAGCGCCGCCCCGAGCGCGTCGCCCGGCTCGTGCTCGGCGGCACGCCGGTGCGGATCAGCGACCAGCTGACCGCCCTGTGGGGGCGCGGCGCGGAACGGATGGCGGCCGGCGACGCCGAGGATCTGGTGGACGTCCTCATGGAGATGTTCCTGTGCCCGCAGGGCCGGGCACCCGTCCGCAACCGGGACGTCGTCCACCGGCTGGTGCGGCGGCTGACGTTGCGGGCCGTGAGCGGCACCGCCCACGGGTTCACCACGATGGAGCGGTCGGTGCTGGAGAACCTGGACCCGGTGGGCCGGCTGGACGGAGTCCCCACCCTCGTCTTCTGCGGGGAGCACGACACCATCAGTTCCGCGGCCGAGCAACGGGAGTTCGCCGCCACCATCGGGGACTGCCGGTTCGTCGTCATCCCCGAGGCCGATCACTGGGTCTTCCTGGAACGGCCCGGGGAGGCGGCGGACCTGGTGATGCGCCACTTCACGGGTCTGCCCACCACCGCTCTGCCCACCACCGCTCTGCCCACCACCGCTCTGCCCACCACCGCTCTGCCCACCACCGCTCGGCCCACCACCGCTCGGCCCACGACCGCTCTGCTCAGCACCGCTCTGCCCACCACCGCTCAGCCCCGTCTGCCCGCGGACCCGGCGCCACCGCCGTCCGTCCCGTGCGCGCCCGCAGCCGTGACCGCGACGGCCGACTGAACGGCTCCCGATCACCGCGGCCCCCGGCCGCCCAGGAAGGCTCTCCAGGAGGGGACTTGACGCACACCGTGCTGTGTGGACTCGGCAGCTGGCTCCCGCCGACGGTGGTGGACAACAGCCAGGTCATGACACCGCAGACGGCCGCCTTCGTGCACCGCCGCATCGGCATCGCCCAGCGGCGCCGGGTCACCCCGGGCACCGCCACCGTCCACCTCGCGGCGGAGGCGGGCCGCCGTGCCCTCGACTCGGCCGGGGCGGGCGCGGTCGACGCGCTCATCCTCGCGACCACCACGCCCGACCGGCTCTGCCCCGCCGGTGCCCCCGAGGTGGCGTCCCTGCTCGGCCTCACCGGCATCCCCGCGTTCGACCTCAACGCCGGTTGCTCCGGCTTCCTGTACGCCTGTGAACTCGCCCGGGGGCTGATCAGCTCCGCGAGCGCGCGCAGCGTGCTGGTCATCGGCGCGGAGAGCGCCTCGGCGATGGTCGACCCGGACGACCCCACCACCGCGCCGCTGTTCGGCGACGGCGCCGGGGCCGCCGTGCTGCGGGCCGCCGGACCGGGCGAGCCGCCGACCTTCGGCCCGACGGTGTGGGGCAGCGACGGCACCATGGCGGACATCATCGCCATCCCGGCCGGCGGCGCGCGCCAGCGTCTGCCCCTCGACAAGCGCGGCGAGCTCTTCCTGCGGATGAGCGGCAGCGACGTGCTGAAGCAGGCCGTGCGCCGCATGAGCGACGCCGTACGGGAGGCGGTCGCGGCCGCCGGCTGGACCCTGGACGAGGTCGACGTCCTCGTCGCCCACCAGGCGAACGCGACAATCATGCGGGCGGTCGCCGCCGACCTGGACTTCCCGGTGGAGCGGATGCCCACCAACATCGAGACCGTCGGCAACACCGCCGCGGCGTCGGTGCCCCTGCTCCTGGCCCAGGCGGCCGCGCAGGGCACCCCGGCCCCCGGCCAGCGTGCCGCCCTGGTGTCCTTCGGCAGCGGCCTGTCCTGGGCCGCGACCACCGTGACCTGGCCGGAGCGCCTCGTCCTCCGCCCCTGACACCACCTCATCCTCCGCCCCTGACACGCCACTCGGGAGGGCCCGGTCCCATGCCGGACATGCTCACCACCGTCATCCACGTCCTCACCCACAAGGCCGCGTTGCCCGCCGGTCCGGTCACCCCCGGGGCGACCCTCGCCGAAGCGGGCGTCGACTCCATGGCCGTGGCCATCCTCGCCATGATCCTGGAGGAGGACCACGGCCTGGTCATCCGGGAATCCGACCTGTCCGCCACCTCGACGATCGCCGAGCTGGCCGCGTTCATCGAGGACCACCGGCGGGCCACCGCATGACAGCCCCGCCCCGCACGGTCACCACCGCGGCGGACCACCTCGTCCCCTGGCGGGGCGCCACCTACCCCTGCCGGTTCGTCACCCCCGGCACCGGCCCGTCCGCGGCTCCGCTGCTGGTGCTCGGCGGCGGCCTGCAGGACCGCCGTTCCTGGGCGCGCCTGGAGCGCCACCTCGCCGACCGGCACCCGCTGCTCATCCCCGACCTGCCGCCCGCCCGCACGCCCGGGCGGGAGCACGCCGAGCTCGGCTGGGACGACCTGACCGATGCCGCGCTCCGGGCCGCGGACCACCTCGGGATCGAACGGTTCGCCGCCCTCGGCGTCTCCTCCGGCTACCCGGTCGCCTACCGACTCGCCCAGCGCCACCCGGCCCGGGTCAGCCACCTGATGATCTTCGGCGCCGCCCCGCGCGCCGGAGCCCGCCTGACGGCCCTGATCCGCGAGGGACTGCGACGGGAGGCCGCGCTCCGCGGCCAGGAGGCCGGGGACGCGGCCCCCGCCGAACAGGCGGAGCGTCCCGGGACGCCCCTCGACTCCCACCGGGAAGCCGCCGAGCGACTGGTCGGCCTGCTGACCAACCCCCGGGCCGGGAGGCAGGTCCTGGAGATCCGCGCCGCCGCGCGGGTCCTGCTGAACCAGCTGACGTCCTCCCCGCACGACCCGCTCGTCCGCTACGTCCGCGAGCGCGGACACCTGCTGCTCGACGCCGGCCTGCTGCCGCCCGGCGGAATCCGGCACACGCCCGCGCTCGTCGGGGTCGGCGCACACGACACCATCACCGGCGTCGACGACAACCGGGCCGTCGCCGCCACCATCACCGACGTGACCTTCGCGGTCATGGACGGCGCCGACCACCTGCTCCACATGGAACGCGACGGCGACTTCGCCGACCTGATCAGCCGCTTCCTGGACGGGCGGCCGCTGACCACGCCGGGCACCACCGTCCTTTGCCCCTGAGCCCCCGACACCCCGGCTCCCGCCCGACACCCCTGCCACCCGGAAGCACCGAGCCACGTGAACCCACCACCGGACGGCGCGCCGCGCGTCCTCCTCGCCACCTGGGGCACCACCGGCGACATCGCCCCCTACACCGGCCTGGCCCTCGGGCTCAGGGACGCCGGCCTCCACGTCACCGTCGCCACCTCCCGCCGCCACGCGCCGCGCTTCGCCGAGCACGGCCTGCCCGTGCGCAGCATGCCGCTCGACCACCAGGAAGCGCTGATGGCCCGGCCCAAGCCGTGGCGCGAACGGCTGCGCAACGGCCAGGACATCGCCGGCACGGCGGCGCGCACCCTGCTGGAAGCAGCCGACGAGGGGGCGGACGTCCTGCTGGCGCACCCGCTGCTGCACCCGCTCTGCGCGGTCATCGGCGACGGGCTCGGCCTGCCCTGCGTCGGGGTGTACACCGTCTCGCACGCCATGGTCCTCCCACGGCTGATGTCCGCCCTGCCCTGGAGGCAGCACCTCGCCGCCGACACCGCCGCGAAGGCGCTGCTCCACCCGATGTACGCACCCGCCCTCGCCCAGCTGGCCGGCAGCCTCGGGACGCCGGTCCGGCAGGCGACGCGCGTGCTGCGCACCCTGCGCGAGCGGCCCGTCCTCTACGGGATCAGCGACGCCCTCCTGCCGCCCGGCTTCCCCCTGCCCACCGGGCACGTGACCACCGGGTACTGGCCGGCGGCCCGCCCGCCCGGCTGGCGGCCCGACGCCGGGCTCCGGGACTTCCTCGACGGCGGACCGGCCCCCGTCTACTTCGGCTTCGGCAGCATGAACCGGATCGACGGTGAGCACCTCAGCCGCGCCGTCGTCAGCGCCGCCCGGAGGCTGCGGGTGCGCGCCGTCGTCCAGTCCGGCTGGGCCGGCCTCCGGGCGGAGGAGGCGGAGGACGTCCTCACCATCGGCGAATGCCCGCACGACTGGCTCTTCCCCCGGGTACGGGCCGCCGTGCACCACGCAGGCCCCGGAACCACCCACGCCTCCCTCGGCGCGGCCACCCTCACGCTGCCCGTCCCCGTCCGGGTGGACCAGCCCTACTGGGCGTCCCGGCTGACCGCCCTCGGTGCGGCGCCCGCCGCCCTCCCGCTGCGCCGCCTCACCGCCGACCGCCTCACCCGCCTCCTGCGGCGGTCCCTCCACCACTCCGACCACCGCCTCGCGACCGACCGGCTCGCCACCGGGATCCGCGGGCAGGACGGGGTCCAGGGCGTGGTGACGCGCCTTCGGGCGCTGGGGCGTCAGGACGGGGTGTCGGGAGGGATCTCGTAGGGGGCGGACCCGGGCCGGATCCGGACGCGGTGGCCGAGCGCTGACCGGCCTCGCCCGGGTGAATCCCGCCGCGGACCGGACCTGCTAACTTAGGCAAGCCTAACCAGGCGATCGATCCGACCGCATGACCGGGGGGACCCCATGACCGATCAGCCGACCCGCAGGACGCCGCGCGCCCGAGAGACGCGGGTGCTGCGCACCGAACGGATCACGCCGCACATGGTGCGCCTGGTCCTCGGCGGCGAAGGGCTGGACGACTTCGACGCCACCGCCTTCACCGACCACTACGTCAAGGTGCTCTTCGCGCCGGCGAACGTGGCCTACCCGGAGCCGTTCGACCTGGCGCGGATCCGCGAGGAGTACCCGCGCGAGCAGTGGCCGGTCACCCGCACCTACACCGTGCGGGCCTGGGACCCGGTGCCGCGCGAACTGACCCTCGACTTCGTCGTGCACGGCGACGAGGGCCTGGCCGGGCCCTGGGCCGCCCGGGTGCAGCCGGGGGAGACGGTGCGCATCCTGGGCCCCGGCGGCGGCTACGCCCCGGAGGCGGACGCCGACTGGCACCTGCTCGCCGGCGACGAGAGCGCCCTGCCCGCGATCGCGGCGTCCCTGGAGCGGATGCCGGCCGGGGCCGTGGTGCACGCCTTCATCGAGGTCGCCGACGCCGCCGAGGAACAGAAGATCGTCTCGCCCGCGGCCGTCGAGCTCACCTGGCTGCACCGCGGCGACCGCCCGGTCGGCGAGGCCCTCGTCGAAGCGGTCCGCGCGCTGGAGTTCCCCGCCGGGACGGTGTCGGCCTTCGTCCACGGGGAGGCGGGCTTCGTGAAGGAGCTGCGGCGCCGACTGCGCCTGGAACACGGCGTTCCGCGCGAGCGGCTGTCCGCCTCGGGCTACTGGCGGTTCGGCCAGGACGACGAAGCCTGGCGGGCGGCCAAGCGGGAGTGGAACGCCCAGGTGGAAGCCGAGCAGGAAACGGCCGGCTGATCCCGGATCAGGCCCGCGGGCTCGGAGCCCGGCGGTCGGCTGCCGGGGTCCGAGCCCCTGCTCGGCGCACCGTCCCGGAGCCGTGCGGGAGGCCTGCCCGGGTCGCCGGCCGGGTGAGCCGCTAGGGGCGGACGGGCGGGTCAGACGGGCGGTAGTAGATCGCTCTCGCTGACGGTGTACGCCAGCGGGGGGTAGCCGAAGTCCGTCTCCTGGTTCTCGCGGCGCCGCAGCCGGTAGAACTCCTGCCGCTGCTCCTCGTCGGCGGCCAGCAGGCGGGAGCCGTCGGGGAGGTACGGACGTCCGTCGCGGAAGCGCACGACGGTCTTCGAGGTCCGGAAGGTCACGCCCAGCCATGCGTTGTCCGCCGCCGGGGCGGGCGCGTCCAGCACGATCCGGTGCCGGAGCCGCCGGTTGGAGTCGACCGAGAACGCCACGACGCCGTGGTCGTGGAGGGGGACCTCGAAGGTCTCCCCGTCGTCCCCCTTCGACTCGAAGACCAGCTTCCTCGGCGGGCCCGCATCGGGATCCCGGTAGCAGGAGAAGACGGCGATGAAGGACCCGTCGGCCAGGTCGAGGGCCTGGTCGGAGTGGCCGCCCATGGTGCGGTAGGCGTTCGTGTAGGTCTCGACGAGGGCGTTGTTGAAGCCGACCGGAAGCGCAGCGCCGTCCCGGACGCGCTGCGCCAGCCGCTCGTGCACGGCCCGGAACCGCTGCGCCGGGGTGCCGTACCGGGTGGTCGTCCGTACGAGGGGCGTGCCACCCGCCTCGTCGACCCTGGTGAGCACCGCGCCCCGCCGGCCCTTCCCCACGTCCTCCCAGCGGGTCGCCGCGGTGAGCTCCGCGAAGAGGTCGCCCTCGCGCGGCAGGGCGTAGCGGAGGACCTGGTCCGACATGCTAGACGCGGGGGGCACGGTAGTCTCCCGTGTTCATGCTGAAGAGGAGTTCCTCGCCGTAGTCGATGAAGGCCGAGGTCCGGTTCTCCTCGGCGTACAGCCTGCGCAGCTCGTCCATGCCCTCCGGTGTGGGCGGCTCCAGCCGCGCCAGGCCGCCGCCCGTCTTGAGGAAGGTGCGGCCGTCCTTGTGGACGGCTTCGGCGCTCGAACAGCGCACCACGTACCCCAGGCGGGTCGGCAGCACGGCGGCGTCCAGCGCACTGGGCCGGATCTCGTGCGTGTACAGGCGGTTGGTCGACAGCGGCATGAAGAAGACCGAACCGGGATAGAGCGTCACGGTGAACTGCGCGGGCAGGGCGGCCCCGTCGAACTCTGCGCTCGGATCCTTGAGACGGAAGTGGAGCCTGGTCAGCCCGCTGGTCCTCCGCACCCCGTAGTCGAAGGAGTCCTCGGCCAGCGGCTGCAGCTTGTCGAGCCCGTCGTAGAAGGTGCAGAAGGCCATGATGCCGTTGGCGGGCATGTCCTTGGTCTTGTCGGCATGCGACGCGATCCTGGCCTTGGACTGCTTGCGCTCCGCGGTGGCAGAGGTGTTGTGGTAGATCTGCGCGAGGACGTGGTTCAGCGGCGCGTGGTTCCGGAAGACGGCGGCGGCCTCGCGGTTCAGGGCGTCGACGATGTCGGTGTCGGTCGGGCGGAAGCCCTCGGTCGGCCCGGAGAGGTTCGTGGAGCACCGGAGCAGACGGAAGTGCAGTTCGTCCCCGTCCTGGGTGACGGGCGTCAGGTAGATTCCGCTGCGATGGGCCTTTCCGGGCTTGTCGGACTCCGTCAGTGACTGGAATTCGTGCTCCACGCTGATCCGTCCGAAATGGTCGCCGTCGAGTCCGAAGAACCGGCGGTAGAGCACGCCGACACCGTGCACCCGGACCGGAACCCGGCCGGGGCCGACCACGGGCCAACGGCCGTCGGCGCCGTCGGCTCCCCCGGCGTATCCGGTTCCCCCGGCTCCGGCGTCCTCGGCGCCCAGGTGACCGGGTGGCGGCTCGCCGATGACGAACACCCGCTCGGCCGAGTGTAGTTGGCGCTCGCTGGCCTCGGATGCGCCGCCGTACAGGTAGACGGTCTTCCCCGTGAGGTCCCGCTCACCGGCGGCGAGCTCCTCCGGCGTGATCACGGAGCCGAGGAATTCCCTGGCGAGGTCGTGGTCGTGCAGCCGCGAAGGCGCGACCAGGACGTGGCCCGCGTCCTCGATGCGGGCTTCTGCCGGCGCTGTGGTGTGCATCAAACCGTACCCGTCGTTCGCAGATCCTGGCGGATTGCTCGAAGTCCTGGACAAGGCAATGGTCCGTCCCCTTCCGTCCGCCTGACGTACGCGAACGGAAAGCGCCGGACCATCGAGGCTCGATGCTCTCACGGGGCCCGACGCCGGGCAACGGCCTTTCGCCCCGCGGGCGCCCCGGGCCGACGGACGGCGGACAGCTCGTGACAGTCCGCGTCACGGCGGCTGGAAACGGTCCCGAGACATATTTTCGGATCGCTTCCGGGCTTCTCAACTCCCCAGGCCGACTGCCAGATTGACTGCCCCCCGGACGGCGGGCACCTCCCGCCGGCTCCGGACCTCCGCCCTGCGTCGAACGGGGAGACATGACGGTACCCACCGCGAACACCACGACGACCACCACCACGACCCACCGCTTCGCCCGGGCGGCGGGCGCCCTCCCGGTGCTCGGGCACGTCCCGGCGCTCTTCCGCCATCCGCTGCCGTTCCTGCGCTCGCTGCCCGAGCAGGGCGAGCTGGTGGAACTCCGGCTGGGGCCCCAGCGGGCGGTGATGGTCTGCACCCCCGAGCTGTTCCACCACGTGCTGACCGACACCCGGCACTTCGACAAGGGCGGGCCGCTCTTCGACAAGCTGCGCTGGTTCCTGGGCGACGGGCTCGGCTCCACGCCCCGCGACGTGCACCGCAGGCAGCGGCGGCAGCTCCAACCCGCGTTCCGGCCGGACGCCTTCGACTGCTACCTGCCGGTGATGCTGGAGGAGATCCACGCCACCGCGGGAGGCTGGCGGGACGGCGGCGTGATCGAGGTCGAGGAGCACGCCTACCGGCTGATCGCCAGGATCATCACCAGGACGATGTTCTCCGCGGACGGCCCCTCGGCCGCGGTGGCCCGGATCGCCGCCGTCTACCCGGACTTCCACCAGGGCATCGGCCGGCAGATGCGCTCCCCGTTCCGCTGGCTCGACCGGGTGCCGACCCGGGCCAACCGCCGGTTCCGGCACGCCTGCCGCACCGTGAGCGCGGAGGTCGACGGCGCGATCGAGGAGCGCCGGGACGGCGGCGGACCCACCGGGGACGGCGGCGCCCAGGACCTGCTCGCGCTGATGATCGGGGAGGGGCTGACCGACCGGGAGATGCGCGACCAGGTCGTCACCATGCTCACCGGCGGCATCGGCACCTCGGCCTCGGCACTCGGCTGGGCGCTGCACTTCCTCTCCCGGGACGAGGAGTTGGCCGACGCCGTCGCCCGGGAGGCGCGCGCCGTCCTCCCCGCCCGGCGGCTCCCGGGCGCCACCCCCGCCGACGTCACCCTGGCCGACGTCAGGCGGCTGGACCTCGCCCGCCGCGTGGTGGCGGAGACGCTCCGCTTCTACCCGTCCGCCTGGTTCTACAGCCGCACCGTGACCGCGCCCGTGTCGCTGGCCGGGGTGCGGCTGCGCCCCGGCACGGCCGTCCTCCTCTCGCCCTACCTCCTCCACCACCGCCCCGACCACTACCCCGACCCCGAACGCTTCGACGTCGACCGCTGGTCGCCCGCCCGTCAGGCCGAGCACCCGCGTCAGGCCTACGTCCCCTTCGGCACCGGCTCCCGCCAGTGCATCGGGGACGTCTACTCCCTGACCGAACTGACCCTGGCCGTCGCGATCGTGACCTCCCGGTGGCGGCTGGAACCGCCGCCCGGGCCGCTGCCCGCGCACCTGGTCGAGCCCCGCCCGTGGACGGTGATCCACCCGGCCCCGCTGCGCCTGCGGCTGCACGGCCGCCCGTGAACCGCACCGGCGCCGGCGCCGGCACCGGACCGGACCGGCGCCGGACCGGCACGGAACACACGGAACCGCACGGAACCGCACGGAACCGGACCGTCCCGAAGGAGGCTGAGACCCGTATGACGACCCCCCGCACCGTCCCCCTCGACCTGCGCCTGCTGCCCGACCCCGACCACGCCCTGTACCGGCTCCCCGCCCGGATGTCCCCGCACCGCGAGGAGTTGGAGCGGCTCATCCTGGAGTGGGCCGACCGCTACGGCCTGGTGGACGGGCCGCGCGCCCGACGGCGGCTCGCCGACACCCACCTGGGCGAGCTCATCGCCCGCTGCTACCCGCACCTGCGGGCGGAGCGACTCGCTCCGCTCGCCGGCTGGTTCACCTGGGCCTTCGTCATCGACGACCTGTACGACGGCTGCGCCGCGGCGGAGGCCGCCGACCACACCCGTACCACCCTCCGGATGCTCGCCGCCCTCTCGCTCCGGCCCAGCGAACCGGCGCCGGCCGGGGACGCACGGCCGGCCGGGGACGCGCCGGTGACCCCGGACGCGTCGGCGGGCGGGGACGCGCCGCCGGCCGGGGACGCGCCGCCGCTCGCGGACGAGCTCGCCGAGGTCTGGCGGCGCCTGGCCGGCCGGCAGAGCACCCGGTGGCAGCTGCGCTTCATCACCCACATGGGGCAGTTCCTGGACGCCTTCCGCTACGAGGCGGTCAACCGCGAGCACCGGCACGTCCCCGCGCTGAGCGGCTACACCCAGCTGCGCCGGGCCTCCGGCGGCATCACGCCCTCGCTGGACCTGCTGGAGTACGCGGCCGGCCTGGAGGTGCCCGCCCTGCTCCACGAGTCCGAGCAGCTGCGCACGATGGTCACCAAGGCCTCCGACGTGGTCGTCTGGGTCAACGACGTGCTCTCCTTGCGGAAGGAACTCGTCGTCGGGGAGGTGACCAACGGCGTGCTCGCGGTGAGCCGGGAGTTCGGCTGCGGGCTCCAGGACGCCGTCGACCACGTGTACCGCAAGGTCGCCCGCGACGTCGACGCCTTCCTGCGCGCCGAGGAGTCGCTCCTCGCCCTCTGCGGCAGCTGGTACGGCCTGGGGGAGGCCGACCGGGCCGCCGTCGGCACCTTCGCGGACGGCATGAAGGCCTGGATGCGCGGCAACCTGGACTGGGGGGTCAACTCCCGTCGCTACGTGGAGGTCGACACCCTCCGCCTCAGCCGCAACCCGGATCTGCTCGACGGCCGCGCCCGGGCCTGACCCCGGGAGGGTCGGGGCCGTCGGGTGGACGGCATCGCGGAATCGGGGGCGGGGGCGCATCGGCTGGGCTCGACGGTCGTTGGTCTGTCATTGCGTGAGACCACTCACGCCGCGCGCCGGTCGAGGATCATGCCTCGGTCGGCGCGGGTCCTTTGTCCGAGGAGCCGACCGGTGACTGACCTCCACCGCCGCGTCCCGCAGCAGCGGGAAGCCGTACGCGCCGACCTGAGCATGGACGCGCTCGCCTTCCTGAGGCGGCACGGCCTGCACCCCGCCCCCGAGGCGTACCTCGCGCACGGGTACGTGGACCTCTGCCTCAGGGCCTGGCCGACCGCCCGCAGCGCCCCCTTGAGCCTGGCCACGCGCTGGGCCCTGTGGACCTGGACCACCGACGACCGGCTGGACGGGGACCTCCGCACCGCCCCGCCGGAGGCGATCGAGCGGTTCACCCGGTCCTTGCTGCGCGTCGCCGCCGAGAGCGCCGGGCCCGCACCCGAGGACCATCCCGCCGTCCACGCGCTGGCGGAGCTGGTGCGGCAGACCCGTGCGACGATGCCCGACTTCTGGTGGCAGCGCTACCGCGAGCACCTGGACGCGTGGATCGTCGCGGCGCGCGACAAGCTGGTGCACTACGTCCAGCCGGGCCGGACGCCCACGCTGCGCGAGTACCTGACGATCCGACCGGCCGACGGGGGCATGCTGCTGGCCGCCATGTGGTGCGAACTCGCCGAGCAGTGCGTCACGCCGGACTGGAGCGACCCCCTGGTGCGCGATCTCCTGGACGCCTTCTCGACCTGCGGGATCCTCGCCAACGACCTCGCGGGCGCGGGCGCCGGCGACACCGATGGCGACGGCGACGGCGGGGACGGGGGCGACGGCGAGACCTTCAACGCGGTGGCCGCCCGGATGGCCGACGGCCGGCTCTCTGCGGCGCAGGCCCGGCGGGACGTCAGCGGACGGCTGGAGGCGGAGGAACGGCGCTTCCGCTGGCTGTACTCGGCGGTCAGCAGCGGCTTCCCCGCCGGCTCCGGCTCGGGCCCGGTTCCGGGCTGGGGTGCCGCCGCGGGCACCACGGGAGGCGTGGTCCTGGACACCGGTCGCTTCGCGTTACTGCTCGACGGGTTCCGGGTGGCCCTCACCTCCTGGACGGGCACCAGTTCCCGGTACGCGTCCGCGTCCGCGTCCGCAGCCCCCGCCGGCGCCCCGGTCCGGGCGCGCGGACTGCGCGGTGTCCTCGGCTCGCTCCGGCTGCGCAGGAGGCGCGGCACGGGCACGCGCGGCGGCGGCGTCCGGGCCGGCACCCGGTGAGCGGCGGGCCCTGGGCCGGCACCCGGTGAGCGGCGGGCCCCGAGGCGGTTCCCCGGGCGGGCGGTCCTGAGCCGTTCCGCGGGGCGGCCCCTACCGGCCGGGGGCGGTCGTGGGCCGGGTGTCCAGGACCCGGAAGGAGAGGCCGGCCGCGATCAGACGGTCGATCAGCGGCCGGCCCATCGCAACCGCCGTGGTCAGCTGCCCGGCCACCGGCGGCAGGTCGTCGTAGGCCAGGCAGAGCGCCGACTCCGCCAGCATCTTGGCGGTCTCCTGGTAGCCCGGGTCGCCTCCGGAGACCTCGGTGAGGACGGTCGGCCCGCCCTGGGCCCGGGCCACGAAGCGGACGGCGAACCAGGCGCGGGCCCGCTGCTCGGCGCTCGGGCCGTCGCCGGGCTTGCGCAGCCGGCCCAGGGCGCGTCGCAGCACGGGGAGTTGGGCGGCGACGGCGACCGCCGCCACGGTGGCGATGCCGCCGAGGGCGATCGGCAGCCGTCGGACGGCCGCGTAGTGGGTGTAGCCGAAGTCCGGGCCGTACGCGTCCAGGGCGGCGGCCGAGCGGGACACCACCTGCGGGTCGATCGTGGGCATCGGCACCGCCCAGGCCCGGGCCGTCCGCGAGCGGTGCGGGCGGCCGGTGGGGGTGCGGACCAGCCGTCCCTTGGGGCGGGGTTCGGCCGCCCGCCGGGCCCGGGCGGCCCGGGCCATCGCGCGCGGTCGGGAGAAGGCGGTCATCGCGGAGGCGAAGGTGCCGCCGGAGATGGTGCCGCCGGCGCGGACGAAGCCCTCGACCGAGACCCGGCCGGCGGGGCCGCCCCGGCGCAGCAACTCCTCGACGGTGAACAGCACGCCGAGGTCGTGCGGCACCGAGTCGAAGCCGCAGGCGTGCACCAGTCGCGCGCCGGTGGCGACGGCGCGCTCGTGGTGGCGGAGGTACATCCGGTCGACGAACTCCGGCTCGCCGGTGAGGTCCACGTAGTCGGTGCCGCTGTCCGCGCAGGCCGCCACCAGCGGCTCGCCGTGCCGCAGGTAGGGGCCGACGGTGGACACCACCACCCGGGCGGAGGCGGCCACGGCGCGCAGCGCCTCGCGGTCGGCGGCGTCCGCGACCAGCAGCGGGAGGTCGGCGCAGCGCGGGTCGGTCTCCGCCAGCCTCGCCCGGACGGCGGCGAGCCTGCCCTCGTCGCGTCCGGCGAGCGCCCAGCGGCAGCCCTCGGGCGCGGTGCGGGCGAGGTACTCGGCGGTGAGCCCGCCGGTGAACCCGGTGGCACCGAACAGGACCAGGTCGTACGGGCGGGCCTCGGCCATCAGCAGTCCCTACTCGCGGGTGATCGACTGCGTCACGCTAGGAGAGTGGCGTGGCACTGTCAACGGTTCCGGGCCGAGGGTGGTTCAGCGGACCGGCAGGGCGAGCTCGGCGGGGTCGTCCGGGGTCGAGGCGAAGGTCACCGTGCTGCCGAGCGGGGTGGTGCCGCCGTAGAGGGCGTCGCGGGTGCCGAGGACCAGGGCGAGGCGGTGGCCGGGCGGGACGTCGTACGCGGTGGCGAAGAGGGTGACGTCGAGCGGGAAGGGCCGGCCGGGGGTGCGTCCGCTCCAGCTCTGCGGGCCGTGGGAGAGCAGCCGGCCGACGCCGAGGGCGTCCACGTCGTAGAGGTAGGCCACCGCCGTGCCGTCCGGACTGGTGGAGCTGACGGCGGTGTGCAGGCGGGCCGCGCCCCGGACGGAGAGGCCCTGCGGGTACGGCTGGGACTGCCAGACGGCGGCGGCCGGGCGGGCGAGCAGCGGGATGACGGCCGTGGGCGGCTGGTGCAGCACCTGGTCGGCCGTGCCGGAGAGCAGGGCGACTCCGGCGTGCGCGCCGGAGGGCAGGTCACCGAGGACGGTGCGGCGCCACGGGCCGGCGGCCGGGTCGCCGAGGGTGTCGGCGCCGACGGCCAGGTGGTCGGTGCGGGTGGTCACCGACTGCCAGTCGGGGTGGCTCTCGTGGCGGCCGGTGGGGCGGACCTCCAGGTCGACCGCCAGGCGCCGGCCGGTCCCTGCTCCCGCGTCGGTCCCTGTTCCCGCGTCGGTCCCTGCTCCGGCGTCGCTCCCGGCTCCGGTGTCGGCCCCGGTGCCCCTGAGGTACCGGTCGAGCCAGGACCGGGCGCTGCTCCAGGCCGCGTTGGAGAGGCCGAGCAGGCCGGTGAACTCCTGGCCGGCGTGGTCGCCGGGGCGCAGTTCGAGGCGCTTGGGCACCGTCAGCCGCTGGTAGAAGTCGGTGATCTGGCCGGGGTTGAAGAAGCTGTCGCCCCAGGCGTTGGCGAGCAGGACGGCGGTGCCGTTGGCGTTGATCCGGTCCAGGTAGCGCGCCGGGGAGCGGGTGTCCGCCCAGCGGATGACGTCGGGCAGGTCGCGGTCGGCGAAGAGGTCGTCGAGCACCCGGGCGAACTCGGGGCTCTTGCGGCCGGTCGGGGCCTGGATGCCGGCGAGCACGGCGGCCGCCTGGAGGTGCCGGGTCTGCCCGCTGTACAGCGAGTCGGTGAGGTCGGCCCAGCCGCTGAGCGAGGCGACGGCCTTGATCCGCGGGTCGAAGGCGGCGCCGAGCAGGGTGAGGCCGCCGCCCAGCGAGAGGCCGACCATGCCGATCCGCTGCGGGTCGGCGGGGGTCCGGGTGAGCGCCCAGTCGATCACCGCGGAGATGTCGGCCACGTCCTTGGGCCCGGCCACGTCGACCTCGCCGCCGGACGCCCAGAAGCCGCGCACGGTGTAGGTGACGACGACGTACCCGGCGTCGGCGAGGGCGTGGCCCTGGGCGACGTACTCCAGGTCGTTCTGGCCCCAGCTGGCCGGCTGCACCACCAGCGGGTAGCGCCCCTGCGGGTCGGCGCCCGGGGTGCCGGGGGGCGGGGTGAAGACGTCGGCCTTGAGGACGACGCTGTCCTGCGCCGGGATGTCGGCCAGCCGGAACGAGCCGGGGCCCGGCGCCGTTCGGGCCGCTCCGGCGGGCTGAGGGACGGCCACGGCGGGTCGGGCGGCCGCGCCGGTGCCGAGGGCGACCACCGCGGCGAGCACCACGCTCGCCGTGCGCCGTGCGCTGTTCCGCCTGGACCGTTCCATCGCTGCTCCCCACCCTCCGCCCCGCGCTGACCTCGGATCATGCGGCGCTGTGATCGTTCGTCCGGGGGAGCGTAGCGATCTGACGACCTTTCAGGGGAGGGGGTGATCAGCCAAATTACTGGCCGGTAATGTTCCGGTCGCGCGGCCGCCGGACCCGTGCTGCCGCGGGCGCTGGCCGGCGGGAACCGGAACGTGCGGGTGGGCGTTGCTGGCTGAGGACACCCGGCTGTCGCGGCCGGCAGGCACGCGGCGGGGTGGCCGGTCCGACCAGGGAAAGGAATGGCACATGCACGTCACCCTCGCCGAGGAGCTGATGCTGCTCTCGCTGGACGACGAGTCCGGTGTGGCGAAGGACAGTTCGAGCGCCGGGTGGGCGGTGGCGGGCGGCCTGCTCGCCGACCTCGCGCTGGCCGGGCGGGTCGCGCTCGACGAAGGCCGGATCACCGTCACCGACCGCACGCCCACCGGCGACCCGCTGCTCGACGGGCGCCTGGAGCGGCTCGGCGAGTGGGCCGATCGCAAGGCCCCCGGCAAGGCGAAGGCGGCGGAGTGGCTGACCAGGGACCATGCCACGGCCGTCCGGTCCACCGTGCAGCGGCTGTGCGAGCGCGGCCTGGTCGTCGAGGAGAGCCGCCGGGTCCTCGGCCTCTTCCCGGTCCGGCGCTACCCGGAGGCGGACGGCTCCGTCGAGCGTGAACTGCGCGCGCGGCTCACGGCCGTGATCCGGCACCACGAGGCGCCCGACGTCCGCACCGCGACGCTGATAGCCCTCCTGCACGGTGCCCGGCTGCACGCGCTGGCCTTCCCCGACCTCCCGCGGGCGCGGGTCGAGCTGCGCTTCGCCGAGATCGCGGCGGGCGACTGGGCGGGCGATTCCGTCGGTCAGGCGATCCGGAACATGCGCGTCGCCCTCGCGGCCATCGCGGCGGTGACCGCCGCCACGGCCGCCACGGCGGCGGTCAGCTGACGGTCCGCGGCCGACGGAGGGCCGCGGACGCACGAGACGGCCCGGGCCCGCAGCGGCGCGGGCCCGGGCCGTCCGCCGCGACGGGCTCGCGCCGGGCCGCGGCGGGATCAGCAGGGGAAGGTGCCGCTGTAGAGGGCGTGGCCGTAGGAGGAGCTCCCGGAGCCGAAGCCGTAGATGCCGTCGTCGCTCCAGAGCGCCTCGCGGAAGCCGTTGACGCAGGTCGAGGCGGGCGCGAGGGCGAAGCCCTCCAGGTTGTCGACCGGCATGACGGCCGGGTTGCCGTAGGTCACGTCCGGGACGATGGCGCCGGCGGCGTCGACCTTCAGGAAGGTGTGGGTCTCGCCGCAGGTGTTGTCGCAGGTCGCGACGATGCGCTGGGTGCCGGCGTCGAAGGTCACGTCCATCACGGAGGCCTTGCCGGTCGCGACGGTGCCGAAGGTGGTGAACGTGCCGTCGGAGTTCAGGCCGTAGACGTGCAGGGTGCCGTCCCACTCCAGGCCGGCGACGTACAGGCCGGCCCCGTGCAGCGGGTAGTTCGCCGGGTTGTAGGCGGCGCCGGTGAGCGGGTCGACCCAGCCGTTGGCGGTCAGCCAGCTGTCCGGCACGTAGCCGACGCCCTCGAAGCCGAGGTTGGCGTCGTCCTTGCTGCCGGTGTTCAGCTGCGGGAACTGCGAGGTCATGTCCCACTGGTGGAGCGGCGTGAGGACCGAGCCGGTCGCGGCCGGGTCGAACTCCATGATGGTGTCCTTGGGGACGGTGTTGTCGGCGTTGTCGCGCTCGGAGGTCACGTAGACGTGGCCGTTGCCGCCGACCGTCAGGCCCTCGGAGTCCGGCTGGCCGGTGCCGCCGGCGAAGCGGATCTGCTTGCCGGTCGCGCTCCAGGACGGGTCCGGGATCCACAAGCCGTTGCTCTTCACCAGTTTGAACAGCCAGTTCTTGTTCTTGGCGGCCCACAGCACCGAGGGGTTCGCCGGGTCGAAGGCGAGGCCGCTCAGGTCCCGGCCCTCGGGGCCGGAGGAGGTGGTGAAGGCGCAGACGTTGTCGGCGATCGTGACGTCCGGTCCGCCCGGCCAGGCCAGGGTGCCCGCCGGGGTGGAGCCGGTGCCGCTGGGCGCCTCGGGGGTGCAGCCGCTGGTGAGCGCGCCGCCGCCGCCCAGCAGGTGGCCGGTCTGACCGCCGCCCCCGCCGCCGCTGCCGGAGCAGGAGTTGGCGCCGCCGAGCGTCGCGGTGGTGGCCGTCCGGAACCAGCCGGTGCCGTTGGCGCAGCGCTCGTCCGAGGGCTTGGCGCCGCCCGCGGCCCAGGTCACCGAGTCGACGGTGGTCCCGTTGGCGTCGAGGAGGAAGAGCGAGTCGTTGTCGCCCAAGCCGAGGGCGGAGCCGAAGGTGACGTAGCCGCCGGCGGGGATGGTGGTCGCGCTCGGCGAGGAGGCGGAGAGGGAGACGGGGGAGTGGGTGGTGTCGTTGTCGACGTACTTCCACGACCCGATGCTGACGGCGCTCGTCCCGCCGTTGTAGAGCTCCACGGTGTCCGCGCCGTCGGAGGTGACCTCGTTGATCCGCACCCGGCTCGCCGCCGGCGTCGGCGACGGGCAGCCCGGGGCGTTCGCGGCGCCGAAGGTGGTGGCGGCGGTGGTGGTCACCCAGGCGCCGGTGCCGTCACCGCCGCAGCGCGCCATCGCCGGCTTGGCCGCACCGGTGGCCCACTCGACCCGGTCGACCACCGTGCCGTCGGAGGTGTAGATCACCAGCTTGTCCGAGTCACCCAGCCCCTTGGGCGAGTTGAAGGTGACGAAGCCACCGGCGGCGATCGTGGGGGAGGACGGGCTGAACGACTGCGGGGAGAAGCCGTCGTCCGACATCTTCCAACCGCTCAGGCTCACCGCGGTCGAGCCGGCGTTGTACAGCTCCACGGTGTCGCTGTTCGACGAGGTGACCTCGTTGATCCGAACGTTCTGGTAGCCGGCCGGGGACGCGGCGGCGGCGGGCTGTGCCGCGACGACGCCGGTGAAGGCCAGTCCTGAAAGCGTCAAAGCCGCGGCGCACAGGGCGGCGACGCCGGAGCGCGAGTGTGAGGTAGGCACGAGGCCGAACTCTGGTGAGGCGACGTGGAAACGGCGTGTACGCGGGCTGAATGCCGGCTGCTGGCCCGCCGAACGCCAGGCGCGCGTCCGCATGCCGGAACGCCCGGGCGGCCCCGGGGCCGGACAGCGGACGAGGCCCCTGGTCGAAGGCCCGTGCGAACGGCCCCCTAGCATGCGATGCGCGTGCGGTGCGCATCCCTTCGCACCCCGTGCGTCCATCCCCGCACCCAGGAGGAACGTCCATGCAAGCCCGGAAGATCGGCGCGGCCGCGGCAACGGCGGTAGCGCTCCTGGCGGCCCGTGACCTGACCCAGAAGAAGCACGCGCTGCTGCGGAACTTCCCGGTGCTCGGGCACGCCCGGTACCTGCTGGAGACGATCGGACCGGAGCTGCGGCAGTACATCGTGACCTCCAACGAGGAGGAGCGCCCGTTCAGCCGGGACCAGCGCAGCTGGATCTACGCGTCGGCGAAGCAGGAGAACAACTACTTCGGCTTCGGCACCGAGCTCGACGTCGAGCACGTGCAGGGCCACGCCTACCTCAAGCAGCGCACCTTCGCCGCCGACGTGCCCGACGTGCACGACCCGCAGGCCCCGCTGCCCTCGGCCAAGGTGCTCGGCGGGCCGCGGGGGCGCGCCAAGGCGTTCCGGCCGGCGAGCCTGGTCAACATCTCCGCGATGAGCTTCGGCTCGCTCTCCGGCGCGGCGATCACGGCGCTCAACAAGGGCGCGGCGCTGGCCGGCACCCTGCACAACACCGGCGAGGGCGGGCTCTCCCCGTACCACCGCAACGGCGGCGACCTCGTCCTGCAGCTCGGCACGTCCTACTTCGGCTGCCGCAACGAGGACGGCAGCTTCGACCTCGACAAGCTCAAGGACGTGGTGGCGGGCGCCCCGGTCAGGGCGATAGAGATCAAGCTCTCCCAGGGCGCCAAGCCCGGGCTGGGCGGGATGCTGCCGGGCGCCAAGGTGACCGCGGAGATCGCCGGGATCCGCGGCATCCCGGTCGGCCGGGACTGCGCCTCCCCGTCGCGGCACACCGCGTTCGGTGACGTCGACTCGATGCTCGACTTCGTCGAACTGCTGGCCGCCGAGACCGGCGTGCCGGTCGGGATCAAGAGCGCGGTCGGCGAGCTCGGCTTCTGGCAGGAGCTGGCCGCCCTCATGGCGCGCGGCGACCGCGGCGTCGACTTCGTGACGATCGACGGCGGTGAGGGCGGCACCGGCGCGGCGCCGCGGATCTTCGCCGACTCGGTCTCGCTGCCGTTCCGGATGGGCTTCTCCCGGGTCTACGGCACCTTCGCCGAGCTGGGGCTGACCGACGAGCTGACCTTCATCGGCTCCGGCAAGCTCGGCCTGCCCGAGAACGCCGCCGTCGCCTTCGCCCTGGGCGTCGACATGATCAACGTGGCCCGCGAGGCGATGCTGTCGATCGGCTGCATCCAGGCGCAGAAGTGCCACACCGACAAGTGCCCCACCGGCATCGCCACCCAGAACCCGTGGCTGGCCCGCGGAGTGGACCCCGCCTCCAAGGCCGAGCGGGCCGCCATGTACCTGCGGACCCTGCGCAAGGAACTCCTCAAGGTCTCGGCCGCCGTCGGCGTCGCCCACCCGGCGCTCATCACGGCCGACGACATCGAGATCATGAACGGCGACTACGAGGCGCGCACGCTGGCCGGGGTCTACGGCTACAAGGCCGGCTGGGGCGAACTCGGCCCGCAGCTCGCCGCCGACCTCACGGCCTTCCTCGCCGCGGAGCGGGCGGTCGGGTAACGGCACCGGCGCCCCCGCGGGCCGGGAGGCGGCCGGTACGCGGGGGTCTCGGCCGGGCGGTCGGCCGCCCGTCGGCGGGCGGCGGGCCGGGGCTGGTCGGCGGGGCTGGCTGCCGGGTGGGGCTGGTCGGCGGGGCCTGACGCAACTCCTTCGCGTTAAGCTGGGGGCCATGAGTGCCCGAGCGACCACACGACCAGGCGGGCGTAGTGCCCGCGTCCAGCAGTCCGTGCACCAGGCGGTCCGTGACCTGGAGGCCGAGGTGGGGCGGGACGCGCTCACCGTGCCGCTGATCGCGGCCCGGGCGGGCGTGACGCCGTCCACCGTCTACCGCCGGTGGGGGGACCTGCGGGAGCTGCTGTCCGACGTGGCGGTGGAGCGGCTGCGGCCCGACGCGCCGCCGGCCGACCACGGGAGCCTGCGGGCGGACCTGGAGGCGTGGACGGTGCAGTTCGCCGAGGAGATGGATTCGACGGCGGGCCGCACCTACATCCGTGACGCCCTGCTGGGCGATCCCGAGCAGGGCAACGCGACGCGGTGTTCCGACTACGCGGCCGAGCAGCTGAAGGCCATCGGCGTGCGGGCGGCGGGGCGCGGGGAGGCCGTGCCGGACGTGGAGACGCTGCTGGACGTGGTGGTCGCGCCGCTGATGTACCGGATCCTGTTCCGGCCGTCGGAGCTGTCCGAGGCGTACGCCGGACGGCTGGTGGCGGCGGTGCTCGGCCGGGTGGGGCCGTCCTCCGGCGTCTAAAAGCTAAATATTTGCGTTTATGGTGGCGCGAGCCTAGAGTGCTTAACGCAAAGCATTCGCTTTAACGGCTTCGAGGTGTTCCATGACCTGCGTCACGGCCTTGCCGTCCGAGTCCCACCCCCACCGGCGCCCCCGGGCGCGCCGCCGCCGACCGCCCGTGCTGGGCCGCCGTGGTGCCTTCCGGCTGCACGCCTCCGTGCTGGTCGGCCTGTTGGCGGCCTCCAGCGCACCGACCCCGCTCTACGCGCTCTACCAGGCGTCCTGGCACTTCTCGGCGATGACGCTGACCGTCGTGTTCAGCGCCTACGCGCTCGCCCTGCTGGCGGCGCTGCTCACCGCGGGCACGCTCTCGGACCAGCTGGGCCGGCGCCCGGTCCTCGCCGCGGCGCTGCTGGTGGAGGGCCTCGCGATGGTCGTCTTCGCCGCCGCCCGGGGAGTGCCGGCGCTGATCGCCGCCCGGATCCTGCAGGGCCTGGCCACCGGCGTGGCCACCAGCGCCGCCGGAGCCGCCCTGCTGGACTTCGAGGACCCCGAGCGGCCCGGCCGGGCCACCGCCGCCAACGGCATCGCCCCGGTGGCCGGCATGGCGGTCGGCGTGCTGGCCGCCACCGCCCTCGTCCAGTACGCCCCCGCCCCCACCCGTACCGTCCACCTGCTGCTGCTCCTGCTCTTCGCCGCGCAGGCCGCCGCCGTGCTGCGGACCCCCGAGACCGTCCGCACCCGCCCGCTCGACCGGCGCACGCTGCGCCCCTCGGTCGCCGTCGCCCGCGCCTCCCGGCCCGCCATGGCGCTCGTCGCGCCCGGCGTCGTCGCGGCCTGGGCGCTGGGCGGCTTCGCCTCCTCGCTCGGCCCCTCGCTCGCCCGGCTCATCGCTCCGCACGCCGCCCCCGCCACCGGCGGGCTGGTCTTCCTCACCCTCACGGCCGCGGCCGGCCTCGCCGGTCACGCCGCCCGGGCACGGCCCGCCCGCACCGTGAGCCTCGTCGGCACCGCGCTGCTGATCCCGGGCGCCCTGCTGACCCTCAGCAGCCCCCCACTGCACAGCCTGACGGCGCTGTTCGTCGGCACCGCCCTCGCGGGCGCGGGCTTCGGCGCCGTCTCCCAGGGCGCACTGCGCCTGCTGCTGCCCCCGGCCGCCCCGGACGAACGCGCCGGGACGCTGGCCGCCTACTACGTGCTCAGCTACCTGGCGATGAGCGTCCCGGCCGTCCTCGCCGGACTGCTGACCAATCTGTACGGCCTGCGGACCGCCGTCTCGCTCTACGCCCTGACGGTCGTCCTGCTGGCCCTGTTCGGCCTCCTCCGCGCCGGACGGCGACCGCGCACCGCCTGAGCCCCGATCCGGCCCCGGCCCCGCTTCGCCCCGACCCGATCCGCCCACCCCGCAAGGACCGTGAGATGACCAGCAGCACGCCCCGTCCGAACCTCCCCTCCGCCCCCTCCGCCCCCTCCGCCGGCACTGGCACCGGATGGAGCCTCGGCGGCATCGCCGTCCACCGGATCGACGAGATCGAACTGCCGCCGCAGACCGGCCCCTGGCTGCTGCCGGACGCCACCAAGGAGGTGCTGGACGAGGCCTCCTGGCTGCGGCCCGACTTCGCCGACGCCGAGGTCCCCCGGCTGGCGAGCCACAGCTTCGCGGTGGAGACCGGCGGGCTGCGGATCGTCGTCGACACCGGCATCGGCAACGGCAAGCAGCGCGCCAACCCGGCCTGGAACGGGCTCGACACCGACTTCCTGGAGCGGCTGACGGCGGCGGGCTTCCCGCCCGAGTCCGTGGACCTGGTGATCACCACGCACCTGCACACCGACCACGTCGGCTGGAACACCCGCCGACTCGGCGGGGACTGGGTGCCCACCTTCCCCCGCGCCCGCTACCTCACCAGCCGCGCCGAGAGCGACCACTGGGACTCCGTCGCGCTGGACGCGGCCCGTCGGCAGATGTTCCGGGACTCCGTCACCCCCGTGCGCGACGCCGGACAGTACGACCTCCTGGACGTGCCCGAGCAGGGGCGCGAGGTCGCGCCGGGCGTCTTCCTGGTCCCCGCGCCGGGCCACACGCCCGGCCAGGTCGCCGTGGAACTGCGCGGCGGGGACCGCAGGGCGCTGATCACCGGGGACAGCATCCACCACCCCGTCCAGCTGTCCCACCCCCACGTGCACAGCTGCGTCGACATCGACCCCGCCCGGGCCGTCCGCACCCGCGCCCGGATCCTCGACACCCTGGCGGACACCGACACGCTGCTCCTCGGCACCCACTTCCCGCGCCCCACGGCCGGCACCGTCCGCCGGGAGGGCCACCGCTACCGGCTGCTGGCCGAGCCCGCCGGTGACCTCCCCGGCGGCGCGGCCTGACGGCCCCGGGCTCCCGGCACGTACGACGTCGGCCTCGTTCTCGCGGTGCGCAAGAACGGCCGCGCCGAGGCGGCGCGGTTCACGACGCTCGCCGCGGCACCTGCGCGGCTCGGGGTGCGCGCCCGAGATCGGCTGGCTCTTGCTGAAGCTCGCCTTCGCCGGACTCGGCCTCGCCCGGGTGGGGAGCATGACGTCCGTCGAGAACACCGACGCCGTCCGGGCGATCACCCGCTTCGGCTTCACCCCCGCCGGCGAGACCGAGCGGTACTTCCCCGAAGCCGGCACCGCCATGCGCCTGGTGGCCATGGAGGCCCTCGCCGCCACCTGGCGCGCCATGCCCGTCCCGCCCGCCCCGGACCGCGCGGTGAGCCGCACGGCTCGGCGCGCTGGGTGACGCACGTGGTCGCCGCACCGCCGCCCACGTGCGTCGACCGGGTCGCGCGGCGGGCATCGTCCTCGGCCGGGCCGGCCTCGCGACGTCCTGCGTCGACCCGGCGCCGCGGCCCTCGACCGGCCGTCGCCCGGGAGCGGGTCAGCCGGCGGTGGCGGGGCGGGTGGTGGTGCGGTGCAGGTGGGCCTCGACCAGGGCGTGGGTGGCCTCGGGCTGTTCGAGCTGCGGGAGGTGGCCGGCGCGGGGGACGACGTGGAGCCGGGCGTCGGGGATGGCGGCCGCGTAGGCCGCGCCGTAGGCGGGGGTGACGACGCGGTCGCTCGCACCCCAGACCAGCAGGGTGGGCACCCGGATGCGGCCGAGCCGGGGCGGCAGCTCGGGGTCGTGCATGTAGGGATCGCCGGCGAGGGCGCGCATGGTGGCCATGTTGCCCTGGCGGCGGGCGAGTTCGGCGGGCGGGAGGGCGGCCGGGTCGACGTGGAAGCGGTCCGGGTCGTGCCAGGAGTGCTCGGCGAGGCCGCGGGCGTCGAGGGCGAAGACGTCGGTGATCGGCTCGTCCTCGACGCGGATGCCGACGGCGTCGATCAGGACCAGGCCGGTGACGGCTCCCGCGGTGTCGCGGGCGGCCATCTCGGCGGCGATCCAGCCGCCGAGGGAGGAGCCGACGACCAGGACGTCCCGCAGCCGGCGGTCGCGCAGGAGGTCCAGGTAGACGAGCGCGAGGTCGGCGATGCGGGCGAGGCCGGCGGGGCGTTCGACGCCGTCCCAGCCGGGGTGGACGGGGGTGAGGGTGTGGGCGCCGGGGGAGAGTCGCTCGGCGAGGCCGGCGACGGTCGCGGGGCCTCCGCCGCCGTGGAGGAGGAGGACGGGGCGGCCGGTTCCGGCCTCGGACAGCGGGAGGGAAGGGGAGGGGTTCATGCCCCCAGAGTAACTAAGGATCTTTAATTAAGCTAGCTTGGTCGTGGCCTAGAATCGGGCCATGCATGGTGAGCTGCAAGAACTCGGCAGGGCCGTCAAGCAGGCGCAGTACCGGCAGCACCGGGCGCTGGACAGCGCGCTCGCGGCCGTCGGCACGACGCTGGCGCAGTGGGACGCCCTGCGGGCGATCGGCCGCTCACCGGGGGCCACCGCCCGGGCGCTCGCCGCCGCGACCTTCCAGAGCGAGCAGGCCTTCGGCGCCCTCGTCGGCCGCCTGGCCGCCCAGGGCCTGGTGGAGCGCCGGCCGGGCCACGGCCGCCGCATCGAGCACCACCTCACCGCCGCCGGCGAGCGGACCCTGGCGGCCGGTCACGCGGTCGCCGACGAGGTGCTCGCCGACTGCTTCGCCCCCCTGCCCGCCCCGGACCGGGCCACCCTGCTCGGCCTGCTGCGACGCCTCACCGCGGAACCGGAGGACGGGGTTTAGACGGGGGCTTGGGCCGCGAACCCGGCGCGGATCGCGGTCACGGTCAGCCGGAGCGCGTCGAGCCCGCACTCGATCGCGGTGTTCTCGACCGGATCGAAGTCCGCGAGGCCCGCCGCCGTCCCGGCGATGTCCGAGGGGTAGAAGCTCCACCCCTCGACCGCGCTCCAGCCGGCCTCCACCACGACCCGGCCGGCGCCCACGCTCGACACCCGCAGCCAGCCGGTGCACTCGTCGGAGAAGTCGAACGGCAGGAACGCCGGGCCTTCGGCGGGCAGCCGGTCGAGCTGCTCCAGCCACTGGCCGACGAGCCGGACGAGGCCCGACGCGATGCCGGCGCCCATCGTGGGCGAGTCGTCGAGACCGAGGTAGTACGAATCGCACGCGTGCCGCCAGGTGCCGAGCCTCAGCACGAGGTCGTCGTGGGCGCCGAGGTCGGTGGTGCGGGTGAAGTGGAGCGGGACGTGCGTGGTCATGCACCGAACCCTAGCCCCACCCGCGCGCCGCCCCACCTGCGGTTCTCCGGGCCGATGGGTCCGTGGCACGGCCGGTGCCGGCCTCCCCGCCCACGGGGGAGGCCGGCACCGGGGGCCGGGGCGCTTACGGCAGGGGGATGCGGACGACCTGGGGGTCGTGGTCGCTGAGCTGGGCGCTGAACTCGCTGTTGATGTGCACGATGTCGTAGCTGTACGAGGTGGCCGCGAGGGCGCCGGAGATCAGGATGTGGTCCAGCACCTGGGAGTTGCCTTCGTAGACGTAGGTGTAGCGCTCGGGCAGCGGCAGGGTGCGCGGGAGGTCGGTGAGGGAGCCGCCGGCGGTGAGGATGTCGGCGGTCTGGGAGAACTCGAAGTCGTTGAGGTCCCCGAGCACGATGACGGAGGCGTTCGGGTCCACGGCGAGGAGCTGGTCGGTGAAGGCCTTCACCGCCGTGGCCTGGGCGTGGCGCTGGGTCTCGGAGGGGTGGGCCGGCTGCTGGTAGCGGCCGAAGAGGGGCTGGTCGCCGCCCTTGGAGTTGAAGTGGTTGGCGATCACGAAGACGGGCCTGCCGTTCCAGCGGAACTCGCCGGCCAGCGGCTTGCGGCTGGAGTTCCACGCCGTGTCGGCCGGGTCGATCCGCCCGGGGGAGTAGGCGAGCTGCGGGGTGCCGCCCGCGTTCACCACGGAGTCGGCGGTGGTGGATCCGGCGCCGGGCCGGTCGGTGAAGGACAGGCCGCGGTCGGTGCGGAACAGGAACACCTGGCGGATGTTGCCGCCGGGCTGGCCGCCGTCCTGGCCGTCCACGGGGTCGATCTCCCGGTAGGAGTAGGAGGGGCCGCCGGCGGCGGTGATGGCCGCGGTGAGCTTGGCCAGGGTCTGGGTGGCGCTCACCGTGCCGTCGTCGGTGGCACCGCTGTCGTCCTGGATCTCCTCCAGGGCGACTAGGTCGGGCGCGCGCAGATTGGTGACGATGCCCGCCGCGAGGCCGTCGTACTTGCTCTGCGGGTCGGACGGGGCGAGGTTCTCCACGTTGAAGGTGGCCACGGCGAGTTGGCCGGCCGTCGGCGCGGCGGTGACCTCGGGGGCGGTGCCGCCGGGGGTGACCGCCGGGGTCGCGGTGACCTGGAGGGTGAAGTTGCCGAAGGCGTAGTCGAGCACCCCGACGGTGGCGCCGGTCAGGGTGTCGCCGACATCGGCGGTCGGGGTGGGCGCGAGCGCCTTGCCGAGCACGACGCGCTCCGGGTTGCCGTCGTCGGCCCGCAGCAGGATGCCGCCCCGGTTGGTGCGGGTGGTGCTGCCCTGCGGGACGACGGGGAGTTCGCCGTACTTGTTGGTCGGGCCGACCACGGCCGCGTTGTCGATCTCGACCCGCATGCCCTCCAGGGATTCCCAGAAGTCCAGGCCGTCGGTGGCGGGCCGGTAGTTCCCCGCGGTCTCGACGTCGCCGGAGGTGACGCTGGAGATGACCGCGGACGGGGGTATCCGGCCGCCCGGGCCGACCAGGGTGGCGGCGGGCAGCGGCGCGTTGTGGGCGACCACCGTGACGGTGGGCGCGGTCAGCTCGGTGATCGACAGGTTGGCGGTGCCGCCGGTGCCGCCCGGGCGGTACTGGCTGACGGTGGCGCTCACCGTGACGGAGTCGCCGACCGCGACCGAGGGCGCGCCGGCGGTGTAGACGTAGACGCCCTCGCTGGTGCCGGGGTCGTTGTCGGGCTGCGGGTCCTGGTACCAGAAGCCGTTGGGGCCGACGGCCGTCACCACGCCCGGCACGCCGCTGACCGCGCTGCCGGCCAGCGGGGAGGTGCGGGCGGCGCCCTGGATGTCGTGGATGCGGGTGCCGCCGGTGCCGCCGCCCCCGCCGGTGGAGGAGGAGTTGCGCGGGGTGGGCGCGACGACGGCGAAGTCCGCCGCGTTGTCGTCGGTGTCGGTGGCGCCGCCGCCGGCGCGCAGGGCGGCGGCGGTGTTCGACAGGTTGCCGGTCGGCGAGCCCTCGGCGGAGCTCGCGCTGCTGCCGTAGCCGACCAGGTCCTTCACCCCGGGCAGACCGGCGCAGCCCGAACTGCAGCTCAGCGCCGTGCCGTTGGTGACCAGGGCGACCTTGCCGGAGGTCGCGGACAGCGCGATCGTGCCGGTGGCGTCCGGCGTCGGCAGCGCGGAGCCCGTGCCGGCCCCGGCGGCCTCCTGGACCAGGAAGTAGTGGCCGGGTGCGATCGTCCCGGAGAGGGCGGTCCGCGACCAGGTCGAGCCGCCGGCCGAGGTGTACTGGACCGTCCAGCCGGTGACGGACACCGGGGCGGTGCCGCGGTTGTACAGCTCGACGAAGTCATTGGTGTACGGGGCGCCGGAGTTGCCGCCGCCGCCGTACACCTGGCTGATCACGATGTCGGGCGACGCCGCCTGGGCCACGCCGCCGGGCAGCGCCACCAGCGCCGCCACGACGGCCGCGGCGGAGGCCGCCGCCAGACTCCGGCGCCGAACGCGCGGCGCTCTCACGGCGGTTCGACTGATCCGGGGGTTCGGGGTGCTCCGCATGGGGCTTCCTCCTGACCACCGTCCGGCTCGTCTGCCGGCGGTGTGACCGTGGACGGGAACGTCGCGCGCTGAGGTTTGTAGCAGTGCCATCAGATGCCTACAGCCCGCTCCGGGCGACGGCCAGACGTACGGCGGAAGAACGTTTCTACGCGCGACAACTGGGAGGTCGTCCTCCGGATGCCTGGATGCCTGTATGCCTGGATGCCCGGATGCCCGGACGGGGCGTCAGTGGGGCGGATCCGGGCGACTGGGGATTGGTCCAGACCTCAGTGGTCCAGACCTATTGACGAGGTCGGCCGGCGCTCCTACGATCCGGTCCGGCACGGCCCCCCGAATCCCCCACCTCACCCGGAGCCGGGCGTCACACCCCCACGCGATGGTCATGTCCATGGCGCCCGGCGGAAAAGGGAGCACCGCATGATCCATCGGAGTCCCCACACTCCACGCCCGCACGCCCCACGCCCGAGCGTCCTGAGCCGCACCCTCGCGGGGGTGAGCGCCGCCGCCGTGATCGGAGCCGGCCTCGCCGTCGCCGGCGGCGTCACGGCCGGGGCCGCCACCACCGAGCTGGTGGCCAACTCCGGCTTCGAGAACGGACTCTCCGACTGGAGCTGCACCGGCGGCTCCGGCGCGGTCGTCGGCAGCCCGGTCCACTCCGGCGCCTCCGCGCTCAAGGCCACGCCGTCCGGCCAGGACGACGCCCAGTGCACCCAGACCGTCAGCGTGCAGCCCAACTCCCAGTACACGCTGAGCGCCTACGTCCAGGGCAGCTACGTCTACCTGGGCGCCACCGGCGACGGCCTGTCCGGCGCCCAGTCCACCTGGACGCCCGGCGCCGCGTCGTACAGCCGGCTCAGCGTCGGCTTCAGCACCGGGCCGAGCACCACCTCGGTCACCGTCTACCTGCACGGCTGGTACGGGCAGCCCGCGTACTACGCGGACGACGTGTCGCTGGTCGGCCCCGGGGGCAGCACCACCCCGCCCACCACGCCCCCGACCACGCCCCCGACCACGCCCCCGACCACGCCCCCGACCACCCCGCCCACGACGCCGCCGACCACTCCGCCGGGCGGCGACACCTGCCCCACCAAGCCCAAGCCGTCCGGCAAGGTGCTGCAGGGCTACTGGGAGAACTGGGACGGCGCCGCGAACGGCGTGCACCCGGGCATGGGCTGGGTGCCGATCACCGACAGCCGGATCGCCGCGCACGGCTACAACGTGATCAACGCCGCCTTCCCGGTGATCCTCTCCGACGGCACCGTCCAGTGGCAGGACGGCATGGACGCCGGCGTCAAGGTCTCGACCCCGGCCGAGATGTGCCAGGCCAAGGCCGCCGGCGCGACCATCCTGATGTCGATCGGCGGCGCCGCCGCGGGGATCGACCTGAGCTCCAGCACCGTCGCCGACCGCTTCGTGGCGACCGTCGTCCCGATCCTCAAGAAGTACAACTTCGACGGGATCGACATCGACATCGAGACCGGCCTGTCCGGGAGCGGCAGCATCGGCACGCTGTCCGCCTCCCAGGCCAATCTGATCCGCATCATCGACGGCGTGCTGGCCCAGATGCCCGCGGGCTTCGGCCTGACGATGGCCCCCGAGACGGCGTACGTCACCGGCGGCAGCGTCACGTACGGGTCGATCTGGGGCGCCTACCTGCCGATCATCAAGAAGTACGCCGACAACGGCCGGCTCTGGTGGCTGAACATGCAGTACTACAACGGGAGCATGTACGGCTGCTCCGGCGACTCCTACCAGGCCGGCACCGTCCAGGGCTTCACCGCCCAGACCACCTGCCTGAACAACGGCCTGACCATCCAGGGCACCACGGTCAAGGTGCCCTACGACAAGCAGGTGCCCGGCCTGCCGGCCCAGCCCGGCGCGGGCGGCGGCTACATGGACCCGGGGCTGGTCGGCCAGGCCTGGAACGCCTTCGGCGGTTCGCTGAAGGGGCTCATGACGTGGTCGGTCAACTGGGACGGCTCGAAGGGCTGGACCTTCGGCGACAACGTCAAGCGGCTCCAGGGGCGTTGACGTCCCGAGGTGGTCCGGCGGACACCCGTCGGCCCCCTGGTGGACCCGCGTGACCCCCCCGGTGACCCCCGCGCCCCGGCTCCGAGCCCGGGGCGCGGGTTGTCGCCCCGCCGCCGAGCGGGGAGGATGCGCGGGTGACCGGCCCGGGGCCGGTCCGGGAGAGGGGAGCGGCGGATGGCCGTGAGTCTGAGCAAGGTCGAGCAGAGCGCGCCCGCGCTGGTGAGCCTGTACAAGACGGCCGGGGAGGCGGTGGGGAAGCGGGGGCTGGGCGGTCAGCCCGTCGCCGTCTACCTGGTGGTCGACTACTCGGGCTCGATGAGGCCCTACTACAAGGACGGCAGCGTCCAGGCGCTCGCCGACCGAGTGCTGGGGCTGTCGGCCCACCTGGACGACGACGGCACCGTGCCGGTCGTGTTCTTCTCCACCGAGGTCGACGTGCAGACCGAGATCGCCCTGCACGACCACCAGGGGCGGATCGAGCGGATCGTCGCCGGCCTCGGCCACATGGGCAAGACCAGCTACCACCTGGCGATGGACGCCGTCGTCCGCCACTACCGCGAGAGCGGCACCACCGACCCGGCGCTGGTCCTCTTCCAGACCGACGGCGGACCGATCAACAAGGGCGCGGCGGAGCAGCGGCTGTGCGAGGCGGCGAAGCTGCCGATCTTCTGGCAGTTCATCGGCTTCGGAGACCCGGACAGCAGGCAGTTCGACTTCCTGCGGAAGCTCGACCGGCTCGCCGTCCCGCAGAAGCGGCCCGTCGACAACTCGGGCTTCTTCCACCTGGGCCAGGACCCCCGGCGGATCTCCGACGCCAAGCTCTACGACCTGATGCTCACCGGCTTCCCGGCCTGGCTGGCTGCCGCCCACGCGCAGGGCATCCTGCCCGAGCCGCCGGTCGGCCCCGGCGCGCTCCGGCGCCCCGAGAGCGCCCGGGGGTTCTGGGCGCGTCTCGTCGACCGGCTCGGCGGTCTGTTCCGTTCCGGTGGAGGCGGTGGAGGCGGTGGAGGCGGCGGAGGCGCGTGAGCTCGGCGCCTCCACCGGCCGGTCGGCCCACTCCGGTCAGCCCACGCCCTCGTTCAGCCGTTCCAGCAGGGCACGGAGGTCCTCGACGGTGGCGGCGGCCTGTTCGGCGTCCCGGAGCCGGACGGCCTCCAGGCGGATCGCGGCGGTGTGCCGGGCGGTGTAGAGCAGGCGCCGCCAACGGGACCCGGGGTCGGTGGCGAGCGGGCCCCAGGTGTCCCAGAAGGCGTCGCGTTCGGTGCCCGGGCGGCGGCAGGCCATGAAGACCGTCCAGTCCGCCTCCGGATCGCCCCAGCCGGCCCGGTCGCAGTCCAGCACACCGGTGATCACCGGTTCGGGAGCGTCGGCGGCCACCATCAGGTTGACGTTCCACAGGTCGCCGTGGAGCAGTCGGGGCTCGGTGACGCGGTCGAGCACGGCGCGGTGGCGGTCGGCGAGGCGGATCAGCTGCTCGACGTCACCGGCCTCCACCCCGGCATCCGCCAGGTCGGCGGCGAGGTCGGTGAGGCCCGCGACGACCGACTCGCCCCAGGTGCGGTGTCCCGGGCCCGCCACCGGACCGAACCAGGGGCCGCGGACCTCGTTGATCTCCCGCGCGATGGAGCCGAGGTGGGCGTAGAAGCCGCGCCAGGCGGGGCGCGGGTGCCGGGGCAGGCCCTGCGGGGCGGGCAGGCCGCCGAGGAGCGTCTGGAACAGGTAGTCGCGGCCCACCAGCTGGTGGGTGAAGTCGACCGCCAGGACCCTCGGCACCAGGTGCGCGACCGGCGCCAGGTACGGCAGCGCCGCGTACTCGTTGCGCATCAGCTGCCGCTCGCTGCGGAACTGCCGGGCGGGCTCGGGCGCCACTCGCAGCACGACCTGCTCGCCGCCGCCGAGCTCCAGCCGGTAGGTGGAGTTGTACATCCCGTCGCCGAGCTCCACCGCGGCCGTCACCTCGGTGCGCGGGCCGAAGGCGCGCCGGCACATCTCCTCGATCAGCTCCGGCGGCACCGCCTGCTGGAAGGCCTGCGGGTGACGGTCGACGGACTCGTACTTCATGAGATCGTTTCGCTTTCTCGGTCGGCTTCTCGGTCGGCTTTCCGGTCGTGTCCGCGACCGGCTTCGCGGTGGTCCGGCGGTGTGCCCTGCCGCGGGAGGGGGTGCTCCGGGGCGGAGTTGAGCGTGAGGGCCAGGTCCGCGACGCGGCGAAGGGCCCGGCGGCACTCCTGCTCGGTGGCGGCCTCGACCAGCGCCGTGCCGATCCGGATGCCGGAGTTGGCGTCCATGTCGGGCATCACCTCCCCGGGCGCGATCTTGATCTCGACGTCGACCACGCCGGGGATCCCCTCGACGTCCGCCCGGCTCAGCCGGTTCACCGCGCCGGCGACGGTCGGGATGTCGGTGAAGCCGACCACGCGGCCCCCAGCGCCACCCGGGCGGGTGCGGCCGGGCGGCCGGTCGCCCGTCACCGCCCGCACGGCGGCGGCCCAGATGTCCACGCCGAGGACGCGCTCGGCCAGCGCGCCGATCATGTGCCCGCCCGGGCGCGCGGCGAGTTCCCCGGCGGTGAACCCGCCCGGCCCGCCGAAGAGTTCGAAGTGGAACACCCCGTCGCGGTGCCCGAGCGCCGCCAGCGCCCGGCCGGTCAGCTCGGTCGCCTCGCGGTAGAGTTCCGGGTGGTCGCGGGGCGGGAGGGAGACGGTGGCGGCCGGCCGGCCGCGCTTGGTCTCGATCAGCGGGGTGAGGTAGCGGGAGACCAGCAGCGCCTCCGGCTCGCCGGCCCGGACCACGCCGTCGACGTGCCACTCCGCGCCGGGCACCCGGTGCTCCACCAGCAGCCGCCGCCGCGCGGGCGAGTTGCTCACCGACTCCGCCGTCAGAACGTCCAGTTCGGCGGGCGTGTCGGCGGCCGCGACACCGATGGTGGCCGCGCCCGCGGTGGGCTTCACCACGTACGGGGCGGCCACGCCCGCCGCGGCGGCGGCCTGCGCCACGGATCCGTCGCCCGCGTCGGGGACCACCAGCCAGTCCGCCGTGGTCAGGCCGGCCGCCCGCCAGGCCGCCTTCTGCAGGGCCTTGTCCCGGCAGCGCAGCGCCACCTCCGGGTCGATCGCCCGGGCGCCGAGCAGTCGGCCGAGCAGGGCGGCCGGCACCATCCCGTGCTCCTGGACGGAGACCACCGCGTCCACCGCACCGCCCGACGGCCCGTCGGGCGCGAGCGCGCCGACGTGGTGCAGGGCCGACCACAGCGACTCCACCACCAGGTAGGAGTCGACGGCGCACCAGCGGGCGAGTCGCGCCCGGTGGGCCTCGACCCGGCGGTGCTCGCCGCCCTCGTAGAGCAGGGTGATCGTGTGGCCGTCGGCGAGCAGGGCCTCGATCGCCTCCGACCGGGCCCCGATCAACACCACGTGCATGGCATCCTCCTGGTCGCTGCGCGCTTCATGTCCCGGCCGCCGTCGTCGTCGGTCCAGCCGTCCCGGTCGCCGTCATCGGTTCAGCCGTCTCGCCCGGACCGGCCGTCTGGCCCGGACCGGCCGTCTGGCCCGGACCGGCCTCCTCGCCCGGACCGGCCTCCTCGCCCGGACCGGCCGTCTGGCCCGGACCGGCCGTCTCAGCGGGCTCGGCCCGGTAGCGGGTGAACGCCGGCACCGCGGCCGCGACCAGGGCGGTGGCGGCCACCGCGGCCAGGCCGCCGCCCAGGACGGCTGCGCTCGTCCCCAGCAGGGCGCCGAGCGTTCCGCCGCGCAGCCGACCGAGCTGGGTGCCGCCGACGCCGACCACGAACTCGACCGCGCTGATCCGGCCCCGCAGCCGGTCCGGGGTGCTGAGCTGGACGACGGTGGAGTGGAAGACGACCGCCAGGGTGTCGGCGGCCCCGGCCACGGCGAGGCACAGCAGCGCGGCGGCGAGTCCGTCGGCGAGGGCGAAGGCCGTGACCGCCGCGCCGTACGCCGCGCAGCAGACCAGCGCCGCCCGGCCGGGACGGCCGACCCGCCCGGCGGGGCCGGAGCAGGCGGAGGCGAGGACCCCGCCGACCGCGCCGGCGGCGACCAGCAGCCCGAGCTCCTGCGGCCGCCCGCCGAAGCGCTCCGCGCAGACCGCCGGCAGCAGGGCCGCGGGCGAGGCGACCAGGGCGATGCACAGGTCCGCGAGGAACGCCCCGGCGAGCTCGCCCCGGCTGCGTACCAGGGCCACCGCCTCGCCGACGCCGGCGAGCTTCCGGGCGGACGCGCCGCCCCCGGGTGGCATGGCGGGGAGCCGGGCGACGCCGTACAGGGCCGCGCCGAAGCTGAGCGCGTCGAGCAGGTAGCAGGCCTTGAGGCCCCAGGCGGCGGTGACCAGCCCGGCGCAGGCCGGCCCGGCGACGGCGCCGAGCTGCATGGTCAGGCCGTTCAGTGCGGCCGCTGCGGCGAGCCGGTCGCGTGGCAGCAGCCGGGGCGTGAAGGCCCGCCGGGCCGGGGCGTTGACGCTGCCGACCAGCGACTGCAGCGCCACCAGCAGGTAGAGCACGCCGGGGGAGCGCAGTCCGGCGAAGGCCTGGACGGCGAACAGCACGGAGACGCCGGCCTGCAGGCTGCTGGTCACCAGGACCAGGCGGCGGCGGTCGAGGGTGTCGCCGAGGCTGCCGCCGACGGCCGCGAACAGCACGACCGGCCCGGCCACCGCCAGGCCGAGCAGGCCGACCGCGGCGGAGCTCCCGGTCAGCCGGTAGACCTGCAGCGCCACCGCGAACACCGTCATCTGCCCGCCGATCTGGGACAGTCCCTGGCCCAGCCACAGCCGGCGGAACGCGGGCGAGTCGCGCAGCGGGGTGACGTCCAGCAGCAGCCGGGAGGGCCGCAGCAGCCGCGAGGCCGTCCGGAGCCGGGAGACCGTCCCCGGACGGGTGGTCAGGTCGGGCACACCGCTCCGTCCAGGCGCCGCAGGAGGTCCTCCTCCTCGTCGGCGCCGTCGTGGACGACGCAGTAGTCGAACCCGCCGCGGACGCCCGGTACGGGCGGGATGGAGACCAGCACGCCGCGCCGCTCGACCGGGTCGTAGCCGAGTCCGGCGGCCGCGGCGGCGGTGAGGAACTCGTCCAGCTCCAGGGCGGGCCAGTGCGCGGGGGTGCGGTGCTGGGTGACGCTGCGGCGGGGGTGGCGGGCGGTGTCGACGACCCGGCCGCCGATCGGGCCGTACAGGTGGAGCGAGCCGGTGACGCGGGCGTTGATCTCGGTGAAGACCAGCCGGCCCGACGCGTCGACGACGGCGTCCGCGCTGAGGTGACCCCGGTAGCCGAGGGATCGGTACGCCTCGGCGAGCCGGGCGGCGCCGGCCGTCAGGCGGTCCTCCACCTCGGTGGACAGGCCCATGGCCGGGGTCGACTCGCGGACCAGCCGCCGTTCCCGGTAGCCGAGTTCGCCGGTCGCGGTGAACCGGACGCCGTCGTCCTCGGCCAGGTACTCGGCGTACACGGTGCGCGAGGCGGGCTGGAACTCCTCGACCACCACCGGGTAGCGGCCGTCCCGGGAGGCCCACGCCCACTGCTCGGCGACGTAGGCGGCGACGGCCTCGGGGCCCGGCTCCAGGAGGTGGAGGAACTTGGCGCCGACGTGGTCCGTGCGGTGGCCGTGGTCGAGCACCACCAGCTGGTTGCCGGCCCCGGCGCCGTTGTGCGCCTGTTTGACCAGGACGGCTCCGGTGCCGGCCAGCAGCCGGGGGATCTCGCGTTCGGCCTCGTAGCCGCTGCGACAGACCGCGCCGGGCGCGATCGGCACTCCGGCGGCGGCCGCGATGGCGCGGAACTCGGCCTTGCTGTTGGCGAGTTCACCGCCGCCCTGGTCGATGAACGCGGCGCCGGGGACGAGCCCGCGCAGCCCCAGGGCCGCGGCGAAGCGCGGCACCACCGGGCTCGGCCAGCACGACAGCAGGCCCGTGGCCGGCGCGGGCGCGGCCGAGACGGCCTTCGCCGCCGCGGCCAGGAAGTCCTGGTCGAGCAGGGCGTAGGGGTCGATCACCTTGCCCTGGTAGCGGCCGGGCGGCGGGACGAGGAAGGTCAGGGACTGCGGGTCCACCCCGGTGAGCGAGGCCACGTGTCGGAGGAAGTCGGCACCGGGCGGGCCGGGCAGCACCAGGACGTCGCCGTCCTCGGCGCACCACAGCAGCCGCTGGGAGTAGGACCGGAAGTCGACCCAGGACAGCATCGGGTCGACCTCGTTGGCGATCAGCAGGCGCACGTCTCTCCCCGTTCGCTCGGTTCAGGCCGTGAGGTCGTCGAGGCCGCCGGTGCGGACGGTGTCCAGGGTGAAGCAGTGGAACCCGCCGCCGAACAGCCGCCGGTGCCGGTGGCGGACCGGGACGACCGTGAAGCCCTCGTGTTCGAGGACCTTGACCAGTTCCACGCAGGCCTCGTTCACCAGCACCTGGTCGGGCCCGACCGACAGCACGTTGAGGTCGATGTAGGGCGTGGTGAGGACGAGGTCCCCGTCGTCGTAGGCCGGGAAGTGGTCCTCGCTCGGCTGGGGCGGCACGATCAGCTTCCAGCGGCGGAACGGCTCCGGCAGCAGGTCGCGGACGCCCTCGTGCCGGGCCAGGAAGACGCCGGGCCGCAGCGCCAGCAGCATGCTGTCGATGTGGTTGTCGCTCATCCGGTGCACCCGGTGGATCCGGTGCGTCCCGCGCAGGTGCCGTTCCAGCCAGTCGCAGGCCGCGGCGTGGTTGGCGTTCGCGATGTTGACGATGAGGTCGCGGCCGAGCCGCAGGCACTGCGCGCCGTCGAGCATCATCTCGAACCCGACGTCGTACGGGGAGGGTTGCGGGTCCTCGATCGGCTCGGTCGGCCCGCCGAGGGTGGTCTCGGTGTCGCGGGCGTAGGACAGGTCGAAGGAGGCGTCGGTGAGGATCGGCCGGGGCATGGTGGTCCAGCGCGCCCCGCGCCGGAAGTAGTCGGTGAAGACGGGGGCGAGCAGGCGGGTCTCCAGGTACCGGGAGCGGATGGCGGGCGGGGTCTCGATGATCTCGTCGCCGAGGATCAGGGTGTTGTCGCGGAGGTTGAGCGGCGGCACCGGGGCGGCGCTCCAGCCGAAGCCGGCGATCGGCTTGGCGTCGGGCGGCAGCGGTACCGGCCGGTGCACGGTGACGCCGAGTCCGGCGAGGGTCTCCGCCAGGCCCTCCACGTCCTCGTGGAGCTCCTCGACGTACTGCTGCTTGATCCGCCACGACCGGTCGCCGACGGTGGCGCGCTCGGCCTGCTGCAAGCGCGGGTAGGCCCAGTCGGAGCGGAACAGGTTCTCGTGGAAGAACAGGTCGAAGGAGAGCTCGCGGTCGTGCGAGGTGTAGTTGGCGGCGGATCCGACGATGATCTCCTTCAGCGGTGACCACTCGTCATGACTGTTCAGCTGCATGGACCACTCTTTCGCGAGGGACTGATCACTGACGTCGAGGGAGGCCGTTGGTTGATCGCTGCCGTCGGTCGGCCGTTGCCGTCGGTCGGCCGCTGCTGTCGGTCGGCCGCTGCTGTCGGTCGGCCGCTGCTGTCGGTCGGCCGCTGCGGTCGGCGGGGCGCGGCGGCGGCCGGGCGGGGTGGGGCCGGCGGTCGTGTCGGACGGCCGTCGGCCCCACGTCGACTCAGCTGCTGCTCCGGACGGTTCAGTGGTCGTAGCTCATGGCACACCCCTCCTTCCGGGCCGGATCACGGACCTTCCCGAACTGCTCAACGGTCGAAGGCGACCGGGAGCACGTCCAGGCTGCGTACGGTCGCCGTCGGCCGACGCGTCGGCGTGCCCGCCGGCCGCAGCCGCCCGGGCGCGGCGAGCAGACAGACGATCAGCTCCCGTATCGCCACCTGGCCGAACAGGGCCCCGACGCAGGCGTGCGTCCCCCAGCCGAACCCCAGGTGCCGATTGGGGGTGCGGTCGAGCACGAGCCGGTCGGGGTCGGGGAATTCGCGCGGGTCGCGATTGGCGGCCGCCATCAGGGTCAGCACGATCTGCCCGGGCTCCACGGTGGTGTCGTGGATCCGCACGGCCCGGGTGGCCACCCGGCTGGTGCCCTGCGCGGGGCCGTCGTAGCGGATCAGCTCGTTGACGCCGGAGGTCAGCAGCCGCTCGTCGCGCAGCCGTTCCAGCGCCTCGGGGTGCTGCAGCAGCGTCAGCATCACGTTGCCGGCGGTGGCGTAGACCGTGCCGTAGCTGGCGTTGAACATCATGCCGGTGCTGTTGGAGACGTAGTGCGCGGGCATCTCGGCCTTGACCGCCCGCTGCTTGATGTCCCGCAGCACGCCGGGCCGGTCGTCCGCCGCGGCGAACCACTCCTCGGCCAGCGCGTTGAGCCGGGCACGGGCCTCGTCCCCGCGCGCGATGTTCTCGGGTTTGAGGCCGGCGTCCATGCGTTCGGCGATGGCCTCGGATATCCGGACGTAATCTTCGGGATCCGGTTCCGGTACGCCCAGCAGGTCGGCCGTGATGGAAAGCGCGAGCGGCGCGGCGACTTCCCGCATCCAGTCGAAGGAATCCCGTTCGGCGAGTTCCCGGAGGATTTCCCCGACGCGCTGCCGGGCGCGCGATCCGACTTGGTCGAGGTCCTGCGCGTGGAAGGCGTTCATGATGAGCGAGCGCAGCGGTGCCTGGGCCGGCGGGTCGAGGGTCTGCAGGCTCTGCCGGAACTCCGGGATCTCCTCGCCCGTCCTGCGCCGGTCACGGGCGAACACCTCGTGGTTGCGCAGGACGTTCCGGCAGTCCTCGTAGCGCGTCAGCACCCAGGACTTCATTCCGTCGTGCCAGAAGACGGGGTGGTTCTCGCGGAGACGGGCGTAATGCGGATAGGGATCCCGGAGCATGGCCGGATCCAGCGGATCGTAATTCGGCGTCACAGCACAATTCCCCAACGGTTGCCTGTTTGCAAGGAGTTGGTGATGACTTGGTCGGCTTATGGGATGCGACAGGAAATGGGCGCTGTCGCCGGACCAGTTTTTGCGCTGTGGGCGAATTTATCAATGCGGCATGGCCCTGGCAAGAGCCCTCGGGAAACTCCTTTGATCAGACCGGATGACAGTCCTTGTGCCCGCCTGTGCCCGCCGGTGTCCGCCGGTGTCCGCATGGCCTCGGGGCTCGGCGCGGGCGGTGGTCGTGGGCCGCCCGGTTGTTCGGCGTTTTGTTCAATGACCGAGAGCCGAACCAGAACAACCCCGGTGCGCTACACCAGTAGCGCACGCCACACCCGTGCCATGCGCGAGGGCCGCAACAGCGCCGAACGGCAGGAGAGTTCACCGGATGACGACGCTCTGCATCGCGAACAACCGCACCGAGGAGATGGTCGGCGACCTCACCGGGATGACGCCGCTGGAGCTGAGGTTCGCCGGCTGCGGGGCGCAGCGGATGCTCTGGTGGGCCGAGGACGGCGACGTCCTGGTGCTGCCCTGGGGCCCCGACCCGGAGTACCTGGCGTACGTCACCGGGCTCACCGGCGTACGGGCCGACAGCCTGACCTTCGTGGTGCCGCCGCCGGGCGACCAGGGCGACCAGGTGCTCACCACCGACCGCCTGCTCGACCCGGCCTTCCGAGCGGAGCTGCGCCGCGTCCTGGAGGGGCGCACCGTCGACGAGGTGCTGGCGATATCGCCGAACGGTGCGGTGGCCGACCTGGCCGCCGGGCTCGGCCTGGCGCACGCCATGCCCGGCCACGCCTTCGCCGCGCAGGGCGGCAACGCGCTCGTCAACAGCAAGGCCGGGTTCCGGGCGCTGGCCGCCGGCGCCGGGGTGCCGATCCCGCCCGGGCGGGTGGCCGGCTCGCCCGCGGAGGTGGAGGCCGCGGTCGAGGACCTGCTGGGGCGGGGCCGGAGCGTGATGGTGAAGGTCGAGTACCAGGCGGGCGGCTTCGGCAACGAGATCCTGGCCCGGGACGAGCGGGTGGACGCGGCCGGGGCCGAGCGCGTCGTCACCCTGCCGGACCGGGCGGCGGTGGCCGGCTACGTGGCCGAGCGGTGGGACTGGCTGACCGGCGGGCGCGGCCAACGGGTCGTGGTGGAGCAGTACTTCGCCGGCTCGGCACCGCTGTACGCGCAGTTCCTGATCGACGACGCGGCCGTGGTGCTCTCCGGCTGCGGCGAGATGGTGATGGACCCGGTGGTGATCGGCGAGATCACCCCGCCGGTCACCCCGGACGCCGAGGTGCGGGCCGAACTCGTCGCACAGGGAGCCCGGTTGTGCGAGTCGCTGCGGGTGATCGGCTACCGGGGCACGGTCAGCGCGGACGCCGTGCTGACCCCGAAGGGCGAGATCCGGTTCCACGAGACCAACGGCCGCCTCACCGGCTCCAGCCACCTCCACGACGCCTACTTCGGCCGTCTGCTGCGCGAGGAGCACCGCGACGCGCGGTACATCCTGGAACTCGCCGGCCTCAAGGTGCCCTCCTTCGCGCGGGGCGTGGCCGCGCTCCACGAGGCCGGGCTGGCCTTCGACCCGCGGACCGGCACCGGCGTGCTGTACAGCTGCGACTTCGCGCCCGCCGACGGGTCGGTGATGTACTGCGTGGTCGCCGAGACCCCGGAGGCCGCCCGTGCCCTGCAGGCCCGGCTGCTCGCGCTCTTCGCCGGATGAACCGGACGCGGCTGAACCGGAGGCGGCCGTGAACGGGATGCGGGCGGCGGTGATCCACCGCTACGGCGGGCCGGAGGAGTTCCGCACCGAGACGGTGCCCGAGCCCGCGGCCGGCCCGGGCCGGGTGCTGATCGACGTCACCCTGGCCGGGCTCAACTACGCGGACCTGCACTGCCGGACCGGCGAGTACGCGCGCTACCCGCTGCCCGCGGTGCTCGGCGCCGACGTGGTCGGGCGGCGGCGCGGGGACGGGCGGCGGGTCGCCGCGCTGCTGCGCGCCGGCGGCGGGTACGCCCGGGTGGCGTGCGCCGAGGCGGCGCACACCGTGGAGGTGCCGGACGGCGTCGACGACGACCAGGCGGTCGCGCTGCTGGAGCAGGGGGCGACGGCCTACGGGGCGCTGACCCTGGCCGGGCGGCTGCGGCCGGGCGAGACCGTGGTGGTGACCTCCGCCGCCGGCGGGGTCGGCCACCTGGCGGTGCAGCTCGCCCGGGAGCTGGGCGCGGGCCGGGTGATCGCCCTGGCCTCCACCCCGGCGAAGCGGGACTTCGCCCGCTCGCTGGGGGCCGCCGCGGCGCTCGACCCGCGGGACCCCGACCTGGCCGGGCGGCTCGCGCGCTCGGGCGGGGTGGACCTGTTCGTCGACCTGGTCGGCGGGCGGGTGCTGCGCGCGGGGCTGGCCGCACTGGCGCCGTTCGGGCGGCTGCTGTCGGTCGGCGCCCGGGGCGGACCGGAGGAGAGCTTCTCGGTGGACGAGCTGGCGGACCGCTCGGCGGGCCTGCTGGGCTTCTGGCTGCAGCACGTCCTGGCGGACCGGGTGCTGTTCGCCGGGATCGCCGAGCGGCTGTTCGCCCTCGCGGCCGGGCGGCGGCTGGTGGCGCGGATCGACCGGACCGTACCGCTGTCCGGGGTGGCCGGCGCGCACCGGGCACTGGCGGCGCGGGAGACCATGGGCAAGGTGCTGGTGGACGTCGGCCGCGAGGAGTGAGCGCGCGAACCCCCGGGCCCGACAGTCCGCTGCCGGGCCCGGGGGGCCGCGTCGCGACGCCGGCCTCGGCCGCCGCCGGAGGTGTCAGGACCGGGCTCAGTACCCGGCGACGTCGTCCAGGCCGTGGCCGCGCAGCGGGACGAGGAAGCTGCGCTCGAACACCACCACGACCTCGCCGGTGGACTTCGTCCCGGTGGTGCGGCAGCTCACGATGCCCTGCCCCTCGCGGCTCTTGGACAGCCGCTTGGCGAGCGTCTCGGTCTCGGCGTAGAGGGTGTCGCCGGTGAACACCGGGTGGGTCATCCGGATGTTCTCCCAGCCCAGGTTGGCGATGGTGCGCCCGCTCGTCGAGCGGGCGGTCATCCCGCCGACGATGCTGAGCGTCACCAGGCTGGAGACGATCGGCCGCCCCCAGGGGGTGTGCTCGCTGTAGGCGGCGTCGATGTGCAGCGGGGCGTCGTTCATGCTCAGCATGCTCATCAGCACGTTGTCGAGCTCGGTGACGGTCCGCCCGGGGCGGTGCTCGACCACCTCGCCGACCTCGAACTCCTCGTAGTAGCGCCCGACCACCTCGCGGTAGCGGCGCTCGCCGATCCGCCGGTAGCCGTTCGGCTCGGTTCCGTCCATCGCTACGCTCCCCCCATCACAGAGTCCGGCCACATCCCGGCCAGATCACAGAGTCCGGCCACATCACACAGTCCGGCCGCGTTCCAGATCTCGGCCACGTCACAGAGCACGTCCTAGAGGTCGGCGGTGAGTTCCCTCACGTGGCCGGCGAACTCCCGGATCAGCCGCTCGTCCATGTCGGCGCGCATCATCAGCCGCAGCCCGGCCTCGCCCTTGGGCACGATCGGGAAGAACACCGCCGAGCTGTAGAAGCCGCGCTCGAAGAGCTGGGCGGACAGCTTGACCGCCCGCTCGGCGTCGCCGACGTCGACCCGGCGCACCGGCAGGCCGTTGCCGGCGAAGGTGGTCGGCAGCAGTTCGTCGAAGAGGTCGATGTTGTGGTTCAACTTCGCCTGCAGTTCGGCCAGTTCGGGCGAGCGGTGGATGGCGGCGGCGCCCAGCGAGGCGCCCACCAGCGGCAGTGCGACGTTCTGCGACCAGCCGACCGGGCCGGCGTGCCGGTGCAGGAACTCGAACTGCTCGCGGTTGCCGAGCATCGCGACGCCGCCGCCGGTGCCGAAGCCCTTGCCGAGGCTGGAGACGATGACCGTCAGCGGGTTCATCTCCAGCCGGGAGCGGACGAATCCCTCGCCGCGCTCGCCCATGATGGACAGCGAGTGGGAGTCGTCGATGTAGAGGAACAGCCCGTAGCGGTCCTGGAGTTCGAGCAGTCCGTCGAGGGCCGCCGCGCCGCCCATCGAGTACGCGCCGTCGGCCACGTAGGCGACCCGCGGGTACTTCCGGCAGACGTCCTCCAGGTAGTTCAGGTCGTTGTGCGGGCAGGTCAGCACCAGCGACTCGTCCGCGCAGATCGGCTTCACGTACGCCATGCAGAAGTGGCAGAAGCGGTCGAAGACCATCACCCGGGGCCCGCCGCCGCCCTGGCAGGTGCCGTCCAGGTGGCCGGAGGCGATCAGCGGCAGGATGCCGGCGGTGAGCGAGGTGCAGGACGCCCCGGGCAGCACGTGCGCGCCGAACAGCTCGCCCAGCTCCTCCTCCAGGCGCACCAGGAGGTTGTGCCGGATCCGGGTGGTGGAGGTGACCAGCCAGGTGCTGCGGGACTCGGCCAGCGCGTCCACCGCGCCGGCCGCGACCGAGGGGTGGTTGTTCAGGCCCAGGTACGCGCAGGAGACCATGTTGGCGAACTCGTGGCCGGTCTCGCGGACGATCAGCCGGTTGTTGGACTCCGAGTCCACCGTGATGCCGATCAGGCCGTTGGCGGCGGCCGCCTGCCAGACCGGGTCGGCGGTGGCGAGCATGGCCTCCGCGTTGCGGTACCGGCGCGGGCCCAGGATCGATTCTTCGGTCATCGTCACATCTCCGTCGCGTGGTTCGGGGGGTCGGCGGGCGCGGGGCCCTGCGGGCGGGGTCGGTCCTCCGGCCCGGGCGGGGTGTCCGGCCGGGGTGGGGTGTCCGGCCGGGGTGGGGCGTCCCGTTGGCGCGGGACGTCCGGCCCGGGCCGGACGCCCGGGACGTCGGGGCGGGGCGGGTCGAACTGCTCGATCAGGCGCTGCGAGGCCTCGAAGAACGGCATGCCGACCATCACCCCGTCCACCACGGTGACCGAGCGGCCGTTCTCCAGGCCCGCCGCGACCACCCGGCGGGCCCGCGCCAGCAGCTCCTCGTCCGGGCTGAAGGTCTCGTTGATCAGGGCGAGTTGGCGCGGGTGGACGGCGATCTTGCCGCTGAACCCGAAGTCCCGGGCGAGCCCGGCCTCGCGGCGCAGCCCGGCGAGGTCGGCGACCTCGAAGAACGGCGCGTCCATCGCCTCCACCCCCGCGGCCCGGGCGCTGTTGACCACCCGGCCGCGGGCGTGGGCCAGGGCCTCCCAGGAGAGCCGGGCGCCCACCGCGAAGGCGTAGTCGGCCGAGCCGAAGACCAGCCCGCGCAGCCGGTGCCCGGCGGCCGCGATGGCGGGTGCGTGCTCGATGCCGAGCGGGGTCTCCACGACGGCCAGGAACTCCGTCTCTGGGCAGTCCGGGCCGAGCGCGCCGGCCGCGATCTCGACGTCCCGGGGGGACTCCGCCATCGGGATCAGCACCAGGTCCGGCTTGACGCGGTAGCGGGTGATGGCGATCAGGTCGCGCAGACCGTCCGGACCGGACAGCGTGTTGATGCGCACCGCGCTGCGCGCGAGCTTGGTGGACGGGAGCGTGAAGAACTCCTCGGCGAGCCGGCGGGCCTCCTCCTTCCGGGCGGGTGGGACCGAATCCTCCAGGTCGACCATGGCGATGTCGGCCCCGGACTGATGGCTCTTGCCGTACCGCTCCACCGCCATCGCGGGGGTGGACAGCAGGGAACGGCAGTACCGCGTGAACTTCATGGACGACTCCGAAGTCAGCGAAGGCTGCGGGCCCCGGTTCTATCCCACCGGCTTTGTTCGGCGCCGTACGGCTGGACATTGAACATCAACTCGGAACAACCGACCCGTACGCACCATTGTTTGGCGCCAACTGTGCTGTGCATGATGAATCACCGGGGGATGGCCACGAGACACGCGCGACCCTCGGGACGCGTGGGCACGCCAGGGTGTCAGGACACCGCTTCAACGAAGAAGGGGGGCCGTTGTGCCGCGTCGGGAGAGTCCGCTGGACCCCGGGGACGGACCGCTGCTGCGGTTCGCGGGCGACTTACGGGCCTTGCGGGAGCGCGCCGGAAGTCCGCCGTACCGTCAACTCGCGCTCCGGGCCCATTGTTCGGCGGCCAGCCTGTCGGTGGCCGCGGGCGGCCGCCGGCTGCCCAGCCTCTCCGTCACCCTCGCCTACGTCCAGGCCTGCGGCGGGGACGTGCGGGAATGGCGGCACCGCTGGCAGCTGCTCGCCGCCGACCTGGCCGCCGAGGCCGCCGCCCGGCGGCGCGCGCAGGACGCCGGGCGGGCGCCCTACCCGGGTGCGGCGGCCTTCGAGGCGGTCGACGCGGAGCGGTTCTTCGGCCGCGAGGCGCTGCTGGACCGGCTGGTCGCGCTGCTGGGAGAACGGCGGCTGGTGATCCTCTCCGGGCCGTCCGGGGCGGGCAAGTCCTCGCTGGTCAGAGCGGGTCTGCTGGCGCGGCTCGGCGGGGTCCCCGCGGTGGGTGCGGCGGCCGGCAGGCCCGGCGTCGGCAGCGTCACCGGCACGGCGGTGGGGCGCGGCGCGGGCGGGAGCGGGCGGGCCCCGGCGGGAGCGGGCGTGCCGGTGGCGCTGCTGACGCCCGGTGAAAGACCGATGGAGGCGTACGCGCTGGCGCTCGCCCGGCTCGGGCAGCGAGCCGGGGAGGCGACGCGCGGCGCGTCCGGGCCGACGGCCGGGGATCCGGTGCTGGTGGTGGACCAGGGCGAGCAACTGCGCACCCGCTGCCGGGACGCCGCGGAGCGGGCGCGCTTCCTGGACGCGCTGGTGGCGACCGCCGCGGGCGCTCCGGGCGGGGCTGCCCTGGCCGGGTTGCCGGTGGCGGCGCCGCCGCGGTGCCGGGTGGTGCTGGTGGTCCGCTCGGACCAGAGCGGGCCGCTGCTGGCCGAGCACCCGGGGCTGGCCGACGCCGGTCGGCACGGGGTGCTGTCGGTGGGGCGCCCGGCACCGGACGAGCTGCGGCGGGCGATCACCGAACCGGCGCTGCGGGCGGGCTGCACCGTCGAGGGCGCCCTGCTGGCCGAGCTCATCTCGACCGTCGCGCAGCAGCCGGGCGCGCTCCCGCTGCTGTCCGCGGCGCTGCTGGAGACCTGGCGACGGCGCAGCGGCAATGCGCTGACCCTGGCCGGGTTCCAGGCCACCGGGGGGTTCGAGGGTGCGCTGGCCCGGACGGCGGAGACGCTGTACAACGGGCTGGAGGCGGCCGACCGGGCCCGGGCGAGGACGGTGTTCCTGCGGCTCGGCGGGGAGTTGCTCGGCGGGGAGCCGTTCGGCGCGGGCGGGGGCGCCGCCGCCGACGTGCTGGCGCTGGGCGACGGGCTGACGGTCGACGGCGTTCCGGTCGCGGGCGTCGAGCTGGTGCCGGGGGTCGAGGAGGGCACCCGCAAGCCGGTGCGGCGGGCCGAGTTCGACGGCCCCGGGGTGGCGGAGGTGATGGAACGGCTGGTCCGGGCACGGCTCGTAGTGGTGGACCGGGACACCGTCGAGCTGTCCCACCACGCGCTTCCGCAGGCCTGGCCCAGGCTGCGCGGCTGGCTGGCCGAGGGCCGCGGGACGCTGGGGGAGCAGCGCCGGCTCACCGCGGCCGCGCGGGGCTGGGCCGCGGCCGACCGGGATCCGGAACTGCTGTACCGGGGCGTCCGGTTGGAGCAGCTCATGCGGCGGGTGGCGGCCGGCGAACTGGCCGCGGCCGGGGTCGAGCGGGCGTTCCTGGCGGCCTCGGCCCGGGCGGCGGCGGCCGACCGGCGGCGGGCGCAGCGGCAGAACCTGGCGGTGGCCGGGGTCGCCGCGGCGGGCGGGGCGCTGCTGGCCCTGGCCGGCGGCAGCCGGATCCGCCGGGCTTGGCGGTGGTGAGCGCCGGTCTCCCCACCCGGGCTTCGTGGCAAGGGAATTGATCAGCGCCGGACCAGGGGAATTGAACAACGGGACGATCGACCGCCGGTTCGCGACGGCGGCGCATCCGGTGCCGATCACGGTCCTTGCGCCGCCGTCGGGCGGGCGGGTAGCTTGACGATCGATCCCGGCCCGTCGAAAGGCGACTTCGGCTGCCCGGCCGGTGATGTCCCGTACGCCGTGGCCGCCCGGGGGCGGTGCGGCGAATGCTCCGTACCGGTCTCCTGTGCCGCTTCCGCCGGTCCGGGGCGCCCCGAACCCCGCTCCGCGGTGCGCGGTCGTTCGGCGCTCACCCCGTCCCCGCCGCCATCGCCGTCAGTTCGACGTCGTCGCGTTCGCCGCGGCGTATCCGCTTTTCCCTAAACCCGTGTCAAGGGGGAGTCATGTCCGATCCGGCCCGTCCGGTCCACAGCTGGGACGAGTTCACCACTCTGCGGGAGGTCGTGGTCGGCACCGCCGTCGGTGCCCGGCTGCCCGAGCAGACCGAGCCGTCCTCGTGGCTGTCCTGCTTCCCGAAGACCCGTGCCGCGGACCTCGGCTCGATCGAGGTCGGCCCGTACTCGCGGCAGGTCGTGGAGGAGACCGAGGAGGACCTGGACGCGCTGGTGGCCACCCTGCGCGGCCTCGGCGTCACCGTCCACCAGCCCGAGCCGGTCGACCACGCGGCAGCCTTCTCCTCCCCGCTGTGGACGGCGGACGGCGGCTTCCACTCCTACTGCCCGCGCGACCTCACCCTGGTCGTCGGCGAGACGGTGATCGAGGTGGCCAGCCCGATGCGGCAGCGCTACTTCGAGGTCTTCGGGCTGCGCGGGCTCTTCCAGGACTACCTGCGCCGCGGCGCCCGCTGGCTGGCCGCCCCCCGGCCGCAACTGGCGGACGAGCTCTTCGAGTTCGACGAGGACGGGCTGCCGCTGCTGGGCGAGGCCGAGCCGGTCTTCGACGCCGCGAACGTGCTGCGGCTCGGCCGGGACGTGTTCTACCAGGTCTCCCGCAGCGGCAACGAACTCGGCCTGCGGTGGCTGGAGTCCACCCTCGGCCTGCTCGGGGACGGCGGCCTGCGGCTGCACCCGCTGCGCGACATCTACGGCTACACCCACATCGACAGCACCATCGCCCTGCTGCGGCCTGGGCTGGTGCTGCTCAACCCGGAGCGGATCAGCCTGGAGACCGTTCCGGAGCCGCTGCGCGGCTGGGACGTCCTGTGGTGCCCGCCGGCCGAGCCCGCCGCCGACACCCCCGAGCACGCGCTCAGCGAGAGCTGGATCAGCATGAACCTGCTGATGGTCTCCCCGGACACGGCGATCGTCGAATCCGGCCAGGACAGCCTGATCAAGCTGCTGGAGCACGCCGGGATCACCGTCCTCCCGCACCGCCTGCGGCACTCCCGGGTCCTCGGCGGCGGCTTCCACTGCGTCACCCTGGACATCCGCCGCGACGGCGGCCTGGAGGACTACCTGTCCTGACCGGCCCCGGTGAACTCCGGGCCGGCGGCCGACCGCCGCCGGCCCGGACCGGGCACGAGACCGCCGCCGTGGGCCTCGGGCGTGTCCGGCAGGCCGCGGAGGGCCCGGACGACCCCGGCCGAGGCGCTCACGCACAGGAGCCCCAGGGCGAGCCAGGGCAGTGCGCGGAACGGACCGCCGAGCACGGCGGTCGCGGCGAACGACCCGGCCACGAAGACCCCCGCTCCGGCGGCCGCCGCGACCGAAAGACCCTCCCGGGAGCGGCGTTTGAGGATCAGCGCGGTGGTCCAGCACGGCACGAGCGCGCCCTCCAGGACGATCGCGGCGAGGTACAGGCCGTCGTCCACCGTGCTCTTGAACAGCACCCAGCCGGCGGCGTAGAGGAGGACGACGCCCGCGACGATCCGTACGTGCGCCGCCGCCGACCTCCGCGCGGGGGCGTCGCGGCGCCCGTACCGCAGCACCTCGCGCAGCAGCAGGACGTCCCCCAGGAGGAAGACGGCGCAGATCCAGCGCAGCACGAGGACGAACCAGTGCCCGGCGGCGACGGGGCCGACCCACAGCCCCAGCACCATCGAGCCGTCGTTCAGCGTGAACAGGCAGGCGGTGCCCAGGGCGCACGGGGCCCGCAGCGCCCGCCGCCCGGCCCGCCAACTCGCCTGGTACCACAGCCCGATGCCGATTCCGGCGACACCGACGAGCAGCAGGAACAGCACCGGATGGGCGTCGATGCGCCGCAGCATGAGGGCGTCGTCGTACACGCTCGGCTCCCAACGTGGGCGGGGCGACGGGGCGCCGCGAGGAGAACGCGCCGCACCTGTCGAGAACGAGCGACGACCACCGCGGTCACGGGCCCCCGGTCCGGGGAGCCGCGGCCTCAGGCCAGGAAGGCGCGGAGCAGGGCGGCCGTCGCGGCGAGGTGCTCCTCGGTGGCGCGCCGGGCGGCGTCGCCGTCGCCGGTGAGGATAGCCCGGGTCATCGCCCGGTGCTGCTCGGCGGCGTGCTCGATGTTGCGGTCGAGCATGGGGATGGCGTTGAGCAGGTCGTTGAGCCGCATCCGGGCCTCCGCGATGGCCGCGGCCAGGGTGGGGGAGCCGGTGAGTTCGCCGATGGCGAGGTGGAAGCGGGAGTCCAGCTGCCGGTACTGCTCCGAGGGGGCGTCCTCCAGCTCGGCGAGCCGGCTCTCCAGGTGGGCGCGCTGGTCGGCGGTGAGCTCGCGGCGGGCGGCGGCCTCGGCGGCCCCGACCTCCAGCACCTGTCGGTACGTCAGGGCGTCCTCCAGCGCGCCGCCGAGGTCGCGGGCGGCCCGGCGCAGGTCGGCGACGTCGGGGGCGGGCATCCGGTAGGTGACGAAGGTGCCGCCGTAGCGGCCGCGGCGGGGTTCGACGCAGCCTGCCTGCTGGAGGGTGCGCAGCGCCTCGCGCAGGGTCTCGCGGCTGATGCCGAGCCGGGAGGCGAGTTCGCGTTCGGCGGGGAGGCGGTCGCCGTGGCCGAAGACGCCGAGCTTGATCGCCTGGAGCAGCCGCTCGACGGTCTCCTCGAAGGCGTTGCCGGTCCGGACCGGGCGGAAGATCGCGCCGGCCCGCCAGTCGAGCCGCGCGCGTTCTCGTGCTTCGTCCAGGTCCACGCCGGAATCGTACCTACGAGCGGGAGCGGCGACTCGTTGCGTCGCGTTCCCCCACTGCTCTTGACGCGGCCCCGGCCCAGCCGGAACGATGCTGCTCACCCACCCAATGGCCTGATTCCAGACCATTGAAGAGCCGTCCGACCGTCGAACCCGCCGGGGAGAGCGCGCCACGCCGTCGTGGCCGTGTCCGCTCCGGCACACCCTCAACCCCCAGGGGTGCCCATGACCGACGCACGCTCGCCCGACCAGCCTTCCCCCGTCGTGTTTCCGGAGAACACCGCCGCCGTTTCCGCCGACGAACAACGGCTCCGCGAACTGGGCTACACCCAGGAACTGGCCCGTTCGATGTCGGGTTTCTCCAACTTCGCCGTCTCCTTCTCCATCGTCTCGATCCTCTCCGGCTGCCTGACCCTCTACGGGACGGGCATGAAGACCGGCGGCCCGGCCCTGATCATCTGGGGCTGGCCGGTGGTCGGCCTGTTCACCCTCTTCGTCGGCCTCGCCATGGCCGAGATCTGTTCCGCCTACCCGACCGCCGGCGGCCTGTACTACTGGGCGGCCAAGCTGAGCCGCAGCCGCGGGCCCGCGTGGAGCTGGTTCACCGGCTGGTTCAACTTCCTCGGCCAGGTCGCGGTGACCGCCGGCGTCGACTTCGGCGCCGCGTTCTTCGCCAACGCCTTCCTGACGCTGCGCTTCGGCGTCGAGGCGAGCCCGGTGCACACCATCGAGATCTTCGCCGTCATCCTGCTGGTGCACGGCCTGCTCAACACCCGGGGGGTGCGCCTGGTCGCCGTCCTCAACAGCGTGTCCGTGTGGTGGCACCTGGTGGGTGTCGCGATCATCGTCGGCGCGCTCGCCGTGCTGCCCGACCAGCACGCCTCGGCCTCCTTCGTGCTCACCGAGTTCGTCAACGGCACGGGCTTCCAGAACCAGTTCTACGTCGCGATGCTCGGCCTGCTGATGGCCCAGTACACCCTCACCGGCTACGACGCCTCCGCGCACATGACCGAGGAGACCCACGACGCCGCCCGCTCCGGCCCCCGCGGCATCGTCAACGCCATCACCGTCTCGCTCGCCGCGGGCTGGATACTCCTGCTCGGCATCACCTTCGCGATCCGCGACTACGACGGCGCGCTCAACAGCGACACCGAGGTCCCGCCCGCGCAGATCTTCATCGACGCGATCGGCTCCGGCGGCGCCCAGGTCCTGCTGCTGATCGTCATCGGCGCCCAGTTCTTCTGCGGCATGGCGTCCGTCACCGCCAACTCCCGCATGATCTACGCCTTCTCCCGGGACGGCGCGCTGCCCGGCTCCCGCCTGTGGCACCGGATCGACCCCCGCACCCAGACCCCGACCAACGCGGTCTGGCTGGCGACCGGCGGCGCGCTGCTGCTCGGCCTGCCCGCGCTCTGGAACAACACCGCCTACACCGCCGTGACCTCCATCTCCGTCATCGGCCTGTACATCTCCTACGTCATCCCGGTGTACCTGCGGCTGCGCCAGGGCGGGGACTTCGACCGCGGCCCCTGGCACCTCGGGCGCTGGAGTCGGCCGATCGGCATCCTCGCGGTCGCCTGGACGGCGCTGATCACCGTCCTGTTCATGCTGCCCACCACCAACCCGATCACCGCCGAGAACTTCAACTACACCCCCGTCGCGGTGGCCGTGGTGGTCGGCTTCGCCGGCGTGTGGTGGCTGGCCTCCGCCCGGCACTGGTTCACCGGGCCGCACGTCCAGGGCCCGCCGACCGCACCCGACGCCCGCGACACCGAACTGGAGATCCGATGACCAGCCCCCGGCTCACCCTCGACGAGCTGCGCGCCCGCGTCGCCGACGGGTCCGTCGACACCGTCGTGCTCGCCATGACGGACATGCAGGGCCGCCTGCAGGGCAAGCGCCTCGCCGCCGACTACTTCCTCTCCGACGTGGTGCCCGGCGCCGCCGAGGGCTGCGGCTACCTGCTGGCCGTCGACGTCGACATGAACACCGTCGACGGGTACGAGGTCTCGTCCTGGGAGAACGGCTACGGCGACCTCGTGCTGCGCCCCGACCTCGCCACCCTGCGGTCGGTGCCCTGGCACCCCGCCACCGCCATGGTCCAGTGCGACGTCGTCCACCACGACGGCACCCCGGTCAGCGTCTCGCCACGGCAGGTCCTGCGGCGCCAGCTGGACCGGCTGGCCGGCTACGGCTGGCACGCCAAGGCCGCCACCGAGCTGGAGTTCATCGTCTTCCGGGACAGCTACGAACAAGCGTGGGACAAGGACTACGCCAAGCTGACCCCCGCCAACCAGTACAACGTGGACTACTCCGTCCTCGGCACCGGCCGGATCGAGCCGCTGCTGCGCCGGATCCGCAACGGCATGGCCGGCGCCGGGCTCACCGTCGAGTCCGCCAAGGGCGAGTGCAACCTCGGCCAGCACGAGATCGCCTTCAAGTACGCCGACGCCCTCACCACCTGCGACGACCATACCGTCTACAAGACCGGCGCCAAGGAGATCGCCGCCCAGGAGGGCTGCAGCCTCACCTTCATGGCGAAGTACGACGAGCGCGAGGGCAACTCCTGCCACATCCACCTCAGCCTGCGCGACGAGCAGGGCGCGCCGGTGTTCGCCGGGGACCGTCCGCACGGCTTCTCCCGCACCATGGAGCACTTCCTCGCCGGACAGCTCGCCTGCCTGGCCGACTTCGCCCTGCTGCTCGCCCCCACCGTCAACTCCTACAAGCGGTACGTGCCCGGCAGCTTCGCGCCCACCGCCATCGCCTGGGGCCGCGACAACCGCACCTGCGCCCTGCGGGTGGTCGGCCACGGCCCGTCGCTGCGCTTCGAGAACCGCGTCCCCGGCGGCGACGTCAACCCGTACCTCGCGGTGGCCGCGCTGATCGCGGCCGGACTGCACGGCGTCGAGCAGCAGCTGGAGCTCGAACCGGAGTTCACCGGCAACGCCTACGCCTCCGACGCTCCCCGGGTGCCCGCCACCCTGCGCGACGCGGTCGACGCCTTCGAGCGCAGCGCCGTCGCCACCGAGGCCTTCGGCAAGGACGTGGTGCGGCACTACACCCACGCCGGACGCACCGAACTCGCGGCCTACGAACGCGCGGTGACCGACTGGGAGCGGCGCCGCGGATTCGAGCGGCTGTGATCCGCGACGACCGCCGCCGACCGCTGATCGGCATCACCAGCTACCAGGACGAGGCCGCCTGGTCCGTCTGGAGGCAGCGGGCCTCCCTGGTGCCGCAGACCTACGTCGACGCCGTGGTCGGCGCGGGCGGCACCCCGGTGCTGCTGCCCCCGCAGCCCGGCGGGGCCGAGCACCTGCTCGACGCCCTGGACGGACTCGTCCTGGCCGGCGGATCGGACATCGACCCGGCGCGCTACGCGGCGGCCCCCGACCCGCGCACCGGTCCGCCCAACCGGGCCCGGGACGACTGGGAGAGCATGCTGCTGCACTGCGCCCTGACCCGGGACCTCCCGGTGCTCGGCATCTGCCGCGGCATGCAGCTGCTCAACGTCGAACTCGGCGGCACCCTCGTCCAGCACCTGCCCGACGGCAGCCACCAGGTCGTCCCGGCCCGCTTCGTCCGGCAGCGGATCGAGCTGGTGGACGGCAGCCGGCTGGCCGGCCTGCTCGGACCGGACACCGAGGTCTCCTGCTACCACCACCAGGCCGTGGACCGGCTCGGCGCCGGGCTGCGGGCCACCGCCCACAGCGCCGACGGCACCGTCGAGGCCCTCGAACTGGACGGCCACCGCTTCGCGCTGGGCGTCCAGTGGCACCCCGAGACCGACCACGACGACCTGCGCCTGTTCCACGCCCTGATCGCCTCCGCCACCCCCTGATCGCCTCCGCCACGCCCTGACCGGCCCGTCCACCGCCCCGACCCCTCGTCCACCGCCCTGACCACCGCCAGCCCCGGGAGAACCGCCCATGACCGAACCGGACCTCTTCGAGGTCGTCAACCCCGCCACCGAGGAGGTGATCACCACCGTCGAACTGGCCGGCCTCGCCGAGACCGACGCCGCCGTCGCCCGCGCCCGCACCGCCTTCGACAGCTGGCGCCGGGTGGCGCCCGCGGACCGGGCCCGGCTGCTGCGCGCCTTCGCCGCCGCCGTCGACGCCGACCGCGAGCACCTCGCCGCCCTGGAGGTCGCCAACGCCGGCCACACCCTCGGCAACGCCCGCTGGGAGGCCGGCAACGCCCGCGACGTCATCGAGTACTACGCCGCCGCCCCCGAGCGGCTGTTCGGCCGGCAGATCCCCGTGGCCGGCGGCATCGACGTGACCTTCCAGGAACCGATCGGCGTGGTCGGGGTGATCGTCCCCTGGAACTTCCCGATGCCGATCGCCGCCTGGGCGCTGGCCCCGGCGCTGGCCGCCGGCAACACCGTGATCGTCAAGCCCGCCGAGCTCACCCCGCTCACCGCGCTGCGCCTGGGCGAACTCGCCCTGCAGGCCGGGATCCCGGAGGGCGTGCTGCAGATCCTGCCCGGCCGCGGCCCGGTGGTCGGGCAGCGCTTCGTCACCCACCCCGACGTGCGCAAGGTGGTGTTCACCGGCTCGACCCGGGTCGGCAAGGAGATCATGGCGGGCTGCGCCGCGCAGGTGAAGCCCGTCACCCTCGAACTCGGCGGCAAGAGCGCCAACATCGTGTTCGCCGACGCCGACCTCGCCAAGGCCGCCGCCACCGCGCCGTACGCCGTCTTCGACAACGCCGGCCAGGACTGCTGCGCCCGCTCCCGGATCCTGGTCGAGGCCTCCGTATTCGAGGACTTCCTGGCGCTGCTGGAGCCCGCCGTCCGCGGGGTGCGGGTCGGCGACCCGAACGACGAGAAGACCGAGATGGGTCCGCTGATCTCGGCCGCCCACCGGGCCCGGGTCGCCTCGTACGTGCCGGACGGCGCGGCCGTCGCCTTCCGCGGCAGCGCGCCCGAGGGGCCCGGCTTCTGGTACCCGCCGACCGTCCTCGCGCCGGTGGCGCACGACGACCGCGCCTTCACCGAGGAGGTCTTCGGCCCGGTCGTCGCGGTCGTCCCGTTCCGCGACGAGGAGGACGCCCTGCGGATCGCCAACGCGACCGAGTACGGCCTCTCCGGCTCCATCTGGACCAGGGACCTCGGGCGGGCCCTGCGGGTCTCCCGCGGGGTCGAGGCCGGCAACCTCTCCGTCAACTCGCACTCCTCGGTGCGCTACACCACGCCCTTCGGCGGCTTCAAGCAGTCCGGGCTCGGCCGCGAGCTCGGCCCGGACGCCCTGGACGCCTTCACCCAGACCAAGAACGTCTTCATCTCCACGGAGGAGTGATCAGCATGACCCAGCGACTCGACGGCCGGGTGGCCGTCATCACCGGCGCGGGCAGCGGCATCGGCCTGGCGACAGCCCGCCGGTTCGCCGCCGAGGGGGCGAAGGTGGTCTGCGTCGACCTCGACGCCGAGACCGGAGCCAAGGCCGCCAACGAGGTCGACGGCCTGTTCATCCAGGCCGACGTCACCGACGAGGCGGCGGTGCGCGACCTCTTCCAGCGCGCCGTCGACGAGTACGGCCGGCTCGACATCACCTTCAACAACGCGGGCATCTCCCCGCCGGACGACGACTCCATCCTGACCACCGGCCTGGACGCCTGGAAGCGGGTCCAGGAGGTCAACCTGACCAGCGTCTACCTGTGCTGCAAGTACGCCATCCCGCACATGCAGCGCCAGGGCAAGGGCTCGATCATCAACACCGCCTCCTTCGTCGCGGTGATGGGCGCGGCCACCTCGCAGATCTCCTACAGCGCCTCCAAGGGCGGGGTGCTGGCGATGTCCCGCGAGCTGGGCGTGCAGTTCGCCCGCGAGGGCATCCGGGTCAACGCCCTGTGCCCCGGCCCGGTGAACACCCCGCTGCTGCAGGAGCTGTTCGCCAAGGACCCGGAGCGGGCCGCCCGCCGCCTGGTCCACATCCCGCTCGGCCGCTTCGCCGAGCCGGAGGAGATCGCCGCGGCGGTGGCCTTCCTGGCCTCCGACGACTCCTCCTTCATGACGGCCAACACCTTCCTGGTGGACGGCGGCATCTCCGGCGCCTACGTGACCCCGCAGTAGCGGGCGGCCGGGGCGGACCGCCGAGGGCGCCGGACGACGCGGACGACGCGAGCCGCCGGGGTGCGATGTCACCCCGGCGGCTCGCGTCGTCGGTACGGCTCAGGCCGCGGGCCTGGCCTCGGCGAGCGCCGGGATGTCGGCGACGCTGTCCAGCACGTAGGTGTGCGGGTGGCCCTCGAAGTCGGCGCGGGAGAGCTCGCCGGTCAGCACGCTGACGACGACCCCGGCCCCGGCGTTGGCGCCGGCCTCGGCGTCGACGACGGTGTCACCGGCGACCAGCACCCGGCGGGTGTCGATGACCCCGGTCTTCTCCATCGCCCGGTGGATCATGTGCGGCGCCGGGCGCCCGCGCGGCACCTCGTCCGAGGTGACGACCGCGTCCAGGTTGCCGCCCTCGCCGACCGACCAGCCCAGCGACTCCAGCAGCGGATAGGCCACGTCGTCGCTGAAGCCGGTGGTCAGCGCCACCTTGATGCCGCGCCGGCGCAGCTCGGCCAGGGCGGCCTCGACGCCCGCGATGGCCTGCGGGGGAGTGGTCCGGTAGGCCTCGCGCAGGTACGCGGCGAACGCCGCGTAGCTCTCCTCGACCAGCTCCGGGGTCGGGGTGCCGCCGCCGAGGCGGACCAGGGCGGCGATGGCCTCGCGCTTGTCGGTGCCCATCCAGGTCTGCAGGTCGGCCTCGGCGACGGTGACGCCGGTCCGCTCGACGGCGGTGCGCAGCGCGCGGTAGACGGCACCGGCCTCGTCGACGGTGGTACCGGCCATGTCCAGGGCGGCGAGCTCGATCACGGTGTCAGTCCTCTTCGGTGCGGTAGCGGCCGATGACGGTACGGCCTTCGATGGTGTTCTCGATGGTGAAGGTGGCCATGGCCGGCAGGTAGCGGTCGTCGGCGTCCTCCAGGGGCACGCCCCGGCTCGACGTGGTGAGCCGGCGCACGCGCAGCAGCGGCGCCCCGGCGGCGACCCGGAGCAGCTCGGCGTCCTGCGGCCCGGCGGCGACGGCGTCGATGGTGTGCCGGGCGTGGTGCAGGTCGACCTCCCGGCGCAGCAGTTCCTGGTAGACGGACCCGGTGTCCGGGTCGAAGTCGAACAGGAAGCGCCCGACCTCGTGGACGAAGGTGGAGCGCTCCAGCATGGCCGGAACGCCGTCCAGCAGCCGCAGCCGGAGCAGTTCGACGACCGCTTCGCCCTCGTCGAGGCCGAGCCGGGCGGCCACCTCCGGGGTCGCCCGGCGGCGGGCCACCTCGATGGTCGTCTGCCCGGGCTCGCGGCCGATGGTGCGGGCCCACTGGGTGAAGGACAGGAAGGTGCCGAACGGCTGGGAGGGGGCCGCGCGGCGGGCGACGGGCGGTTTGCCGCGGCCGCCGGACAGGCTGCCCTCGTTGCGCAGTATGGCCAGGGCCTGGCGGACCGGCCCGCGGGAGGTGCCGAACTCGGCGCAGAGCTGGGACTCGCTGGGCACCGGCTCACCCTCGGGCCATTCGCCGGTCTCGATGCGCCGGCGGAACTCGGCGCCGAGCCGCTGGTGGAGGGGGAGGTCCTCACTTGTCTTCACAAGTTGACTATGGCACCCGCGGATGGGACTTCTCAAGCCGGTCCACCTGGTCTTTTCCCAGGACAACCGGCACCGTCCGGTGGCCGTCGGGGAGATGAACGAACGGTAACTTGTATAGACACGTCTTGACCGGCGAGGTCGACAGTGATCGAATCCGGTGTCATGAGCAGCAGCACCGCACCCACCACCGCCTCCGCCACCCCCCGTACGCCCGCCGGCGACCCCGGCCGCAGCGACGTGGTGATCGTCGGCGCCGGCATCATCGGCCTGGCCCACGCCTTCGAGGCGCTGAGCCGTGGGCTCTCCGTCACCGTCGTCGAGCGCGACCGGCAGCCCGTCGGCGCCTCGATCCGCAACTTCGGACACTGCTGCATCAGCGCCCAGGACGGCCAACTGCTCGCCCTCGCCCAGCGGTCCCGCCCCGGCTGGCTGCGCGCCGCCGAGGCCGCCGGCATCTGGGCCGCCGAGGCCGGCACCCTGGTGGTGGCCCGGTCCGCGACCGAGGCGGCCGTCCTGGAGGAGCTGCGCGCCGAGCGCGGCGGCGACGCCGTCGAGCTGCGCACCGCCGCGCAGACCGCCGACCTGCTCGGCCGGGCCGACGGCACGGCCGACGACCTGGTGGGCGGCGCGCTGCTGCCCGCCGACCTGCGGGTGAACCCGCGCGAGGCGGCGCCCGGCCTGGCCCGCTGGGTGGCCGGGCAGCCGCGCGGCCGCGTCCTGTGGGGCACCGCCGTCACCGGCGTCGAGTCCGGGACGGTCCACACCACGCGCGGCCCGGTGCACGGCGACCGGATCCTGATCTGCGTCGGCCACGACCTGGACTACCTGTTCCCGGACATCGCCGAGGACCACGGGATCCAGCGCTGCCGGCTCACCATGGCCCGGGCCGAAGCCCCGGCCGGCTTCCGCACCGACTCCGCGGTGCTGACCGCCACCTCGATGCTCCGCTACGACGCCTTCACCGCCCGCCCGTCGGCCGCCCGGCTGCGCGAGGAGGTCCTGGGGCACAGCGCCGACCTGCTGGAGATCGGCGCCAACGTGATGTTCACCCGGCTCCCGGACGGCACGGTGCTGGTCGGCGACTCGCACCACTACGACGCCACCACGCCGCCGTTCGTCGACGAGCGCACCCACGAGCTGCTGACCGGCGCGGTCGCGGAGGTCCTGGGCGTCGAGCGGCTGCGGATCCTCGAACGCTGGCAGGGCGTCTACGCCAGCAGCTCCCGCCGCCCCCTGCTGGTGCGCGACCTGGCTCCCGGCGTCCGCGCCCTCTCGGTCACCTCGGGCATCGGCATGACGCTGTCCTTCGGACTCGCGGCCGCCACCTTCGACGACACCCTCGCCCCGACCACCTGAGCCGTCCGCCCGGACCCCGCCCCGACCCCGTCCCGACGCGACCCGATCCCGTTCCGACCCCGTCCCGATCCGTCCCGATCCCGTCCGGGACCGCCCGGCGGCCCCCGCCGCCGGCGCCGGCGCCCCCCGCGGGGAACACCGGCGCCGGCTCGCGGGCTTCACCCCGGCCGACCGATACCGTACGGGCATCACCGCAGACCAGAGCCCCCTTCCCGGCGGGACACCTGGCAGCCGGGCCCTCCGGCGGGCGGTAACCTGGGGTGCCCGGGGAACGGGCGGACCAGACCCGAGGGGGATGAGGAGTGGCGCAGGACAGGCGGCTTCCGAGCCTGGTCGGACGGCAGCGCGAGACGGAGCTGCTGACCGCCGCGCTGGTCCAGGCCGTGGACGGCGGGAGCGGTTCCACGGTGCTGCTGCGCGGCGAGGCCGGCGTCGGCAAGAGCACGCTGCTGGCCTGGGTCGAGCACGCGGCGCGCGAGCGCGGCTTCACCGTGCTGCGCGCCGTCGGCGCGGAGGCCGAGACGGACCTCGCGTTCGGCGCCCTCCACCAGGCCTTCTGGTCCCCGCTCCAGCGTTCCGGCGCCCTGTCCGCCCACCAGCGGGAGGCCCTGGAGAGCGCGCTCGGCGTCCGCTCCGGCACGCCGAGCGGCTTCGCCGTCGGCGCCGCCGCCCTGGTGCTGCTGGAGGAGGCGGCGCGGACCGCACCCGTCCTGCTGCTCCTGGACGACCTGCACTGGTTCGACTCGTCGAGCGCGACCGTCTTCGCCTTCCTGCACCGGCGCTGCGCCGACCTCCCGGTGGTCATCGTCGGCGCCACCCGCCCGGACGGGACCGCCGCCCAGACCTGGTCGGCCGAGGCCGTCGACCTCCAGGCGCTGCCCCGGGCGGACGCCGCGCTGCTGCTGGGCACCAACCACCCCGAACTCGCCCCGCCCGCCCGGGAGCGCGTGCTGACCGAGGCGGCCGGCAACCCGCTCGCCCTGGTCGAGCTGCCGCGCCAGCTGGCGGCCGCCCAGCAGCGGGGAGCCGCCCCGCTGCCCGAGCGGCTGCCGCTGGGGCGCAAGCTGGAGCGGATGTTCGCCGAGCGGCTGGAGGCCGTGACGCCCGAGGTCGGCCGGCTGCTCCTGCTCGGCGCGCTGGCCGCCGGCTCCGAGTCCGGCAGCGGCGAGTGGCTGCGCGCCCTCGCCGACGACAACGCCCGGGAGATCCTGGAGCGGATCGAGGCGGACGGCCTGGCCCGGCTCGACCCGGCCGGGCAGCTGGTGTTCCGTCACCCCCTGGTCCGCACCGCCGTCGTCTCCGCCGCCTCCGACACCGAACGCCGGGAGGCGCACCGCGCGCTGTCCGAAGCCCTGGCGCCGGACGACCCCCGGCGGCTGGTCCACGAGGCGTCCGCCGCCCTGCTCCCCGACGCGGACCTCGCGCACCGCCTCCAGGAGGCCGGCCGCGACCTCGCCGACCGCGGCGGCGACGCCGAGGGCGCCCTGCTGCTCGAACGCGCCGCCGCGCTCAGCCCCGGCTCCTGCGACCGCGTCCGCCGGCTCACCTGGGCCGCCGTCATGTCCGCCCGCGGCGGCCAGCTGCGCCACACCGCCGCGCTGGTGGAGGAACTGAAGAGCAGTACCGTCCCGCCGGACATCGCCCCGCTGTTCTCGTACGCGGTGGTCTACGCCGACCAGAGCCACCACGTCGACTTCGAGTCCTCGGCCGCGCTGCTGCCCGCGGCCCTCGACACCCTGACCGCGCCGGGCGCCGACACCTTCGGCGGGCTGGTCGAGCAGGCCTACTTCAAGCTCCTGCTGGCCGCCACCTACACCGACGACCCGTGGGCCTGGCGCGCCCTGGAACGGCACCGGGAGAACGTCTCGGAGGCGGGCCGGCTCTGCCTGCGGGCCTGGACCGACCCGGGCCCGGACGCGGCCGCCGCGCTGCGGACGGTGGCCGAGGGCATGACGCAGGAACAGGAGGCCGGCGCCGCCTGGCTGCTGCTGTGGACCGCCTCGGCGCTGGACTGCCCGGTGGGCGACCTGTGGCAGCGCTTCACCGGACTGCACGGCTACGCCACCCAGGGCTCGGTGGCCAAGGCCAAGTGCCACCAGGACTACCTGCTCGGGCACTGGGACCGCGCGGCCGTCTGCCTGCGCGAAGCCGAGATCGCGGACGAGCTCGGCTACCACACCAACGCCCTGATGTTCCGCCAGTACCACGCCCACTTCCTGGCCGGGCGCGGGGACGAGGCCGGGCTCCGGGAGGTCGAGCGGACCATCCGACCGGTCGCCACTCGCGCCCGGATGCGGTACGTCCTCGACCGGCTGACCCACCTGCGCGGCCTGGCCGCGCTCGCCCACCGCCGCTACGAGGAGGCGTACGCCCACTTCTGCGAGCTCACCCCGCCCGGCCGCGTGATCGGCGGCCCGCCCTGGCACCACGCGCTGGTCCTCGACCTGGTGACGGCCGCCGTGCACACCGGCCGGCGCGAGGAGGCCCGCGCCCATCTGGCGGCCGGAGCCGCCGCCCGCTCGGCGGAGATCTCCGACCGCCACGCCTTCCTGTACGCGGCCGCCACCGCGCTGGCCGCCGAGGACGACGAGGCCGACGCCGCCTACCGCGCCGCCTACGCGGTGCCGGGCGCCGAGCAGTGGGCCTTCGACCTCGCCCGCCTGCGGCTGGCGCACGGGTCCTGGCTGCGCCGGCGCCACCGGCCCGGCGCCCGGGAGGCGCTGCGCGCGGCCCGCCACGTGTTCCGCCGCCTCCAGGCCGACCCCTGGGCGGCGTGGTGCGAGGAGGAGCTGCGGGCCGCGGGCGACTCGGTGGCCCAGGCGCCGGACGCACCGGCCGAGGGTGCCGCCGAGCTGACCGGCCAGGAACTGCGGATCGCCCGGCTGGCCGCGACCGGTCTGACCAACAAGGAGATCGGGCGCCGGCTGCAGTTGTCGCCGCGCACCGTCGGGGCCCACTTGTACAAGATCTTCCCGAAGCTCGGCATCACCACGAGGGCGGCCCTCGCCCACGCCCTCGACGGCGACTGACCCCCACGCGCCGACTCGGCAGTCCACCCTGCGCCCCCTCCGGCGCACCCGTCAGCCCACCCGCCGCAGCACCCTCCCGACCTGCCGGAACACCCGGCCGGGCGCCCCGTGCCGCCCGCCTCCACCGGGCCCCGCCGTCCGCCGTCCGAACACGACAGTCAGATGACCTACCGGCCCGTCGCGCGGACCCCCCAGGCTGGGACCGTGCGGGAGGTCCGGCGGCGGAAGGACGGTGAGACGGGCGTGCGGGTGACGACGGCGGCGGTCGCGGACGGTGAGAAGGCGGCTTTCTGGAGCGGGGCGGTGTCGCGGACGCTGGTGCCCCTGGAGGTGCGCCCGCACACCGGTCGCCCGTTCGACGGGCTGCTGGAGTCGCACCGGCTCGGGTACGTGCGGATCTCCACCCTGGAGGCGGACGCCGCCCGGCTCACCCGTACGGCCGCGCTGATCGCCCGGGTGCCGCGGAGCGAGCCGCAGGTCGGGGTCGGCGTCCAGGTCTCCGGCCGGGCCGTGCTGGAGCAGGACGGGCGGCGCGCCGAGGTGCCGCCGGGCGGGCTGGTCCTGTACGACACGGCGCGGCCGTACGCCGTGGACTACCCGGAGCGGTTCCGCACCCACCTGTTCCACGTGCCGCGCCGCCTGCTGGGGGTGCCGGAGAGCGAGCTGCGGCACGCCTCGGCCACGGCCGTCGGGCCGGCCGAGGGGTGCGGACCGGTGCTGCTCTCCGTGCTCGGCGTCCTCGCCTCCTCCGCGCCCAGCTACCCCACGCCGGTCGGGGACCGGCTGGCCGGCAGCGTCGCCGACCTGTTCAGCGCGCTCATCGCCCAGCTGGCGTCGGCCCGCACGGCGGACGAGCCGGTCGGCCCCAACGCCCACCTGGTGGACCGGATCCGGGCCCACATCGACCGGCACCTGGGCGACCCGGGCCTCACCCCCGAACGGATCGCGCAGGCCCACCACATCTCGGTGCGCTACCTGCACCGGCTCTTCGAGGGCGAGGGCGTGACGGTGAGCCGCCTCGTCCAGCAGCTCCGCCTGGACGCCTGCGCCCGCGAACTCGCCCGGCGCGGCCGCGCCGTCCCCACCGTGTCGGTGGTCGCCCAGCGGTGGGGCTTCGTCAACCCGGCGCACTTCAGCCGGACCTTCCGGGCCGCGTACGGCGTCTCGCCGCGCGAGTGGCGCGCCCTGCGGCACGACGACGCCGGCTGACGAGCCGCCGACCCGCCCGCCGAAGGGCACGAACAGGCCACCACGGCCGGGGCACACACGGAACCGCGTGCCCGTCGACCGAAGCCAGGAGCGAAGAGTTGTCCGACCCCACCCCCCAGCCCGACCGGCGACCGGTCCTCGACCGGGCGCTCCAGGAGTTCCTGGACGCCGGAGCCGGCCGGTCCGCGACGGAACTGCCGGACCTCTCCTTCCTCACGCCGCCCGATGCGCCGGCCGATGCGCCGCCCGACGGGCGCCCCGGCCGGTGCCCCGACGGCCTGTCCGCCGGGCCTTCCGGCACCCCTTCCGGCGGGCCGGCCGGCCCGCCGGACGACACGCGCGGCGCGGACCCGGACGACGACGACCCCTACGGCACCACCAGCGAATGGCTCGCCCTGCCCTGCGGACCGACCGGTCGGGTGCACGTCCAGGTGACCAGACCCGTCGGCGCCGTCGAGCCCAGCCCGGTGGTGCTGTTCCTGCCCGGCCTCGGCTGGTCGCTCGGCGACGCCGCCTGCTACGCCCGGCTGATCCGGGAGTTCGCGCTGGGCACCGACGCCGCCGTGGTCTACGTGGACTACGCCCGGGCGCCCGAGGCCCGCTACCCGGTCGCCGTCGAGCAGTGTTACGCGGCGGCCCGGTGGATCCACGCGCACGGCCACGAGATCGGACTGGAGGGGCGGCGGATGGCCGCCGTCGGCGACTCCGCGGGGGCCAACCTGGTGGCGGCGCTGACCCTGGTGGCCCGGGAGCGCGGCGGTGTGCCGCTGCTCCACCAGGTGCTGCTGTGCCCGGTGACCGACGCCGACTTCGACACGCCGTCCTACCACCGGTTCGCCACGGGGTACTTCCTGCACCGCGACCACATGCGCCGGTTCTGGGACGACTACCTGCCCGACCTTCGGCGCCGGGCGGAGGCCACCGCCGCGCCGCTGCGCGCCTCCCTGGAGCGGCTCGCCGGACTGCCGCCGGCGCTGGTGGTCACCGCCGAGGCCGACGTGCTGCGGGACGAGGGCGAGGCGTACGCGGCCAGGCTCCGGGCGGCCGGGGTGCCGGTGGTGGCGATGCGCTACCAGGGGGCCGTGCACGGCTTCCTGCTGCTCGGCGCGAGCCGCCCCACCGGCACCGCCCGCGCCGCGCTGGTCCAGGCCGTCGACACCGTGCACGTCGCCCTGCACGACCGCGCCTGGTGACCCGTTCCCACTTGCCCGTTCCCGCTGTTTCCGCCGGCCGTTCCCGCCGGCCCGTTCCCGCTGCTTCCGCCGGCCGTTCCCGCCGGCCCGTCCCCGGTGACCGTTCCCGTGCCCCGCGCTCATGACCGGCTCCGGGGCCCGAGCAGTACGGAGGAGTACCGATGTCCGTCGTTCTCGACACCGCCCGGGTGCCGTCCGCCGACCGCGCCGAGTACTGGCACGCGGCCGTCGCCCGCACCTTCATGCCGCTGGACGTGACCCTGCTCGAACCGGAGCCGGCCCCCGCGACGATCACCAGCCACCGCCTCGGCTCCCTCCAGGTCTCCCGGGTGCAGGCCGGCCCGCAGCGGGCCGAGCGCAGCGCCGGGCTGATCGCCCGCGGCGGCGAGGACCACCTCACCCTCGCGCTGCAGCACCGCGGCACCGCCCGGCTGGTCCAGGACGGCCACCGGGTGGAGCTGCGGCCGGGCACCTTCGCGATCTCCGACGCCGGGCGCCCGTTCACCAAGGAGCTGCCGGATCCGTTCGCCTTCACGGCCTTCCACTGGCCGCGCTCGGCGGTGGGCGTCTCGGAGGAGGACCTGCGGGTGCTCACCGCGACGGCCTTCGACACCCGCGAGGCCACTCCGCGGCTGGTCGCCGCGTACCTGGAGTGCCTGTCCCGCTCGGCCGACACCATGGAACCGAAGCTGGCCTCCTGGCTCGCCGTCACCGCGCTCGACCTGCTCGCGGCGCTCGCGGACGAGCGCCGCGGCCGGTTCGCCCCGGAGGCGCCCGATGCGGCGCTGGCCACGCTGGCCCGGGTGAAGGACCACATCCTGCGCCACCTGGGGGATCCGGAGCTGTCCCCGGAGCGGATCGCCGCCGCCCACTTCGTCTCGGTGCGCCACCTGCACAAGCTGTTCCGCTTCGAGGGGGTGACGGTCGCACGCTGGATCCAGCGCCAGCGGCTGGACATGTGCCGCCGGGACCTCGCCCGGCCCACCTCGGGCCGGCCGACCGTGGCCGCGGTCGCGGGCCGCTGGGGCTTCGTGAGCGCCAGTCACTTCAGCCGGGCGTTCCGGGCCGCTTACGGGGTCACCCCGCGGGAGTGGCAGGCCTGGGCGGGCACCGGCCTCACCCCGGAGGCCGTACGCCCGGCGCCGACGGAGGACGGCCCCGCGCGGGCGGTCACCCCGTCCCGGTACGGCGTCGCGGTCTGAGCCCGGCGCCGGCCGGCCTGCCGTGGCGTCCGCGCGGGCGGGTGGCGGCGCTGCCGGCTCAGGGGGAGTCGAGGGCCGCCAGGAGTTCCGGGCCCGACCAGCGGCGGGCGGTGCCCGGGGCCGCCCGCTCGGCCTCGCGGACCAGCGCAGCCAGCCGGGTGTTGGCCGGTACGGGCAGCCCGTGCCGGGCGGCGAGGGCGATCACCTCGCCCTGGAGCGAGTCGATCTCGGTCGGCCGGCCGCGCTCCAGGTCCTCCCACATCGAGGAGCGGGCGCGGGCGTCGATCCGCAGACTGGCGGCGGCCACCCGGCGGAACAGCGCGTCGGGCAGCCCGAGGACAGGCGGCATCCAGTGCGGCGGCACCGGGCCGAGGCGGGCGGGCGCGATGCCCGCCGCACGTAAGACGGCGAGCGCCTCCCGCTGGCACCGGGCGAGGCAGGCGCGGTAGGCCCGGGCGCCGAGCTGCTCGCGCAGCGGAAGGCCGGAGAGGGCGTTCACCGCGTTGTTCAGGTTCATCAGCAGCTTCGCGGCCTGCACCCCGGGCATGTCCGGGCGGAGCTCCAGCCGGAGCCCTCCGGCCCGGGCCGCCGCGGCGAACGGGCGGGCGACCGGATCCTCCTCGACCATGAGCGCACCGCCACTGCCCTGGTGGACGGCGGCCGGGCCGGTGCGCAGCACGTTGTAGGGGACCATGCCGGCGAGCACCCGCCGGCCCGGCAGCTCGTTGCGCAGCTCCTCGGGGTTGTGCAGGCCGTTCTGGAAGCTGATCACGACCGCGCCGGGTGCCAGCCGCCCGGCCAGCTCGCGGCCGGCCGCCCGGGTGTCGGCGGACTTGACGGTGACCAGCACGTAGTCCGCCGTCGCGGCGGCGGCCGCGTCGGTGGCGACGCGCAGGCCCCGCACCGCCCGCCGGGCGGGGCCGGGCCCGGTGAGCGTCAGCCCGTCCCGCTCGACGGCCGCCATCGCCGCGGGCCGGCCGATCAGCGTGACCTGCGCCGGGCCGGCCAGCATGCCCCCGAGGTGGCAGCCGATGCTGCCCGCGCCGAAGACCGCGATCCGGGGTTCCTCGTTCACTCGTGGCGTCCTTCGTGGCGGGAGAGAGGGGCGGGCGGGCAGGCGGGCGGGTGTGCGGGCGGGCCGGTGCGACCGAGTGGTCAGTCCACCAGGTCAGTCCACCAGGTCCGGATCGCTCGCGGCGATCTGCTCGAACAGCGGCTGGGCCTGGAACCAGCCGGCCAACCCGCTGCCGACCTGCCCGCGGGTGATCAGCGCGGTCTCCCGGTCGATGTGCTTCGGGGTGCCGGCCGCCATCGCGAGCAGCTGGGCCTGGCAGGAGCGCTCCATCGTGACGAACCACCACACCGCCTCGGCGACCGACCCGCCGACGGTCAGCAGCCCGTGGTTCTGCAGGATCACCGCCTTGTACGTGCCGAGCGCCGCCGCGATCCGCTTCCCCTCGTCGACCTCGTTGACCACGCCGCGGTAGTCGCTGTACAGCCCGTGGTCCTCGAAGAAGGCGCAGGCGTCCTGGGTGAGCGGGTCGAGCGCGATGCCCAGGCTGGAGAAGGCCTTGCCATGCAGCGAGTGCGCGTGGGCGGCGGCGACCGCGTCCGGGCGGGCGGCGTGCACCTGGGAGTGGATCACGAACGCGGCCCGGTTCACCGGCCGACTGCCGTGCAGCAGGGTGCCCTCGTGGTCGACCAGGACCAGGTCCGAGGCCTTGATCCTGCCGAAGGGCATCCCGAAGGGGTTCACCCAGAAGCGGTCGGGGTGCTCGGGGTCGCGCACGGTGATGTGCCCGGCCACCCCCTCGGAGAACCCGAACCGGCCGAACAGCCGGAATCCGGCCGCGAGTTGTTCCTTGCGGTACCGGCGTTCGGCGGCCGGTGAGTCGAAGCTCGGCGGCAGCGGCAGGGTGACACCGGCGGGCAGCGGACCGACGGCGGAGGCGAGCGCGGCGGGCAGCGCGGTGCCCGCGCCGGAAGGCGGTGGGGTGCTCATGGCCAGAAGATACAATGATGTATCCGATACGCCAATGGATCCGATCGACCGTTCTCACGGCCGGCGGCACTCCGACCGAACCGGGACGCCACGATGCCCAAGGGTGAGACCAAACGACGCCCGCGCACCCGCGCGGCCCTGCTCCAGGCCGCCCTGGAGACCTTCGCCGAGCACGGCTTCCGCGCCGCCACCATCGAGCAGATCTGCGAGCGGGCCGGCTACACCCGGGGCGCCTTCTACTCCAACTTCAGCAGCAAGGAGGAGCTGTTCCTCGCGCTCTTCGACGCGCACAGCGACCGGATCGTCCGCCGGATGACCGACCTGGTCGACTCGATCGCCACCGAGGACCTCACCGTGCAGGCCCTGGTCGACGTCCTCTGCGAGGTCGAGCCCGCCGAACGCGACTGGTACCTGGTCACCACCGAGTTCACCCTGCACGCCATCCGCGACCCGCAGGCCGCCTGGGTGCTCGCCCGGCACGACGCCCGGCTGCGCGCCGAACTGGCCCGCGCCCTCACCGACCACCTCGCCCGGGCCGGCCGCACCCTCACCGCCGACCCCGACGACGTCGCCCGCCTGCTGATCGCGATCCGCGAGGGCGGCCTCGCCCAGAGCTACGTCGAACCCGAACGGCTGCCGCCGGGCCGGCTCGAACAGCGCTTCCTGGCGCCCCTGCTGACGGCGCTCACCACGGACGCCCGGACGCCTTGAAGCGGGCCCTCGCGGGCGTCGCGCCGCCGTCCGGCGGGAGTCGTGCGGGTGGTCCGTGTCCGCGCCACCGCCGGCCGTCGGGTGGCGGACCGGTGAGCGCCGTGTGAGCGTTTCGCGACCAGCGGGCGGGCTCCCGCCCGCACGCGCGCCCGCTCCGCCCCGACCCGGGCCCGCAACCGTGCCCCGGGCGCATCTGCGCAGGTGGGGGCGGGATACTGGCTGCCATGGCACGGGTACAGCTGATCGAGGACGACGACTCCGCACGCGCGGCGCGGGCACCGGGCCCGCGCCGGCGGGGGGACGTCCGCCCGGCCGGGCGCGGCTCCGACGACCGGTGCGGAGCGCTGTGACCACGGAACCCCTGCCCCCGCGGCGCCTCCCGCGCACGGTCCGGCTGCGCCGCGCCGCGGCCGGCCTGCGGCCGCGGCTGCTGGTCGCCTTCGTCGCCGTCGCCGCGCTGAGCGCACTGGCCACCGCCGCGCTCACCTACCGGGCCGCCACCAACTCCACCCTCGACCTCACCCAGGACACCACCCTGGACGAGCTGCGCCGGCGCATCGACGTGCTCGCCCCGGCCCTGCCGTTCCCGCCGACCCAGGGTGAACTCGACCTCCTGGCGAGCGAGTTGTCCGGCACCGGCGGGTTCCGCGACTGGCGCGTCATGGCCGCCTACGGCACCGAGCGCTCCCAGTGGAGCCAGCCCGTCGCCGTGCCGTCCGCCCTGCAGGCCACCGTCCGCGCCGGCCACGCCGCGTTCCAGCGCTTCAGCGCCGACGGCCACCCCTGGCTCGCCGCCGGCGTCCCGGTCACCGCCGCCGCCGCGCCCGGCGCCCCCTCGGGGCTCACCGTGTACGCCGTCCTCCCGCTCGACCGCGAGCAGAGCGCCGCCGACGCCCTGCTGGCCGGCGCCGCCGGGGCCGGGGCGATCGCCGCGGTCCTCGCCGCCGGGCTCGCCCTGCTCGCCGCCCGCCAGGTCCTGCGGCCGGTGCGGGCCCTGGGCGGCGCCGCCCACGCCCTCGCCCAGGGCAAGCTCGACACCCGCCTCACCGTCACCGGGCACGACGAACTCGCCCAGCTCTCGAAGACCTTCAACCACACCGCCCGCACCCTCCAGGGCACCATCGAGGAACTGCGCGCCGTCGAATCGCAGGGCCGGCAGTTCGCCGCCGACGTCTCCCACGAACTGCGCACCCCCCTCGCCGCCATGCTCGCCGTCACCGACATCCTCGACGAGGACGCCGAACACCTCCCCCCGGACACCGCCACCGCCCTGCGCATGATCAGCACCGAGACCACCCGGCTCACCCGCCTCGTCAACGACCTCATCGAGATCTCCCGCCTCGACGCCGGCGCCGCCCCGCTGCGCACCGAGACCATCGACGCCGCCGTCGCCGTCCGCGAGACCCTCGACCTGCGCGGCTGGAGCGACCGGGTCGACCTCGACCTGCCCGCGGCCCTGCCCGCACGGCTCGACCCGCGCCGCTTCGACGTGATCGTCGCCAACCTGGTCGGCAACGCGCTGCGCCACGGGCGCCCGCCCGTCCGGCTGACCCTGCGGGAGGCCGCGGACGGCGACCTGCTGCTGACCGTCACCGACCGCGGACCGGGCATTCCGACCGCCGAACTGCCCTACCTGTTCGACCGGTTCTACAAGGCCGACAAGGCACGACGGCGCTCCGAGGGCAGCGGGCTCGGCCTCGCCATCGCCCAGGAGAACGCCCGGCTGCACGGCGGGTTCATCGAGGCCGCCAACTCCCCGCGCGGCGGCGCGGTGTTCACCCTCGTCCTGCCGCGCGGCATCCTCACGGAGGAGAAGTGACCAGAGGAGACGTCGCCGGAGGAGCACGGGTGGGCGCGGAGGCGGCCGGCGCCGCGGTGTCCCTCCGAGGCCGCCTGCTCCCCGTCGCCGCGGCCGTGGTGCTGCTGACGGCCTCCGGCTGCTCGATCGCGACCACCGACCCGGTGAAGAGCGGGCGGCCCGCCACCGGCGTCAAGCCCGGCACCCGGCTGTACTTCCTCGACCAGCACGGCATCCGGCTGACCATCCGGCCGGGCGCCCAACGCCAGGGCCTGCAGCAGACCCTGGACACCCTGGTGGCCGGGCCCGACCGGTCCGAGGCGCACTCCGGGCTGTACAGCGAGCTGCCGGCGGGCGGCCGGGTCCAGGCGAGCGCCGTGCCCGGCTCCATCACGCTGCGGCTGTCCTGGCCCGCGGCCTCGCTGTCCGCCGCCGCCATCCAGCAGCTGGTCTGCACCGCCGAGGACGCCCCCGCGCAGAGCGGGGCCGTCCCGAAGGTCGCCATCGTCAGCAGTGACGCGCCGTCCGCGATCCAGCAGCCCTGCGACCTGCACCGCGAGGGCTGACCGGGTCGCCCTCCCCGGTGCCGAGGTCAGGCCGGGCGGCGGCCCCAGGCGGTGACCATGCCGGGGGAGAGCTCGGCCAGCTCGGGTGAGGACAGGTACTCCAGGGCCCGGTCGAGTCCGCCCGGCGCCAGGGCGGGTCCGCCGTCCGGCGCGACGGCGGCCTCCAGGGCTTCGCGCATGCTGAGCCAGGTGGAGCGCCAGAACGCGGTGACGGGCGCGTCGGGGGTCAGCGGCGGCACGTGCAACTCCGCGCCGACCTCCCGCAGCCCCAAGCCCCGCAGGAGGTGCGGGTAGCGCGCCACCCAGCCGGTGTCCGTGCCGATCCGTTCGCGCAGGACCTGCCACATGGCCGCCATGGCCCGCCGGTAGACGGGCTCCGGCGAGTCGGCCGTGGTCAGGTCGACGGCGTCGCCGACCACCAGCCAGCCGCCCGGCGCCACCCAGTCGGCAAGCCGGGCCAGCACCTCGGCGTGCTGCGGGAGGTGCATCAGGACGAACCGGCAGTGGACCAGGTCGAAGCGGCCGGGCGCCAGCGACGGGTCGGTGAGGTCGGCGGCCGTCGTGCGGAGCCGGCCGGTCGGGCGGGCGTTCACGAAACGCGGGTCGCGGTCGAGCGCCAGCACCTCGTCCACCCCGGCCTCCTCGGCCAGCCAGCGGCTGATCGTCCCGGTGCCGGCGCCCACGTCGAGGCAGCGCCAGCCCGGACCGACGCCCAACGCGGTCAGCCGGGCGCGGCTCACCGCGTCGTAGGCCAGGGCGCCGTAGTCGATGCGCTCGCCCTCGCCCGTCCCGTCCGGGGCGAAGAGGTCCGTTCCGTACTGCCCGTCCTCCGGGCCGGACGGCGTCCGGGACGGCGGGGGCGGGGGAGTCGGGGGAGCCGGGGACGTCGGGGGATCAGTGGGAAGTTCGGGCACAGGGGCTCCTCCGGCCGTCGGCGAACCGACAGCAGTCCCCTCCGCGGTGATCGTCAAACGCTCGCCCGGCCGAGCCGACCCGAACGGCTCCGTCAGAGCCGCCATCCGCGCAGGCTGTTCCGGGTGACGGTCGGCAGCCGGCCCTCGCCCGGGTCCCGCACGGCCGCGATCCGGCCGCCCAGCCGCTCTCACCCGGCCACCCGCCGTCGCCGTCCAGGTGGTCTCGGCCACCGGGCGGCTGCTGTTCCCCCGGTGTTCAACCGCCTTCCACCGCGTGCTCCGGACGGCGCCCCGTCAACGCCCTAGCGTCCCGGGGGGACTGGCGGGAAGGGCCTATGAACGACAAGCAACCGGCCGTACGCGCACGCGGGTTGACGAAGTGCTTCGGTGACGTCGTGGCACTCGACGGGGTCGGGCTGGAGGTGGCGCCCGGGCGGATCCACGGGCTGGCCGGGCCGAACGGCGCCGGGAAGACGACGCTGCTCGGGCTGCTGCTGGGGCTGGCCGTCGCCGACGGCGGCGCCGTGGAGGTGCTGGGCCGGCCGGTCGGGCGGGCGTCGGCGCCGGACGGGGTGGCCGGGTTCGTGGACGGCCCCGGGCTGTACCCGTCGCTGACCGCGCGCCGGAACCTGACCGCACTGGCGGCACTGCGCCGCCCGGGCGTGCGACCCGGCCGGATCGACGAGGTGCTGGCCGAGGTCGGGCTGACGGAGGTCGCCGACGACCGGGTGCGCGGCTTCTCGCTGGGCATGCGCCAGCGCCTCGGACTGGCCGCGGCGCTGCTCACGGACCCGCGGCTGCTGGTGCTCGACGAGCCGTCCAACGGGCTGGACCCGGCGGGCAAGCAGCACGTGCACCGCGCGCTGCGCCGGCTCGCGGCCGACGGGGTCTCGGTGGTGCTGTCCAGCCACCGGATGGACGACCTCGAGGCGCTGTGCGACGAGGTGACGATCCTCGCCACCGGACGGGTCCGCTACTCCGGCCCGCTGGGCGGACTGGCGGACGAGCGCCGGGAGTCGGACCACCGCCTGCTGACCTCCGACCCGTCGACCGCCCGCCGGGTGGCCGCCGGATCCGCCGGGGTGCGCACCGTGGCGGAGGCCGCGGCCTGGCGCGGGTCCGAGGCGCTGGTGGTGCGCGCCTCGGGCCCGGCCGTCGAGGAGCTGGTGGCGGCGCTGGTGCGCGCCGGGGTACGGGTGCGCGAAGTCGCCCCCGCGGTCCCGCCGTTGGAGGCCGCCTACCTGGCCCTGACCGGCCGGCAGGAGCACCAGGAGCACGAGGAGCCGCAGGAGCACCAGGACGAGCGGGAGCAGCCGAGGGCGGGGGAGCGATGAGGACGGCCACGCGCGCAGAGACCGGGGCCGCCGACGCGCCCCGGGGGCCGGCCGGCCGGACGCCGGTCGGCCGGGTGTACCGCTTCGAGCTGGTCAAGCTCGTCTCGCAGTGGCGGATCCGCCTCCTGGTCCTGGCCTGCTGGACCGCGCCCGGACTCTTCGTGGCCGCGGTGGCCCAGCAGGGGACGCTGCCGTCCGACACGCTGTTCGGCCGCTGGATGCACACCACCGGCTGGGCCGGCCCGCTGGTGGTGCTGGGCTTCGCGGGCACCTGGGCGCTGCCGCTGCTGACCTCCGTGGTCGCGGGTGACGTCTTCGCCGCCGAGGACCGGCTCGGCACCTGGCGGCACCTGCTGGTGACGGTCCGCTCCCCACGCCGGATCTTCGCGGCGAAGGCGTTGGCCGGCGCCACGGTGATCGTGCTGCTGGTGGCCGGGCTGGTGGCGTCGAGCACGGCCGGCGGGCTGGCCGCGGTCGGCGACGAACCGCTGGTCGGGGTGGACGGGCACCTGCTGGCGCCGTCGGACGCGGCCGGCAGCGTGCTGCTGGCGTGGGGGTGCGCGGTGGCGCCGACGTTGGCGCTGGCAGCGCTCGGGCTGCTCGGCTCCGTCCTGCTGGGGCGCTCGCCGATGGGTCTGCTCGTGCCGGCGCTGGCGGCGGTCGCGATGCAGCTGGCGCAGATGCTGCCGCTGCCGGTGGCGCTGCGCCTGGCGCTGCCCGGCTACGCCTTCGTCTCCTGGAACGGTCTGTTCGCGGATCCGGCGCGGCTCGACGAGCTGCTGATCGCGGTCACGGTCAGCCTGCTCTGGGCCGCAGTGGCGACCGGGGCGGCCTACCGGCTGTTCGTCCGGCGGGACTTCACCACCGGCAGCGAGGACGGCGCGGGCCGCCGCGCGCTCGCCGCCGGGCTGCTGCCGCTGGCCGGACTTCTGGCGCTGACCGCGGGGGCGGTGGCCGCGGCCGCGCCCTCGACGGGCTCGGGGATCTCGCAGGCGAAGGTGCAGCGTTCGGTCGCCACCGCGTTCGCGCACCTCTACCGGCTGCAGACCGAGCAGTTGCACCGCCCAGCCGTCACCGAGGAGCAGCTGCGGGTCTCGGCGGCCTGCGACCGGGGTGCCGGCCGGACCGACCCGGTGGGGCCGGGCAACGACTGGCGCTGCGTCGTCACCTGGCACCTGCCCGGCACGGACGCGCCGGGCACGGCGATCTACCAGCTGGACGTCGCCTCGGACGGACGGCTGACGGCCGACGGCGACGGTCCGAAGGAGGTGAACGGCTACTTCCTGGTGCACACCCCGGCCGGGGACGCCCCCAACCCGCTCTGGCAGTTCGACGGCCAGGTCGACCTGCTCTCCTCCTCCTGAACCGCAAGCCCCGGTCCGAAGCCACAAGCCCAGCTAAGAAAGCCGCGAGCCACGGTCCGAAGCGCAAGCCCCGGTCCGAGCCGGAAACCCCGCCCCTCTCCCGCACGAGCGCAGCCAACCCCCGCAGGCACCCAGCCGCCTCACCGAGGCGGCCTCCACGCAAGGAAGGGATGACGCCATGCAGGTGACGCGTCGTCGACGTCCCCAGCAGGAGCACTTCGTCCTCCTCGGCCGACGGGTGGGCCGTCGCGCCACGCTCGCCACGGCCTGCATCACGGCGGTGGCCGTGGCGACGGGCACCGCCGTCGCGACCACCCAGCCGTTCGGTGCGGACCGGGTCGGCCAGGTCACCGCCGACGGCCAGGTCATCTCCAGCGACCAGTACCTCGCCCCGTACGGCACCCGCTCGGTGATCGACGACGGCAAGCTGATGGGGTCCGCGGTCAGCCCGGACGGCGCGCACCTGGCCGCCTCGGTGGCCGACGGCGACGCCGCGCTGGTCGTGGTGGACCTGAACACCGGCACGGTGCGCCAGCGCGTCGGCACCGCCGCGGTGGACGACCTGCGCATCCCCAGCGGCGCGGTCGGCCAGGAGTCGCCGGTCTACTCCCCGGACGGCAAGCAGCTGTGGCTGGGCCGGCCCGACGGCTACACCAGGTTCACGGTGAACGCCGACGGGACGCTGGCGAACCCGGTGGCGGTGCCGATCGCGGCCGACGGGGACAAGCAGGCGCTGGCCTCCGGCGCGGTGTTCTCGGCGGACGGTTCGACGCTCTACGCGGCGGTCAACGGCCAGAACCGGGTGGTCGCGATCGACACGGCGAGCGGCGCGGTCCGGCACAGCTGGACGGTGGGCAACGCACCGCGCGGGGTCGCGCTGGTCGGCCACAGGCTGTACGTCGGCAACGAGGGCGGGCGCGCGGCCACGGACGAGGACGACACGCTCAACTCCTACGGCACGCAGGTGCCGGCCGACCCGGACACCGGTGCCACGACCACCGGCACGGTCAGCGTGATCGACCTCACCGACCCGGCGGCCGCCGTCGGCTCGATCACCGTCGGCCTGCACCCGACGGCGCTGTACGCCAAGAACGGGACGCTGTTCGTCGCCGACACCGGCGGTGACTCGGTGTCGGTCGTCGACACCCGGCGCGACGAGGTCGTCCAGACCGTCTCCACCAAGCCGTGGCCGGAGGCCTCGGTCGGTTACGAGCCCACCGCGGTGACGCTCACCGACGACGGCCGGCTGCTGGTCACCCTGGGCCGGGCCAACGCGGTGGCCGTCTACCGCTTCGCCGGCGCGCAGGAGCCGGTGAGCTACGTGGGCCTGCTGCCGACGGACTACTTCCCGGCGGAGATCGCCGCCGTCGGCTCGAAGGTGGTGGTCTCCAACACCCGGGGCATCGACGCGCGGCGGCCCGACGCCACCGGCGCGTACAAGACCCACGGCACCACCTCCAGCCTGACCTGGTTCACCCTGCCGAACGACCGGGAGGTGCGCGCCCGGACCGCGACGGTGTTCCGCCAGAACGGCTGGACCGACGGCGCCGTCAGGACGGCGAACGGCCACCGGGCGAAGCCAGTCCCGGTGCCGGACCGGATCGGCGACCCGTCCCCGATCAAGCACGTCTTCCTGATCGTCAAGGAGAACCGGACCTACGACCAGGTCTTCGGTGACGTCCAGAAGGGCAACGGCGATCCGCGGCTGGCCCAGTTCGGCACCAACGTGACGCCCAACCAGCACGCGCTGGCCGAGCAGTTCGGGCTCTACGACAACACCTACGACATCGGCACCAACTCCGCCGAGGGCCACAACTGGCTGATGCAGGCGGACGATCCGGAGTACACCGAGTCCTCGGCCGGCGAGTACGCGCGCAGCTACGACACCGAGGACGACGCCCTGGGCCACCAGCGGACGGGCTTCCTGTGGACGGGCGCGCAGGCGGCGGGCCGCTCGGTGCGCGACTTCGGGGAGTTCCACCAGTTCCTGACCAAGCCCGAGGGCGCGAGCTGGCAGAACCTGTACTGCGACGCCGAGTCGATGGACGCGACGGGTGAGGAGAGCGCCTACACGCTGAGCTCCTCCTCGCCGATCCCCTCGCTGAACAGCGTCTCGGTGCCCGGCTTCCCCAAGTTCGACACCAGCGTGCCGGACCTGTACCGCTACCAGATCTGGAAGCAGGACTTCGAGCGCAACGGCCCGGCCGACCTCAACATGCTGTGGCTGTCCAGCGACCACACCGGTGGGCCGGCGAGCCCGGCCGCGCAGGTCGCCGACAACGACCTGGCGGTCGGGAAGATCGTCGACGAGATCTCGCACAGCGAGTACTGGAAGGACTCGGCGGTCTTCGTCGTCGAGGACGACTCCCAGGCCGGCCTCGACCACGTGGACGGCCACCGCGCCCCGATCCAGATCATCAGCCCCTGGGCGCAGCGCGGGGCCGTCGACAGCCGCTACTACTCGCAGATCACCGTGGTCCGCACCATCGAGCAGATCCTCGGGATCCGCCCGATGAACCAGAAGGACAGCGCGGCCAGCCCGATGGCCACGGCCTTCACCGACCGGCCGGACTACACGCCGTTCACCGCCGTGCCCAACCGGACCTCGCTGACGGACGGCCTGAAGACGCCGCCCGCCTGCGGCGTCGACGTGCCGGCGGCGCAGGACCCGCGCGCGGCCGCGGCGCCGGCCACGACCGCGCCGCCCGCCGCGCAGCAGGCCGTCGCGGCCGCGTGGGAGGCCTGGAAGGCGCAGCAGCGGCTGACCGGCCCGACCGCGGCACCTGACCGTGCGAACCCGGCGCAGATGGACCACCTGGTCTGGTACCAGACGCACAACTGGACCACCCCGTACCCGGGGGAGTCGGTGATCCATGCGCCGGAGGACGTGCCCGGCGCGTACCTGCCCGCCGCCGAGAACGACGGCTGATCGGCGGGCCGACCGCCCGCTGCCCGCTGCCCGCTGCCTGACCGCCGACCGGCGACGGCTGGTCGGCGGCCGGGTCCTGTCGGAAAATCCACGATCGTGCCCCGGGCTGGTGTCAACTCCGGCCCGGGGCGCGATCGTTCGCGCCACTGGCGGCGCCCGGGCCGGAGTCGCGGAGCCCGTCTTGGCGCGATCCTGACATCACATCAGGTTACCCTTGAGTAATCCATTGGTGTCGCCCGGGTGAACACCCCCGGCCTGTCATGAAGGACCCGTACGTGCTCCGTCACCAGCCCCGCCGTTCCGGCCGCCGACTCGCCGGTACGGCGCTGGCCCTCGCCACCGCCGTCTGCGCGCTGCCCGTCGCCCCCGCGTTCGCCGAACCGGCACCCGCGCCCGCCCCGGCCACCGGGACGGCCACCGCCCCGGCCGACGCCACCCCGTACCTGGACGCGGTGGAGCGCACGCTGCGCCAGGTGTCGCCGGGCCTGGAGGGCACGGTGTGGCAGCGCACGGCGGGCAACCGGCTCGACGCGCCGGCCGACGACCCGGGCGGCTGGCTGCTGCAGACTCCCGGCTGCTGGGGCGACCCCTCCTGCACCGAGCGCACCGGCACCCGCCGACTGCTCGACACGATGCGCGAGAACATCTCCCGGGCCACCCGGACCGTGGACATCTCGACCCTCGCACCCTTCCCGGAGGGCGCCTTCCAGGACGCCATCGCGGACGGCCTCAAGGCGTCGGTGGCCGCCGGGCACACTCCCCACGTGCGGGTCCTCGCCGGGGCCGCGCCGCTGTACAACATCACCGCGCTCCCGTCGAAGTACCGGGACGACCTGGTGGCCAAGCTCGGCTCCGCCGCCGACCGCGTCACCATCGAGGTCGCCTCGATGACCACCGCCAAGACCGCGTTCTCCTGGAACCACTCGAAGCTGCTGGTCGTCGACGGGCAGAGCGTCATCACGGGCGGGATCAACGACTGGAAGAACGACTACCTCGACACCGCCCACCCGGTCACCGACGTCGACCTCGCCCTGACCGGCCCGGCCGCCGCCTCCGCCGGCGCCTACCTGGACACCCTCTGGGACTGGACCTGCCGCAACACGGGCGTGCTCTCGGCCGCCTGGTTCGCCTCCACCCACGGCGCCGCCTGCACCCCCGACCTGGAGAAGCGCGCCAACCCGACGGCCGACCAGGCGCCCGCCACCGGCGGACAGCAGGTGATCGCCGTCGGCGGCCTCGGCGTCGGCATCCGCGACAAGGACCGCAGCTCCGCCTACCGCCCGGCGCCGGTGCCCACCGCCGACGACCTCAGGTGCGGCCCGATCGGCCTGCACGACAACACCAACGCCGACCGGGACTACGAGACCGTCAACCCGGAGGAGAGCGCCCTTCGCGCGCTGATCGCCGGCGCGGGCAGCCGCATCGACATCTCCCAGCAGGACGTGACCGGCACCTGCCCGCCGCTGCCCCGCTACGACGCGCGGCTCTTCGACCTGCTCGCGGCCAAGATGGCCGAGGGCGTGAAGGTCCGCATCGTGGTCAGCGACCCGGGCAACCGGGGCACCGTCGGCAGCGGCGGCTACTCGCAGATCAAGTCCCTGAACGAGATCAGCGACACCCTCGCCGCCCGCCTCACCACCCGCCTGGGCGACCCGGCCCGGGCCAAGGCGACCATGTGCCAGAACCTCCAGCTCGCCCCGTTCCGCGCCGCCCCCACCGCGACCTGGGCCGACGGCCACCCGTACGCCCTGCACCACAAGCTGGTCTCGGTCGACGGAGCCGCCTTCTTCATCGGCTCCAAGAACCTCTACCCGGCCTGGCTGCAGGACTTCGGCTACGTGGTCGAGAACCGCACCGCCGCGGCGCAGCTCGACGAGCGGCTGCTCGCCCCGCAGTGGCAGTACTCCCAGGCCGCCGCGACCTACGACTACGCCCGCGGCCTCTGCCAGGGCTGACACCGGCCGCCGGCCCCGCCCGGGGCCGGCACCCCGGATCCAGCGCGCCCGCAGGACCGGATCCGGGGCCCCGGCTGCCGCCGACACCCCGCCCGGCCCTCCAGGCCTCCGGCACGGCACACGCCGTCCGGATGGCCTCCCGGGTGGCCTCCCACGTGGCACACCCGAGCCCGGCCGCGGTCCCGCTCCGCGAGCCCGGGGCCCGGAGGCCGGGCGCCTCGCCGCCGAGGCCTGCGGCGCCCGCCACTCCGGCCTGCTGCCCGCCGCCGGAGCCCGGCCGCGGTCCCGCTCCGCGCCGTCGTCCTAGCCGATCGCGATCACCGGGTGGTCGGCGGGGTCGATCCAGCGCATCGTCCGGGTCATGAAGGCGGCGGGAACGGCGACGCAGCCGCCGGTGGCGTCGGCCCCGGTGCCGAGGTCGTGGAGGAAGATCCCGGCGCCGCGGCCCTTCACCACGGGGGCGGTGTTGAAGTCGATGACCAGGACGTTGTCGTACTGGACCGGGTGGTCCACCAGGTGCTCGCTGCCCAGCGGGCCCTGCTCGGTGAGGTGGAAGCCGCCCTCGGTGTCGGTGCGCATCCGGTTGTAGTAGGCGGAGGAGGGGTCCTGGACCCACCAATCGTGCGTGGTGACGCGGTGGTAGGGCATCCGCGTGCCCGGGTCGGGGGCGATGCCGAAGGCCTGGGTGAGGGTGTAGGTGCCGGTGGGCGTGGTGCCGGTGCCCTGGACGCGGGTGAGGCCGTCGCGGAGTCCGCCGTACCCGATCCGCGCCTCGGACGTGGATTCGACGGGCCGCCAGGCGCCGTCCCGCCGGTCCCACAGCGTCACGGCGGCGCGGGTGCCCTCGGCCTTGACCGTGATGACCTGCCGGGCCGTGCCGGGCGCCACCGGTACCGGGAACGGGCCTCGGGCGGCCTGCGCGCCGTGGGCGGGGGCCGCACCGGCCGCCGTGACGGCGATGCCGAGCGCGACGGCCAGCGCCGCGCAGCGGCCGGCCGGGCCAGGGCGGGTGGCGGGGAGTCTCGGGGAGACGGTCATCGAGGGTCCTTTCCGGTGCGGACGGGGAAGTGGGCGAGGGCGTGGTCTGCGAGGCGGACGCGGAGGCGCACGGCGTGCGGCGGCCGGGGCGCCGCATCCCCCGGACCGGCGGGCCGTCAGAACCGCGGCTCACCGCACTCCGCAGCCGCGCCGCCACCTCCGCGAGGGGATGGTGTCCGGACACCCAGCATGGCGGCACGTGCGCCGCTCCGCTTCCGGCCGACGCCGACGTGGGCCACCCGGGCCACCCGGGCCGCGTTGGCCACGCGGGGCCGGACAACGCACCGACGTCCCGTCCCACCCGGCAACCCCGGGGTGGCCGCTGCACGGCCGGTCCAGCCGGCCGGTGGTCCGCCCCGCTAGCCGGCCGTCCGGGTCCACACCCCCGTACGGGTCTCCAGGCGGGCCATGCCCAGCGCCTCGAAGGCCCGCAGCCACCCCTGCATCGGCCACCACCCCCAGCGCCGGTGGAAGAGGGCGGCGTTGCGGAGGATGCTGTCCAGGTGCCGCACCGGCGGGTCCTCCACGGCGTGGTACTGGTGGAAGGCGGTGGCGCCGCCCGTCCAGTAGAGGGGGACGCCCGACCGGCGCAGGAGCTGGCCGAAGTCGGTGTCCTCGCCGCCGTATCCGGTGTAGTCCTCGCAGAATCCCCCGACCGTGCGCCAGGTCCGTGCGGTGAGGGCGAACGAGAGGGACCAGAACAGCAGGTAGTCCTCGTCCCCGCCGAGGAGCACGTGGCCGGGGCGGGGAGCCGGGCGGGCCGGATGGGGGCGCGCCAGGTCCGCGAGCCCGGTCGCGGGGTAGCCGTCCGCCGGGGCGGGCGGCAGGTAGGCGACCGGCCCGCAGTGCACCCCCGCGCCGCCGGTGAGGGCGAGCGAGCGGGTGTAGCGCTGCAGCAATCCGGCGGACGGGATGCAGTCCACGTCGAGGAACACGAGGACCTCGGCGCCTTCGCGCAGCGCACGGCGGGCGCCCCGGTTGCGGGCCGCGGCGAGCGGAAGGCCCGTCCCGGCCTCCGCCGCCAGGTGAGTGATCAGGGGCTGCGGCGCCGGCGCCGGGAGCCCGTCGGCGATGTGCGGGTCGTTCATGGCGACCACCACGTACGTGTCGGCCGGCAGCGAGCTGTCGGCCAGGGCCTCGTGCTGCCGGCGCAGATGCCGGTGGCGGCCGTGTGCCAGCGTGATGACGGCGGTTCGCACGGTCATGCCGGGGCGGGGGTGCGGTCGGAGGCCAGGCGTTCGATGGCGCGGGCGGCGCGCTCGGCCCCGTCGCCGGGGGCGTACCGGGCCCAGTTGCGCCCGTCGTGGGCAGCGGCCCGGGTCAGCAGGCCGGGCCACCGCTCCGGTGCGGGCCAGCCGTCGGGGACCGCCACGGCGAGTCCGGCGCGCTGGAGCGCTCGTGCGGTGGCGTGCTGTTCGCGGAACGGCCGGTCCTGCGGAAGGACGATGGTGGGGCGGCGGGCGGCGGCGCATTCGGCGATCGCGTTCTGTCCGCCGTGGGTGACGATCACTTCGGCGGAGGTGAGGACGGGCCAGGGATCGGGCGTCCAGCCGGCCGGCCCGCCGAGGATCTGCCAGTGCCAGTCCGGGGTGGCGTCGCGGGCGGCGTCGATCTGCGCCTCGGTGATGTCGTGGCCGCCGGCGCCGAGCATCAGGAGCACGGTGCGGGGTCGGTGCGGGTGGTGCTGCGTGCGGTGGTCGAAGCGGGAGAAGCCGCCGGTCCAGACGGTCTTCTTCGTCCAGTGGTCCGGCCAGCCGGGCTCGGGGAGGGCGGCCGGCCAGGGGGCGAGGAGGGCGTCGGCGATGTCGTAGCCCAGTTCGTGGGCGGGGTCGCGGCGGTCGCCGCGCATGGCGACGGCGACCACGGGGACGCCCAGCAGCCGGGCGAGCAGCGTGATCTCGACCGAGACGTCGCTGACGAGGAGCGTCGGTCGCCGGCGCTCGATCCAGGCGGAGACCGCCGACATCCGGGCGCGGAGTCCGCCGTGGTGGACGGGGACCCAGTGCAGGCGCCCCCGGGCGGTGGCGTCCTCGAAGCACGCCGCCGCGTCGTCGGCACACGCGGGCGCGTCGTCGGCGCGTACGGGCGGGTCGTCGGAGCGCGCGGGCGTGTCGTCGCGCGGCAGCTCCACCCACTCCGCCTCCCAGTGGTCGGGGCGCCCGAGCGAGGAGAGGACGGTGACCGGCGTCGAGCAGTGCTCGGCGACGGCGAGGGCCCGGTGGAGGTGTCCGCGGCCCTGGTGGTGGACGTAGTAGCCGATCATCCGGAGGCCTCCGTGGTGCCGGTCATGGGGTCAGCTCCCGGTACAGCCGTTCGTAGCGGTCGATCATCGCGGTGACGGAGCAGTGCTGTTCGGCCCGCCGCCGGGCTTCGGCCCGGGCGAGTCCGGTGGTGGTGGCGATCGCCCGGGCCATGGCGGTGGTGTCGTCCGCGGGCACGAGGCTGCCGCAGCCGGGGGTGAGGATCTCGGGGAGGGCGCCGCGGGCGAACGCGCAGACGGGGGTCCCGCAGGCCAGTGATTCCGCGACCACCAAGCCGTACGGCTCGTCCCAGCAGGGGGTCACCAGCGTCGCGCTCGCCCGGCCGATCAGGCGGGCGAGCGCGCGTTGGGGCAGGTGGCCGAGGTAGCGCGCGCCGTTGCCCAGGCGGGGGCGGACGGCCTGCTCGAAGTAGCGGCGGTCGCTGATGGGCCCGGCGATGAGCACGCTGCGGTTCGCGGTGTGCGCGGCGTCCAGGGCCAGGTGCGGCCCCTTCTCGGGGACGATCCGCCCCGACCACACCAGCGGGCCGCCGCCGGGCCCCGGTGTCCACCGGGCGGTGTCGACGCCGTTGGGCACCACGGTCGCGCCGTCGACGACGTGGGCCCAGGACCGCGCCGTGTGCTCGCTCACGGCGGTGAACGTGACCGGGCACCGGGCGGGCGCCTCGATCGCGGACTCCAGCCAGGGGGTCGGGGGAGTGTGCAGGGTCGTCACCACGGGCATGGGCAGCGCCGAGGCCATCGCGACCGGGAGGTGGTGCAGGCTGTTGTTGTGGACGAGGTCGAAGCCGTCGACCCCGTCGGCCAGCCGGAGCATCAGCTGCAGGTAGGCGTGGTGCTCGGTCATCCACTCCGCGGACGGCATGCTCCGGTCCGAGCGGGCCGCATCGCTCAGGACCGGCCGGCGGACCGGAAGTTCGTCGACACCGAGCGAGGCGTCCGAACCGGGCGCGGCGAAGAGCGTGACACGGTGGCCGCGCCGGGTCAGCCCGCGGGCCAGGGCCCAGGTCTGCGCCTCCAGACCGCCGGCGAAGGGCTCGCGGATCGGGAAGCGGATCGAGGCGACCAGCGCGATGCGCAGCGCTCTCATGGCATGACGGCCCGGTAGATGCCGTAGTGGCTGCGCGCGAGCTGCTCGCGTTCCGCCGCCCGTCGGGCCGGCGCGGCCCGCCACCGGGGCCGACGGCGATGGGCGGTCGTGACCGCCGCTGCCAGGGATCCGGCGTCAAGACCGCCGCGGTCGTGCCGGTAGGTCAGGCAGGGGCGCTGTTGGGCGTAGTAGCCGCAGCTGGGCGCGCACACCGGAGTGCCCAGGTCGTAGCAGGCCTCCAGCCAGCCCGAGTGCGTGCCGAACCGGTAGGGCAGGACCGACAGGTCGAGGCCGGAGAGGTAGTCCCACAGCTGGTCGTCGTCGAAGTAGTCGTGCACGTGGAGGTCGAGCAGCCGCTGCTCCGCGAGCTCCCGCAGTCGGGGCAGGACGGCGGGGGAGTACCAGTGGCTGCCCGGGTCCTCCACCTCCGGATGGATGTCGACCCGAAGCCGCGCGTCCGGGAGGCCGGCCACCGTCTCGGCCAGCACCTCGACCACGGGCAGGACCGCCATGTTCGGCCGGATGCTCTTGGCGTGGAGGCCGACCGTGAACACCTCGTGCCGCTCCCGCGGAAGCGCCAGCTCGGGCGGGTCGACGACGTGCGGGTGCGGCAGGACGGTGGCCGGGCGCCGCCAGCACCCGGCGACGGCCCGGGCAGCGCCCGGGGTCAGGGTGATGAGGTGGTCGGCGGCGGGGATGAGCACGTCGAGCTGGCGCCGGTGGGGGCCCGGGTCCTCGTGGTGGGGGTTCTCCAGGTCGTGGACCGTGTACACCAGCGGCTTCGCCTGCCGGCCGAGTTCCCCGACCAGATCCGCCAGCTCCTCCGGGGTCTGGGCGTCGAATCCGAAGTGCAGGTGGAAGACGTCGAACTCGTCGGCGTGCGCGCGGATCCAGGCCGGATCGAGCATGACCGGAGGCCACCAGCGCTGCGACCCGCTGGGCGCGCCGCACGGCCGCGGGTCCGTCAACCGCTCCACCGGCCAGCGGCCGTCCACGGACCCGAGGTGCCGGACGTAGACGTGGCCCGCCGGGACGGAGGCCACGCGGATGGTCTCGACTCCGGTTCCGCGGTGCCCGCTACCGGGTGTCTCCGTGCGGCTGGTGGTCGGGGGCAGCACAGCCGTCACCTCTCGTCGGGGATCAGCGGCCGGATGCCCGGCGAGCACCGCGCGGATGCGCTGCAGCCCGCCGAGCGGATCGCTGTGCCCGCGCGCTTGCCCGGCCCCATGGCCGTGAAACCCCGAGCCGTGCCGGGCAGCCGGTGCCCCCGACGGCGCCGTCCCGCGCCACGCGCAGCACCGCCGCCGCGGAGACCAGACATGAGAGCCGACTCCCACAACCATGCGAGAGAGCAACCCGCACACCACGGAGCCGAAGAATCGCCTGGGCGACATCGAGAACACCGACCCGAAGGCCGTGCGACCACCGGCCCATCCCGTGCGCTCGCGATCCCCGAGCGGCTGCAACGGCACGGGCCCGCGACGGCCACGCAGCTGTCACCGGACGTCCCAGCCACCCCCTCCGAGGACACGATCGACAGCCTCCTCGCGCCCTACTCGGGCCCCGCCCGTCCTACGCCGACGCGAACAGCAAACTCAGCGCCAGCCACTCCGCATCCTCCACCGTCGGCCCCACCACCAGCGGCGCCCTCGTCCAGGCCCTCACGGCCCCCATCACCGTCATCGCCGACGCCCTGACCGGCTGAACCCTGCGGTGCGGGGAGGGCCCCGGTCGCCGCGAGCCCGGTGGGGTCGCCTGCTGCTGACCCCCGCGGGTGCGGGGAGGACCTGCGCCTCCTGCACGCGGACTACACCGTCGAGTGCTGACCCCCGCGGGTGCGGGGAGGACACTTCGTGACTTGCGGCGGAGGAGGGGCTTTGCCATTTCTTGACCGTTTGGCGGCCGTGCGAGTCCAGACTTCACCCGGGTGCGCCTGCGAGTTGTCGAGGTGTCAAGGATCGCTCTTGCATGGTTTCACGGTGGCTTGACGCGCAGCCACTGTCACCGGCCATCACCGCAGCGGAGGGGTATTCGCCTGCGGATCGCCTGGCTGGTGGAAACGTCGCCCCCTATCGGTATCGGCCGCGTTGATCGTGCGAGTACACGTACAGGCCGTCCGAGCGGGAGGTCGGCGCGACTCCATGAACGAAGGGCAGCGCTGTGCGTCCGGGCGGGCACGTCAGGGGACGAACTGCGCTCCGAGTAGCCCCTGGCCGGCGTCCGCCGCTGCGCGCCACACCAGCGGTACGGCGTCGAGCAGGGCGTCGATGTCGTCCGGACGGCCTTCGCCGCGGAGGGCGGCGGTGAGCAGGATTTCGGCCTGGTGGCGGCCTTGTGCGGTCCAGCGGTAGACGCGTTCGACGGCGGGGAGGGTCTCGACGACCTGCTCGGGCGTGAGGATGAGGTCGCCGAACCAGCCGGGGAGTTCCGCGTGGCGCCGGGGGCCGAGGGCGAAGGCCACGGCGGCGGCGGGGTAGGCCTTGCGGGCGGAGCCGCTGATGTGCGGCAGAGAGCGGTCGTAGCCCTGCTCCCAGGCCTCGTAGACGGTGCAGATCCGCTCGTCCAGGGCGGACGGGCCCGCCAGGTCGATGAACCGGTCCATCGCCTCCGGGGTGCTGCCCGTGGCTCCCCACCAGCGGAGGAGGTCCGTGGAGGCGGGGAGCGCGGCCTCATCCTCGATGGCCGGAGCGAGTTGCGGCGCGTACCGTGCGATGGCGTCGGGTCTCATGGGGACCAGACACCACAGCCCCAGGAAACTCATCGGCGGCGCCCTCTCGTCGTGGTGCCGTGATGGTGTCACTCGCCTCTGACAACGGGATGGCCGCGCCGCCCGGATCCGGCACGAAGGCCCCGGGCATCCGGTCATCCCGCGGCGGTCAGCCAGGCATGGAGGCGTCGCAGGACGAGTGCTTCCGCCGGACCGGAGGGGGCGATCAGGGCCTGACGCAGTGCCCGGTCGGCCGCGTCGTGGGCCCCTGCGGCGATCAGCGACTGCAGTGCCCGCCACCGGGTCTCGTCGGCGATGCCGGGCGTCGTGCAGATACGGCACCACAGGGGGACGGCCTCCTCGGAGAGGCCTTCATCCGTCAGGAGGGAGGCCAGCGTGGCGACCTGGTCGATCGTGCTGAGGGAAGCCGAGACGCGGGCGAGGACCTCCCGTGCGCCTCCGGCGCCCGCGACGGCCACCCAGGAGCGGACGACGGCCTGGAGCTCCGGCCCGGTCAGCCCGGGGTCGTCGAGCAGGCGGCGTCCCAGCTCCATGACGGCCGCGTCCTGGCCGTGTTCGACCAGGACGGGCAGGAGCTCCGCGCGCAGCGCCGCCCCGCCGTACGGTCGGCTGTCCAGGGCGTCCAGGACCTCCTCGCAGGCGGACACGTCGCCGTCGTGGCGCAGCACGACGCGAGCGGCGCGGGCGAATGCCGTGGTGGTGCTGCCGGGATGGTGGAGCACGTGGCGGGCGAGTGGCTGGAGGGCGGCGGGCGTCGCGCCGGCTTCGATCAGCAGTCCCAGGGCGCTCGCGTGGTCCTTGGGTCCGGCGTTCAGCTTCTCCAGCCATTGCCGTACCTCGTCCGCCGCGTCCGGGCCGAGGCCTCGGACGAGGGCCATGAGTTCCAGGTGGAGGCTGTGCCTCGACCGCGGCGACGATCCGAGGCTCATCCGGACCAGTTCGAGCGCGTGCTCGCTGAATCCTTCTCGCAGCAGGTCGAGGGCGACGCTCGGGCGCTCGTCCGCGTTCCACGCGGACACGTCCCGCATGAACTCGACGATGCGGTCGGCGCCGGCCGCGCCCTCTGTCTCGATCCACGCCGTCACGACGTCGCTGATGTCGTCGTCGCTGAACGATTCGTCGAGCAGGCGCCGGGTGAGCGGCGCCGCTTCCTCGGTGCGTCCGAACCGGAGAAGGGTCAGGATCAGGCCTCGCGCCGACCAGATCTGGGAGTCCTCCCTGGCGCCGATGATCCGGGCGACCTCCTCGGCGGCGTCCGTCCCGTCGACGGCGAACCAGAGTTCTCCCGCCGTCTCCAGACGCTGGTCGTTGTGCTCGGGGGCGGTCAGGACGGACCGGGCGAGGTCCGCGAGGCCCTCGGTGCAGCCGTTTTCCACGAGCAGGTCCCCGGCGGACAGACGGTGCCATAGGGAGGCGCGGGGATCGGTGAGCAGACGCCTCAGGGCCTGGGTGCGGAACGGCGCACCCGACGGGTCCAGTGAGGCCAGTTGGCGACAGGACAGGAGCACGTTCTCCGGCTTCCCGGTCAAGGCCATGTCCTTGAGGGCGGCGACTCCTTCGCGCAGCGAGGCGACGTTCGCGAGTGCCGCGGCGGCCCCAGTGCGCAGGGATGCCGGGAGGCCGTCCGTCGCCGCGATGGTGCGCAGACGGGCGGCGAGCCGGCGGTTTCCACGCAGCTGGGACAGCTCGGCGAGGACCTCGGAGTCGGACGTGGAGTACTGCGGACTCTCGACACCGGCGAAGTCCGTGACACGCTCGATCACCGACTGCTCCAACGCCTCGCCGAGGGGCACCCCCGCCGTGACCAGGCGCAGCGCCATGACCCGGTGCTGCAGATCGCCGGCCAGCAGGTGGCGGACCACCAGGCCGACGTCGTTGCCGGGCCGCCGGGCCCACAGCGCGCAGGTGAACAGCATGCGGTTGCGCGCGCTGGCGCTGGTGGCGCTCGCGAACCAGGGGCCGAGGCCGGGGAAGTCGGAGGCGATTCCGGCGGCTTCCTCCCGGGCGGCGAGGAACTCGGCGAACGACTGGTGGAGGAAGGACAACTCGGCGCCGTCGAAGGAGAGCACCCCGCTCTGCGCCAGGAACTGCCCGAGCTCGCCGTCGGCTCCCTCCGGCCAGCGCATGCCCGGAGGCAGCCGCGACGCCAGCCACGTCCGGGCCTCGTCGATCAGGGACGTCTCCGGCAGCCCCTTGAGCCGTGCCCACGCCAGGTGGGTGACCAGCCGGTCGCGGTGCTCCAGCAGCCATGAGGCCATGCGGCCCAGATCCCGTTGCTCCCAGCGTTCGACGAACCGCTTCCTGACCTCCCGGTTCCCCTCCCTCGCGGTCCTGAGCTGTTCCAGGAACGCCTCGTACAGGTCGACCCGGCCGCGGGGGAGCGGGGCACGCGGGTTGCGGCTGCGGAAGGCGGCCGCGATGGTCGCCAGCAGCGGTACTCGGAGCACCTCCTGCAGCCCGGCCTCGGCGACCTCGTCAAGGAACTGCCGGGCGCGCGCGGCGGCGTCGTCCGCGCCCTGGGCGCGGAACCAGCGTTCGGCGAAGGCGAGTTGCTGGTCGGCGTCGAATCCCTTGAGGGTGTAGAAGCCGATGCCCGGCAGGTCCTTGAACGGGTCGAGCTCGTCCTGGGGGAGGGGGCGGGAGGTGATGACGAACCGGAAGTGCCCGCCGAGGGGCATCTGCTCGGCGAGCCTCCTCAGGGCGTTGTGGCGGATGGCCGGCGAGGACACCTCGTCCAGGCCGTCCACGACGACGAGCCACCGCGCCCCGTGCGGCCGGCTCGCGAACCGGTCGGGCTGCAGGGGCTCGATCTGGGTGCCGCTGCGGTTCACCGCCTCGCTCAACTGCCGGTACCAAGCCTGCGGAAGGTGGAGGTCCGCGGAGGCGATACGGACGGCGACCACGGCGCTCGGGTACCAGGGGAGCGTCCCGTCGTCCTCGTCTTCGCACAGCCAGTACCTGGCCACCTGGCGCACGAGGTGGCGGCCGAGGGTGGTCTTGCCGGTGCCCGGGCCGCCCGTGACGAAGAGGTGGTCGTGCGTCGACAGGGCCTCGGCGAGGGTCGACGCCGGCGGACGGGGCCGCCTCGCGTTGTCCTGCTCGGTGCTCTGCGAGAGGGGCTGGACGTCCTGTTCCACGAAGATGTCGGACAGTGGCGGCTTGACAACGCCGAGCAGGTCGTAGGGGAACTGCTCGGCGGCTGCGGCCTGGCTGCGCAGCAGGTCCTCCAGCCACGGGTCGGGCACGGGGATGTCGGACCAGTCCATCTCCCTGGCGTCCGCCGCCCGCGTCGCGTGGCGTCGGGCGCGCTCCGCCCGCCTCGACTGCCGATCGGCGCGCTTCCACAGGGCGGTGACGGCCTCCGGGGGGTCGCCGAGCGCCATGGCGAGCTGCTCGACGGCCTGCCGTCGGCACAGGCGGCGGGCGCCGGCGATGTCGTAGACGGTGTTCTTGTCGGGAGGCACCGGGGCGCGGGGCGGGCGGGGGGCTTGGAGGAAGGCGTTGACGCTGGGGTGTCCGGCGGCCCGCAGCGCCGAATGGAACCACTCGGCGAGGTCGGCCAGTTCGGGCCTCTCCCGGTGTTCGGTCTTCCTGGGCCGTCCGTTCGCCATCAGCCGCTTTCCATTTCCAGGGGTTTCCGCAGAGTTTCCCCACGCTAGAGGGAAATCCCGCCGCGGGTGGAGGGTTTGTCGCATCAGTCCGGCGAGCGGTGGGGAGAGCGGCGCGATGGTGTTCGATGCGGTGAGCGGAATGGTGGGCGTCCGGGGGGCAGCCGTGACGGCCCCGGTGGTGATCGCGGCGGTGGTGCACCGCTGGCTGCGCTATCTCGAGGCTGTGCGACGGGAGGCGGAGCGTACCCGGCAGGTCGAGACGGCTGTCTCGGGCACGGAGTCCCGGCACCGGGCGGAGGTGATGGCGGCGTGCGCGTGGCTCCGGGAGCCGCCGCGACCCCACGGGTGTGAGGGTGGGGCGTCGGACGAACCCTCGCTCGTCGTTGGGACGGTCGCCGGGCCTTCGGCGCGACGACGCACACGGCCCGCACCGGGCACCGGCGCCGGGAGCGGCCCCGGTACGTCGCAGTGCTGATCGACGACGGGCGGGTCGGCGCTGACGATCCGGCACCTCGACCACGGGGCCGCCGCCGTCGGGCGTCCCCGATGGCCCCCCGGGGGCCGTGAGCGCCGGGCCTGCTCGGCCTGCTCTCGCCTGTGCACGGCGGAATTCCCGTTCACTGCAACTGAATCGGTTTCGTGCGCACTGGTGAGGAGACCTGGCAGGCCGCGTGCCCGCGCCATCGGATGGGAGCGAGCTGGGTGGCTGGCTTACGGGACTGGGAAAGCTGCGCTGCGCCGGGTGGCCGGGGGAGCCTGGGTATCCGGTCCGTACCGGTTGAGTAGCTGCGCCGATGTGCCGTGCCGATCGACGCGGTGGGATCGGGGCATGGACAACCAGCCCTCCGTATCGGCGTCGCGGTCGCATGACCGCGGCGCCTGGAAGTTCCCGCTCGTCGCGACGGTTCTGCTGCCGCTCGGTCAGATCCTCTACGGCTACTGCGCACTGGTGCGTGCGGTCACGGTCGACCAGTGCATGCCGCGGGGTGCCTGCGGGCGGGACTGGGGCCCGCAGTACGGCGTCGCCCACGGCCTGCTGGGCGTCCAGGTCGTGCTCATCGTGGTCGCCTGGGTGCTGCCGCACCGGACGCGGTGTGCGCCTTGGCGCTTCGTCGCCTCCGCCGTGAGCGTGATGTGCGGCTTGGCCTGCAGCGTGGTGATCCAGAACTTCGGGTGAGGGTGACGGGGCTGTCACCCTTTGAGCCGGTAAGTCCGCAGGAGAACCCCTGCGACAGCAGTGGCCGTGACTGCGCCAGGGGCTACGACCCCGTCCGTCATCGATCCCGAACGGATCCGAGCCCTGCGCGGCCGGGCGGCCGTGCCTGGCCGGGCTGTTCCGGGCGACGGCCTGGATGTCTCCGCTGGCTGTCGCAGAGGCCGGGAAGCGGGCTGCCGAGCTGTGTGGCGTCCATCTCGATCGCCACGCTTCTCCGCACCCCCACCCCCGCCTCCCCAGCACCGGCAAACGTCGCTCTCCGAGGCCTGGCTCGAAGACCGACGTTCCGTACCGGGGCCGGTCGGCCGTCCGGCCGGCCGCGCCCACAGTGTCCGGGGCAGGGGCAGCCGCCCCGGGCGGGGGCGGCGGGTGTTCGCCGGGGGTTCAGGCGAGCTTGAAAGTGACCGTGTTGTTGATCTGGCCGACCCAGCTCCCGTACAGGTCGCCGTCCTTGACGCTGACCGTGCCGCCCTGGCGGACGCCGATCCGGGTGGGCGTCAGCTCCAGCTGGTCCACGCCGGTAGTCTCGTTCACCCAGGGGGCCCACAGGTTGCCGTCCTTGACGTTCAACTGTCCGCCCGCCTTGAGGACGCCGATCCGGGTGGGGGTGAGCCGGAAGTCGGTCACCCCGCTGTCCTCGGCGACCCAGCTCGCGGACAGGTCGCCTTCCTTGACGCTGACCGTGCCGGCCTGGCGGACGCCGATCCGGGTGCCGGCCAGCTCCACCTGGTCCACGCCGTTGGTCTCGTTCACCCAGGGCGCGTTGAGGTCGCCGTCCTTGACGGCGAGGGTGCCGTCGGTGTGCAGCGAGGCGATTCGGCTGCCGGAGAGGCGGAAGTCCTTGACGCCGTGGTCCTGAACCGTCCAGGGGGCCCACAGGTTGCCGTCCTTGACCACCAGGGTGCCGTCCGTGGTCAGGACGCCGATCCGGGTGCCGGACAGCTCGGCCCTGGCGACGCCGCCGCCGTACTCGGTGATCCAGCCCGCGTACAGGTCGCCGTCCTTGACCGACAGCACGCCGTTCTGCACGACGCCGATGCGGGTGCCGGTGACCCGCACGTCGCTGGCACCGCCGGTCTGCGGCACCCAGCTCGCGTACGGGTTCCCCTCCTTGACGCTGGCCGTGCCGTCGACGCCGAGCGCGGCGATGCGCTGCGGGGGCGCCGGGGCGGGCTGCTGGGTGCCGGCCTGGCCGCCGGTGATCCCGACGGGCGTGACGAACGCGCTGATGGTCTGCCCGGCGATCTGGCTGCCCACCGCGCCGAAGCCGCGCGAGTACTGGACGGTGGAGGTGGTGTCGTCGAGCCCGAAGTTGCCGTTGATGACCTGGATCGTGCCGTCCGCGTTCACCTGCGTCACCAGGCCGACGTGGTCGGCGTAGCCGTTGCCCGCGTAGTTGAACACCATGGCGTCGCCGACCTGCGGACGGTAGGACGCCGACGTGTGCAGGGTGTTGTTGCTCTGCCCGTACAGGTAGAAGCTGCCCGCCGCCGGGGCGAGGCCGCCGACCGGCAGGCCCGCGGTCTGCCACACCCACGCGGCGAAGTCGGCGCACCAGGCTTCCTTGGTGCAGCTGGAGCGGAAGCCGGTGCCGCCGGCGCTGTTGGCGTCGCAGTAGTGCTTGCCCAGGTTGGCGGCGGCGAGGCCGGCCACGTCCTGCCCGGTGGCGGCGGACGCGGGCGCCGCCCCCATCAGCGTCAGCGCCGACGCGGCGAGCGCGGTTGCTGTGGCGGTACCGAGAGGGCGACGGACGGCCTTGAGCTGCATGAGAGTTCCCCCTTGAGGCGTGGCCCCGGGCTGCTTCCCCGGGGCTGATGCACTCCAGTCAACTCACCGGCGCGGCTCGTCTGAAGGGTCCGGCCCTGAACGGAACCGGCCCCGGCCGCTAGCGGCCAGGGCGGCCCGTCGCCGGGCAGATCCACCCTGCCCCCACGGGATGTGACGGCACGAGACGGGGGCCGGGGCGGCTACGGCAGCCAGCCCGCCTTGGCGGCGCACGCGCCGGCCTGGAAGCGACTCCGTGCGCCCAGACGCTCCATCAGCTCGCCCGCCGTGCGGCGGGCGGTACGAGGCGAGACGCCGAGGCGCTTGGCGATGGCGTCGTCGGTGTGACCGTCGGCGAGCAGGGCGAGGGTGGCCCGCTCCTGGGCAGTGAGTCCGTGTTCGTCGCTCCGGGCCGCGGCGCCCAGTGGCTGGGCACCGGCCCACACGGTCTCGAACAGCGCGCACAGCGCGGTCAGCGTCCCCTGGCCGGTGAGGACGACGGCGCCGGCGGCGGTGTCGTCACTGCGCACCGGGATGACGGCGGTGGAACGGTCGGCCACGATCATCCGGGTCGGCAGCGAGGGGACGGTGCGGACCTGGCCGCCCTGGGAAGCGAGCCAGTTGACGTACTCGACGGTGTGCGGGCTGTTGCGGACGCTGTCGAGGTAGACCGTGCGCATCCGCACGCCGCGCTGCAGCAGGGCGAGGTTGAGCGGTTTGGCGGCCTCGATGTTCTCGGGTTTCTGCCCGCCCTCGGGTGCGAAGGTCATCACCTCCTCCCGCACTTCCTGGGTGAGACGGGCGAGCCGGTCGCGTATCTGGTCCAGGCCGACGAGCTGCTCGACGTCGGGTGTGCTCGCGGTCGGCCGCAGGTCGGCGTAGTCGGCGATGAGCTGGGCGGCGGCCGCGCGGGAGGCTTCGATGCGGGCTTGGGCGGCGGCGAGTTCGGCCTGCTGGCGGGCCATCAGGAGTTCCATCCCGACCTCCGGGGAGACCGCGCACAGTTCGCCGGGGCGCTCCGCCGAGGAACGCAGCAGGGCCAGCTCGCTGAGGGTGCTCAGGGCCTGCCTGACCTGCTGCTCGCCCAGTGCGAGGCGGGCGGCGAGGGCGGCGACGCCGTCGTCCGGGTAGGCGAGCATGGCTCGGTAGACCGATTCCGAGGCGCTGTCCAGCCCCAGTGTCGTCAGCATCTCCACTCCCCCTGTGGTGATCGGGCCTGCGGAGCGATCATTCCATGCGTGGAACAGCGGGCCAAGGCCGCCGTGGACGGTTCCGGACAAGGCCTGAACCGTCCAACTTCCGACCCTTCCCATCGGATTGCCCGCTTCGGCACCCTTGGCCCCATGTACCTGGTGCACGCCGTTCTGCAGCCGCCCGCGCCGACTCGGTCGCTCCCTCCGGACACCGGCGAGCTCCTGCTGGCTTTGGTGCGGGCCGAGGACCGGATCGAGCACGTCGTCCTGCACGCGGACGCCGTTCCCCACCCGGTGCTCGGCGTCTTCCTCCTCGCCGGCTCGCTCGCCGAGGCTGAGGCGAGGGCGGCCGTGTTCTGCTCGTGGGCACTGACGGCGGCACCGTGGCTCGCGGGCTGGACCCTGCTGCGGGCCGCCGTCCCCCTGGTCGCACCCTTCTACGAGGGTCTGCTGTCTTCTTCCGGCCTTGGTGACCGGAACCGTCCAGGGACGTTTCCGTCCACCGGAGAACCCTTCCGTCGGCCCTGACCTGCGACGAAGCTGGTGGTCGTCGGACGGGGGAACCACCCGGACGGCAAGCCGGAGGAGGCGTCACCGCGGGACGCGGCCACCGGGTACCCACCACCGCTGCACATCCGAGAGGACACCGTCATGCTCAGCACCGCTATGACCCGCACCGTCATCGCCCTGGCCACCGCGGTCGCCGCCCTGATTCTCGTCCCCACCGCTGCCCAGGCCGTCCCCACCGCCGCCCAGGCGCCGCAGACCGCCGTCGCGGCCGTCTCCTCCGTGTCCCCCGACGACATGATCTGGGGCTGATCCCCGCCCCCACCCCTGGCCGGGTGCCCCGTCGTCCGGCTGGTCCTGCAGGGGCAGCCATCCGGCGCTCCCGACCGTCGCGCTCCCTCACTCGTCCTCCGCCCCTCCTCCTCCGCTCCTCCGCCCGCCGCGGCGTCCTTTCGTCAGCCGGCGGTGCCCCCGCCGCCCGCGAGGTCCGCGCGCAGGGCGACCACGGCCCGGTCCGCCACGTCGTCGTCGCCGCCGATCAGCTCCACCTGCGCGGCCGTCGGCCCCTCAGCGGGAACGTCCGCGAGGTTCAGGTAGCCGATGCCGTGCCGGGTCAGGATCCTGCCGACCACCGCCGCGTCGGCGCCCTCGGGCAGGTTCACGCGCAGGATCCGCCGGCCCTGTGCTTCTCCCCGGTAGACGACCGTGGGCCACTCGTGTTCGTCCCCGTTCCCCGGTTGACCTGGCATGTCCCGCTCCGATCACGAACAGTCACAGCTGGGAGATCACCGCCGCGAGGACGAGGGAGACCTCGGCCAGCAGCAGAAGGACGGCGCACTGGTAGTACCTGGCCAGCCTCGTGATCTGTGCCTTGTTCTCCTGCAGCGTGTCCACCAGCTGCAGCACCAGCTCCCGGTCCACGGGGGAGGCGTCCGCCCCACCCGGCCGCGGGTCCAACACCCGGAGCACGCTGTGACCGAAGCGGAAGGTCCTCGGCCAGAGCACCATCATGACGAAGCACCCCTGCACCAGGACGACGCAGAGCAGGGAGACGGCCGCCCAGAGCGGGAACTCGTTCGAGCCGCGGCTCCCGACCAGGTGGACGGATGACGAGAAGGTGACCACGAAGGCCGCGGTCGCGAAGATCCCGGTCGCCCGCGTCCGAAGGTTTCCGACCGTGCGGTCCTGGGCGGTGAACAGGTCCATGGCCACTTTGTAGGCCAGCTTTACCCGCTCCTGCTCGGCCGCCTGCGCGGCCTTCCTCGCGCGCTCCCGTGCGGCGATCGAGCCGGCGGCGGCCCTGTCGACCGCGGCCCGGTCCGCTGCCGCGTCCGATTCCGCGGACGTCCGAGCGGCATTCATCCTGCGCAGGCACCACAGCGCGTGCAGGCGGTTCATGTCGCCGCCTCCTGGGTTCGCTCCGACCACGCGAGGAGCGCATTCGGGTGTCCCTGTCCCGGTGTTTTCACGATAGTCGCAGCTCCGCGGGGTGTCGACGGCGGTCGCCCGGCCACGGAAGCGGCGGTCCGGGCACGTCCTCCAGGGCTCGCCCGTTCAACCGAGGCGCCGAGACCGCCATCGGTGTCGGCCGTCGTCGCCCGGGCTTCGGGTGCGCGGTGACGGCGGCGCACCATGGCGACCGCGCCGATCGACGGCGTGCGGGAGAATCCCGGGCCAGGACCTAGCCGTGGTCCGCTGCGGGGACGATGATGTCGCGGTGCCGGCCCCTCGGCCCGGCCCGGACCCCGTCATCGGAAGGCGCCCATGCTGAACCTGTCGGTCCTGCTGGAGGATTCCGCCCGTACGTTCCCGGACCGCGACGCGCTGGTCCTGGGTTCGACGCGGCTCACCTACGCCCAGGTGGACGCCGCCGCGAACCAGGTGGCCAATCTGCTCGTGGAGCGCGGGATACGGCCCGGCGACCGGGTGGCGCTGAGCTGTCCGAACCTGCCGCAGTTCCCGATCGTCTACTACGGGATCCTCAAGGCCGGCGGGGTCGTCGTCCCGCTCAACATTCTGCTGAAGGCGCGCGAGGTGGCCTACCACCTGCGCGACGCCGAGGTGCGGGCGTACTTCTGCTTCGAGGGGACGCCGGCCCTGCCCCTCGGGGAGGAGGGGCGGAAGGCCTTCGACGAGGTGAAGTGCTGCGAGGACTTCTTCCTGATCACCGCCGACCCGGCCGCGCCCGCGTCGATCGAGGGGGCGGAGACCCTGGGTTCGGCGCTCGCCGGCCAGGCGCCGGTCTTCGACCCGGTGGCCACCGAGGCGACCGACACCGCGATCATCCTGTACACCTCGGGCACCACCGGCCAGCCGAAGGGCGCCGAACTGTCCCACGTGAACACGGTGATGAACGTGATGGCGTGCAACCGGATGTTCCGGAGCACGCCGGGCACCGACAGCCACGTGCTCTGTCTGCCGCTGTTCCACACCTTCGGTGCCACCGTCCAGATGCACACCGGATTCTCCACGGCGGCGACCCTCCACCTGGTGCCGCGCTTCGACGCGGAGGAGGTGGTGCGACTGATGGACACCGAGGAGATCACCTTCTTCGCCGGTGTCCCGACCATGTGGTGGGCCCTGCAGGGCGCGCTCACCGAGGGGGTCGACGTGGACCGGATCGCCCGCAACCTGCGGATCGGGGTGTCCGGCGGCGCCCCGCTGCCCGTGGAACTCCTCGGCAGGCTGGAGGAACGGCTGCACATCCGGATCCTGGAGGGCTACGGCCTCTCCGAGACCTCGCCGGTGGTGACCTTCTCCGACCCCGGCCGCGAGCCGCGCCCCGGTTCGATCGGCGTGCCGATCTGGGGCGTCGAGGTGAAGCTGATCGACGAGGACTGGTCGGAGGTGACCGAGCCCGGCGCCGTCGGCGAGATCGCCGTCAAGGGCCACGTCGTCATGAAGGGCTACTACAACCGGCCGGAGGCCACGGCCGCCGCGATCAGGGACGGCTGGTTCCGCACCGGGGACCTCGCCCGCCGCGACGGGGACGGGTTCTACTACATCGTCGACCGCGCCAAGGACATGATCATCCGCGGTGGCTTCAACGTGTACCCGCGCGAGGTCGAGGAGGTGCTGATGACGCACCCCGCGGTCAGCCTGGCCGCGGTCGTCGGGGTGCCGCACGAGAGCCACGGCGAGGAGGTCAAGGCGTTCGTCATCCTGAACCCCGGCGCCGAGGCCACGCCGGACGAACTGGTGGCCTGGGGCCGGGAGGAGATGGCCGGCCACAAGTACCCGCGCATCGTGGAGATCGTCGATGCGCTGCCGATGACGGCCACCGGGAAGATCCTCAAGCGCGAACTCAGCTGACCGGCGGACCCAGCTGACCGGCGGATCGGCGGACCGGCGGACCCGCGGACCGGTGGACCGGCTGACCGGCGGATCGGTGGACCCGGGCGAAGGGGTTGGCGTGGGAACCGGACCCCTCCCACGCCGCCCGCCGGCCCCCTCCCACGCCACCCGCCGGTACGTCCTACACCGGGAAGCTGTCGATGAACGCCTCCCGGCCTCCGGCCAGGTCGAGGGCTTCAAGCTCGGCGTCGTAGTCGACCCACCACACCACCGGGACGGTGGGCGCGAGTTCGTGCAGCACCTGGTAGATGACGGTGAGCGGTGCGGAGTGCGGTGCCCGGTCCTCGAAGGAGAAGGCGCCGTGCCGCAGGTTGTACGAGACCTCCGCCCACCGGCCGGGCTCGACCTCGGCGTGGATCTCCAGGAAGTTCTCGAAGGCGCCGCTCACCGTGGCGTCCGGCCAGTGGCGGCGGACGCAGTCCTTCAGCTGTTCGCCGGTGAAGGTCCACGGTCCGGCCTGCTCGCGGTCGGCGCTGACGTAGAAGGTGGCTCCCACGGGTGTTCTCGCTTCTCTCGGTGGTGCGGTCGGGGACGGGTTGCGGCAACCGTCACCGTCACGGTACGACGCGGACGTTGCCGGTGACGCCCTTGGCGGTCATCAGCGCCTGGAAGTAGGCGCTGGCCTTGCCGTCGTTGGTGATCAGCTCCAGGTGGTTGACCTTGTTGCGCGGGTCGTTCAGCGCCGAGGCGTACTTCTCCAGCTTCTTCGCCTCGCCGTCCATCGTGTTCTCGTACACGAAGTCGAAGACGCCGTCCGCGTTGTCCAGCCGGAACGGGGACTTGCAGCTCTTCTGCTGGCCGATGTACTTGGCGTCGATCGCCGCGCCGTCCTCGGGGCGGACGCCGTCGGCGTCCATGCCCAGCTCGCGGCCGGTCTCCGGGTCCGTCACCGTGGTGTACAGCCGGTACTCCGTCGACCCGGCGACGCGGACCTGGTAGCCCCGGCGCGCGTCGATCTTGGGGTCGCCCTTGGCGGAGGGGCCCAGCGCCGGGAACGTCCGGCCGTCCTGCTCCATCTGCGTCATCCAGGCCCGGACGGCGGCCTGGTCCTGCGGGGACAGCGCCGGGAAGGGGCTGTTCGGGTCGCGGGGCAGCGGCGGCATGCCGGGGGTGACGGTGAACGGCGGGGGCGTGGGCCCGGGCGCCGCGGCGGCGTCGGTCGCGCCGGCCAGGACGACGGCGGTAGTGGCCGCCGCGACCGTCGCGGCGGTGCCGACCGGGATCAGGCTCGCCGCGGCGGTGTCCACCACCGCGGCCGCCTCGGCCAGCACGGCGAGTTCGGCGCTGCCCTCGACGGCGGCGGTCATGGCGGCCGCCGCGGTGCCGGCCTCGGCGGCGATCGCCGCCTCGCCGCCGGCGGCCGCCACGTCGGACCCGCCGAGCGTGAACACGGTCAGCAGGATGCCCGCCCCGGCGACGATGCCGGCCGCGATGGCGAGGTCCTCCAGCTTGTCGCGCAGATCCTCGACGTGCTGGGCGTACGACTCGCAGGCCTGGCCGAGCTTGTACGCGGCGTTGGTGATGCTGTTCAGCAGCGGGCCCTCGGTGGCGCAGCCGTCGTGCACCTTCGCCCAGTTCTGCGCGAAGGAGGTGACGGCGCTGGAGGTGCTGGAGGCGGTGACGCGCAGCACCCGCTTGTCGCCCTCGGCGCCGAGCCTGCTGACGAGTTGCGCGAAGTTCTTCCAGTCGGCGGCCGCCTGCCGGAGCTTGCCCGGATCGCCCTGCGGCCAGAACTTCTTGAGCAGGTCGTGGACGGCCCCGGCGTCGTTGTGGCCGGCCGCGGAGCGGAGTTTGGCCTTCGCGACCTCCTCGTCGCACTGCGGGGAGGCCGACTCCGGGAGCTTCTGCGGGGCCATCAGGGAGGCGGCGATGTCGGCCTCGGTCGTGAGGTAGCTGATCGCCATCGTGTAGAGGCCGTTGGCGGTGCCGCCGAGCTGGCCGACGACCTGGGCCATCGCGTCCACGAGCTTCTGCGCCGCCGGGTCGTAGGCGGCCGCGAACTTCTTGCCCGCCTCGTCGTCGCCCGCCATGCCGGCGGTGCCGTCGGTGGCGAACACCAGGCTCCGGTAGATCTGGGCGGCGGAGTTCTGCAGGTCGGTGAATCCGGCGGACGACAGCAGCATGTCGGCCGGTTTGACGTGAAAGTCCGTCATGGTGCCCCCCGATATGTCCTGACATCACCACGGTAGCAAGCGGCTCCGACAGCGACAGGCCCCGGGAGCGGAGCGGGCACCGGAGCCGGGGAGGGCTCCGGTGCCGCAGGGGTCAGGACCGGTGGACGCGCTCCTCCCAGTGCTCGCATCCTCGGCACGGGTCCTCCGCATCGAGGCCGGCGGGCCGTGGGGGAGCACCGGGGGTCAGCGCAGTCCGGCGAAGAGGTCGGTCTCGGGCAGTGCCGCACCGGTGGAGTCCTGGACCCGGACGAAGGTCTCCACGCCCCACAGGTCGGTGAACCGCTCCTTGCCCATCCGCAGGAAGAAGATGTTCTCCCCCTGGCTGGCGTGCGCGGCCAGGGCGTCGAACTTCTGGTCGCTGAACTGGGTGGTGTCCACCCAGGTGGAGATCTCGTCGTCGGGCAGGCCGATCCCGGGCAGGTCGTCGTCGGCCTCGGCCGGCTCCGCCTCCTCGAAGTCCTCGCCGAACTCGCGCATGACCTCCCCGAACTTCCGCACCATCGAGTGCGGCGCGGTCGTCCAGTAGACCTTGGGCGCCAGGTCGGTCATCGTCAGCGCGGCCATGGTGATGCGGTGCGCCTGGATGTGGTCGGGGTGGCCGTAGAACCCGTTCTCGTCGTAGGTGACGACCACGTCGGGCCGGTAGTGGCGCATCAGTTCGGCGAGCCGGGCGGCGGCCTCCTCGACGGGCGTCTGCCAGAAGGAGCCGGGCGCTTCGTTGGTCGGCCAGCCCATCATCCCGGAGTCGGCGTACTCCAGCAGTTCCAGGTGACTGACCTTCAGCACCTCGCAGCTGGCTTCGAGTTCCTGCCGGCGCATCGCGGCGACGGCCGCCGGGTCGTGCCCCGGGTCGCCGGGCTTGACACCCCCGGGCCCGTCACCGCAACCGCCGTCGGTACACGTCACGAGGACCGTACGGATGCCCTCGGCCGCGTACCGCGCCAGGACACCCCCGGTTCCGCTGGCCTCGTCGTCGGGGTGGGCGTGCACCGCCATCAGCGTCAACGGCCGGTCAACCATGAAAACCATCCTCCGGTCTGTAAGTGCTCGCAACGAGTCTGCGGTACGGCGGTGGACACCGCCCCGCATTATCGGGGTGACCGGGGGTTAACCAGGGGAGGGCCCGGCGAATTCCACCGGATCCCGGGCGTCGGGCGGGGACGGGGGCGTTCAGCCCGTGCCCTCCGCAGTGTCCGGCGGGAAGGGCACGGGGTAGGCCTCGGCGAAGTCGGCCGAGCGGGAGACCTCGCGCCACTTGGTGTCCTCCGCCAGCAGCCGGCGGTCCATCGCGATGGAGCCCTCGGCCGCGTTGACGCCGAGCGGCAGGTGGTGCGGGATGTCCTGCCGCTTGGCCATCCGGACCAGGATCTCGGCGGCGCGGACGGGGTCACCGGCCGTGCCGGCGCCCTCGCTGTTCTGCCGCAGCCGCCGGTGGACGGCGCCGACCGTCTCCTCGTACGCCTCCGGGACGTCCTGGACGGTCATCGAGGACCCGGCCCAGTCGGTGCGGAAGCCGCTGGGCTCGACGACCAGCACCTTCACCCCGAAGGGGGCGGTCTCGGCCCGCAGGACGCGGCTGAACCCGTCGATGGCGAACTTGGCCGCCTGGTAGGAGGCGATGCCCGGCGAGCCGCCGACCCGCCCGCCCATCGAGGAGAACTGCATGACGAGGCCGCCCCTCTGCTCGCGCAGCAGGGGGAGCGCGGCCTTGGTGACGTTGTAGACGCCCCAGAAGTTGGTCTCGAACTGGGCGCGGAAGTCGGCGTCCTCGGTGGTCTCGATGGGCGAGACGTTGGCGTAGCCGGCGTTGTTCACCAGCACGTCGATCCGGCCGAAGTGGGCCTGCGCCTCGGCGAGGGCGGCGCGGGCGGCCGCCGGGTCGGTGACGTCGAGTGCGATCGGGCGGACCCGGTCGCCGAACTCCTCGACGAAGTCGATGAGTTGCTCGGGCCGTCGGGCGGTCGCGGCGACCCGGTCGCCGGCCTCCAGGGCGGCGCGGACGAGGGTGCGGCCGAAGCCGCGGGAGCTGCCGGTGATGAACCACGTCTGTTCCATGCCGTTAGTAAAACACTGTTGCGTTATTAGCGCAACGCTGTTGTGTTAATACCGCAACGGCGTTGCTCTACGATGGCCGGGTGGAAGCAGCAGCGGAGTTCCGGCGGGCTCGCTCGCCCGAGGCCAAGCGGCAGCGCGAGGCCTCGATCCTGGAGGCGGCCCGGGCGCTCGGCCGGGAGCGCGGCATCAGGGACGTCTCCCTGACCGACATCGCCGCCGCCGTCGGGATGCACAAGTCGGCGCTGCTGCGCTACTTCGAGACGCGCGAGGAGATCTTCCTGCGGCTGACCGCGGAGGGCTGGCAGGAGTGGTCGGGCGCGCTGGCCGAGCGGCTGCGGGGCGCCCCGGACCCGGGCCCGGCCGCGGTGGCGCGGGCCTTCGCCGGCACCCTCGCCGCCCGCGGGCTGTTCTGCGACCTGCTCGCCCACGCCCCGCTCAACCTCGAACGCCATGTCTCGCTCGACGCGGTGCGCGACTTCAAGCTCGCCACGCTCGCCGCCCGCGAGCCGATCGCCGAGGCCGTCCGGGAGCAGCTGCCCACGCTGAGTGACGAGGGCGTGATCGACCTGATCGCCACCGCCGTCTCGCTGGCCGGTGCACTGTGGCAGATCGCCAACCCGGGCGCGGAGGTCGCCGCCCTCTACCGCAGCGACCCCCGCCTCGGCCACGCCGTGGTCGAGGTCGAACCCCGCCTGGCCCGCATCCTGACCGCGACGATCACCGGTCTGGTCACGGAGGCGGATCCCGCCCGGAACTGACGGGCCCTCACCACCCGGGCGGCGACGGACCGCCGCCGGTCAGGCCGGTACCTCTCGGGAATCCCCGAGCGGTCGGCCGGACGGCCGGACGGCCCGTGGAGCCGGTCTGCACGATCGCTGGACTCCGCTCGCCGGCCCTTCGGCCGATGCGTTTCCCTGGGCGCGGGCCCGGGACCGCCGACGGGAAGCACGCCGCGGCGCCAGCGCCGTACCACCGCACCTCCCGCAGGCCCGGCCTGCGGTTGCACAGCCTTCCAGGACTTTCCAGGACTTTCCAGGACCTTCCAGGACAGTGGATCAAGGGAGAACGCGCGCGAAGATCAGCCGGCGGCCGCCGGCACCGCCTGGAACTCGACGCGCCGAGCGACCTGATGTCGATCACCCTGCGGGCCGGTACCCGCCTGGGGCGCCGCACCGAAGCCCGGCTGACCGCCCGCCGGCCGCCGCGCCACGGCCTCCGAGGCCACCGCCCGGCCCGCCGTCGCAGCGCCGCGTGGTACCGCGGTACTACGGACGCGTCGATGATCGGCCCCCGGTACCACGGATCGGGCCGCACCCGCCCCTAGCGTGGAGGTCGAGGGCGGCCGGGACGGCCCGGGCCCCGGACCACAGGGATGACCGATGATCGAGGCGCACCAGCTGACCAAGCGGTACGGCGAGAAGACCGCCGTGGACCGGCTGGACTTCACGGTCCGGCCGGGCACGGTGACGGGCTTCCTCGGCCCCAACGGCGCGGGCAAGTCCACCACGATGCGGATGATCGTCGGCCTGGACGCCCCCACCAGCGGCACCGTCCGGGTCAACGGCCGCCGCTACGCCGAGCACGCCGCGCCGCTGCAGGAGGTGGGCGCGTTGCTGGAGGCCAAGTCGATCCACCCGGGCCGATCCGCCTACAACCACCTGATGGTCCAGGCCCACACCCACGGCATCCCGCGCCGCCGCGTCGAGGAGGTCATCGAGCTGACCGGACTGCAGTCGGTGGCCCGCAAGCGCGCCGGGGCGTTCTCGCTCGGCATGGGCCAGCGGCTCGGCATCGCCTCGGCCCTGCTGGGCGACCCGGCCACGGTGATGCTGGACGAGCCGGTCAACGGCCTCGACCCCGAGGGCGTCCTGTGGATCCGCAACCTCCTCACCGGGCTCGCCGCCGAGGGGCGCACCGTCTTCGTCTCCTCGCACCTGATGAGCGAGATGGCCCTGGTCGCCGACCACCTGATCGTGGTCGGACGGGGCCGGCTGCTGGCCGACACCACCGTGCAGGAGCTGGTCCGCCAGGCCGGCGGCGACGTGGTCAAGGTCGCCAGCGCCGATCCGTCCCGGCTGCGCGCCGCGCTGGCCGGCCCCGGCGTCGAGATCACCGGCCGGGCGGGCTCGGAGGAACTCCTGGTCACCGGGCGCAGCGCCCGCGAGATCGGCCTCGCCGCCGCCGAGCAGGGCATCGCCGTCTTCGAACTCACCCCCCGGACGGTCTCCCTGGAGGAGGCGTTCATGGACCTGACCCGCGACGCCGTCGAGTACCACGGCACCACCACCATCACCGCCGACGGCACCGACACCCCGAGGAGCGCGGCATGAGCGTGACCGCACCGAGCCCGACCGCCGCACCCGCCGGCCCCCGGCCCGACCGTCCCGCCTACAAGGTCACGGCGCTGCGCGTGCTGCGCTCCGAGTGGGCCAAGCTGTGGTCGCTGCGCTCCAGCTGGATCACCCTGGGCCTGGCCCTGCTGTTCCTGATCGGCTTCGGCCTGATCGCCGCCTTCCAGTTCAAGTCGCGGCTCTCCGAGGGCCGTCCGATGGACCGCGACTTCGCGGCCGCGAGCACCCTGAGCCTGTCGCTGTTCGGCACCAACTTCGCCCAGCTGGCGCTCGGCGTCCTCGGCGTGCTGGTCGCCGCCGGCGAGTACTCGACCGGCATGATCCGCTCCACGCTGGCCGCCGTCCCCCGCCGACTGCCGGTCCTGTGGTCCAAGGCCGCGGTGTTCGGCCTGATCGCCCTGGTGCTCGGCACTGCCGGCGCGTTCGTCACCTTCCTCGCGGACAGCCGCATCCTGGCCGACACCCGTGCGGCGATGAGCCTGTCCGACACCGGGGTGGTGCGCGGCCTGTTCGGCGCCGGGCTCTACCTCGCGCTGGTCGGCGTGATCGGCGTCGCGCTCGGCGCGCTGCTGCGCTCGGTCGCCGGCGGCATCGCCGTCCTGGTCGCCACGCTGATGCTGATCCCCGGGCTGACCGCCCTGCTGCCCAGTTCCTGGCAGGACCACATTTCGCCCTACCTGCCCAGCCACGCGGGCCAGGCGATGTTCGCGCTCCAGCACGACAGCACCACCCTGTCGCCGACGGCCGGGCTGCTGGTCTTCCTCGGCTGGACGGTGCTCGCCCTGGCCGGAGCCGCCGTACGCCTCACGCGGACCGACGCCTGAGCCCGGCGGGACACCTGCGACACTCGGGGTGCGGCGCCGGGCGGACCGGCGCCGCACGCACGTGATCGGGATACACCGGGGATCCCGGATCGCAGCCGATCGCACCCGGCCGACCAGGGAGGTGCCACCGGTGAGCGACCACACCACCGCCACGGGTCCGTTCACCGGCGCCGAGACGCTGTCCGGCCACCCGCTGTTCGCCCGGCTGGCCCGGCTCGGCCAGCGGATCCGGCAGGCGGACCGCGACCACCCCTGGGTGCTGGACGCCGCCGTGGTCGCCGCCGTCGTCCTGCTGTTCTGCCTGCCCGACGTCCTCCCCGGGCACGGCGAGGGCGGTCCGCGCGAGCACCGGGTCGTCCTCACCCGGCTGCCGCTGCCCGCCACGCTGGCGCTGCAGGCGGGCCTGGTCCTCCCGCTGCTGTGGCGGCGGCGCCGGCCCGCGGCGGCCTTCGCCGCGATCATGGCGGTGTTCGTCCTGCAGTGGTCGATGAACGTCGGCCTGCGCGCCGACGTCGCCCTGCTGGTGGCCCTCTACAGCCTGGCCCTGCACGGCCGGCTGCGGCACCTGGCCTGGTCCTGCGCGGCCATGGTGGGGGCCGTCGCGGTGGTCGCGGCCGCCGTGTCCGGCGGCGGACTGCCGGTCGGGGACGCGCTGTTCTTCCTGTTCAGCGCCGCCACGGCGGCCGTCGCCCTGGGCATCGCGGTGCGCATCCGGCGCGCCCAGCTGGCCGGACTGCGGGAACGCGCGGCCCGGCTGGAGATCGAACGGGACCAGCGCAGCCGACTGGCCGCGGTCACCGAGCGCACCCGGGTCGCCCGCGAGATGCACGACATCATCGGCCACAACCTGTCCGTCATCGTCACCCTCGCCGACGGCGGCGCGTACGCGGCCCAGGCCGCCCCCGAACGCGGACGGGAGGCCCTGCTGCTGATCGGCGACACCAGCCGCCAGGCCCTCGGCGAGCTGCGGCGGATGCTCGGCGTGCTGCGCGAGCAGGGCGACGAGGCCGCCGAGTTCACCCCGCAGCCGGGCATCGCCGACCTCGACGGGCTGTGCGCCCGGTTCCGCGCGGCCGGGCCGCAGGTGGTGTACACGGCCGCGGGAGACCTGGACCGCCTGGACCGCGGCGTGCAGCTGATGGCCTACCGGATCGTCCAGGAGTCGCTCACCAACACCCTCAAGCACGCCGGCCCGGACACCCGCGCGCACGTCACCCTGAGCGCCGGCCCCGGGCGGCTGCGGGTCCGCGTCCGGGACAGCGGCCCGCCCCCCGGCGCCCGGCCGCCCGCCCACCCCGGCGGCGAGGGCCAGGGCCTCACCGGCATCCGCGAACGCGCGGCCCTGTACGGGGGCACCGTGACCGCGGGCCCCGGCCCCGGGGCAGGATGGACTGTGGAGGCCGTACTCGACCTCACCCCCGACCCGACAGGCGGCCCGACGTGACCACCGTCCTCATCGTGGACGACCAGCCACTGCAGCGCTACGGCTTCCGCATGCTGCTGGAGAGCCAGCCCGACACCGAGGTCGTCGGAGAGGCCGCCCACGGGGCGGAGGCCGTCCGGCTGACCGCCGACCTGCGGCCGGACGTCGTGCTGATGGACATCCGGATGCCCGGCATGGACGGCATCGAGGCGACCCGCCGGATCGTCGCCTCCGGCGGCCGCTCCCGGATCCTCGTGCTGACCACCTTCGACCTCGACGAGTACGCCCACGCCGCGCTGCGCGCCGGGGCCAGCGGCTTCCTGCTCAAGGACGCCCGCCCCGAGGACCTGCTCTCCGGCATCCGCTCCGTCGCCGAGGGGGACGCCGTCGTCGCCCCCGCCATCACCCGGCGCCTGCTCGACGCCTACGCCCACCGGCTGCCGGTCCGCCCGCCCGGTGCGGAGGCCGTCGCCGACCCCCGGCTGGAGGCCCTGACCGAACGGGAGCGGGAGATCCTGGTCGCCGTCGCCCGGGGCTGGACCAACGGCGAGATCGCCCAGCGCCTGGTGCTCGCGGAGTCGACCGTCAAGACGCACGTCAGCCGGGTCCTGGCGAAGATCGGCGCCCGGGACCGGGTGCAGGCGGTGATCTTCGCCTACGACCGCGGCCTGACCCGCCCGCAGCCGCCGCTCTGAGCCGCGGCCCCACGCTCAGCCCGCCGGCGTGATCCCCAGGTGCCGCAGGGCGGAGCGGGCCGCGTGCACCCCGCACAGGCCGTGGACGCCCGCACCGGGCGGGGTGGCGGCCGAGCACAGGTAGACGCCGGGGATGCCGGTGGCGTACGGGTCGAGGGCGGCGCGCGGGCGCAGCACGGTCTGCAGCGGGGTGTTGGCGCCGGTGCAGATGTCGCCGCCGACGAGGTTGGCGTTGCGGCCGGCCAGTCGCAGGGCCGGGGTGACGGCGGTGGCCAGCACCCGCTCCCGGAAGCCGGGGGCGAAGCGTTCGAGCTGGGCGAGGATCGGCTCGGAGGCGTCCCCGTCGTAGCCGTGCGGCACGTGCGCGTAGGCGTACACGGGGTGGACGTCGCCGCGCGAGCGGCAGGGGTCCGCGAGGTACTGCTGCGCCACCAGGACGAAGGGGCGCTCGGGCAGGCGGCCGAGGGCGGCCTCGCGTTCGGCGTGCGCGATCTCCTCCAGGGTGCCGCCGAGGTGGAGGGTGCCGGCCCGGCGGCAGTCCGGGTGGCGCCAGGGGACGCCGTCCTGGACGGCGAAGTCCATCCGGAACGCCGCCGGCCCGTACCGCCAGCGCCGGTAGGCGCGCCGGACGCGCGGGGGCAGCTCCTCGCCGCAGAGGTCCGCGGCGGCGCCGGGGGCGAGGTCCAGCAGGACGAGCGGGCAGGGCCGCAGCTCGGCCAGCGAGCGCACCTCGCGGCCGGTCTCGACGCGTCCGCCGAGTTCGGTGAGCCGGGCCGCGAGGGCGGCGGCGATCCGGCCGGATCCGCCCCGGGCGACCGGCCAGCCGCGGTGGTGCGCGGCCGCGAGGAGCAGCAGGCCGACGGCCGAGGTGAGCGGGCGGTCCAGCGGCTGGAAGGCGTGCGCCGCCGCCCCGGCGAACAGCGCCCGGGCCCGGTCGGTGCGCCACTGCCGGGCGAGCAGGGTGGCGGGCCGGACGGCCCGCAGGCCGAAGCGGGCGAGCGGCAGCGGGTGCCGGGGCAGGTGCGCCAGCGGGCGCAGGGCGTCCTCGGCCAGCGCGTCGAAGTCCGCGCTCGGCCGGGCGAACACCCGCAGCCAGGCGTCGGCGTCGGGCCCGAGCGCCCGGGCGGAGTCCCGGAGGGAGCGCGTCGCCACGGCCGCGTCGCCGCCGTCCAGCGGGTGGGCCAGGTCGACCTCGGGCCAGGCCCACCGCAGTCCGTGCCGGGCGAGGTCGGGGGAGCGCAGCAGCGGGGAGGCCACGCCGAAGGGGTGGACGGCCGAGCAGTGGTCGTGCAGCAGGCCGGGCAGGGTCGCCTCCCCGCTGCGGGTGCCGCCGCCGATCTCCTCGGCGGCCTCCAGCACCGTGACGGCGAGTCCGTGCCCGGCGAGCGTGACGGCGGCGGCCAGGCCGTTGGGCCCGGAGCCGACGACGACGGCATCGGTCATGCGCCCGCTCCCGCCCGTGATCCGGCGGGCCGGCGGACGGCGAGCAGCGCGGTGTCGTCGCCGAGGCGGCCGCCGGTGTGCCGGGTGACGGCGGCGGCGACCTCGTCCACCAGGCGGTCCGGGTCGCCCGCCCCGGGCACGCCGGCCAGCCCGGCGAGGTGGGCGCCGAGCGGGAAGAACCCGCCGTGCCGGTCGCGGGCCTCCGTCACCCCGTCGGAGACGATCAGGACGGTCTCGTCCGCGGCCAGGGGCACCCGCAGGACGGGCGGCAGCCCGCCCGCCAGGTGGGCGAGGCCGATCGGCACGCCGTGGCCCGGGGGCAACTGCCGTGCGCCGCCGGGCCCGAGGACGTGCGGGCTGTCGTGGCCGAAGTTGACCACCTCGATCTCGCCCGGCGCCGTCCGCGGGAAGGAGATCACGACGGCCGTGGTGAACCGCTCCTCCGGCGCGCCCAGCCGGACGGACAGCAGGTTCTGCCGGTGCAGCCGCTCCTCCAGCCAGGACGCGACGGCCGCCAGGTCCTCCTGGTGGTAGGCGGCCTCCCGGAAGCAGCCGACCAGGGCCGCCGCGGTGGAGACGGCCGGCAGTCCCTTGCCCTGGACGTCACCGAGGATGACCCGGGCGCCGTACGGGGTGGACAGCACGTCGTAGAAGTCGCCGCCCACCCGGGCCTCCACGTCCGCCGCCAGGTAGCGCGCCGCCGAGTCCACCCCGCCCCAGCCCGGCGGCACCGGACGCAGCACCACCTGCCGGGTGGTCTCGGCGGTGCCCTGCAGCCGGTGGACGTAGGCGGCGGCCCGGGCGCGGTTGACGCTCAGCGGGACGGCGAGCACGGAGCCGGCGATCACCAGCAGGTAGTCCTCGATCCCCTGGTCCTTGGCCCAGATGCCGTCCAGCACGGGGTACCCGGCGATCGCGACGCCCGCGAACACGGCGGTGAGCGGCGGGCCGCAGAGCCCGGCGGCGACCACCGGCACCAGGGCCAGCCAGCTGACGGACGAGAACGTGGTGGGCGTCGCGGCGGCCACGCCCACCACCGCGCCGAGCAGCGCCGTGGGCACCAGCCAGGAGCGGTGGCCGTACCGGACCAGCAGGGGCAGGGACGGCTCGGTCGCGTCGACGGATCCCGCCCCGTTCCGAGGGCCCGGGCGCCACCGTTCCGGGAACCGCCCCGACCGCCACCGCCCCGACCGCAACTGCCCCCGCCCGGCCCGACGTCGCTCGGAAGCCACCCGTGCCGTCCCTCCTCGGTCCGATGTCGCGTGGGGCCCTCGGTAGGGCGCGGCGGTCATGGACGTCGTCCCTGGTCTCCACCCCCGCGCCAGGTGCGAAGCCCTGGGGCGGAGCCGTCGCCCCAGGCTAGGGCCTCTTCGTCGGATCCGGTCGGATCAGCGCGCGGGGTCGGGCGCCGTCCTTCCCGGTCCGGGTGTTCATCCCCACCTCCGTGGACCGGCCGGGAGGCCTCCCCGGTGGCCGGTCGGGATGATGCCGGCGACGTGACCGCCGCGGGCGCCGTGGATGCTTCGCGACGGAGTCCCGTGGCGGGGACGGAGCGGTCAGGGGAGCAGGAGGGCGGCGAGTTCGTCGAGCAGCTCGGCGACCCGGTGGGCCTGGGCCGGGTCCGGGACGGCCGCCGCGATGACCGGCTCCGCGGGCTGGGCGACCCGGGCGCGGATGGCGCCGCGGGCGCGGTCGGAGACGGTCAGCAGGGTGCGCCGGCCGTCCGCCGGGTCGGCGGTGGCGTCGAGCAGGCCGGCCTCGCGCAGCCGGGCGACGGAGGCGGAGACGTGGCTCTGGGCGAAGCCGGTGCGTGCCCGGACCTCCTGGGCGGAGGTGCCGGGGTGGCGGTACACGTCGGAGATCACGGCGATCTCTCCGGCGGTGTAGCGCGCGGATGCCGGCTCGGTGATCATCGTGCGGCCGAGGTCGGTCAGTCGCTTGCCGAGTCTGAGGAGTCGCACACCGTCCATGCCCGCAGAATACATCTGCACCGATACATCGGTGGCGATGTAGATTGCCGACATGACGACCTCCGAAGCCGCCCCCGAGCCCGCCTCCGAAGCCGCCCCCGAACCCGCCTCCGAACCGTCCGGCGCGACCGCGGAACCGCTCAGCCCGGTCTCCCGCACCGCGCTGTCCGTCGCCCGGGTCCGGGCCTACGAGAGCGCCCGCCCGCAGCCGCTCTTCGTCGATCCGTACGCCGCCGCCTTCGTCGCGGCCGCCGACCTGCCGGCGCCCGCCGCGGACCGGGGCAGCCCCCTCGCCCGGGCTCTGGTCGCGCACGGCATCCTGCGCACCCGCTTCTACGACGACCGCCTGCTCGCCGCCGGCACCGACCAGATCGTGCTGCTCGCGGCCGGCCTGGACACCCGCGCCTACCGGCTGGACTGGCCGGCCGGCACCCGGGTCTTCGAACTCGACCTGGCCCCCGTGCTGGCCTTCAAGGACCAGGTGCTCGACGGGCTCGGCGCCCGACCGACCGGCGGGCGCACCACCCTGCCCACCGACCTGCTCGACCCGCACTGGCCCGCCCGGCTGGTCGCGGCCGGCTTCGACCCCAGCAGCCCCTCGGCCTGGCTGGCCGAGGGGCTGCTGGTCTACCTCACCGCCGAGGAGGCCGCCGGGCTGCTCACGGCCGTCGCCGACCTCGCCGCCCCCGGCAGCCGCCTGCTGCTGGAGAAGGGCGGTGACCCGGCCGCCACCCCGCAGGACCCGTCCCTCGCGCACATCACCGGCCTGTGGCGCGGCGGCCTCGGCCCCGACACCCACGGATGGCTCGACCGGCACGGCTGGACCACCGAACTCACCACCCTGGACCGGATCGCCGAGACCCACGGCCGCCCGCTGTCCCGTCCCAGCACCAGGGGCTTCATCGAAGCCGTTCGCAGCTAGGCCCCGTCCGGCGAAGGCGCCGAACGTCCACGCCGCTACCGCCGCGCGGTGCTTCCGGCGCCGTGTCGGTCGATCGAGAGATCCCTGCCAGGCGTGGCCGGGCCGGCGCACGGCGTCACCCGTTCGGGCTGTTCCGCCGCCGGATCCGGCCGGGTTCCGGGCCCGGTGCCGACGGGGTCAGGTCGGCTCCGGTGGCCAGGCGCCGATCGCCAGCACGCCGGTGGCGTAGGCGCGGGCGACCAGGGCGGTGCGGTTGGGCACCCGCCACCGCCGGGAGAGCCTCGCCAGGTGGTAGTTGACGCCGTCCGTGGTGAGGCCGATCTCCCGGGCGATCTGCGCGGTGGTGGCACCGCGGGCCGCCGCGGCGAGGATCCGGGCCTCCACCGGGCTGACCTCGACCCGCGGGCCCGGCGGCGGCTCCGCCCCGGCGGCCTCCGCGGCGGCCTCCACGCGGCGCAGCGAGAGCAGCAGGTTCGGGGTCTGCTCGGGGGTGTCGGCGACCAGGTCGACGGTCATCACGCCGTACCGTTCGCCGCCGTGGGCGGGCTTCCAGGAGACCCGGGCCGGGTACTGCGAGCGGCGGTGCAGCCGGACCGCCTCGGCGAGCGCCTGCAGGGTGTCGCTGTCCCGCAGGGTGAAGAACTCCAGGATCTTCCGGTCGCGGAACTGCCCCGGCAACAGGCCGAACTCGGCGGCCATCGCGCGGTTGACGATCAGGGTCCGGCCGCCGAACTCCACCACCGCTATCGGCAGCGGCACGTGGTCCATCAGCCGCAGTGCCCGGTTGCGCCAGACCACCGCGGCGTCCTGTCCGTTCCCCGGTGCCGGACCGCAGCCCTCGGTCGCTTCCATGGTGTCCTCTCCTCCCGTGGCGTCCGCACAGCCAGAACTGACGGTCCGTGGGCAAGACCGGGGACGCTCCGCGTACTACACAATCATGTAGTGATCACGGCCGGGCCTCCCTCCCGGTGGGCGCAGAGTGGGGGGAGCCGAAACGTCAGCTGCGGGAGGGACCCACGATGACCGAGACCACCATGACCGGGGCCGCGAGGACCGGGGCCGCCGTCGCCGAGCAGGGGGCCGGAGCCGTCCCCCTGGTGGACATCTCCTCGGCGCCGCCGGTCGCCGCCCCCGTGCTGCGGACCATGGAGCTGGCCAGAGAGCACGGCCCGGCCTTCGTGCAGCGGCTGCACGGGCGGGACACGCTGGTCGTCAGCGGCCTGGAGCTGGTCGAGGAGCTCGCGGACGAGACCAGGTTCACCAAGTCGATCGGGCCGGGCCTGGAGAACGTCCGCCAGTTCACCGGCGACGGCCTGTTCACCGCGTACAACGAGGAGCCCAACTGGGCGCGGGCGCACGACATCCTGATGCCCGCCTTCGCGCTCGGCTCGATGCGCACCTACCACCCGGTGATGCTGCGGGTGGCCCGCCGGATGATCGACTCCTGGGACCGCCGGGAGGCCGCCGGGCTGCCGGTGGACGTGCCCGGCGACATGACCCGGATGACGCTGGACACCATCGGGCTGGCCGGCTTCGGCTTCGACTTCGGCTCCTTCCAGCGGGACGAGCCGCACCCCTTCGTGGACGCCATGGTGCGCTGCCTGGAGTGGGCGATGACCAAGTTCACCCGCGACCCGGCGCTGGACCACTCCGAGCGCGACGCGGCCTTCCGGGCCGACGCCGACTACCTGGCCGACGTCGTCGACGAGGTGATCGCCGCCCGCGCGGGGGAGGAGCGCGAGGGCCCGGCCGAGGACCTGCTCGGTCTGATGCTCGGCGCGGTGCGCCCGTCCGACGGCACCCGGCTGGACGCCGAGAACATCCGCAACCAGGTGATCACCTTCCTGATCGCCGGGCACGAGACCACCTCCGGCGCGCTCTCCTTCGCGATGTACTACCTGGTCAAGAACCCGGCCGTGCTGCGGCAGGTCCAGCGCGAGGTGGACGCGCTCTGGGGCGACCGGGCCGACCCGGAGCCCTCGTACGAGGACGTCGGCCGGCTGCGGCTGACCCGGCAGGTGCTCAACGAGGCGCTGCGGCTGTGGCCCACCGCCCCCGCCTTCAGCCGCGAGGCGCGCGAGGACACCCTGCTCGGCGGCCGGATCCCGCTGCGCGCCGGGGAGACGGTCTTCGTGTCGACCCCGATGCTGCACCGGGACCCGGCCTGGGGCGACAACCCCGAGCTGTTCGACCCGTCCCGGTTCGACGAGGAGGCCGAAGCGACCCGCTCCCCGCACGCCTTCAAGCCCTTCGGCACCGGTGAACGCGCCTGCATCGGGCGGCAGTTCGCGCTGCACGAGGCGACCATGCTGCTCGGCATGCTGGTCCACCGCTACCGGCTGATCGACCACACCGACTACCGGCTGACCGTCAAGCAGACGCTCACCATCAAGCCCGACGAGTTCACCCTCGTCCTCGCCCGGCGCACGCCCGTCCCCGTGGCCGCCGAGCCGGCGGCCGGCTCGGCGACCCGGGCCGGTGCCGCCGAGCGCCCGGGCCGGGTCCGGCAGGGCACCGGGCTGCTCCTCCTGCACGGCTCCAACTACGGCGCCGGCCGCGAGTTCAGCCGGCAGCTCGCCGAGGCGGCCGCCGACCTCGGCTGCGACACCGCCGTCGCGCCCTTGGACGCGTACGCGGACGGACTGCCCACCGACCGCCCGGTGGTGATCACCGCGGCCTCGTACAACGGGCAGCCGACGGACGACGCCGCCGTCTTCGTCCGCCGCCTGCAGGAGGCCGAGGACGGCGCCGCGGCGGGCGTGGCCTACGCGGTGCTCGGCATCGGCGACCGCACGTACGCCGCCACCTACCAGCGCGTCCCGGGCCTGATCGACGACCGGCTCGCCGCCCTCGGTGGCACCCGGCTGCTCGCCCGCGCCGAGGCCGACGCCTCCGGCGACCTCTCCGGCACCGTCCGGCAGTTCACCGAGGCGCTGCGCGAGGCCCTGCTGGAGCGCTACGGGGACGCCGACGCCCCCGCCGCGCCGCGCCAGGAGGCGGCGTACACGGTGACCGAGGTGACCGGCGGCCCGCTGGCGGCGCTGGCCGCCCGGCACGACATGACCGAGCTGACCGTCACCGCCGTCGGCAGCCTGACCGACCCCGACTACCACCGGGTCAAGCGCCTGGTCCGGCTCGCCCTGCCCGAGGGCACCGGCTACCGGACCGCCGACCACCTCACCGTGCTCCCGGCCAACGACCCGGCGCTGGTCGAGCGCGCGGCCAAGCTGTTCGGCGCGGACCCGGACACGGTGCTCAACATCGTGGCGCACCGGCGCACCGGCCTGGCCGTCGACCGGCCGCTGACGGTGCGCGAACTGCTCACCCACCACGTCGAGTTGCAGGACCGCCCGAACGCCGAGCAGCGCGCCGCGCTCGCCGCCCTCAACCCCTGCCCGCCCGAGCGGGCCGCGCTCAGCGCACTGCCCGAGGACGACCCGCGCACCCTGCTGGACCTGATCGAGGACCACCCGGCCCTGCACGGCGCGCTGAGCTGGCCGGTCCTGCTGGACCTGCTGCCGCCGATCCGGCCCCGGCACTACTCGATCTCCTCCTCCCCCGCCCGGGACGCGACCGAGGTGGACCTGATGGTCTCCGTGCTCAGCGCCCCCGCCCGCTCCGGCCGGGGTACCTTCCGGGGCACCGGCTCCGGTCACCTCGCCCGGCTGGCCGTCGGCGACACCGTGCTGGCCCGGGTCCAGCCCTGCCGGGAGGCGTTCCGGATCGGACACCGCACCCCGGTGATCATGATCGCGGCCGGCACCGGCCTCGCCCCCTTCCGCGGCGCCGTCGCGGATCGCCGGGCGATGCTCCACGGCGGCGCCGAACTCGCCCCCGCGCTGCTGTACTTCGGCTGCGACACGGCGGAGGCGGACTACCTGCACCGGCCGGAGCTGGAGGCCGCCGAGCGGGAGGGCGCGGTCTCGCTGCGGCCCGCCTTCAGCGAGCGGCCCCAGAACGGGCGGCGCTTCGTCCAGGACCGTCTCGCCGCCGAGGCGGCCGAGGTGTGGGAACTGCTGGCGGCCGGCGCGGAGGTGTACGTGTGCGGTGACGGCGCGCGGATGGCGCCGGGCGTGCGGGCGGCCTTCCGGGCGCTGTACCGGGAGCGCACGCCGGGCGCCGACGAGCAGCGGGCGCAGGCCTGGCTGCAGGGCCTGATCGAGGCGGGCCGGTACGTCGAGGACGTGTACGCCGGCTGACCCCGCCGGGAACGGCCCCCGGCCCCGCCGCGCGAAGCGGCGGGGCCGGGGCCAGACGGTTCGGGGGCCAGACGGTTCGGGCCCGGTGGCTCGGGGTTCGACGGCCGGGGGGCTCGGGCTCAGTAGATGTGCACTCCGTACGCGGTGAGCGCCGCGTTGACCGGCTGGAAGAAGGTCGTCCCGCCGACGGTGCAGTTGCCGCTGCCGCCCGAGGTGAGCCCGAGGGCCTTGGTGCCGTCGTACAGCGGGCCGCCGGAATCGCCGGGCTCGGCGCAGACGTTGGTCTGGATCAGCCCGCGCACGGTGCCGCCGCCGCTGTAGCGGACGGTGGCGTTGAGCCCGGTGACCCGGCCGCTGTGGGTGCCGGTGGTCGAGCCGGTGCGCTTGACCACCTCGCCGACGAAGGCGTTCGGCGCGGAGGTGAAGCCGCCGGGGTGGCTGAGGGCGGCGTTGTCGTAGCGGACCAGCGCGTAGTCGTGGGTCGGGAAGGTCGAGGCGACGGTCGGTCCGATCGCGGTCGTGTGGGCGGCGTCCGTGTACCACTCGGGTGCGATGTTGCCGCAGTGGCCGGCGGTGAGGAAGTAGTGGGTGGCGCCGTCCACCACGTTGAAGCCGAGCGAGCAGCGGTAGTTGCCGCCGTAGATCGCGTCGCCGGCGGCGAGCAGCGGGCGGAAGGCGCCGGGGACGCGGTGGACGGTCAGGACGGACGCGTCACCGCCGGCGAGCCGGGTGATCCGGTCGAGCGCTTCGGTGGAGACGGTGCTGTCGGCGGTCACCACGACGCGCCCGGCGGCCTCGTCGACGTACCACGCGGTGCCGTCGACCTCGGCCTTCAGCACGGCGTCGCTGAGGGCGGTGAGCTGGGCGGGCTCGGGCTTGGTGTCGGGGGCGGCCGCGGCGCCCGGCACGGCGACCGCGGTGGCGGTCAGCAGGCCGAGGGCGACGGCGAGCAGGCGGGTGCGGCGTCGGGCGGTGCCGGGACGGGGGGTTCTGCGCATGGTCCTCACCGTTCTCCTCCGGGAGTGAGAGGCCCCCGGGGTTCGGGGGGCCGTGAGGCGCGGTCAGACGGCGGGCGGACGCCGGCGCGCTGTCCGGAAGCACGGCGGATGATCTGCCCCTGACAGGCGCTGACCGGAAGTATCAGGAAACGGACTGTTCGGTACAAGCTTCCTGACCGGGTGTCGGCGGACCCGCGCGCGGTCGGCGCAGTGCGCGGATCCGCCGTTCGGAGGTCCGGGCGCCCGCCGTGCCGCCACCCGGCGGGGGCGGCCGCGGGAAAGTGTTATCGGCGCGGCGCGGGGAGGTCTCCCAGGTACGGGAACGGACGCGCGAAGCCGCGGGTGAGGGTCCGCGGCGGGTCTGCGGGGTTCGACAAGGGGCGCTCCGCACGGAGGCTTCGGCCTCCCACCGCGTCCGTTCCCGGCGCGCCGCCGGACCGTCCCGTCCGGCCGGGCGTGCCCGGCGGTCCGCCCGCTCCCCCCACGGCGGCGGACCGCCGGGAATTGCCGGACACGCCTTACGGCCTGGTCAGCCGCCAGACCTGCTCCTCGCCGGATTCGGCCGGGGCGAGCGCCTCGGCCGGGCGGCGCAGGTGCGCGGTGAAGCCGAGGCGGGCCGGGACGGCGCCGCTGGCCCGGTTGGCCGGGTCGTGGACGATCTCCACGTGCTCCACCCCGGGCAGCCGGAAGGCCTCGTCGACCAGGGCCGCGGCGGCCCTGGTGGCGACGCCCCGGCCGGTGGCGGCCGGGTGCAGCCAGTAGCCGATCTCCAGGACCTCGGCCGAGCAGTCCTCGCGCCGGTACAGCCCGCAGGCGCCGACGATCGCGCCGTCCCGCACGACCGCGTAGGAGAAGTCCTCGCCGCTCGCCCAGCGTTCCGCCCGGGAGGCCAGGTACTCGGCGGTCTTGGCGCGGCTGTGCTCGGCGACCCACGGCATCCACGGCCGCAGGTGCTCCAGCGACTCCTCGATGACCGCGAAGAACTCGGGGAGGTCCGCCTCGCCGGCGAAGCGGCGCAGCGTCAGGCCGTCCAGGGCGATGACCGGCCGGGGGGACGTCGTGGGTGCCGCGGGTTCCAGGTGTTCCATCCGCAGAGGATCGTCCGTACCCGGCTCAGTCGGCAAACGGGTTTTCCGGCGGAGGCGGCGCGGGCGGGCGGCGCGCGGCGCGGCCGCGGGCGAGGTGGAGTACGGCGCCGAGGCCGGCCGCCGTGCCGGCGACGACGAGCAGGACGACATCGAAGAACCCCACCAGCGCCAGGTCGGCGCGGGCGCCGCGGGCGACGGCGGTGAACTCCGGCTCCACCAGGCCGTCCGGGTCCTCGGTGACACTGACCCGCTCGCCCACGGTGTCCCCGGCGCCGCACCTCACCGAACCGCCGTGCCCGGGCGCGTCCTCGTAGCGGACGGCGCACCGGTAGGTGGTGGTCCTGCCGTGGCTGACCCGCACGCCGGTGACGGTGCCGGGGTGCGCGACACCGCGCAGCTCCAGCACCGCCGCCCGGGTGGCGTCCATGCTCAGCAGCGGGACCGCGATCAGCGGGGCGAGGACCAGCGGCAGCACGACGATCCGCAGCGGCCGCGACCGGCAGAGGCTGAGGAGGGCGTGGACCAGGCCGAGCAGCACGGCGACGACCAGCGCCACCGCCGGCACCAGCAGCCACGGCCCGAAGGCGCCGAGCGCGCCGACCAGCGGGAGCAGGACGGCGGCGCCCGGGATCCACAGGGCCGTCAGCAGCGGACGCCGGGGCCAGGGCGGGTCGTCCCGGCCGCCCCGACCGCGTCCGCCCCGGCCGCCTCCTGTCCGGCCGATCCCTGTCCGGCCGCGCCGTGGGCGGGAGTCGGGGGAGGAGGTCTCGCTTCGCGTCATGGCGGGAGATCCTGCCAGGCCGACCCCCGGCGGTACATGCGCGAGACGTCGAAGGCGGCGACCGGGGGCGGGAGGGATCCGGGGACGGCGTCGACGCGGTGCCGGGGACCGGCGACCGCTCTGCGGTGGCCGGGCCCCGGCAACCGCCGATCAGCCTGTGTAGACCACGGGCGACCAGAAGCCGCCGATGATCCGTCCCGACTCGGTCTCGTAGACGTGGGAGTAGAAGTGCGCGGGGTGCGTGCACGACCACGAGATCTGGGTGCTGTAGGGGCCCTGTCCGGGCCAGGCGTGGATTCCGCCTTCGCTGTAGTTGGAGGCCACCACGCTCCACCCGCCGCTGCAGTCGCTGTACAGGTCGTCATAGACCCGCACGTCGGTGCCGGCACCGACGCTGGTGACGGTGTATCCATCGGTGGCACGGTAGCCGGACGTGCTGATGCACTCGTGAGCCGACCAGCCGTAGCCGATGGGGCCGCCGTTGCACGCACCGTCGGCGTGGGCGGCCCCGGCGGTGGCGAGGGTTGAGCCGCCGGCGAGCGCGAGAACGGCGGCGGCGGTGGCGATGCCGCGTCGGATGTTGCGAAGCTTGAGCACGGTGCTGTCTCCTCGGTCCGAGATGGCGGCCGGTATGCCGTGCGGATCCGGGAGTCTCCTCCCGGACCGGCCGGGGACGGACGACGCACTCCGCAGTCAGCGGTGGTGCCTCTCGTTCCCGACCCCAGGAAACCAGTGACAGGTCCGTCCTCCCCGACGATTCGATGAGGTTCGAACGCTCATGACGCCGCCGGCCCCGCAGGTGCCCGACGGCTCGCCCCGGGGGTGCTGTGCCGTCCGGGGGTTCCGCGCGTCGTGCGGACGGCCACCGGCCGGCGCCGACAGACAGGACCGTCGGTCGCCACGCCTTCTCCCGTCCGCCTTCTCCCGTCCGCCCCAGGTGTGACCGCGGCGCGCCGGGGCAGACGCCGGCCGTGGACGACCGACGGACGGTGCCCCCGGCCGTCATCGGGTGATGGCCGGATGCGGGACCGGTCGTCCGCGCGGCCCGGGACGTCGGGCGCGATGATGGTCACGACGGCGCCCAGCCGTCCCGACCGGACCGGGAGTGAACCATGGCACGGCCATCCGAGGAACCCCGCGAGCCCGACCGGGAGCACGCATCCGGCGGCCTGCGCGTCGCCGTGGTGGACCAGCCACCGCTGCGGACCGTCACCGTCGCCGGTGAACTGGACCACGACACGGCGGCCGGCCTGCGCGCCGCGCTCGCCGCTCCGCACGAGGACGGCTTCGCGCACATCCTGGTCGACCTGGCGGACCTGCGCTTCTGCGATTCGACGGGCCTGAACGTCCTGCTCCGCGCCCGGTTGGACGCGGACGCGGCCGGGGTGCGGCTGGCGTTGGTCGGACCGAACCCCGTGGTGGCGCGGCTGTTCGCGATCACCGGGGCCGACACCGTGCTGCCGATCCACCCGGACCTCGACACGGCCCTGAAGGAACTCGCGGCGGACCCCGGGCCGGCCGACTCCGCCCGGTCCGGCGATTCCGCCGGTCACCCCGAGGCCGCCGATTCCGCCGGTCACCCCGAGGCCGCCGATGCCGGTGATGCGGGCAGGCCCCAGGGCTCCACCGGTCCCGCTGCCTCGTCAGGGCCGTCGTGAGCCGCGTGACCGGCGACCGTCGCGACGGCGACCGGCCGCCGGGCCCGGAGCAGACCCGTCGGCTGCCGTTCACGGGCAGCACCGGCGCGGTGCAGCGCAGCCGTGACTTCAGCCGGCAGGCGCTGGTGTCCTGGCACTGGCTCCCGACCGCCGACGAGGACCAGCGGCTGGCGGTCGAGGACGTGCTGCTGATGGTCTCCGAGCTGGTCACCAACGCCTGCCTGCACGCCCCCGGCGGCCCGCGCGAGCTGCGGCTGCGCTGGGACGGCGACCGCCTGCGGGTGGAGGTGGCGGACGCCAGTCCGGTGCTGCCGCGGCTGCGCGCGTCCGCCGACCCGGGCCGGCCGGGCGGGCACGGGCTGCGGGTGGTGGACCGGCTCTCCCGGGCCTGGGGCGCGCAGCCCGAGGACGGCGGGAAGCTGGTCTGGCTGGAGGTGCCGGCCCCGGCGGTCGGCTCAGGCCGGGGCTGACGACGGCGGTCCCCCGTCCGTCCCCCCTGTTCGTCCTGCCCTGTCGGCTCGTCCGGCCCGGTCCGTCCGGGCTTCCTCGGGCGCGGGCGTTTCCGGCCGCCCCGACCGGTTAGCCGAGTGGTCGAAGCACCGGCAGCCGGGAGGAGCACGCAGCCATGACGGAGCGCTCGTCGAAGACCGGGGACCAGGCCGTGGACCGGGCCGCGCGGAGCGGTGAGGGCCTCACCTTCGAGATCCGTCCGTGGGCCCTGGGCACCGTGCTGGTCCTCCACGGCGAGCTGGACCTCGACTCGGTGGCCGATCTGCGCTCGGCCGTCGAGCAGGCCCTCGCCCGGCCCGCCGGGGTCCTCGTGATCGACTGCGCCGGGCTGGAGTTCTGCGACTCCACGGGGTTGAACGCCCTGCTCCGGGCGAGGGCCCGGGCCGCGGCGGACGGCAGCCGGCTCGAACTGGCCAGGCCCCGGCCGCTGTTCCTGCGGATGCTCGAACTGACCGGTGTCACCGACGCCTTCCCGGTCCGCGAGAAGGTGCCGGGCTGAGCGTGCCCGGCCGAGCGCGCAAGGCCACCCGTGCCGGCCCAGGGCGCCGGGACGGCGTGCGGCCCGAGCGGGCGCTGCGTCCTCCCCGTCCGCCGCCTCCCGGATTCGGTGGCACAGTGGGAGCAGGGGCGGCGGCCCGCCGCCCCCGATCCGAGGTGCCCGGACGGTGCACCCCGGTCGTGCCAGGCTCCGGACGGTGGACGGATGGACGAGCACCCGGTACCGGCGGACCCGGCCGAGCAGGCGCTGCGGCAGCTGCTCGCCGGGCTGACGGCCGTACGCGACGGAGACTTCCGCACCCGGCTCACCCCGGACCGGCCGGGGGTGCTCGGGGAGATCGCCGAGGTCTTCAACGGGATGGCCGACCAGCTGGCCCGGGTGACCTCCGAGGTGACCAGGGTGGCCCGGGAGGTCGGTACGGACGGGCGGCTCGGCGGGCAGGCCCAGGTGCCGGACGCGACCGGGACGTGGCAGGAACTGACCGACTCGGTGAACGCGATGGCGGGCAACCTGACCTGGCAGGTGCGCAACATCGCCCAGGTGACCACCGCGGTCGCCCGCGGGGACCTCACCCAGAAGATCGAGGTGGCCGCGCGCGGGGAGATCCTGGAGCTGAAGAACACCGTCAACACGATGGTCGACCAGCTGTCGTCGTTCGCCGACGAGGTGACCAGGGTGGCCCGGGAGGTCGGTACGGACGGGCGGCTCGGCGGGCAGGCCCAGGTGCCCGGCGTCGCCGGGACGTGGCGCGACCTGACCGACTCGGTGAACGCGATGGCCGGCAATCTCACCTGGCAGGTGCGCAACATCGCCCAGGTCGCGACCGCCGTCGCCGAGGGCGACCTCACCCAGAAGATCTCGGTCGCCGCGCGCGGGGAGATCCTGGAGCTCAAGACCACCATCAACACGATGGTCGACCAGCTGTCGTCCTTCGCCGACGAGGTGACCAGGGTGGCCCGGGAGGTCGGCACCGAGGGCCGGCTGGGCGGCCAGGCGGACGTGCGGGACGTCTCCGGCACCTGGAAGGGGCTGACCGAGTCCGTCAACGTGATGGCCGACAACCTCACCGCGCAGGTCCGCGCGATCGCCTCGGTCACCACCGCCGTCGCCGAGGGCGACCTCACCCAGAAGATCCGGGTGGACGCGCGCGGGGAGATCCTGGAGCTGAAGGAGACCATCAACACGATGGTCGACCAGCTGTCGTCCTTCGCCGACGAGGTGACCCGGGTCGCCCGCGAGGTCGGCACCGCCGGAAACCTGGGCGGCCAGGCCACCGTGCGGGGCGTCTCCGGCACCTGGAAGGACCTCACCGACAACGTCAACGTGATGGCCTCCAACCTCACCGGGCAGGTCCGCTCGATGTCCGAGGTCGCGACCGCCGTGGCGCGCGGTGACCTGTCCCGGAAGATCACCGTGGAGGCCAAGGGCGAGGTCGCCGCCCTCGCCGACGCGATCAACACCATGGTCGACACCCTGTCCGTCTTCGCCGACGAGGTCACCCGGGTCGCCCGGGAGGTCGGCACCGAGGGCATCCTGGGCGGCCAGGCCCGGGTGCCGAACGTCGCCGGGACGTGGAAGGACCTCACCGACAACGTCAACTTCATGGCGCACAACCTGACCAGCCAGGTGCGCAACATCGCCCAGGTCACCACCGCCGTCGCCGAGGGCGACCTGACCCGCAAGATCGACGTGGACGCGCGCGGGGAGATCCTGGAGCTCAAGACCACCGTCAACACGATGGTCGACCAGCTGTCCTCGTTCGCCGCGGAAGTGACCAGGGTGGCCCGGGAGGTCGGCAGCGAGGGCCGGCTGGGCGGCCAGGCCCGGGTCGAGGGCGTCTCCGGCACCTGGAAGCGCCTCACCGAGAACGTCAACGAGCTGGCCGGCAACCTGACCCGGCAGGTCCGGGCGATCGCCGAGGTCACCAGTGCCGTCGCGGCCGGCGACCTGACCCGCTCGATCAGCGTCGACGCCTCCGGCGAGGTCGCCGACCTGAAGGACAACATCAACGCCATGGTCGGCTCGCTGCGCGAGACCACGCTCGCCAACCAGGAACAGGACTGGCTGAAGACCAACCTGGCCCACTTCTCCGCCGCCATCCAGGGCCGCCGGGACATCCGCTCGGTCGCCGAGATGATCACCGACGAGCTGACCCCGCTGGTCGGCGCCCAGTACGGCGCGTTCTTCCTCAGCGAGGAGGGCGCGACCGGCACCGAACTGGTCCTGATCAGCGCCTACGGCCGACCGGCCGGGGAGGAACGGCGGCTGCGGCTCGGGGAGTCCCTGGTGGGCCAGGCCGGCCGGAGCCGGCGCACCATCACCGTGGACGACCTGCCGCCCGGCTACGCCCCGCTCTCCTCGGCCGCGGGCAGCGGCGACGCCCGCTCCCTCGTCGTCCTGCCGATCGCGCTGGAGGAGTGGCTGATCGGCGTCATGGAGTTCGCCTCCGTGCACGCCTTCACCCAGACCCACCGCGACTTCCTGGAGCAGTTCGCCGAGGCCTGCGGCGTCAACATCGGCACCCTGCTCGCCAACGCCCGCACCGACGAACTGCTCGGCGAATCCCAGCGGCTCACCGCCGAACTGCAGGCACGATCCGGCGAGTTGCAGGAAGGCCAGGAGGAACTCCGGCGGAGCAACGCCGAGTTGGAGGAGAAGGCCGCCCTGCTCGCCCAGCGGAACCGGGACATCGAGGCGAAGAACCTGGAGATCGAACAGGCCCGCCAGGAACTGGAGGAACGTGCCCGGGAGTTGACCAGGGCCTCGCTGTACAAGTCCGAGTTCCTGGCCAACATGAGCCACGAGCTGCGCACCCCCCTCAACAGCCTGCTCATCCTCGCCCAGCTGCTCGCCGAGAACGCGAGCGGCAACCTCAACGCCAAACAGGTCGAGTACGCGGGCGTGATCCACTCGGCCGGCACCGACCTGCTCCAGCTCATCAACGACATCCTCGACCTCTCCAAGGTGGAGGCCGGGAAGATGGAGCTGACCCCCGAACCCTTCGCGCTGCGCGAGCTGCTGGAGTACGTCGAGTCCGGCTTCCGGCCGCTGGCCGACCAGAAGGGCCTGGCCTTCGAGGTCACCGTCGACCGGGCCGTCCCGGAACGGATCGTCACCGACCAGGCCCGGCTGCGCCAGGTGCTGCGCAACCTGCTCTCGAACGCCGTCAAGTTCACCGACACCGGCCGGGTCGAGCTGCGGATCCAGCGGGTGGAAGCGGCCGACCTGCCGCCCGAACTCGGCCGGGCGCACGCGGCGGTGGTCTTCCACGTCCAGGACACCGGGATCGGCATCGACCCGGGCCACCTGGACAGCATCTTCGGCGCCTTCCAGCAGGCCGACGGCTCCACCGCACGGCGCTACGGCGGCACCGGCCTCGGGCTGTCCATCAGCCGGGAACTCGCCCGGCTGCTCGGCGGCGCGATCACCGTCCGGTCCGCCACCGGGCAGGGCAGCCGCTTCACCCTCTACCTGCCGCTCGGCGAACCCGAGCAGCGGCCGGCCGACGACCCGCCGGCCGAGACCCGGATCCTGGTGGTCGAACCGGACCCGCCGGCCCTGCTCACCCAGCTCGCCCGCGCGGCCGCGGCGGAGCTGGGCGGGGCCTCCACGGGCGGGACGCCGGCGGACGGGGCCGGGCCGGGCCCTGCCGAAGCGGGCGAAGCGGTCGCGCCGGTACGGGTGGACGGAGCCGGCGACGAGTCCGCGCTTCGGGCCGCGCTCGCGGGCGGGCCGTACCGCTGCGTGCTGCTCGACCTGGCCGGCTCCGCCGAGCTCGCCCCCGTGCTGGCGGAGACCGCGGCGGCGGGCACGCCCGTGCTCGGGTACGGGGGCGGCGGCGACCTGCCCGGCGGGGTGGAGCGCGCCGGGGGACTGGACGACCTGCTGGAGCGGGTGGTCCGGCTGCTCGGCGGCCGCCCGTCGACCGGGCCCGTCGCGCCGACAGCGGCACCGGCGACCACACCCGCCGGGCGGCGCGCCGACGACCCGCTCGCCGGACGGACCGTCCTGATCGTCGACGACGACATCCGCAACGTCTACGCGCTCACCGCCGCCCTGGAACAGCACGGACTGACCGTCCTGCACGCCGCCGACGGCCGCGCCGGGCTCGACCTGCTGCGCGCCCACGCCGAGACCGACCTGGTGCTGATGGACGTCATGATGCCCGGACTGGACGGCTACGCGGCCATCGAGGCGATCCGCGCCGACGCCCGCTTCGAACGGCTGCCGGTGGTGACCGTCACCGCCAAGGCCATGCCCGGCGACCGGGACCGCAGCCTGGCGGCGGGCGCCGACGACTACGTCACCAAGCCGGTCGACACCACCCTCCTGGTCGAGCGGATCCGGACCTGGCTGGACGCGTCATGACCACCGGGGCGCCGCCCGTCGGCCGCGGGTGCCGGCGGGCCGTGCGGCCGGGGGTCGCTCCCGCTGCCGCGCGGCGCGGGTCCGTGGTGTGCCGGTGGGGTGCCGCGGCGGGGCGCGCCGGCCCGTGCCACCGGGCGGGCCCGCGCCGACCGGAGCGGCCGTGACCGCCGCCCAGGACCCCCGGGACGCCCAGGACCCCCGGGAACCCGGGGACGCCCAGGACCCCCGGGAACCCGGGGACGCCCAGGACCCCCGGGAACCCGGGGACGCCCAGGACCCCCGGGAACCCGGGGAGCAAGCGGCGCGGGAGTCCGCGGACCGGACCGCCTGGGCCTTGGCCGAGGCCGTCCGGCGGCTGCGGGGCGCCGTCGTCCGGCTGCACGCCGAGGCGCGGACGCGGGCCGCCGTCGACCTCGCCACCGGCATCCTGGCCGAGCGGCTCGGGCTGCCGACCACCGAGGCCGCCGCGCACCTCGCCCGACTGGCGCGGGACGCGGGCGTGCCGGTCGTCGCGCTGGCGGCCGAGATCGCCGGGCTGCCCGAGCCGGAACCGGAGCCGGACGACCTCGGCGCGGTCGACGCCCCGGGAGTCCCCGGGGGCCCCGATGACGCCGCCGTCGCCGTCCCCGGCGCGCTCGGCCCGGAGCCCGGCACGGGCCCGCCCGTCGCGCCCGCGCTCGCCGCCGCCTCCGACCTGCAGCGCGCCGCCGAGGCCGTCCTGGAGCAGACCGGCGCGGTGCTCGGCGCCCGGGCCGTGGTCGTCTGGCTGCGGCTGCCCGACGGCGCGCTCGCCCTCGCCGCGCACGCCGGGCTGTCCGCCGGCGAGGCCGCCGGCTGGGACCGGGTGCCGCCCGGGGTCGCCACCCCGGCGCGGCGGGTGGTCGACGGCGGGGGTGACCTGTGGCCCGGCGAGCCGGGGAGCGCGGCACCCTCGGTGGGCGGCGGGTCCGCCCGGGCCGTCCTGCCGCTGCTCGACCAGGGCCGCCGCCGGGGCGCCCTGGAACTGCTCTGGTCGGGCCCCGCCCCGGAACTCCGCCCGCCCGAGCGCCGCCCGCTGTACGCGCTGGCCGACCTCTGCACGACCCTGCTCGGCCCGCCCGCGGAACCCGTGACGCCGGAGGAGACCACCGTCCTCCTGGACGGGCTGCTCACCCCCGCCCTGCTGCTGGAACCCGTCGTCCGGGACGGCCACGTCGCCGACTTCACGATCCGGCGTCTCAGCGCCCGGTTCCGCGACCCGCTCGGCCGCCCCCGGGACGTGCTGGAGGGCGCCTCGCTGGTGGAGGCCTACCCGGTCGCCGCCGCCGGGGGCCTGTTCGACCGCCTGGTGCGCGCGCACGAGACCGGGGCGCCGCTGCCCGCCGAGCGCGTCCGGCTGGCCTTCCGGGGCACCGGGCGCACCGCCCCCGGGGCCGCCCCCGCCGCCGTCCAGCTCGCGGTCGCCCCGCTGGGCGGCCGGCTGCTGCTCTGCTGGCGGCTCGACGACGAGCCGCCCGGAGCGGACGAGCGGGCCGAGGAGGACGCGCGCGCCGACCTGCTGCGCCAGGCCCAGCGGCTCGCCCGGGTGGCCGGGTTCGAGGAGCACCCCGGCGAGGGCCGGATCCGCTGGAGCGACGGGCTGCACGAGCTGTACGGGCTGCCGCCGGACGCCGCGCCGGTACCGCTCGCCCTGCTCGCGCAGCACACCCACCCGGACGACCGGCCCGCCATCCGGCGCCTGCTGGACACCGTCCGGCACCGCCACCGCACCGCCTCCGCGGTCGTCCGCCTCGACCGGCCGGACGGCACCCACCGCTTCACCCGGGTGATCGCCGAGCCCGTCCTGGACGAGACCGGCCGGCTGACCGCGATCCGCGGCGCCTACCACGACGTGTCCGCCCAGCACTGGACGGAGGTCGCGCTCGGCGCCACCCGGGAGCGGCTCGCCGACAGCGAGCAGGAGTCCGCCGAGCGGGCGCGACTGGCGCTGCGCCTCCAGCAGGCCATCCTCCCGGCCGCCCCGCCGCCGCTCGGCGTCACCGGCCTGCACGCCGCCGTGCGCTACCGCCCGGCCGCCCAGCAGGACCGGGTCGGCGGCGACTGGTACGACGTGCTGCCGCTGCCCGGCGGGCGGGTGCTGCTCGCGGTCGGCGACGTGGCCGGGCACGGTGTCGGCGCGGCCACCGGCATGGTCGCGCTGCGGCACGCCCTGCGCGGCCTGGCGGTGACCGGGGCCGGCCCGGCCCGGCTGCTGGAGTGGGCCAACACCGTCGCCCTGCGCGAGCCCGGGCAGGTCACCGCGACGGCCGTCTGCGTGCTGCTCGACCCGGTCGGCGGGGAACTGCGCTGGGCCCGGGCCGGCCACCTGCCGCCGATCCGGCTCGCCGCGGCCGGCGCCGAGGTGCTGCCCCTGCCGCACGGCGTGCTGCTCGGCGCCCTGGACGACGCCCGGTACGAGGAGCACACCGCCCGGCTCGACCCCGGGGACGTCCTGCTGCTCTACACGGACGGGCTGGTGGAGCGCCGGGACCGTCCGGTCGAGGAGTCGGTGGAGCAGCTGATCCGGGCGGCCGGCGCCCCCGGCCCGGACCTGGAGCAGTACCTGGACCGGCTGCTCGAACTCAGCCCCGCCGACACCGACGACGACACCTGCCTGATCGTCGTCCAGACCGAGTAGCGCGCCCCAGGCGGGCGCCCGGCGGCCGTTACGGACCGCGCCGCCCGGGTAGGCGCGACCCGTCGGGGGCCGAGCACGGGACGGGAAGGATCCCCATCATGCTGCTACTGGGACTTCTGCTGATGTCGGCGTCCGGCGCGTTCGTCGGGCTGTTGATCGCGGACAACCTCTCCGGCGGGCCGGACTACCAGGCCACCGTCCTGGGCAACGACCTCGTGACGCTGAACAGCCTGGGCATCTTCCTCTCCGGCGTGGCCCTCGCGCTGCTGTTCTGCCTCGGCCTGGCGATGATGCTGCGGTCGCGGCGGTACGCCCGGCCGGTCGGCCCGGCAGCCCCCGCGGGCACGGCACGACCGGCGCACCGCCGGGTGAGCCACCGCCGGGCCGAACCGGTGGCGCCGGTCGAACCGGCGGCACCGTACGAGCGGACGGCACCGGTCGAGCGGGCGGAACCGGTGGGGCGGGTCGAACCGGTCGAGCCGGCGGACCTGCCGGGCTCCGGGGGAGCGGGCTCCGACGAGGTACCGGCCCGAGCGGGCGGCCGGATGCGGAACCTGTTCAAGCGCTGACCACCACAGGCCAGGGGGAACCGGAGCAGGGACGATCGCATGGCGAGGGCCCGGGTGCCATCCGTACGCCGGCGACCGCAGGCGCTGCGCCTGCCGCTCGCCGACCGGCCCCGGGCGGCAGCCGAGGCACGGGCCTGCACCGAGCGCTTCCTGGCCGACGTGTCGGACCCGCTGGTGGTCGCCGACGCCGTGCTGCTGGTCTCGGAGCTCGTCGGCAACGCCCAGCGCCACACGGCGGGCCCCGGCGCGCTGCTGCTCGTCCGGGGGGACGATTTCGTCCGGATCGAGGTCAGCGACTCCAGCCCGCGCCCGCCGACGCCCCGGCCGCGGTACGGATCGAACGGCTCGGGCGGCCTCGGCCTGTACCTGCTCAGCCGGCTCAGCCGCCGCTGGGGCTGGCGCCCGGTGGGCCCGGGCAAGGTCGTCTGGTGCGAGCTTCGCGTGCCGCCCCCACGGTGACGGCCGGGCGGGGCCGGTGTCCTCCCGGTGCAGGAGGGTAGGTGCCCGAGTAACCCCCCTCGAACGACTGGCAGTCCCCTTCCACGGCAAGCCCATCCACTACGGGAGGCCACGATGGACCTCGCGTTCCTCACCCCGCTGCTCGACCGGCCCGGCCCCTGGGCCACCGTCTACCTCGACACCGACCGCGCCACCGAGGACGCCGTCCGGCGCCGGGCGCTGATCGACCGCGCCGCCGTCCACCGGCTGGCCGCCGCCGGCGCCGACGAGCGCTCCTGCGCGGCCGTCCGCGACCACCTGGCGGAGGAGCCCGCCACCGGCTCCCCGTCCGGCCGGGCCCTGTTCGCGGCCGGCGGCGAGGTGGCCCTGGACGTCCCGCTCGCCGCCTCCCCGCCCGACGTCGCCGCCACCTGGGCCCCGCTCCCGCACACCGGCCCGTTGGTCGGCCTGCTCGACGACGCGGCGCCCGCCTGCCTGGTCGCCGCCGTCGACCGCACGGGCGCCGGGCTGGAACGGTACGAACTGGGCCGCAGCGCCGCGGTCGGCACCGTCGAGGCGCCGCAGTGGCAGGGCCGCGGCCACCGCGCCCCGCCCGCCGACCGCTACGAGTGGCACTACCGGCACCGGGTCGAGGACACCTGGGAGCGCACCGCCGGGATCATCGCCGACCACCTCACCCGGATCTGGCCGGACAGCGGCGCCAAGCTGCTCGTCCTCACCGGGGACGTCCGCGAACGCCGCGCCGTCCACGAGCGGCTGCCGCAGCACCTGCGACCGCTGACCGTCGAACTGGACGGCGGCGGGCGGGCCGACGGAATCGCCCGGGAAGCCTTCGGCCGACGCATCGCCTCGGCCTGGGACGACCACCGCGCCCGGCACCTGGCCGAGGTCCTGGACACCTACCGCACCGCCGTCGGCCGCCCCGGCGAGCACGGCACCGACGCGGCCGGCACCTCCACCGCGCCCGGTCCCGCCGCCCAGGGCATCCCCGCCGTGGTGAGCGCCGCCCGGCAGCACCAACTCGCCGCCCTGCTGCTCCAGTCGGGCGGTCACGACCCGGAACGCCCGGTGTGGACCGGCCCCGAGCCCGAGCACATCGGCGTCCAGCGGGCCGAGCTGCGCGGCATGGGCGTCAGCCACCCCGAACAGGCCCCCGCCGCCGACGCCCTGCTCCGCGCCGGCGCGGCCTGCGGCGCCGAGGCGCTGCTCGTGCCGGACACCCTCCCCGGGCCGCCCGGCGGCCTTGGAGCGGTGCTGCGCTGGCCCGCCTGAGGGCCCGGCGGCTTGACGGCCTGACGGTGTGGGGGCCGACGACCTGACGGCATGAGGGCCTGACGACCTGACGACCTGACGACCTGACGGCATGAGGGCTTGACGGCCTGACGGTGTGGGGGCCCGGCGGCTTGGTGCTTGACGGCCGTACGGGTCCCTAGCGCTCCGCGACCCCGGGCAGCACCGGCTTCACGTCCAGCACAGGCGTGCCGTCGATGGCCTCCAGGCCGCTGACCCGCAGCCGCAGGCCGTCCACGGCCAGCACGGTGACCCGGTGCAGCCCGATCGGGTTCGGCCGGTCCGGCGAACGGGTGGCGAACACCCCGGTCGACGGCCGGGAGCGGTCCCCGCGCGGGTGGACGGCGAGCACCTCCCGGTCGGCGCGGTCGAGCCAGGTCAGCAGCAGCACCTCCTGCCCGACCACCAGCTCCCGCAGCGCCCGCGCCACCGACGCGTCGAAGGCCACCCAGGCCTCCGGCGCGCCCTCGTCACCCTGCCGGGGCGCCCCCGCCCGCTCCCTCAGGGGGGACTCCACCCGGCCGAGTTCCCGCACCTCGAAGGAGCGCCGCCGCCCGGCCGGCCGCTCGAAACCCGTGTCCGCCATTGCGCCCTCCGTGCACCCGGGACTCCGTCCACCTGCACCGTAGCGGTCCTCATCGTCGTCGGCCCGGTGCAGACTGGAAGCTCCCTCTCGTGGTTGATGGCAGAGACGAGACGCCATGAACGAGTACGACGGTGAACTCCCCACGCGCAACCCGGTCTTCAGCACCGCACTCGACCGCCTCCTCGACCTCGACCGAGCCGACCTCGGAGTCCCCGAGCTGCCCGGCCTGTGGGACCGCCTCCGCGCCGACCGGCGGCCCGTCGCCGAACGCGGACTGCGCTGCCCCACCTGCTTCGACGCCCGCCCCGACCAGCCGGAGTGGATGTACCTGTCGCTCCGTCGGGGCCGGCGCATCGCCAGCCACCACAACCCGCACCGCCGGGCCCACCAGGACCCGCGCAGCGAGGAGCGCCGGGCCTACCAGGAGCGCTACGCCCGGGCCGCGGCGAGCGACGGCCACGCCGTCGAGATCGAGCCCCGGGCGGCGGACGGCCGGTGCCGGGCCGCCGTGCTGGTCACCGGCGCGGACGGCCGCCGCTTCGGCTTCGAGCCCCAACTGTCCCACCTCACCGCGCAGTCCGTACGTCGGCGGAGCCGACTCGCACGGCAGGAGGGCATCACCGCGGTCTGGCACACCGTGGACCCGAAGGCGCCGCTGATCGACCGGGCGCCCTGGGTGCGCACCGACGACCTGCCCGCCCGGGCCATCCGCGAGGACCGCGACCTGCTGGTGCGCGGCGGCGTGCGGGCCCTGCGGCTGCGCAGATGCGACCACACCGACGCCCGGCCGTGCCCGGTGCGCGGCAGCGGCCGCTGCCGCCGCTGGCACCCGAGCTGGGAGGTGCTCGTCCCACGGATCGACGACTTCGTGCGCCGCGTCGTCGGCGGCACCTACGTCCCGGTCGCCCTGCGGGCCGACTCCGGTGGCGCGCTGCGCTTCTGGACACCGGAGGAGGACCGGTGCCGCTACCTCGACAACGGCGGGGTCCTGGTGGACCCGGAGGCCCGTCCGCCGATCCCCCGGCAGCGCGGCGCCTCCACCGGGCGCCGCACCGTGGAGTGCGTCCGCGTCCCCGCTCAGCGGCGCGGCGTGGACACCGGCGAGCCCTACCAGGCCGCTCTGACGCTGGACGCCTCGCCCCCGGCCGGCCGGGTCATCCCGCCGGTCCGCACCGGCCACTGCTCGGCCGGTCGCATCCCCTGCGGCGCGCCCGGTGCCCGCCTCTACCCGGGCGGCTGGTACTGCGACACCCACCGGCCCGGCGCCCGCACCTGACCGCGGGTACCGCCCGCCGGACGCGGCACGGGGCTCCATCGGTGCGCCGAGGGAGCCCCGCGGTGGCCGGGTGGCCGGGTGGCCGGTGGCCCGTGGGTCAGTGACCGGCGTGGGTCAGTGGCCGCCGCGGATCAGGTGGAGGGAGAAGGCCCGGTCGGTGGAGACGGCGGGCGTCTTGACCTCGGTGACGCCGGTGGCCGGGTCGTGGTACCACCCGGACGCGGCGGAGGCGAGGGCCGCCGCCGAGCCGAGCCGGGGCAGCGGACCGCCCTCGGTGACCACCTGGCGCGGGGCGTCCTGGCCGTGCACGGTGAAGCGGTAGCTGCGCGCGCTCGGCTTGTCGGTGTAACTCCCCACACTCGCGCCGACCTTGACCGTGGTGACGGCGCGGTTGGTGTGCACGTCCACCTGCTGGGTGGCCGAGGCGCCCGCGGTGAACTGCCGGGTGACGCCGTCGTCCTCGTACAGGGTGTAGGAGGAGTCGCCCTGCGGCTGCGGGTAGAGGTCGTAGTCCAGCTCGCCGCGGTCCCGGTTCTGCCAGGACAGCGTGCCCTTGGGCCACATCGGGACGATCGCGCCGCCGCGGACGAACAGCGGCAGGGTGTCCAGCGGGGCGGAGTAGCCGTCGATCGTGGTCGGGCCCTGGTAGGTGCGCCCGGTCCAGTAGTCCGTCCAGGTGCCCGCGGGCAGGTAGATGCCGTTGCGGACCGAGGTGTCGGAGTAGACCGGCGCGACCAGGAAGTCCGGTCCGGCCAGGAACTCGTAGGTCGCGTTCGGGCCGAGCGCCGCGGGGTCGTCCGGGTACTCCAGGGCGAGCGGGCGCACCGCGCCGATCCCCGTCCGGGTGGCCTCCGCGGACAGCGTGTACATGTACGGCAGCAGCCGCTCCTTCAGCTGCAGGTACGTGCGGTTGATCGAGGTGTAGGGCTCCCCGTCCAGCCAGGGCTGCTGGTCGCGCTGCTCCTTGCCGGACATGTCCCGGGCCCAGCCGTCCATGGTCATGATGGCCGGGAGGAAGGTCTTCCACTGCAGGTCGCGGGTGTACATCTTCGGGTCGCGGCGGAAGATCGAGCCGACGTCACCGGTGTCGTACGCGATGCCGGACATCGTGGCGCCCGCGTAGGTCGGGATCTGCCAGCGGATGTAGTCCCAGGACAGGCTCTGGTCGCCGCTCCACAGCACGCCGCAGCGCTGCGCGCCGGCCCAGGAGACGGGCAGCCAGACGAAGCCCCGGGCGTCGCTGTTCTGCTCGATGCCGGCCTTGGCCTGGTCGCAGGCGTTCAGCGCGAAGTCGTAGCCGTTGCCGACCCAGGCCACGTCGAGCTTGCGCACCCGTACCCCGGCCTTGACCTCGTCGGCCTGGTCGGGCAGGCCGTTCTGGGTCCACAGGCCGAGCTGGGCGTGGTCCTTGCGCAGGCCCGCGCCGGTCGCCGCGAGGTCCTCGTAGCCGCAGCCGTAGCCGTCGTTGACGAGCATCCAGCCGAGCGGCATCTGGTTCCGCACGTAGGCGTCGGCGACCTTCAGCGCGTCGGTGGTGTGGCGCTCGCCGCGGTTGGCGTTGTGCAAGTAGCAGTCGGAGTCGCCGGGTTCCAGGCCGTAGACCGGCGGCATGAAGGGCTTCCCGACCAGGGCGGTGTACTGGCCGATCACCTTCTTCACGTCGCCGGTGAAGTAGTAGGCGTCCAGTCGCCGTTCCTGCTGGCCGGTGCGGACGGGCGAGCCGAAGTCGTAGCTGCCGGGGGCGAAGGTGTTGCGGAAGACGCCGTAACCGGCGCTCGAGACGTAGAACGGCTGGGAGTTGTTGTAGCCGCCCTCGTTCCAGTCGAAGCTGTTGGCGACGTGGATCGTCTTGTCGCGGTGGGAGAAGCCGCCGTTCTGTTCTCCGCCGCCGAAGAACTGCTCGTCGGCGCCGCGGACCAGGGACTGCCGCAGCCCGCCGGTGCTCCAGCGCAGCGGCGCGTCCTCCTGCCAGACGGCGGTGCGGTCGTCGGCCCGGTAGAGGCCGAACCGCAGCGGGTGCTTGTAGACCCGCAGGACCTGGTCGCCGGAGCGGATGCCGTAGTACTCCCCGGCGTCGAAGGTGCTGGTGTCGTGCCGGAGTTCGGGCTGCTTGCGGATGATCGTGCTGCCGGCCGGGTCGGTGAGGACGCCGTCCGGGGCGGCCCGCAGGCGCAACTGGTCGTCGGCGAGGAAGTCGACCTTGGCCTTCAGGGCGCCGGCGCTGATGTCGTAGCTGCCGTCCGAGCCGCCGAAGGAGGTCAGGTCGCCCGCGTCGGCGGTCTGCGGGAGGTAGGCGCGGCCGGTGTACGAGCCGCCGTGGACGTCGTAGGGGACGACCACGACGTGGTAGGTGCCGGAGGCCCGCGGGATCACGGTGGCCTCGGGGTCGGCGGTGCCCGCGCTGGTGGCGACCTCCTTCCCGGCGGCGTCGTAGACGTAGAGGTCGAAGTCGTCGGCGGGGTTCTGCCACTGGACGGACACCGGGACGCCGCCCTCGGGGTTGTCGTTCCAGTAGCCGGCCGGGACGTCGACGGTCAGGTCGAAGTGGTCGCAGACGGTGCCGCCCGGGTCCTGGGCGGCGGGCGGGCAGGCGGTGGCGCCGCCCAGGGTGCCCTTGGCGTACTGCGGGCTCTGCCAGGTGACGCTCTGGTGGCCCTGGTCGAGGACGGCGGAGGCGGGACTGGCGGCCCGGGCCGGGAGGGCGGGGCCGGCGACGGCGGCGAGGCTGGTGAGGGCCGCCGCGAGGGCGGCGTGGCGGAGGTGGGGCCGGAGTAAGCGCACGGTGGTTTCTCCTGTCGAGTACTCCGCTGAAACAAGCTGATCGATAATGATCTGAAGTGCTTGAAGAGTGCGTGCAGCGAGCAGTTTCGACAGAGCTTGCTGTGCCCGGGTGGCCATGTCAACGGGGCGGACGCTGCGAGGTCCGGTGGATCCTGCAGGTTTCGAGCAGGCAGAGAGTCCGGGGGTGTTCCTTCAGGGCGCTGATTGCGCAGCTTCGAGCATCATGCGCCGGGCTGACTCCGGCGGCGCGGCGGAGGGCGACCGGCACGGGGTGGGCGCTCAGTGCCCCGGGGCCAGGTAACGCCGGCCCGGTATCTGCTCGAAGATCAGGTTGGTCCGGGTCTGGGCGACCGCCGGGTGGGTGGTGAGGTGGTCGACCACGAAGTCCCGCAGCGCCTCCGGGCCCGCCACGCCGACGTGCAGCAGGTAGTCGTCCGAGCCGGCCATGTGGAAGACGGCCAGCACGCCGGGCAGGTCGGGCGCGGTGCCGCGGAAGCTCTCGTTCTGCTCCCGGGTGTGGGCGCGCAGCCGGACCGAGATCATCGCCTGGAGCGGCAGGCCGATCGCGGCGGGATCGAGCTCGGCGCGGAAGCCGCGGATGATGCCGCGCTCCTGGAGCGCGCGGACCCGGGCCAGACAGGTGGACGGGGCGATGCCGACGGCCGCGGCCAGGGCGTTGTTCGGGAGGCGGGCGTTGTCGGCCAGAGCGCGGATGATCGCCCGGTCCACGTCGTCCAGGGGTGCGCGCCGGGCCTGCGGATTGTTCGGCATGCCCGCCAGGATCGCAGCCGTTCCCGAAGATTCGCAAACCCGATCGAGCCGGGACCGAATGTTCTTCGGCGGACCTTCCCAGCGGCGGCGGAAAGTTCCATCCTTGCCGCGGTCGACGAACGTCCGTCGGCATCCACCGTGAGCCCGGAGTGCCCCGCCATGAGCCCGACCGCGTCCGCCACCTTCGCCCCGGCCGCAGGCCCGACGGCCGCCGCGCCCACGCCCGCCGTCCCGGGCGCCCGGACGGCCCCGCCCGCCGTCGACCCGGGCCCGGAGCTGGACGGCGGCGACTTCGCGCTCCCGGCGGGCGGGCTGGACGACGCGCAGCGGCTGCGCGCGCTCGACGCCGTCGACGAGTACCTGACCCGCAAGCGCAAGCACCTGGTCGGCTACCAGGCCACCCAGGACATGCAGGGCACCGCGCTGGACCTCGCCCGCTTCATGCCGAACAACATCAACAACCTCGGCGACCCGTTCCAGAGCGGCGGCTACAAGCCCAACACCAAGGTCGTCGAACGGGCCGTCCTCGACTACTACGCCCGGCTCTGGCACGCCGAGCGCCCGCACGATCCGGCCGACCCGGAGTCCTACTGGGGCTACATGCTGTCGATGGGCTCGACCGAGGGCAACATGTACGCCCTCTGGAACGCCCGGGACTACCTCAGCGGCAAGGCGCTGATCCAGCCGCCCGCCGCGCCCTTCGACGCGCTGCGCTACGTGAAGGCCGCGCCCGACCGGCGGAACCCGAACGCCCACCACCCGGTCGCCTTCTACTCCGAGGACACCCACTACTCCTTCGCCAAGGCCGTCCGCGTCCTGGGCGTCGAGACCTTCCACGCCGTGGGCCTGGAGAAGTACGCCGACGAGTGCCCGCTGGTCGACCCGGCGACCGGCCTGCGGACCTGGCCCACCGAGGTGCCCTCCCGCCCCGGGCCGTCCGGGCACAGCTGGGACGGGCCGGGCGAGATCGACGTCGACGCCCTGGCCACCCTGGTCGAGTTCTTCGCCGCCAAGGGCCACCCGGTCTTCGTGAACCTCAACCTCGGCAGCACCTTCAAGGGCGCCCACGACGACGTCCGCGCGGTCTGCGAGCGGCTGCTCCCGATCTTCGAGCGCCACGGCCTGGTCCGCCGCGAGGTGCAGTACGGCTCCGACCCGGCGACCGGGGAGCCGTTGGTCGACCTGCGGCGCGGCTTCTGGATCCACGTGGACGGCGCGCTCGGCGCCGGCTACGCGCCGTTCCTGCGGATGGCCGCCGAGGACCCGTCGTACGGCTGGAGCCCGGAGGTGGCGCTGCCCGAGTTCGACTTCGGCCTGCGGCTGCCCAGCGCCGAGCACGGCGAGGTCGACATGGTCTCCTCGATCGCGATGAGCGGCCACAAGTGGGCCGGGGCGCCCTGGCCGTGCGGGATCTACATGACGAAGGTGAAGTACCAGATCTCGCCGCCGTCCCAGCCGGACTACATCGGCGCGCCGGACACCACCTTCGCCGGCTCCCGCAACGGCTTCTCCCCGCTGATCCTCTGGGACCACCTGTCCCGGTACTCCTACCAGGACCAGGTGGACCGGATCCGCACGGCCCAGGAGCTCGCCGCCCACCTGGAGCGGCGACTGGTCGCCATGGAGCGGGAGCTCGGCGTCGAACTCTGGCCCGCCCGCACCCCGGGCGCCGTCACCGTACGGTTCCGCCGGCCGAGCGCCGAGCTGGTGGCCAAGTGGTCGCTGTCCTCCCAGGACGTGCTGCTCGTCCCCGGCGACGAGAGCACCCGGCGCAGCTACGTGCACGTCTTCGTGATGCCCTCGGTCGACCGGGAGAAGCTGGACGCCCTGCTGGCCGAACTCGCCGAGGACCCGGTGATCCTGGGGCGCGCGTAGCGGCCGGTGCTCCCCGTGAGCGGGCCCTCAGCGGACCGCGCCGGTGGGCTGGTCGCCGATGCCCTGCCCGTCGATGTCCGCCCCCCAGGCGTCCACGCCGACGGCCCCGACGCAGTACCCGCCGCCCTGGACGGTGCCGCCGGCCTCCTGGCACTGCTCGGCGGTGACGTCCCGCGGCAGTGCCCCGGCGGGGGCGCCCCCGACGAGGACCAGGACGGCGGTGGTGACGGAGACGGCGAGCGGGGCGGCCACCCGGGCCGACGACGAGGTGATCATGCGCCCCAGGACAGCATGCGCCCGGGAACCCGGCGACTCCGGAGCGGCCGTTCGCGGCGCCCCCGGCCGCGGCCGACCGGCTTTGGCTCCGGGCCGCCCGACCGGGCATGATCGGGGACATGGTCGAACGAGTCATTGCAGCGTGTGACGGAGCAGCCAAGGGCAACCCCGGTCCGGCGGGCTGGGCGTACGTGGTGGCGGACGCCACCGGCGCGCCCCAGCGCTGGGAGTCCGGCGCGCTCGGGCACAGCACCAACAACGTGGGAGAACTGACGGCGCTGCGGCGGCTGCTGGCGGCGACCGACCCGGCCGTCCCGCTGGAGGTGCGGCTGGACAGCACCTACACCCGCGACTCGGTGACCAAGTGGCTGAAGGGCTGGAAGCGCAACGGCTGGAAGACCGCGGCCGGCAAGCCGGTCGCCAACCAGGAGCTGATCCAGGCGATCGACGCGCTGCTGGAGGGCCGGGACGTCACCTTCGTCTACGTGCCGGCCCACCGGGTCGACGGCGACCCGCTGAACGCCATCGCCGACAAGGCCGCCAGCGACGCCGCCCGCACCCAGCAGGGCGCGTCCGGCACCGCCGCCGACCTGCCCGCGCCCGACCCGGCCGCCGCCACCAAGCCGCGCCCCGCCAGGGCCGCCGGCGGCGGAGCCGGCAGCACCGGCAACAGCGGGGGCACCGGCGGCGGCGCTGCCGCGAAGCGCAGCTCCTCGGGCAGCGCCCGCACCCTCGCCGCGCGCTACCCGGGCACCTGCCCGTGCAGCCGGCCGTACGCCAAGGGCGACAAGATCACCAAGGTCGGCAGCAGCTGGGGCCACCCGGAGTGCGTCGCCGCCCACGCCTGACCGGGCCGCCTCCCGGACGGCTCGACAACGGCGAGGGCCCCGCGCCGAGTCGCGCGGGGTCCTCGCCCACCGCGGCGCGACCCGCCACCGACCCGCGACCCGCCACCGGAACACGGCCGGCCGACCGCGGGTGCGGTCGGCCGGCCGTGGGGGAGACGGGGGAGGGTCAGCCCTCCTTCGAGATCTCCTTGATGTCCTCGAAGCTCATGCCGAGGGAGTTGAAGGTGCGGGCCTGCGACTCCGGGACGCCGAGCTGGGCGAGTTCCTTGAGCTGTGCGTCGGTCAGCGGGGCGGCCTGGGTGGTGGGGCCGCCCGCGGCGGGACGGCCGCCACGGCTACCGGCACCGGCGGGCCCGGCGGCGAGGCCGAGCACCGTCTTCATCAGGTCCTCGCTGGTCGTCTTCACCGCGCCGGACGGGGCCTGGACGTCCGGGGCCGTCTGGTTGAAGGCGAGCTTCACCGGGAAGTTGACGCCGGGCTCGATCTTGTCCGCCAGCTGGGCGAGGTCGAAGGTGGCCGAGGAGAAGGCGCCCTTCTTCAGGTAGAGGTCCACGCCGACCTTGCGGTCCGGCACGTCGCTCGGGGCCTTGGACGGGAACTTCTTGAACTGCTGCGGGAACTTGTCCGCGACCGGCTTGACGGACTTGAACAGCTCGTCCACCAGCTGGCGGGCCGGGGCGCTCATCCAGATGTGCTCGGCGCCGTCCTTCGTGCCCTTGTCCTCGTACGTGACGGTGCGGCCGAGCACGTCCTTCAGCGAGTTGAGGACCTGTCGGGCGGCCTCGGGGTCGACGGTCGGCGCGGCGCTCGGCGCGGCCTTCTTGCCGTCGTCCTTCTTCGCCGCGTCGGCGAGTTCCTGGAGGTCGAACGAGAGCCACTTGCCGGCCAGCGCGTCCTTGGCGACGCCCAGGTCCGGCGGCAGGTCCGCGCTGAGCTCGTCCACCTGGGACGGGTCCTCGCCGGCCAGCTTGAGCACGCCCTTGGCGTCGACGTGCAGGTAACCCTTGGCGTCGACCTGGCGGTACTCCAGCAGCGAGGTGCCGCTGCGGTCGGAGATCACGTAGGAGACGCGGACCGACTTGTCGAGCGTCAGGTCGTTGTTCGCTCCCGAACCCTTGGCGCTCTTGAAAGCCTCGATGTCCTTGAGCGGCTTGTCCGCGGAGATCGCGACGGCGAAGGTGAGCCCGGACAGGCCCTTGGCGCTCTTCTCGTCGACCTCGCTCTTGGCGCCCTTCTCCCCGGTGGCCTTGGCGAAGGCGACGATCTGCTCGGGGGTGGCGTCGATGGACAGCGCGAAGCCGGCCGACTTGCCGTCACCGATCGTGTTGAAGGCCTTGGACACCTTCTGAGCGGCGTTGAGCTGCTCGACGGTGCCGCAGGCGGCGAGACCGGTGGCGAGGACCGATGCGGTCACGGCGACGGGCATCGCACCGCGAGCGGCCTTGCGGATGGCGGTGTTGATGGTGCAACTCCTGTGTTACGGGGCCCGATCGGACGACCGGGGCTCCCTCCCCTGTGGTATGGAGCGCTGCAGCGCTCACACATGCGATCACACTATCAGCAAGTAATCACCCCATTATTTGAGGCAGGCTTTAAGCAAGCTGACGGGAATCCACCGAAGTGGCCTGATCTGTCCGTCCTTTGTTCGTGCAGCCTCCGGTTTCTCCCCGGTCGCTCTCCTTCCCGGCCGGGTGGTCGCCGGGCCACCCGGCCGGGCCCCGAACACACCGAAAGATGGCGAAAGCTTTGCCGAGAAGGGCTGTTCGGGCCCTGATCGCCGCCTGCTAACCTCAGCCGATTTCCCGCCGGGCAAGGTCGGCGGACATGACGGGGTAAGAGGTACCGAAAGCATGGCAATACGCCGGGCGAAGCAGAAGGCCCAGGTCATCGAGAAGCTGTCCCAGGTGGCACCGCCGGGAGACACCTTCATCGCGTGCGTGCACGTGGAGACCGGCCCCAGCCCGTGGCTCAACGCGGTCTTCGACGAGGTCCCCCTGCTCGGCCTGATCGTCGCGCTGACCCGTCAGTTCTACTTCCTGACGCTCACCAACAGCTCGGTCGTGGTCAACGCCGCCAGCCGTTGGACCAACCGCCCCGGTGAGGTGGTCGCGGTGTTCCCGCGGCACGCCTTCCCGGTCAGCCGGGTCAAGCGGGCCTCGCTCTGGAGCTCGATGTACGTGCAGCTGCCCAACAGCACCAAGCCGACCCGGCTGAACATCCACCGCTACTGGCGGGCCGAGCTGGACCAGCTGAGCGCGGTCTTCCCGCCCGGATCGATCGACCCCTCCTCGCAGCCCTTCGAGCTCGCGCCCCAGGGGATGCCGCACCCGGGGCAGGCGGCCCAGCCCTTCCCGCAGCAGCAGGCCTATCCGGCTCCGCCTGCGCAGGCGTACCCGGCCGCGCAGGGCCAGCCGTACCCGCAGCAGCAGGCCTATCCGGCTCCGCCGGCGCAGCCCTACCCGCCGCAGCAGCAGCCGTACCCGGCGCCGCAGGCCTATCCGGCCCCGCCCGCGCAGCCCTACCCGCCGCAGGGCGCGCCCTACGGCGGTCAGCCGGGTCACCCGGGGCAGTGACCTCGGGGTCGAACGGTCGGCGGTAGGCCCAGTCGCCGGGCGGCGGCCCGCACGCACATCGGCCCCGGCTCCCCTCGTGGGGAGCCGGGGCCGAAACGATTCCGCGCCTCAGCGGGCGGTCAAGGCCGCGGCGGCTGCTGCAGGACGGCGATGACGATGACCACCGCGCAGATCAGGAGCCCCAGCAGGACGCCCGCCACGGTGGGCGTCATCCGGTCTCGGAGCTGCTTCGCGGGCTTCACCCGCTGCGTCGGGTGCGTGCTGTACTCCCACCAGTTCACCAGCCGCCGGAAGTCGGTGTCGAAGTCCGCGGACGGGTACAGCCGACTGGTCTGGAGCCCCGGCAGCGAGCGGCGCCGTCCGTCGGCGAGGAACACCCGCGCGGCGTACGTCACCGAGCCGTTGCCCTTGGTCTCACGCACGTCGACCCAGCGGATCTCCTGCCACGCGTGGGTCCGGCCGCGTCCGAAGCCCCAGCAGATGGTGACGCCGTCGGCGCCGACCCGGCTCCAGGAGCGCCAGCTCAGGACGGCGCCGGGCACGCAGAGCGCGACGGTCGCGACGACCATCCAGAACGTGGGCCAGGCGCCGAGCTTCGTCCCGCCGACGACGAGTTGGGCGGAGAGCACGAGGAGGAGCGGGAGGAAGTTCGACCACGACGGCCGGAACAGGTCTTTCCCCCGGAAGATCAGTTCGTTCACTCGGCGCACACTACGCCTGGGCCAAGGCCTGGACCAGGGGCGCTCCCGGTGTCCGAAGGGTGGGCGGGTGGCCGGCGGAGCGGACGTCGCCGGCGGGCCGACGGCCCCGTCGCGCACGCGTGCGCCGCCGACGTCTTGCCAGCCGGCCGGACCCCTCCCTACCGTCGAGTGGCGCAAGCTGACAGACCGTCTCACAACCCGTCGTGCCACCCCCACGAAGGAGCGACGATGTCCAGGACAGGTCCCCGGCGCCGCCACGGCGCCCGATCCCGCTGCACCCGGTCCCTCTGCACGCTCGCGGCCGCGCTCGGCCTGCTCGCCCCGGCCGCCGTCACCGGCGGCGCCGCCGCCGCGGCCCCGGCGCTCCGGGAGGTGATGTTCGTCGGCAACAACTGGGACGGCACCGCCGACGTGATCGAATCCTCCGGCGCGCTCACCAGGGTCGGACGGATCAACGTCATCCCCGACAAGGACCAGCGGCTCGCCGAGATCTCCCTCGACCCCGTGAAACTCGGCTTCTTCCTCGGCGTCAGGCTCGGCCCGGGCGAGGGCCACGACCAGTTCGTCGACGACATGTACAGCACGCCGGACGGCAGCGCCGTGGTCGTCTCCCGCCCCAGCTTCGCGGACGTGGTCTCCCTCGACCTCGCCACCGGGCGGATCAACTGGCGCTTCCCCGTCGCGGGTTACCGCGCCGACCACATGGCGCTCTCACCCGACGGCACCCGGGTGGCGGTCTCCGCCTCCACCGCGAACACCGTGCACGTCCTGGACGTCCGCACCGGCGCCGAACTCGGCTCGTTCCACACCGGGGACAAGCCGCACGAGAACATCTTCACCGACGGCGGCCGGCAGTTGTGGAACATGTCCATCGGCAACGTCGAAACCGCCCTGGACGCGCCCTGGCTGGACTGGACGAAGGGCGACCGACACATCACCGTCGTCGATGCGGCCACCCTCACCCCGATCCGCGAGATCGACATGCGCAAGCGCCTCGACGACGCCGGCCTCGGCGGCCTCTCCAACGCCGTCCGCCCCGCCGTCTTCTCCCCGGACGGCACCCGCCTCTACTTCCAGGTCTCCTTCTTCAACGGCTTCCTGGAGTACGACGTGACGGCCGACCGGATCACCCGGGTCAAGACCCTCCCGGTCGACCCGGCCGCCAGTACGGACCGCACCACCTGGCCCAACGACTCGCGCCACCACGGCCTGTCGATGAGCCCGTCGGGCGACCGGATCTGCGTCGCGGGCACCGTGGACGGCTACGCGACGGTGGTCGACCGCGCCACCCTCCAGGAGGGCCCGCTGATCCCGGCGTCCAAGCCGTACTGGGCGACGGTGAGCGGGGACGGCAAGTCCTGCCTGATCTCGGAGAGCGGCGCGGACCAGGTCACCGCCATCGACTTCGCGACCGGCCGCAAGACCGCCTCCGTCGCCGTCGGCCACCACCCCCAACGCGTCCGCCTCGGGCACGTCCCCACCGGCTGGACCGGGCCCACACCCTGACCTCCCGGCCCCGCCGGCCCCCGCCGGCCGGCCACCGCACGAACGCGCGCGCCGGCTCGCCGCCCCGGGCATCTCGGCCGGGGAGGGCGCCTTCTCCGGCGCGACCCGTTGAGCGCCTTCGGCAGACCCGCCGCCGACCCGAGCACCGTCGTTCCCCGGATCCGGGCCGGGCGGACGGGGGACAGCGGGTTCCCCTCGGGGCGGGTCGGTCGTTGAGCCGTCATGGCTGATGGGACGGACAGGGGCCGGGACCGGGCTCCGGTGGTGTGGGCGTTGACCGTGCGGGAGCCGGCGCAGGGGCCTCCGCTCGCGGAACTGATCGTGGAGGTCGGTCCGGACCTCCACGGCGCGCTGGTCGAGGGCGCCGTCGACAGCGGTTTCACGCTCGCCGCGGGCGAGCCGCCGGACACCACCGCGAGCGTCGCGGTCGGCGACGGACGCGTGGAGCGCTTGGAACTGGTCGGCGGCCGCGACCTGTGGGAGCCGGACTCGCGGATCGAGGTCTCGCCCGGCTGGCTGGCGGCGGCGGAAGCCCGGGGCACCGCCGTGGTGGTCCTCGTCCCGCCGGGCACCTGGCCGCCGGGCCTGCTCCAGCTGGAACCCCGGACCCGCCTCGACGTGTTCACCCGGCGCCTCGAAGCGGAGACTGCGGCGGGCCGGGTGCTGCACGGCACGGCGACGGTGCGGATCGCCCCGCCCCCGGAGGCTTAGGCAGGCCCGGAATCCCGGGGGATCGGTGCGGACGCGTCGTGGTGCGGTGGAGTCCCGAGGACTTCGACCCGCCCGCGGGCTCAGGCGGCGGACGGGGTGGGGCGTTCGCGCAGGAGGAGGGTGGCGTTCAGGGCGACCAGTGCGGCGGCGAGGCCGTGGACGCCGAAGGCGACGGCGGGGGACCCGTGGTTGCCCAGGACGGTCAGCATGTCGGTGACGGGCGCGAAGGTCAGCCCCAGCAGTACCCAGCCCAGGGCCTTGCGCTGGCCGGTCAGCAGGAGCGCGAAGACGCCGAGGCAGATCGCGATGTCGCGCCCGCCCTTGACGGTGAGGAAGCCCGTGCCCTCGTGCTGGGGCCAGGTCGGCAGGCCGAATCCGGCGGCGGACGCCTGCGGGTCCAGCAGGTACAGGAGGCCGATGTACAGCAGGAACAGGCCGCTCAGGACGGAGAGGACGGTGGTGAAGCGCTTCATGGCGATTCCTTTCGTTCGGAAGGAGCTCGGGGAGAACGGACGGCGACGGACGGCGACGGACGGTGACGGACCGGGACGGACGGGGTCGGACGGCGGCGGTCGGCGGCGGTCGGCGGCGGTCAGCCCCGGACCCGGCGGGTGAGGCGGGCGTACTGTGCGCGGCCGACGGCGTACCAGAGCAGGCGGGCCGGGAGCGGCAGGCCGTCGAGGATCGCGGAGCGTTCGGCGGGATCGGCCTCCTCGAGCACCATGCCGAGGAAGAACAGCAGCTTGGGCTTGGGCGTGTGGGCCAGGAAGTGCTCGCCCATCGCGTTCCACTCGTGCTGCCACAGGTGCTGCGCGGCGAGGGGGAGCAGTGCGGCCTCCTCCTCGTCGAGGTGCTCGACGAGGACCGCGCGGTGGTCGGCGAGCGCGGCCGTGAGCGCGTCGCGCTCCGCCTCTCCGGCGCTCGACTCCCAGACGGGCAGGGCGGCTTCGGCCGCCGCGAGGGTGGCGGCGACGCGCTCGTGCTGGGCCTCCATCCGCAGGACGAGGTCGGCCTCCAGGTCGACCCTGGCCAGCAGCGGAGGCCACAGGAACGCGTCCTCGCCGTGGTGGTGGTTGCTCAGCCCGAGCCGGTAGTCGCGGAAGTGGTCCGCCAGGACGCGGGCGCGGGCGGTGTCGCCGGGGGCGACGGCGGCGACCAGCTCGACGAGCAGTCGCGACTCGCGGCGCAGTCCGCGGTGGATGACCACCATCTCGCGGGTGTTCGGACGGGTCTGCTGCGGTGCGTTCGTGGTGTCCATGCGAGAAGCCTCGCCCGGGCCTCCTGGAGGTCGGTTGGAAGCGACTTGGAAGCTCGGGCGGGCCGTCTACGATGTGCCCGGTGATGGTCTCCCTACGCGTGCTCGGCTCCTTCGCCGCCGAGCGGAACGGCGGGCCCGTGCCGCTCGGCGGCCGGCGCCAGCGCGCGGTCCTGGCCCGGTTGGCGGTGGCGCGTGGCGCGGTCGTCTCGGTGGACCGGCTGATCGAGGAGATCTGGCAAGGGGCCCCGCCCGCCCGGGCCGTGACGTCCCTGCAGGCGTACGTGTCGAACCTGCGGCGACTGCTGGAGCCGGGCCGCGCACCGCGCACTCCGGCCGCCCTGCTGGTCAGCGCACCACCCGGGTACGCGCTGCGCCTGCCCGACGGCGCCGTCGACGCCTGGCGGTTCGAGCGCCTGCTGCGCGAGGCGCGGGACGTCCCGCCGTGGCAGCCGCAGACCGCGCGGGGCCTGCTCGGCGAGGCGCTGTCGCTGTGGCAGGGCCCGGCGTACGCCGAGTTCGTCGACGAGTCCTGGGCCCGTGCCGAGGTCGCCCGCCTGGACGAGCTACGCCTGGTCGCGCGCGAGCTGAACGTGGTCGCCGCCCTGCGGTCGGCGCAGGCCGCCGTGACCGTCCCCGAGGCCGAACTGCTCACGCTCGACGAGCCGTTGCGGGAGGAGGGCTGGCGTCTGCACGCGCTGGCGCTGTGGGCGGCCGGCCGGCAGGCCGACGCGCTGGCGACGCTGCGCCGGGCCCGCGCGGTCCTGGCGGACGAGGCGGGCCTCGACCCGGGCCCCGCGCTCAACGAGCTCGAAGCGGCCATCCTGGGCGGCCGCACCGCGCTGCTGCGGGCCGCCACGGAGGTGCCGGAGCACCGGCCGCCGACCCCGCCCGAGGGCCGGACCGCCCCGGCACCGCCGCGCCGACCCGCCCCGGACACCCGCCCGTTCGTCGGCCGCGACGCCGAACTCGCCCGGCTGGCGCAGGCCGCCGACCGGGCGGCCGCCGCCGGGCCCGGGTTCGCGCTGATCACCGGCGAGGCGGGCCTGGGCAAGTCGGAGCTGCTGGAACGGCTCGGAGAACGGCTCCGCACCGCGGGCTGGCTGGTCGCGGCCGGTCAGGCCACCGACGACGAGGGCGCGCCACCGGCCTGGCCCTGGGTGGTGGCCCTGCGGACGATCGCCGCCGCCCTGCCGCCCCCGCCCGAGTCGACCGAGGCACTGGCCCCGCTGCTCTCCGACCGCGCGTCCGGCGGGCGCCCCGACGAGGACGCGGCCGCCGGCCGGTTCCGGCTGAACCGCGCGGTGGCGCGCTGGCTCGCGGCGGCGGCCCGCGAGCGGCCGCTGGCCGTACTGCTGGACGACCTGCACTGGGCCGACGCCGAGACGCTCGCCCTGCTGACCGGCCTGACCGACCTGCCCCCGGGGACACCCCTCCTGGTGGTGGCCGCCTACCGCCCGGACGAGATCGAGGGCCCGCTCGCCGACCAGCTCGCCGTGCTCGCCGGGCGGTCCCCGTTGCGGCTGCCGCTGCCGGGGCTGACCGCGTCGGCCGTCGCCGAGGTGGTCAGGGCGGCGGGCACCGGGCCGGTGGACGCCGGGACGCTCGCCGCGCTCGCCGAACGCACCGGCGGGAACCCCTTCTACGTCTGGGAGAGCGCCCGGCTGCTCGGCAGCGAAGGCGCGCTGGTCGCGCTGTCCGAGGTGCCCCAGGGCGTCCGCGACGTGCTGCGCCGCCGACTCGGACGCCTCCCCGACACGGTGGTGGCGGTCCTGCGGCTGGCCGCGGTCGTCGGGCGTGAAGCGGACGTCGAGCTGCTGGTCGGCGCCGCCGACACCGACGAGGACGCCGTCCTGGCCGCGCTGGACGCCGGTCTGGTCGCCGGACTGCTGACCGAACCCGCCCCCGGCCGCGTCCGGTTCACGCACGCGCTGGTGCGCGACACCCTGCTCGCCGACCTGAGCGGCCTGCGGGCCCGGCGCATGCACGGCCGGATCGCGGCCTGCCTGGAACGGCTCGGCTCGGGCGACGTGTCCGCGCTGGCCCACCACTTCGCGCGGTCGGCGGCCTCGGCGACGGCCGCCAAGGGCGTCCACTACGGCCTGCGCGCGGCCGACCTGGCCGCCGCCCGCTACGCCCACGACGCGGCCGCCGAGCTGCTCGCCGCCGCCCTGGACTGCTTCGAGCGCAGCCCGTCCGGCCCCTCGGAGGACCGGGAGGCGGAACGCCTCGACCTGCTGGGCAGGCTGCTGCGCGCCCAGGTGCGGGCCGGGGCGGTCACCGCCGCCCGCGCGACCCGGCAGCGGGCGATCGACGGCGCGGTCGGCAGCGGCCGCGGCGAGCTGGTGATCCGCGCGCTCACCGCCTGGTCCGAGCCGACGCCGTGGCAGACCCGGCCGTACGGCGTCGTCGACGAGCCCGTCGTCGCGCTGCTCGGCCGGACGCTCGACCGGCCGGACCTCGCCCCCGCCGCCCGGTGCGGGCTGCTGCTCGCCTACTGCGCGGAGCTGTCCGACGAGCGGAACCCGCGGGTGCGGGCAGCCGCCGAGGAGGCCGTGGCGATCGCCACGGCCCTGGGGGACCCAGGCCTCCGCGCGAGGGCGCTGGCGGCACTGCTGCGCGAGCTCGACGCCGAGTTCGACGGGCCGGCGCCCGTGCTGCGCGGCGAGGAGCTCGTCCGGCTCGCCACCGAGCACGACCTGCCGGCCTTCCGCTGGTTCGGCCTGCTCAGCCTGTCGATCGCCGCCGCTGCCGAAGGCGACGTCACCGGTGCCTACGGTCACATCGACACGTGCGTGGAACTGGCCCGGACGTACCGGATGCCGGGGCCCGTCGTGGTCGGCCAGACCGCGCTGGCGACCCGAGCGCTGATCGAAGGACGCAGCGAGGACGCCGAGGAGCTGTACGCCGAGGCCACCGCCGGCATGGCCAGGCAGGGCTCCCCGCACGCCGACGGCTTCCTGCAGCTCGCGACGGCGACGATCCGCGCCGCGCAGGGCCGGCTCGGCGAATTCCTCCCCCAGGCCCGGCGGCTGGCCGAGGAGTACGGCCCGGCGATGGCGGACCTCCTCGCGGCGGCCCTGTGCGCCGCCGGGCAGCACGACGAGGCCCGCGCCGTCCTCGCCCGGGTCGGGCCGCTGCGCACCGACTACCTCCTCACGGTCCTCGCGACCTTCCGCGCGACGGCCGCGGTGGCGCTCGGCGAGAAGGAACGTGCCGAGGAGCTCTACCGCACCCTGCTTCCCCACCGGGACGCGCCGCCGGCCTCCGCGGGCTTCACCCTGGCGATCCGCCCGGTCGCCGCCACCCTCGGCGAACTCGCCCGGCTGCTCGGCCGCGACACCGAGGCCGCCGCCCACTTCGCGCACGCGGCCGCCATCGCCGAACGGTGGCACACCACCCTGGGCCGCGGCGGCGGCTGATCCGGCGCCGCCCGGCCGCCGACCGGGCACCGGAAGCGGTGGCGAGCCGACGGACGGGGGCCGGCCGCACACGAGCGGGTTCCTGGCGTCCCGTCACCGACCGCCGCCGCGTCCGAGCGCGTCCGCCGGCCCGTACCCGGCCCCGTGCCGGATCTGCGGGGCGCCGGGCGGGTCAGTCCTCGACGGGCACGCCGAAGCGGATCGAGTAGCGCTGCTCCAACTCGGCGATCCGCCCGGGCAGGGCCTCGCGCACCTGGACGAGCTCCGCCTCGTGCTCACGGACGAAGGCGTCCCGGAGCGCGGCGCGCAGCGGCTCGCGAGCCGCCTCGACCGGCTGCATACAGGTGGCGTAGACCGCGCCGAGGCGCCGGTCCTCGGCGTTCGCGGCCTGGTCGGTCGCGGCGCTCTGGAGCGTCCGGTCCACCTGGTCGAAGAAGTCCCGTTCGCTGTCGGCCCGTACGCCGTGCGCGGACAGGCAACCGGGCAGGCCCCGTCGGGCCGTCACCACGGCGGTGTCCTGTTCCACGGCCGCGAGGCCGGTGAGCCAACGGGACTGCAGCGGCCCGTATCGGGACTGCAGCTCGCCGGCGGCAGCCGCGCCGTCCTGGCCGCAGCGCCGCTGGACGGCGGGATCGGCGGAGGCCGCGACGGAGGCGGGGGAGGGGGTGGACGAGGGGGTGGCGGTGACCGCGGCGGCGCTCGGGACGGCGCTCGGGCTGAAGCCTCGGCGAGCGATGTGGGCCAAGTCGGGGATCTCGAACTGCCGGATGAACATCGGCGGAGCGGCGTCGGGCGCCTGGACCCGGGCGGTGTCCAGGCAGGCGCGCGTCGCGCGCTCCCGGACCAGGTCGGTGAATCCGTCCAGCCCCTGGGTCAGCCGGGTCTCCGCGCCGGTGGCCGGCAGCAGCATGGGGGTGAGGTCCGGCGGCAGTCCGTAGGCCACCGCGGCCTGCGCACCGGCCGGCGGTGGGGCGGCCGCAGCCGAGGCGGCGGGGCCCGGCTCGGCGGCCGAGCACCCGGTGATCACGGCCAGTGCGGCGCAGACCAGTCCCGCCGCGCTGGTGCGCGAAGCGGTGGAGCGGCGCTGAGGCCGGTGGACGCGGGGCATGAGCAGAGGACTCCGGCAGGAGAGGGGGACGGGACCGGTGGCGCGCGCGGCACCGTGGCCCCGGCCGGAAAAGGGCGGGGCCACGGAGGGCGTCAGTGGACGACGGTGACCTGGTCGCCCGGGTTGCGGCTCAGCACGCTGAACTCGGTACCCGGGTTGAGGTCGGTGATCAGCGCGAAGTAGGAGTTGTTGATGTCGTGGTAGCCGTTGTTCATCTGGACGTAGCCGCGCGAGGCGCCGGTCCACGAGCCACCGGGCCGCCGGTACACGCCGGTGTAGCCGGAGTAGTCGCCCTGCGGGTTGTACGACCAGGAGACGTTGACGTCGTGGCAGGGCGAGTTGGCCTTGGTGACGACCATGATGTTGTTCGTCGTGGTGCCCTCGGACCGGATCCAGTTCGACACGCAGCCGGCGGCGGAGGCGGTGGGGGCCAGCACGACGACCGACGTGGCGGCCGTACCGGCCACGGCGAGAGCGGCCAGGAACTTCTTCATAAGTGACTCCTTGTGGGAAATATGTGGACGGCGGAAATGCGGCAGGAGCCGTCCAGCGCGCCGCAAGGCTACCCCGGAAACCATCGCTGACCTGCACGGATTTCGGCTTCACCGGCTCTGCGGGCTGTGTTGTGATCGTATTGAGACCGTGCAGGACGCGTGGAGCCCGTTTCCTGACCCGGCGTCACCGAACGTGACGTCAGCGCTCGGAGTTCCGACGACCCTCTCCGCCCGCACCGGGCGCACTTCCTCGGGGAGGGATGAGGGACGGCGACCCGTTCGTCCGTGCTGGGCGACCGTCCGCCGGACCGGTCGTCGACGGCATCGGCCGGGGAGGACCGCGCGCCATCCGCCCGGCGCGACTGTCGGAGCGCCCGGTTAGGGTGCCCCCGTGGACACGAGACTGCTGGTCGAGGAACTCTCCGGCACCTGGAACGACACCCGCTCGGCGCGCGACGCGCTCGTCGCACAGGGGGCGGAGGTCGTCGCGGCAGTGCTGGAACTGCTCTGCGACGAGCGGTCACCCGTGGACTGGGCCGTCCCGGCAGACGTCCTGTGCCGGATCGGTGAGCCCGCGCTCCGGCCGTTGGCGCAGGCCGCGGCGGCAGCGCAGTCGCCCGAGGTCGTCCGGAGGATCGGCTGGGCGCTCGGGAGGTCGGCGGTGGCCGACCACGCGGTCTACGTGCCCCTGCTGGACCACCCGCACCCCCGGGTCCGAAGCGTCGCGCTCTTCGCCCTGCAGACCCAGGGCAAGGCCGCGGCGAGGTTCGTCGACCGGATCATTCCGGCCCTGGGAGACCGGGACGACGAGGTGCGGCAGCGAGCCGTCTCGACCTTGCGGGCGATCGGCCCCTCAGCCGGCCCCAGCCTGCGGCAGGTGCGTGCCCGTCCCGCTCCGGCACCCCGGGTACGGGCGGGCGCGCTGGAGGCCCTCGCCGCCATCGGCGGGCCCGCCGCCCTCGACCACCGGGAACGCGACCTCTGGGACCGGCTGACCAGGATCAAGCTGCTGACCGAAGTCCCGCAGGACGTGCACCTGTGCGGAAGCTGGTACGCCGTACCGACCACCGACCAGGACGCGGTCCTCGACGCCTTCGACCTCACCGGCGCCCACCCCGTCACGTTCCGCACCGGCGCGGCAGCCTGGAACCACGACCGCCACGACTGGGACCGGAAGCAGCCCCACAGCGCCTGCTCACGCGTCTTCGTCAGCCCGGCCCTGAACGGCTGGACCCTCGTCTTCGGCGACACCTCCGAAGCCACCCACCGCATCCGTGCCGCGGACGGAGACGACCGGGCACGCGAGGACGTCGTGCGGAAGCGGTGCGCGGACCTCGGCCACCGGTTCGGCTCAGCCCAGTGGTACGGGATGAGCTGCGGCGACGATTGGACCGCCTGGTGCATCGCCGAGGCAGGACGCGTGGTGCGTTACTACGACGCCTACACCGCCGAGGAGGGGGACGACCGGGCCGATCGGGACGACCGGGGCGACGGGGCCGACGGCACCGCGGGACATCCGGCCGAGTCCGGCTACCTCCTCCCGCACCAGGACGGGTTCCCCGACGACGCCTTCGAGGGCGTGAGCCCCTTCGACTCCGACGCGTTCCGCACCCGTTGTTTGCAGGTGAAGGAGGAACTCCGCATTCCCGACACCTGTGTCGCCACCGACATCGCCGCCCGACTCTCCGTCAATCCCGCCGAGCTGGGGCCGGCCACCGGCATCGAAGGCCACGGGGTCCTCGCCCTCACCGCGTGCGGCCGAGAACACGGCCACCCGGCCGGTGCGCTCCCGGTGTGACCGTGCCGACGCCGATTCCGCCCGAGCCGAGGCACCCGCCCCGGGCGGGGCGGGCGGCCCGCTGACTGTCTCCGGGCTGCAGACGTGCGCCCCTCCACCGGCACGGCCACGCTCGGCCTCGTCGGCAGGAGGGGCAGCGGCGCGCGGTCGTTCTCGGGACGCGGGGCGCCTGTGGCAGGCGCCCCGCCCTCACGGCCGCGTGGCTTCCGTGCGTCGTTCAGATGTTGGGGTTGATCGGGCGGTCGCTGTCGGAGTGGTGCCAGTCGAATTCCTGGGTGAGGCCCGCGCTCGCGTTGCGGCCCAGGGTCCACAGCCCGTAGGAGGAGCGCGGGCCCGGGTTGCCGACGTAGGTCAGGCAGGCGCCGGCCGCGTTGCACACGCTGCGGTCGGTGTTGAACGTCCAGCGCTGGTTCGCGTCGTTCGCGTTGCAGCCCACCGCCCGGGCGCCCGGGTTGTCGGACGGGCTGTCCGGGAAGTGGCCCCACAGGCACCGGCCGTCGTTGGTGCTGTGGATCAGGCCGTCCTGGGAGACGAACCAGAACTGGTTCCAGGAACCGTCGCACGGGCGCAGCAGGACCGGGCGGCCGTCGCCGTTGATCTGCCGGTACTCGTCCATGCAGTAGTAGGTGCCGTTGGGGCCGCCGTCGGCCGGTCGGGCGAGCGCCGCGAGGAAGCCGTAGGCGTAGGGCTGCGGGTTCATCGGGTCGGCCTGTGCGGTGGTCGGCAGGGCGAAGGCCCCCGCCAGGGCGAGCAGGACGGTGGACAGGGCGGTGAGTGTTCGTCGCATCGGCGTGTTCCTTGACCTTCCGGTGGGTGGTCGATGACCGCAGCGGGCGCCCGGCCCGGCTGCGCGCCACCCACAGTGGAGGACTTCGTCGCCGCCGGTCAGCACCAGTCGGGACCGGACAATCAATCCCGGAGAACGCCGCCGCGGCAGGCACCCGGTGCGTCCGAGCGCGGACAAACAATCCTGCGGCTCTGACCAGAGGGAGCAACGGAAGTGGGCCGCGAACAAACTGCGTGGGACCCTTCCGCCTGCCCGGTGGCCGGCATGGAGAGACCGTCCGCCCACGCCGGCGTGGACACGTTGACCTCGGTGTCGCCGACGACCCCCTTCCTCCCGTTCGTCGACGCCGACATGCGCGGGTTCGCCGAGGACGGGTCAGTCCCACCACAACACGACGAGAAGCCCCCTTCGGGCCGCCTCCGCGTAGAAGTCGCGCAGAGCAGCGAAGTGGCTCAGCAGGTACGCCGTCGGATCGCCGACGAATCCGTAGCCCAGCGGGGAACCCTCACCGATGTCGGGGACCGCTTCGAGGACCGCGCGCATGTCGATCTCCCCGAGCCGTGCCGACACCTGCGCAACCGCTGCTGGACAGAGCGCGGTCGGAGCGGAGTTGCTGAAGAAGGCGATCGCGTGGGCGTTCCCGTCGAGGAAGTCCAGATCGATGCCGCTCTCGCCGTCGGTCGCGCGCTTGAGCGCCTCCAGGCGGACGGCGTCGAGCCGCGCCAGTTCGCAGGCGCGCTCCAGCATGGCCGGTGCCCAGTCCAGATCCAGACGGTCCACGGCCGGCGGGTCCCAGTGGTGATCCCCGTCGGGTGATTCCTCGGCTGACTGACGGCAGGCGGCGAGGTACTCCGCCGAGACTCGGGCGAGTTGCTGGGTGACGGCCATGACGGCAGTATCCCGGCGCCGTCGAGCGGTTTTGCCGCCGCCTCATCCGGTCGCGTCGGCTCCTGGCGCCCTGGACGGTCGGTCCTGCCCCCGCGGCCGCGCGGTGAGGCGCTGCTGCGGTGCGAGCGGGCGGCCCGCCCCGGGGGCTGTCAGCGGCGGCACGCCGGTCGGTGCCGGACGGAAGCGGTTCGTGGCCGTACAGTGCTGCCGCCGACCGCCCGCTCCTGCGGGAGGCGGGACCGGTGGCCCGTGCGGTCGGGACCACGGGCCGGGCGGCATGGAACGGTTCAGGGAGGTGGTGTGGCGGATGGGACGGCTCAGGCCCGGCGGCGGCGCCGGCGTCGCCACGGCGATCGCGGCCGCCGGGACGGCACTGCTGTGCGCGGCGGTGTGGTCGCTCCTCGCGCTCACCCACCCCGCCGTGGAGGGCGTCAGCGGGCAGTACCTCCTCGGCGGCCTCTGGGTCGCGGTCGGCCTGATGTTCACGCTGGCCGGCCTGCTCCTGGTCGTCAACCGGAACGGGCAGGCCCTGGGAGCGCTGTTGTTGTGCGCCGGCGTGCTGGAGACGCTGCGCACGGCGGCGTCGCTGGCGGCCGCACTGGCCGGGGCCGGGCCGGGGGTCGTCGGGGTGGTCGCGGCGGTCGTCCTGGCCGCCTCCACCCTCAACGCCTTCGCGGTGGTGAGCTTCCCGCTCTGGTTGCCCGACGCCCGGCTGCCCGGCGGGGTCTGGCGCTGCATCCCCGTCCTGGTGGCCGCGTGGAGCGCCGTGGCCGCCTTCGGCACCACCGCCCGGGTGCCCGAGTGGTACGGCCTGCCGAACCCGCTGCACCACACCGCGCTGTACGCCTGGGTGGACGGATGGCTCAGCCCGTACGCGATCGTGGAGTTCGCCGCGAGCCTGGTGCTCACCCTGACGGTGGCCGCGGTCCGCTGCCGGCGCCTGCCCGGGCCGCACCCGTACCTGCGGGCGGTGATGGCCACCTACCTGGTGTGGGCCGCGCTGGCCGTCGTCCCGAACTTCGTCGGCGACCAGCCCACGTGGCTGCCGTACGCGGTCGTCGTGGCGGGTGAGGCGGTCTGGATGCTGGTGCCGCTCGCCGCCTTCCGGCGCGACCGCCGGCTCTCCCTGGACCGGGTCACCCGGCGCTACCTGACCGCGTTCGCGTTCGGCGCGCTGCTCTTCGTCGCGGTCGTGTTCGCCGCCTACCTGACGCACCGCCTGCTGCCCGGCACCGGCACCGGCACCGGGACCGGGACCGGCATCCGGTGGTGGCAGCTCGCGGCGGCCGCGGCCGCGGGCGCGCTGCTGCGCCCGGCCGCCCGCGGGGTGGGGTGGGCCGTGGACCGCTACTACTACGGCGAGCGGGCCCACCCGTACCAGCTGGTCCGGCAGCTGGCGGAGCGGATGAGCCACGCCGTCGACCCGGCGGACGCGGCGCCGCTGCTGTGCCGGACGGTGGTCCTGGCCCTCGGACTGCCGGCCGCCGCGGTCCGGGTACGGACCCGGGGCGGACCGCGCGAGCTGGCCCGGATCGGGGGCCTCGACGGGCCCGGCGCGCGCTTCCCGCTCACCTACGAGGGCGCCGAGATCGGCGAACTCCTCGTGCCGCCGCGCCCCGGGCAGCCCGAACTGGACCGGCAGGACCGCGACGTGCTGAGCCTGCTCGCCGACCAGGCCTCGCCCGCGATCGCCTCCATCGGCCTGTACGAGGACCTGCGGGCCAGCCGCGAGCAGCTCGTACTGGCCCGCGAGGAGGAACGCCGCCGGCTGCGCCACGACCTCCACGACGGTCTCGGGCCCGCCCTGTCCGGCCTGCGCCTGAGGATCGACGCCGCCGGCGCCGACCTGCCCGCGGGCTCCGAGGCCGCCGACTCGCTCACCGCCGCCTCCGCCGGCATCGGTCACGCGATCACCGAGCTCCGGCGGATCACCCACGACTTGGGCCCGGGCCCCCTCGACGGCAAGGGGCTGGCCGACGCGCTCCGCCGCCTCGCGGACACCCTCGGGAGCCGGTCGCTCGACGTCACCCTCGACCTGTACCCCGACCCGCTGCCCGCACTCTCCGCGGCCGTGGAGGCCGCCGTCTACCGGATCAGCGGCGAGGCCCTGAACAACGTGGTCCGCCACTCGGGTGCCACGGCCGCCCGGCTCACGCTGTGCGCCCTCCCCGACCGGATCACCGTCGAGGTCGCCGACAACGGGACGGGCTTCCCCGCCCGCGCCGCCACCTCCGGGGTCGGCCTGCGGTCCATGGCCGAGCGCGCCGAAGAGCTCGGCGGCACCTTCACCGCCGCCAACACCCCCGGCGGCGCCGTCGTCCGCGCCGTCCTGCCCTTCGGCTCAGCCCCCTGACCCGGCCCGCCGCCGGGCCCCGGCGGCGTTCGTCCGGCACAGAGTGCCGAGGGGCGCGAGGAGTTGCCGGGTCGCCGAGCAGCTCCCGGCGTGTCCGCAGGGTCGGTCGCAGGCGATGTGCCGACGGCTGGGCGCGCCGCGCGTCGGGGCTCCTCGGAGCACGGGTCAGCTGGTCGGGTGGGAGGCTGCCCAGCCGTGTTCGAGCAGGGCGAAGGCCTCCTCGGCGGCCCGGCGCGGGTCGGGGTGCTGCTGGATCAGGCTGCGGGCCGCCAGGGCGAACCGGGCCAGGGCGGCGCAGCCGGTGTCGTCCTCGGGCGCGCCCACGGCCTGGGCGATGGCCCGCGCCAGGGCTGCCTCGTGGCGGGTCCACATCCGCTGGGAGTACTCGCGCAGCGCGGGGGTCTCCCGCACCAGGCGGAGGAAGTCGGCGAACCGCGGGTCGGCGGCGTGGACGGCGAACCGGGTCTGGTGCAGCAGCAGGTGCTCCCGCAGCGCCTGCGGGATCGACCGGCCCGGAGGTCGGTCGCGCACGGCCGCGACGAGGGCCGCCTCCAGATCGTCGTCCTGGTCGAAGACCAGCGCTTCCTTCCCGGGGAAGTGCTTGAACAGGGTGGTCACCGAGACGTCCGCGGCGTCGGCGATGTCCTTGACGCCGACTTGGTCGTAGCCGCGTTCGAGGAAGAGTTCGAGTGCGGCGTCCGCCAGGGACTGGCGGGTCTGGGCCTTCTTGCGCTCACGGCGTCCCATCGCTTCGGTCACCCCGCCACCATAGCCCGGCGTGCACCCACTAAGAAAGTGTAGTCATTGCACTTATGTAGCGAGTGTGCTTTCTTGGTGCTGCCGGCCCGCCCGGCCGCCCACCCACCCCTGGAAGGACCCCCTGTGCCCCCTCTCCCTGCCCCTCGCATCGCAATCGTCGGCGCCGGCCTCGGCGGCCTGACCTGCGCCCGGGTCCTGCAGCGACACGGCCGCGCCGTCACGGTGTACGAGCGCGAAGCCGACGCCGACGCCCGCCCGCAGGGCGGCTCCCTCGACATGCACGCCGACACCGGCCAGGCCGCCTTGCAGTCGGCGGGCCTGCTCGACCGGTTCCACGCGCTCGCCCGCCCCGAGGGCGACGAGTGGCGGGTGTTCGACCATGCCACCGGCGCCCTCATCGCGCAGCGGGGGCCGACCGCGGGAGGCGGCCGCCCGGAGATCGACCGCGGCCAGCTGCGCGGCCTGCTGCTGGACTCGCTCCGCCCGGGCACGGTGCGGTGGGGCCGGGCCGTCACCGGGGTCACGCCGTTGGCGGGCGGTACGTGCCTCCTGCTCCTGGACGGCGGTGCGGCCGAGGAGTTCGACCTGGTGATCGGCGCCGACGGTGCCTGGTCACGGGTCCGGCCGGCCCTGTCGCCCGCTGTGCCGCACTACACCGGCGTCACCTTCGTCGAAACCGGCTTCGACCGCTGCGACGCCCGCCACCCCGAACTCGCCCGGCTGGTCGGCAACGGATCGCTGCTGGCGAAGGGCGTCGGCCGGACCCTGGTCGCCCAGCGCAACAGCAACGGTCACATCCGCGGCTACCTCGCCCTGCGCGCGCCGCAGGACTGGCACGCGGCCGCCGGGCTCGACCTCGGCGACCAACGGGCCGTGCGGGAACACCTGGTGAAGCTGTTCGACGGCTGGGACGAGGACCTGCTGCGGATCCTGCGCGACAGCGACCACGGCTTCGTCAACCGGCCCCTGCACGTGCTGCCCGCCCCGCACAGCTGGGCGCACGTTCCCGGCGTGACGCTGCTCGGCGATGCCGCACACCTGATGCCCCCGGTCGGGCTGGGCGCGAACCTCGCCATGCTCGACGGCGCCGACCTCGCCCACGCCCTCGTCACCGAACCCGGTGTCGACGATGCCGTTCGCGCCTACGAGCGCGTCATGCTGCCCCGCTCGGTGGAGGCCGCGACGGGCAGTGCCCAGGGCCTGGATCACCTCGTACCCGCGACGGCCTCCTGAACCGGGGAAGGGTGCCGTGGTTGCAGGTCGGCCGGTCGGCCGGTCGGCAGGTCGGCGGTCGGCGGGCCCGCGGCGTCGGGGGCGGCGGTGAGGCCGGGCGGTGCGTGTGAGTTGTGTGCGGGAGTTGGCGGAATCGTGTCCATCGGAACGCCCGCCCGGTTGACCGTGGACGCACCGGAAGGTTGGCTCGACGCCAGGCGGGCTGCGCGGGGGCGGGGAGCAGGGGCGGCCCGGGCGGAAGGGGAGGACAGCCCATGAAGGCCACGAAGGCCACGACGGTACGGGCGGCCTGCGTTCTGGCGGCCGCGCTCCTGGCGGGCACCGCGGCACCGGCACCGGCATCCGCGACGCCGCCGGCGGGGGACGACGTGGTGAGGGTGAACGTCGGCCCGGACGGAGCGCCGGCCGACGACTGGTCCGAGCCGCTCGGACTCAGCGCCGACGGCCGCTACGCCCTGTTCACCTCCCTCGCCTCGAACCTGGTGCCCGGCGACACCAACCGCCTCTACGACGTGTTCGTCCGCGACCTGGTGACGCGGCGGACCGAGCGGGTCAGCCTGGCCGACGGCGGCGGCCAGTTGGACGGTTCGACCAGTCAGGCGGCGATCAGCGCCGACGGCCGGTACGTGGCCTTCAGCAGCGACGCCACCAACGCCGTCCCGGGGCATCCCGGCAGCGGCCGCACCGACGTCTACGTCCACAACCGCCGGACCGGCCGTACCGAAGCGCTCACCGCCGGAAGCGGCGTCGGCAACTCCCTCAGCCCGGCGATCAGCGCGGACGGCCGCTACGTCGCGTACTCCTCGGACCGCACCGACCTGGCCCCCGGAGCCGCACCGGGCACGGCGAACGTCTACCTGACGGACCGCCGGACCGGCACCACCCGCCTGGTCAGCACCGGCCGGGACGGCGCTCCCGCCGACGGCAGCTCGGTCGAGCCCTCGCTCAGCGCCGACGGCCTGACCGTCGCCTTCCGTTCGAAGGCGGGCAACCTGCTGCGGCCGGCGCCGGGCGGGCCCGAGCCCGCGGCTCCGGCGGTCGGGAGGCCCGCGCCGACCCGGCAGCTGTTCCCGCTCTACGTGTACGACGCGCGCACCGGCCGGATCGAGGGCGCGAGCGTCGACGGCGGCGGCACCCTGCGGGACGCGGCGCGTCAGGGCCGGGTGAGCCCGGACGGACGGTACGCGCTGTTCCGGGTGTTCCGGTCCGACCAGGGCACCGTCCGGGTCACGCTGTACGCGCGGGACCTGCGGGCCGGCACGGTGACGGAGGTGGCCGCCGACGGCAGTCAGCCCGGCGTGATGACGGCGGACGACCGCTGGGTCTACTTCGCCTCGGACGCCGACACCCTGGTGCCCGGCGACACCAACGGCGTCGCGGACGTGTTCCGCCGGGACCTGTGGACCGGCCGGGTCGAGCGGGTCGGCGCCGCGGCGGGCCCGTCCTCCGGGCCCGCCGTGGACGCGTTCGGGACCACGCTGCTGTACGGCACGCTCACCGGCACCGGTCAGGACGTCCTCGTGCGCTACCTCCCGCTCTTCTGACCGGACGCCTTCTGACCGGGCGTCCTCCGGTCGGGCGCCTTCCAGTCGGACGTCCTTTGGCCGGACGTCCTCCGGCCGGAGGACGCGGTCGACTCCCGGAGGGTGCGGCGCGCCGCGGCCAGGGTGAGCAGGCTCCACAGGGCGGCGAGCGCGGCGACGACGTAGACACCGCTGCCGTCGAAGTCGAGGTCCTCGTCGAGTGCGACCGGCGGGGCCCAGCCCTGCGGGTCGACCACCACGGTCATGGTGTCGCCGATGTCGTAGGTGCCCCCGCAGCCGAAGCCGCCGACCCGGGCGTGCGGCAGCGCCTGGCCGTCGGCGCGGCGGATGTCGCAGGTCCAGTGCACCTTGCCGCTCTTGTCCTTCCCGCTGTGGGCCGCGGTGATCACCACCGAGGTCTCCTCGCCGCGGTGGGACAGGATCTGGCCGCGGATGCCGGTCCCGGTGATCGCCAGCATCAGCACGCCGATGAACGTGGCCGGCAGGATGACCCAGCCGCGAGCGCGGACGAAGCCGATGCCGAGGACGCCCGCCGAGAGGAAGAGGAACGCGACGAGGCCGCAGGCCGGTTGGTAGTCCGGGTTGCTGCCGAGTGCCGCCGCTCCGGCCAGCAGCACCGGGGTGAGCAGCCCGACCAGCCAGGCCGTCCGGCGTACCGTCCGCGGCGACAGCTCCGGTGCGGGGCGGCGGCGGACCCGCTTCGGGGGAGGGACCACCCCTTCGGCGAGCGGTCTCTTCTGCTTCTTCTTCCTGCCGGCCATGGAGCCCCCGTTCGGTGCCGTGTTCCTCAGTGCTGGTGCTGCGTCTGCTGCCGTGTCGCCGCCGGGCCTCCTGCCGTGCCTGGCGGCGTTCCTGCTGCCGTGCCGGACGGTGTTCCTGCCGTGCTGGTCCGCCGCCTGCGACAGTGTGACCCCGTCCCCTGACAGCCGGAAGAGCGGGGGCCGGATCGCCTCCCGCCGCCCGAAGCCGGCTCACCTCGTCCGAGCGGGCGCGGGCGCGGTCGAGGTCCAGGTCGAGGTCGCGGTGGCCCGGAGCGGCCGCCACGTGGCCCCCGCTGACCGGAGCGGCCGCGACGCGCTCCCGCTGATCCGGTGTTCCTCGTGGAGGCGGTGCCGAGCGCGCGGCGGGGGAGTGGAGCCGGTGCAGCCAGCCTGACCGCCCGTCAGTCACCGTGCGGCGCCGGTGTTACCGGCGAGTTCACCGAATGCTCGCCCGACGTCTTGCGGGTCGTGCCACCGGGCACGTTGGATACACAACATCCCGCGACCCGGCGGGTCCACGACACCCCACGGAGCCCAGATGCCGCTGTCGTCCGTCCGCCGTGCCCTCGCCGCCGGCGCCGCCGCCACCGTGATCGCCGCCCTCGGCGCGGCCCCCGCCTCGGCCGAGAGCGCGCCGGTGACCGCGCCCCCGCTCGACGTGCTCACCTACAACGTCTTCCTGATGAGCACCTCGCTCTACCCCAACTGGGGCCAGCAGTACCGGGCGCAGGCGATCGCTTCGGCGGACTTCTTCCAGGGCCACGACGTGGTCGTGCTGGAGGAGGCGTTCGACAACGCGTCCTCCGACGCGCTGATTGCCAGGGCCTCGGCCGCGTACCCGTACCACACGCCGGTGGTCGGGCGCTCCACCAGTGGCTGGGACGCCACCTCCGGTAGCTACAGCTCCACCACCCCGGAGGACGGCGGGGTCACCCTGCTGAGCACGTGGCCGATCCTGCACAAGGAGCAGTACGTCTACAAGGACGCCTGCGGCTCGGACTGGTGGTCCAACAAGGGCTTCGTGTACGCCGTGCTGGACGTCGACGGCCGCCGCACCCACGTGGTCGGCACCCATCTGCAGTCCACCGACTCGGGCTGCTCCAGCGGCCAGGCCGCGGACATCCGGGCCAGGCAGCTCACCGCGATGCGCGGTTTCCTGGACGCCAAGCGGATCCCGGCCGACGAGCCGATCGTGGTCGCGGGCGACCTCAACATCGACTCCCACGGCACCGAGTACCAGGCGCTGCTGAGCAACGGCAACCTCGCCCCGGCCTCGGCCCGCACGGGCTGGCCGTACTCCTTCGACACCGCCGACAACTCCATCGCCCGCTACCGCTACCCGAACGACCCCAAGGAGGACCTCGACCACGTCCTCTACCGCGCCGACCACGCCCGCCCGCAGCAGTACACCAACCAGGTCGTCCGGGTACACAGCGCGCCGTGGACGGTGAGCAGTTGGGGCAAGAGCTACACCTACACCGACCTCTCCGACCACTACCCGCTCGCCGCGCACTGACGCTCTCCGGGACGGGGCGGCCGCCGGGTGTGGGATGCGTCACCGTCACGCCCGGGGCGCCGTTCGGCCCCTTACGATCCTGAACGCCGAGGTCGGGCCCCGTCGTACCCCGGCGGCGCCCGCCCGGCGTCCAGCGAACGGCCCGAGGAGAAGCGCACGTGACCACCCCCACCACCGCGCCCGACAGCTACTACCAGCGCACCGGCGAGAACCGCTACAAGCCGACCCTCCAGGCCCAGGGCGCCTGGCACCCGGACGAGCAGCACTTCAGTCCGCTCGGCGGCCTGATCGTGCACGCGATCGACCAGTACCGGTCCGATCGCTCCGATCGCTCCGAGGGCACCGGCCGCTCCGAAGGCACCGGCCGCTCCGAAGGCACGGGCCCCGGCCTGGCGCTGGCCCGGATCAGCTTCGACATCCTCGGGCTGATCGCCCTGGAGGAGTTCGAGGTCACGGTGGAGACCGTCCGGCCAGGCCGCACCATCGAACTGGTCGAGGCCACCGCGACGATAGGGGAGCGGGCCGTCGTCCGGGCCCGGGCGTGGTTCCTCGCCGAACTCGACACCGCCGCCGTCGCCGGCACCCACGACCGGCGGCTGCCCGCGCCCGAGGAGTTCGAGCCCTGGGCGATGAGCGGGCTGTGGGGCGGCGGCTACATCTCCTCGATCGACGTCCGCCGCCGGGAGACCGCGCCGGGCCGGGCCGCCGTCTGGATCGCGAGCCGGGCCGAACTGGTCGCGGGCGAGCCGAGCAGCCCGCACGCCTCCTTCGTCGCCCTGGTGGACACCGCCAACGGCATCGCCGTCCGGCAGGACCCGACCGCGTGGATGTTCCCCAACACCGACCTGACGATCCACTTCCACCGCCGCCCCGAGGGCCGTTGGACCGGCTTGGACACCAGCGTCAGCTTCGGACCGTCCGGCCACGGCGTCACCAGCACCGTGCTGCGCGACGTGCTCGGCCCGGTCGGCCGGGCCGAGCAGATCCTCACCGTGCGCCCGCAGCAAGGACGTTGACGACGGAGGCGCAGCGCGGCCCGACGGGCAGCCGGGCCCCTGCCGCCCGCGCGGCAGGGGCCGATCGGCTCACGCGGGCAGCGAATCCATGAAGGAGCTGACCGAGAACACCGCGTTCCCCGGCCCGGCCGGGCCGTAGCCGGGCGGGGAGGAGAGCCCGAACTCCTCCAGGGTCGCGCGGTAGGTCTGCAGCAGCCGGATGTGGTACTCCAGCGGCGCACCCTGCGGATTGGCCTTGCCCAGCGGGGTGGTGGGCTCGGGGCACCAGGTGGTGAAGCGCGGCACGACGCCGTGCGACATGAAGAACCGCAGGCCCTCCTCGGTGGAGGCGATCGCCTCGTCCACCGTGGTGAAGCCGAACGGCTCGGCCATCTCCACGCCCGCCACGAAGTTGGGGATCACGTTCTCCGGGCCGAACACCTCGGTGGAGTCGAGGATCCGGCGGTGCCACTCGTCGCGGCCGACGTAGCGCTCCTTGCCCGGGCAGTAGAGCTCGAAGAGCCGCTTGTCCCAGACCTCGAAGTTCGGGTGGTAGATCCGCACGCCGTAGTCGTGGAAGCGCTGGACGTCCTCGCGCGGCAGCGCCTGCGCCACCACCTTGCCGATCCAGCGGCCGGGGAAGCGCTCCTCGATGGCCTTGGCGTACTGTCCGTAGAAGTCGGCCTCGTCCCGCCCGCCGACCTGCGAGGTGATCGCTCCGCCGGTGAGGGTGTACGCCTGCGAGGCGCGGGCGGTGTCGTGGCGGTCGATGATCTCCAGCGCCTCCAGCACCTCCTCCACCGGCTTCACTCCGGTGTACGGGCGGCCGGCGGCCTTGTGCTGGCGCCAGTTGTGGTTGATGTCGCAGTACTGGCACTCCTCCTTGGCACCGAAGTACTGGCAGACCCGGAACACCGTGAGGTAGATCAGGTAGCCCCACTGGATGGTCGGGGCGACCTCCATCACCGACTTCCCGTTGGCCAGTGTGTGCCGGTAGTAGTCCGGCATCGGCGGCAGGCCGACGTCGGCGATCCGCGCCCCGTCCAGGTAGAGGCCGAGCGTGCCGTCCTCTCCGGCTCCGACCCGGTACGGGGAGTCCGGGTTGACCCGCACCGACACCACCGTGCGGCGCAGCCCGTACGGTCCGCCGGTCAGCACCACCTCCTCCGGCGGCCGGTTGAGCGCGGCCGCGCCCAGCTCGGGCAGGGTGCGGTGGTCGAAGGAGAAGATGAAGTACGACTTCGGCTTGACCTCGCCGCCCCCGTCGGCGCTCGCGCTGCCGCTGAGCGCGGACTCGTCGAAGGCCATGCCGCCGCGCAGCAGGTCCTCCTTGATCACCGCCTCCCGGGGCACGTCGGGATAGCGCCCCATGAGCTCCTCGACGAGTGCGGTGCGGCTGCGGGCCTGGCTCTCCATAGCGCTGGTCTTCCTTCCTGGCCCCGATCCTCCACGGCGCCGTGGCCATTCTTCTCCCCCTTACGCGCCCAGCCCCGCACCCGTCGACCCGGGGACGGTCACCTCGTCCGTGCCGCGGGCCGGCGCGGCACTCCGCCCCGGCCCGCAGACCCGCCGGACGCGGGACTCCCGACGTAGGTCGTTCCCGGGACCCGGTGCGAGGGCCCGAACGCCGTCATACCGGGGTGCTACCGGGGGAATTGCCACCCCGGTATGACGGATCTCGCCCCTCCTGAGCCGTACGGTCGCCGTGTCGAAGGCGACGACGGAACCGAACGAGGAGGAACGGCGATGAGCAGGCGAGGACGGGCCGTGGCGGCCGTGCTGCTGGCGGCGACGGCGGTGTCGGGCGTGGTCGGCGCACCGGGCGCGGTGGCGGCACCGGGTGGGAACGCGGGTCGCCCGGCCGTGGCCCGGCTGCCGCAGCCCACCGGGCCCTACCCGGTCGGCACGACGGCCCTGCAGCTGACGGACGACCGCCGGGACGACCCCTGGAAGCCCGGCCGCCACCGCACGCTGATGGTCAGCTTCTGGTACCCGACCACCCGGCCCGCCGCCGGCGGTGACCGCGCGCCCTTCATGGTGCGTGCCGCCGCCGACCACTTCGGCAGCGCGGGGAGCGTCGGCCAGAGCGACTACGGCTTCGAGCCCGACCGTACGGACTGGGCCGGCATCCGGACCCACGCCCGCCCCGACGCGCCCGCCCTCCCCGGCGGCAAGCGGCCCGTGGTGCTGTACTCGGCGGGCTTCGGCGACCCGCGCACGTGGGGCACCGGTCTGGTGGAGGACCTCGCCTCGCGCGGCTACGTCGTCGTCACCGTCGACCACACCTACGACGCCTCCGAGGTCGCCTTCCCCGACGGGGACCTCGCGACCTCCGTGTTCCCGGGGCTGCTGACCCAGCCCGGCCTCGACCTCGGCGCCCTGCTGCGCAAGACGCTGCAGACCCGGGTCGACGACACCCGCTTCGTGCTGGACCGGCTGGCCGGGCTGTGCCACGACGACCGGCTTCCGGCCGGTCTCGCCGGCTCCCTCGACCTCGACCGGATCGGCATGGTGGGCCACTCCGGGGGCGGCTCCGCGGCCCTGCAGACCATGCACGACGACCCCCGCCTCAAGGTCGGCGTCAACCTCGACGGACAGCTCCACTTCCCCGGTCCGGACGGCACCGGCGTCGACCTGACCGGCGTCGCCGCGGACGGCCTGACCCGGCCGTTCCTGCTCATGGGCACCCAGAACCCCGACTCCGGCAGCTACCACCAGCAGCCCGGCTGGGACGCCCTGTGGCAGCACAGCACCGGCTGGCACGCCGACCTCACCCTCACCGGCTCCCGCCACGCCTCCTACACCGACGCGCAGTCCCTGCTGCCCCAACTCGCCGACCAGGGCGCGATCAGCCGGGCGAAGCTGACCGAGGACGTCGGCGACGTCCGCCCGGACCGCGCGGTGTCGGCCACCCGCTCGTACGTCGCTTCGTTCTTCGACCGCTGGCTGCGCGGCCGGGACGACCACCTCCTGGACGGCCCCTCGCCGCGCTTCCCCGAGATGGTCTACGAGCAGTAGGGGCGGGACCGCCGGACCGGGCACGGGGGTGCCGCTGCGGGATCGGGCGGTTCGCGCGGTGATCCCGTCGGACAGGACCTACGCCGTCGCCCGCTGGACGCGGTAGCTCCACCGCGCGAGCGACCGGACGACGGTCTCGGCGCCGATGGGGTTGGCGCTGTGAACGAAGACCGTTCCGATCCGGAAGGGCCGGCCGTGGAAGGCGGCCTCCTCCAGGAGGGTCACCACCGGCATGACGGTGTCCTCGCCGCCGAGATCGTGGTCGAGCCACAGTTCGTCGATGAACCGGTCGCGGTACTCCTCCAGGAGCCGGACACCGTCACGGCTGGTCCGGGCGATCCGCGTGGCCCGGGGGAGCGGACGGAGGTCGTCGACACCGAGGACGACGGGCGTCGCCAGGGCGGGGGCTTCGTTCACCGGGTCATCGTGGCAGGACCGGCGGCCTGGCGGCCACGGGTTATCGGGACTCCTGGCCCTCCGCCTAACGCAACAGATTTGCGTTAGGCGGAGGCGAAGCCTAGGGTCTCTTAAAGCGAATCCTTTGCCTTTGGGCCATGGGTCCTGGTCTTCGGGCCTGGGGCCTTCGGGTCTTCAGGCCATGGGCCTCCGGGTCTTCTGGGCCGCCGGCGCCGTTCGGGCGCGGCGGCCTCTCGGCTCCGGGGCCTTCGGGATCGCCACCCGCGCCATGACCGAGAGGGAGAACGCCCATGTCCGCCGTCGCACTCACACCGCCGGAGGCCGCCCGCTGGGCCGCCCGCGCCGGGCTGGTGCTGCCCGCCGAGCGCCACGCCGCGGTCGCGGCCGTCGCGAACCACATCCACCGCGTCGTCTCGGTCCTGCGCGAGCTGGACTTCGCCGACGTCCCGCCCGGCAGCGCCTACCGCGCCGGAGGGGAGCAGCCCGATGCAGCCGTTTGAGCTCTCCCTCACCGCCGCCGCGGAGGCGATCAGGGCCCGGACGCTGTCCCCGGTCGAGCTGGTCGACTTGGTGCTCGACCGCCTCGAACAGGTGGAGCCGAAGCTCGGTGCGTACGTCACGGTCGCCGCGGAACAGGCGCGCCGGGCGGCGCGCGAAGCCGAGCGCGACGTGGCGCAGGGCCGCCACCGGGGGCCGCTGCACGGCGTGCCGATGGGGCTGAAGGACCTGATCGACGTCGCGGGCATGGCCACCACCGCGAGCTCCCGGGTCCGCGCCGACCACCGCGCGCCGGCCGACAGCACCGTCGCCGCACGCTTGACGGCAGCCGGCGCGGTCCTGCTCGGCAAGACCCACACGCACGAGTTCGCGTTCGGCCTGACCACCCCGCAGACCCGCAACGCCTGGGACCGTGGCCGGGTCGCCGGCGGCTCCAGCGGAGGGTCGGCCGTCGCCGTCGCGTCGGGCGCGGCGACCTTCGCCCTGGGCACCGACACGGGCGGGTCGATCCGGGTGCCCGCCGCGCTCAACGGGGTCGTCGGCCTCAAACCGACCTACGGTCTCGTGCCCCGGCACGGCGTCACCTCGCTGTCCTGGTCGCTGGACCACGTCGGCCCGCTCACCCGCACCGTCGAGGACGCGGCGCTGGTCCTGAACGCGCTGGCCGGACACGACCCGCGCGACCCCGCCTCGCTGCCCCTGCCCGCCACGGACCACCGGCCGGGCACCGGCACGGACCTGACGGGGCTGCGCATCGGCGTGCCGCGCACCTACTACTTCGACCACGTCGACGCGCGGGTGGAGGCCGCCGTCCGGCACGCCATCGGACAGCTGGAAGCCCTGGGCGCACGGCTGGTCGAGATCGACGTCCCGATGACCCGCTACATCCAGGCCACCCAGTGGGGCCTGATGGTGCCGGAGGCCAGCGCCTACCACGAGGACGGCCTGCGCACCGTCCCGGAGCTGTACCAGGACGACGTCCGCATCCTCCTGGAGGCCGGCGAACTGATGAGCGCCGGGGACTACCTGCGCGCCCAGCGTTCCCGCACGCTCATGCGCGCCGCGTGGGCCCGCGTCCTGGAGGAGGTCGACGTGATCGCCGCCCCGAGCGTTCCGATGACCGCGGTCGGGGCCGGCGAGGAGACGGTCACCTGGCCCGACGGCACGGTCGAGAGCGTCTCCGGGGCCTACGTGCGGCTCTCCGCCCCGGCCAACATCACCGGCCTGCCCGCCCTGTCCGTCCCGGTCGGCCACGACCCGGCGGGCCTGCCGATCGGCATGCAGCTGCTCGCCCGCCCCCTCGGCGAGCCCACCCTCCTGCGGGTCGGCCACGCCTACGAGGAGACCCGGCCCGCCCGGGTGCTCGCCGCGGTGGCCTGAGCACGACGGCGCTCGCCGCGAAGGCGCTCGCCGGGCCCGATCCGCCGGCCCGGCGAGCGCCTTCGTGCGCGCCGCGAACCATAAAAGCAACCTCTGAGCGTTAAGGCGTCGCGGTGGGCCACCGGCGGCGCTGTCCCGCGAGGCTGTTCCGTCCCGCGAGGCTGTTCCGTCCCGCGGGGGTGGTCGCCCGGGCGGGCGAGCCGCTGTCAGGCGTGTGTCAGGCGTGGGTGTGCGGGACGGGTTCGCCGGTGGGGACGTCGGTCGGGGGCCGGGTGCCGAGAGGGTGCCGCAGGACGACCTTCAGCTCGGCGGCGCCGCCGTCCTCGCATCCGGTGCCCGGGCCGGCGTCCCGTCCACCGGGCGACGATCGGTGGTCGAACCGCCCGTGTCGCGGGCTTCACCGCAGGTGGTGCGGGCCGGGACACGCGTGGTGGGCGCCGGGTTGACGTGGCGCTGGCGCCGGCGCGGGCGTGGGCCGGGGCGGCCGGTCGGGGCCGGCTGCGCCGGGGTGCGGGGCGGGCCGATGCATGACAGGGGCGGTTCCAAACGCCGTCAGCATGAACGTTCACCCTATCGGGTGTAGAAGATCGTCCGTTGCGTTCCGGAACGGGCCCACCCGCCTACGGTTGGGAGTCGAGCGACACGGGGCCGGCCGCGTGGAGTTCCTTTCGCGACGGGCGAGATGACGTCCCGTCATATCGTGCGATCCTTTCCTGAGGAGGCTCCATGCCCCTGCGTGTCAGAACGGACTCACCACCCGGGCTCGTCGCCCCGGCGGTGGGGCCATGACCTCCCCGGCGATCGAGCGGATCCTCCGCGGCCCCAGCGGACTGGGCACCTCGGGCCTGCAGGTGAGGCCGCACGTGGGCGGGTCGGGTTCCGCTGTGCGGGAGCCTTCCGTGTCAGAGCCTTCCGTACCGGAGACTTCCGTACCGGAGATCGAGGTACCGGAGGCCGCCGCACCGGAGGTCACGGTACCGGAGGTCGACGCACCGGCCGCGGCCGCAGCAGGGCTTCCGGTGTCCGGGGTCCGGGCTGCGCAGTCCCCGGCGGTGTCCGAGGCCGTGGTCCCCGACGTCCAGGCACCGGCCGCGCCGCCCGCCTTGTCCCTGCCCGCACTCTCCGCACCGGGGCCGTCCGTTCCGGCCCTGCTCGGGGTGGCACCGGCCGCCGAGGCGCGGGCCGGTGGCAAGCCCAGGACCGGCGACCCCGTCCCCGGCCTCTACCACCACCCGATCGCCGAGCCGGACCCGGCCCGGGTGGAGGTGCTCAGCCTGAAGATCAAGGCGTGGGCGATGGACGAGATCGAGCTCTACCCACCGGAGTGGGAGAAGGACTTCGACGGCTTCTCCACCGGGCGCTACATGGTGGCCTGCCACCCCGACGCGCCCAGCGTCGACCACCTGATGCTCGCGGCCCGCCTGATGGTGGCCGAGAACGCGGTGGACGACTGCTACTGCGAGGACCTCGGCGGTTCGCCGGTCGGCCTCGGCAGCCGCCTGCTGCTGGCGCACACCGCGCTCGACCCGCTGCACACCACGCCGGAGTACCACCCGGACTGGGAGGCCTCGCTCGCCGAGGACGCCCCCCGCCGCGCGTACCACTCGGCGATGCGGTACTTCACCGCCGCGGCCACGCCCTCCCAGGCGGACCGTTTCCGGCACGACATGGCGCGGCTGCACATGGGCTACCTGGCCGAGGCGGCGTGGTCCGAGACGGACCACGTGCCGGAGGTGTGGGAGTACCTGGCGATGCGCCAGTTCAACAACTTCCGCCCCTGCCCGACGATCACCGACACCGTCGGCGGCTACGAGCTGCCCGCCGAACTGCACGCGCTGCCCGCCATGCAGCGGGTGATCGCGCTGGCCGGCAACGCGACGACGATCGTCAACGACCTGTACTCGTACACCAAGGAGCTGTCCAGTCCCGGGACGCACCTGAACCTGCCGACGGTGATCTCCGAACGCGAGGGCGTCTCGCGCAAGGAGGGCTACCTGAAGGCCGTCGAGGTGCACAACGAGCTGATGCACGCCTTCGAGGCCGAGGCGGCCGCCCTGGCCGTGGCCTGCCCGGTGCCGAGCCTGGTGCGGTTCCTGCGCGGCGTGGCCGCGTGGCTCGACGGCAACCACTACTGGCACCAGACCAACACCCACCGCTACACCCTGCCCGACTTCTGGTGACAGCCCCGGCGACGTCATCCGCAGTCCGTAACCCTTCTTGATGATTCGGGAGTTGACCCATGTCCCTGACCGACGACCTCACCACCCCCGGCAAGGCCATCCCCGGCCCGGCGACTCCGTACCAGGGCGACATCGCACGCTACTGGGACCACGAGGCTCGCCCGGTCAACCTCCGCCTGGGCGACGTCGACGGCCTCTACCACCACCACTACGGCATCGGCGAGATCGACCAGGCCGCGATCGGTGACCCGGCCGACAGCGAGCGCGAGAAGAAGGTGATCGCCGAGCTGCACCGGCTGGAGTCCGCCCAGGCCGACCTGCTGCTCGACCACCTCGGCGCCATCCCGGCCGACGGCACCCTGGTGGACGCCGGCTGCGGCCGCGGCGGCTCGATGGTGATGGCCCACCAGCGCTTCGGCTGCCGCGTGGAGGGCCTCACCCTCTCCACCCAGCAGGCCGACTTCGGCAACAAGCGGGCCGCCGAGCTCGGAATCGGCGACTTCGTCCGCTCCCGGGTCGCCAACATGCTGGACATGCCCATCGAGACCGGTACCGTCGCGGGCTCCTGGAACAACGAGTCCAGCATGTACGTCGACCTGCACGACCTGTTCGCCGAGCACGCCCGGGTGCTGAGCGTCGGCGGCCGCTACGTGACCATCACCGGTTGCTGGAACCCCCGTTACGGGCAGCCGTCCAAGTGGGTCTCGCAGATCAACGCCCACTTCGAGTGCAACATCCACTCCCGCCGCGAGTACCTGCGGGCGATGGCCGACAACCGGCTGGTGCCGCAGGCCGTCATCGACCTGACTCCGGACACCCTGCCCTACTGGGAGCTGCGGAACACCACCTCGCTGGTCACCGGCATCGAGGAGGCGTTCATCGAGTCCTACAAGGACGGCTCGTTCCAGTACGTGCTGATCGCGGCCGATCGGGTCTGATCCCGGTGCGCCGGTTCCGGTAGGAACGCCTGACGGCGGCCTCCCCGTGCCCTCGGGGAGGCCGCCGTCAGGCTTGGGCGGCCGAAGACCGGCTACCGCCGGGTGAAAGTGAGGTGGGTGACCCCGCTGGGGGTGCTCACCACCTCGGTGTCGAAGCGCTGTTCCAGCCCCTCCAGCCCTGCCCAGAGCCGCTCGCCCCGCCCGAGGACGATCGGCACCACGGCCACGTGCAGGTGGTCGATGAGGTCGGCCTCCAGGAAGGCGCGGACGGTGCTCGGGCCGCCGCCGATCCGCACGTCCTTGCCGCCGGCCGCCTCCCTGGCTTGCCGCAGCGCCTCCTCCGGCGTCGCGTCGATGAAGTGGAAGGTCGTGCCGCCCTCCATCTCCAGGGACGGGCGCGGGTGGTGGGTGAGGACGAAGACCGGGGTGTGGAACGGCGGGTTCGCGCCCCACCAGCCCTTCCACTCCTCGTCCTGCCAGGGTCCGCGCTGCGGGCCGAACTTGTTGCGGCCCATGATCTCCGCGCCGATGCCGTCGGCCCAGGTGCCGGCCAGCGCATCGTCCACACCGGTGCTGCCGCCCTCCTTGCCGTGCATCCGCTGGAACATCCGGGTCAGGAAGAACCATTCGTGCAGCCGGTGGCCGGCGTGGCCGAAGGGCGCGTCGAGCGTCTGCCCCTCGCCCGTGCCGTAACCGTCGAGGGAGATCGAGAAATTGTGGACCCGGACCAGGGACATCGGCTTCCTCCGCCGCTCGGCGCCTCGGTGCGGTGGAGCCGCACCCTGTTCGCCGGGCCACGCTAACCCGCCGGTCCGACACCCTGAGGCTCCGTCACCCGTCGCTGGCGTGGCGCGGCGGGAGCAGGGGGAGCAGCGGGAGCACCGGATGTGGACGAAGCGGGGGCGAAGGGGAGGGGGTGCGGGGAGAAGCAGCGCAGCCGTCACGCTATTGTCGTGCCTTCTTCACGCGGAGCACGCCCGGATCGGCGATGCTTCGTCAGGCCGCCCGGAGGAGGGCGGCCGGCACGTTCCGAGCCTCGGGGGGTTCCCATGACCATGCGCCGTACCCTGTCCGGATTCCTGGCCGCCGGCCTGCTCGCCGGAGCGGCCGCGCTCATCCCCACCGCCCCGGCGGACGCCGCCGCGAGCGGGACGGGTGACCTTCCCTTCGGCTCGGCCACCACCGTCGGCCTGCACAACACCTACGACCCGGCCGCCTTCCCGTACCTGGCCCAGGGCCTGGACACCGGCACCGGGATGATCGAGCTCGACCTCTGGCCGGACATCGTGACCAAGGAGTGGAAGGTCAGCCACTCCAACCCGCTCGGCAACGGCAACAACTGCACCGCCGCCACCACCCCCGCCCAGCTCTACAGCGGCGGCACCAACAAGAACCTGGAGAACTGCCTGGACGACGTCCGGGTCTGGCTCGCCGCGCACCCCTCGGCCGGGCCGCTGGTCATCAAGCTGGAGCTCAAGCCGGGCTTCTCCGCCAACCTCGGAATGGGCCCCGACCAGCTGGACACCCTGATCGCCCAGCACCTCGGCTCCGCCGTGCTGCGCCCCGCCGACCTGCTGGCCAAGCCGGGCGGCGGCTCGTACGGGAGCCTCGACGAGGCGGTGAAGGCGGGCAACTGGCCGAGCCGCTCGGCGCTGGCCGGGAAGGTGATGCTGTACGCGATTCCGGGCACGGTCGAGCTGGGCAACCCCTTCGACACCCTGCACACCGACGTCGAGTACGGCCGCCACCTGCGCGACCTGGCGGCGGCGGGCCGGATCGGCCGGGCCCAGGTGTTCCCGTCCGTGCTGGGCGCCGCCTCCGGCGACCCCCGGGCCCAGTACACCGGCGCGGACGCCTCGATCCGGCCCTGGTTCGTGGTCTTCGACGGTGACGCCGCCACCTACCTCAACGGCATCGACACCGCCTGGTACGACCGCTCGCACTACCTGCTGGTGATGACCGACGCGCACAAGATCGCGCCGGAGATCAGCGGCACCGACCCGACGGCCGACCAGGCGCGGGCCCGAGCCGAGCAGTTGGCGGCGGCGCACGCCAGCATCGTGTCCAGCGACTGGCGCAAGCTGCCGGCGGTGCAGTCGCTGGTGCTGCCGCGCGGCTGACGCGAGCGGACCCCCGGGACGCGGGCCCGGGCCGAACCGCAGCGGTCCCGTGTGCCCGGCGACGAGCCGTGCGCACGGGACCGCTGCGGTCGGTCACGGAAGCCGGGGTGACTGCCGCCGCTTGCTCAGATCAGCCTGTTCAGTCCGTTCAGTCCGTTCAGTCCGTTCAGTCCGTCAGTCCGTCGGGCAGTGCGTGCCCGCCGTCGGTACGGTGCCGTCCAGCAGGAAGGCGTTCACCGAGTTCCGGATGCAGGCGCTCGCGCCGTACGCCGTGTGGCCCTCGCCGTCGCGGGTGAGCAGGACGGCGTTGCCGAGTTCGGTGGTGAGCTTCTCGGCCCAGGCGTACGGGGTGGCCGGGTCGCCGGTACTGCCGACGACCACGATCGGCGCGGTGGCGGTGGACTTGATCACGTGCGGCTTCTCGGTGGCGCGGAACGGCCAGATCCGGCAGTCCGGGTCGAACAGCGCGGCCAGCGGGTCGTGCTTGCTGACCAGCGGGGCCTTGGCGGCGAGATCGGTGAGCGCCGCCTGCAGCTGCTCGCCGGCCGGGGCGTCGGTGGCGCCGTCCGCGCAGTGGATGGCGGTGTAGGCGTCGGCCGAGGGCGCGTAGTGGCCGTCCTTGTCCCGGCCGTTGTAGGTGTCGGCGAGGGCGAGCAGGTCGTCGCCCTTGCCGCGGACCATGGCCCAGCCGAGGGCGTTGCGCAGGCTGCTCCACGCCTTCTCGCCGCCGTAGAGGCGGCTGAGCACGCCGCTCCAGGCCGCGTTGGAGGTCAGGGCGCGGCCCTTCGAGGTCTTCAGCGGCTTGTCCTTGAGCCCGTCGAGGAACGCGGCGAGCTTCTGCGGGGCCTGGCCGGCGTCGGCGCCGAGCGGGCACGGGTCCTTGGCGACGCAGTCGGCGGCGAAGGCCTTCAGCGCGCGCTCGAAGCCGGCCTGCTGCTCGATGTTGTGCTGCACCAGGGAGAAGGACGGGGAGGTGGCGCCGTCCAGGACGAGCCGGCCGACCCGGTCCGGGAACTCCTCGGCGTACAGCGCGCCGAGGTAGGTGCCGTAGGACATCCCGAGGTAGCTGAGCTTCTGGTCGCCGAGGGCGCCGCGCAGCACGTCCATGTCCCGGGCGGTGTTCCGGGTGCCGACGAACGGGAGCACCTGGGCGTACTTGGCCTGGCAGGCGTCGGCGAGCTGCTTGCCGTGGTCGTCGCCCGGCGTGTCGGTGGTGAGCCAGCCGTCGCGGGCCTGGTCGTCGAGGCAGTTCAGCGGGCTGGTGCCGGCCACGCCGCGCGGGTCGAAGCCGACGATGTCGTAGCGGTCGTGCACCGGACCGTCGTAGCCCTTGGGGTTGTACGTGACCATCTCGACGCCGGAGCCGCCCGGGCCGCCCGGGTTGAGGAGCAGGGAGCCGATCCGCTGGTCGGGCTTGGCCGCCGGGTTGCGCACCACGGCGACGTCCAGGGTGCCGGTGGCCGGCGCGGTGTAGTCGAGCGGCACCTTGAGCGAGGCGCACTGCAGGGCGGAGGTGTCCGCCTGGTTCTGCGGGTCCTTCGGGCAGGCCGCCCAGGCGAGTTGCTGGCCGTAGAAGGCCTTGAGCGCCGGGTCGGCGGCGCCGGTGGGCTTGGCCGTCGGGGTCGGCGTGGCGCTCGGCGTCGCGGCGGAGGCGGCGGTGGCCGGGGTGGTCGCGGGAGCGGCCTTGTCGCCGCTGCCGCTGCCGCCGCCGGTGCAGCCGGCCAGCAGGGCGGCGGCGGTGGCGACGGCTGCGACGGCGGAGGGCAGGGAGCGCCGTGAGGTTCGGGGGATCATGAAATGCACCGCACACAAATATCATTTGCTCATCACATCGGTCACACGGGTATCCCGGGATCCGACCGACCCGCTGCGGACCCGCTGCGGCGGGGGCCGGGCTCGGGCGGGGTCTGCCGGAGCTCGGCCGGGATCCGCCGGGATCCGCCGGGGCTCGGCCGGTGGACATCGGGCTGCCGGATTCCGTCGCCTCCCGAACGGTGCCATGCTGAGGCCATGACAGAGAGCAGGGCGGTCGCGTCGCTCGGTGACCGGGTGGAAGTCGGCGGGCGGCGGCGGGAGTTGGCGGCGGCGACGGTCGGGTCGGTGGTCGAGTCCTTCGACTGGAACATCTACGCCGTCCTCGCACCGTACCTCGCCGCGGACCTCTTCGGGCACGGCAAGCACGGGGTCAGCGGGGTGCTCGGGGCGTACGTGACGTTCGCGGTGGGCTTCGTGGCCCGGCCGGTCGGCTCGTACCTGATCGGGCGGCTCAGTGACACCCGGGGCCGGCGGTTCGCGCTGAGCCTCGGGATGGCCGTGATCGCCGCGGCCAGTCTGGGGATCGCGGCGATCCCCGGCCAGCGCACGATCGGGGTCTGGGCGGCGGCGCTGGCCGTCCTGGCGCGGGTGGTGCAGGGGCTCGCCTTCGGCGGGGAGGCGCCGAGCGTCGCCGCGTACGTGACGGAGACGGCTCCGCCGCGGCACCGGTTCGCGTTCAGCTCGGTGTCGTACGGCGGGATCATCCTGGGCTCGCTGCTCTCCTTCGGGGTGCTCACCCTGCTGATCCACACCCTCGGCAAGTCCGGCCTGGAGAAAGGCGGTTGGCGCTGGGGCTTCGTGGTCGCCGCGCTGCTCGGGCTGGCCGCCGTGGGGGTGCGGCGGTGGGCGCCGGAGAGCGCGGAGTTCCACCGGGCGCGGGCGCGCGCCGCGGGCGGCGGCCCGCGCCGCCCGTCGTTCCTGCGGACGCTGCGCGAGCACCGCTGGGCGGCGTTCACCGTCTTCCTCAACACCCTCGGCGGGACGGTCGGTTACTACTTCGCCCTGGTCTACCTGCCGCAGTACGCGGCCGCCTACCACGTGATCGGCAAGGAGGAGGCGGCCTCCTTCATGACCGTGGTGCTCGCCGTGGTGCTGGTCACCATGCTGCTCACCGGCGCCGCCGCCGACCGCTTCGGCCTGCTGCCGGTCGCCCGGATCGGGTTCGGCCTGCCGATCCCGCTGGTCGGGCTCCTGCTCGCCGGACTGCGCCAGGGCTGGCTGCCGTTCCAGGCCGTCGCGGTGCTGCTGGGGATGCTGGTCGCGACGGTGCTCGGCACGCTCAACGTCTTCACCGGGCTGCTGTTCCCGACCGAGGTACGGGCGGTCGGCCTCGGCGTGGTCAACGCGGCCACCATCGCGGCGTTCGGCGGCACCTTCCCGCTGCTCGCCGAGTGGCTCAGCGACCGGCACCGGCTCGGCGTGATCCCCGTGTACGTCACCGTCTGCACCACCGGCCCGGCCCTCGCGCTGCTGACGGCGATGAAGGTGCCCTCCTTCGCGGCCGCCGTCCGGGAGGCCCGGGCCACGGGCGGCAGTTCACCGGGATCCGCCTGACGGGCGATCACCGGCTGTGGTTGAGTGGTCCGGACAACCGCCGAACGGGGAGGGCGAGCGTGGACACCGACACGCCGGACGACAACGCGGCCGACGACGGCTCCTGGGACAGCGACGCCTTCGGCGGCGACGCGGCGGAGAGCTGGCTGGCGGGGGCGGGCTTCGAGGAGCCCCCGCCCGTGGACCTGCGCACCGACCGGGCGCACTCCGCCCGGGTCTACGACTACCTGCTCGGGGGCAAGACGAACTTCCCGGCGGACCGCGAGGTCGGCGACCGCGTCATGGCCGACCTGCCCGGCGCGCGGGAGGCCGCCACCGCCGCCCGCGCGGTGATGCACCGGATGGTCCGCCGGCTCGCCGAGGTGCACGGCGTCCGCCAGTTCCTCGACGTCGGCACCGGCATCCCCACCGCGCCCAACCTGCACGAGATCGTCCAGTCGGTCGACCCGTCGTGCCGCGTGGTGTACGTGGACAACGACCCGATCGTGCTCGCCCACTCGCGCGCGCTGCTCACCAGCACCCCCGAGGGCCGCACCGCCTACGTCCAGGGCGACCTGCGCGAGCCCGAGGAGTTCCTCGCCGACCCGGCGGTGGCCGGCACCCTGGACCTCACCGAGCCGGTCGCGCTGACGCTGATCAACATCGTGCACTTCCTCTCCGACGAGGCCGCGCACCCTCCGGTCCGCAAGCTGCTGGACGCGCTGCCCCCGGGCAGCTTCCTCGCGCTGACCGCCGGCACCGGGGACAGCTCGCCCGACCGGGCGGAGATCGGCTCCCGCCGCTACGCGGAGGCCGGGATAGAGGTCCACATGCGCTCGCACGAGGGCGTCCAACGCTTCTTCGCGGGATTGGAACTGGACGATCCCGGGGTGGTCCTGATCAACCGCTGGCACCCCGAGCTGGGCGAGGCCCCGTCGCCGAGCCTGGCCGACGAGCAGGTCCCGGTGTTCGGGGGAGTGGGCCGCAAGGCGTAGCCGGGTGGCGCCGGGGCCGACCGCCGGCTCGCGGTCGGCTCGCGCCTGGAGGGGCCGCCGAGTGGTGGGGCGGCCGAGTGGTGGGGCGGCCGAGTGGTGGGGCGGCCGAGTGGTGGGGCGAGGGCGGGCGGTGGGGCGGGGAGTTCGAGCAGCGCCTCCGCGAGCCGCCACCGCCGATATTGCGTCAATTCGACGACGGTCCGGACCCGGAGCCCGCCGAAACGATCGCCTTTACGTGCACATGTCATTACAGTGGCCTCCCGTCGATCCCCCACTCGACACCCGGAGCTTCCATGACCCTTGCACGCAGGTCCATCCTCAAAGGCACCTCGGCGGCCGGAGCCGCCCTGGTGGCAGCGGGCACGACGGCGGGCGCCCAGCCCGCGGTCGCGCAGCCGGCCGACGACGCCCCCGCCGGCCCCCTCCTGCAGACCGGCCCCCTCCTGCAGACCGGCCCGCACCGCAGCGGAGCCGCCGGCGTGACCGGACTGCACCTGCAGTTCGGCACCGACCCCGGCTCGGAGATGACCGTCTCCTGGCTCACCCCCCAGTCCGTCCGCCGCCCGCAGGTCCGCTACGGCACGCCGGACGGCGGCCTCGGCCGGGTCGTCCAGGCGGAGACCCGGACCTACCGGGACTCGATCGACAAGGTGGAGGTGTACGTCCACCACGCCCGCCTCGGCGGCCTGCGCCCCGGCACCACCTACCTCTACAGCGCCGGCCACGAGGGCGCGAACCCGGAGACCGGCACCTTCACCACCGCCCCGCGCGGCCGCGCCCCGTTCACCTTCACCAGCTTCGGCGACCAGGCCGCGCCCAACCTCCGCCGGCTGGTGACTTTCCCCGACGGCGTCCCCTCGCCGCTCGGCACGTACCCGGTGTACATGAGCAGCCAGGTCGGCACCTCGGCCTCCGCCGACATCGTCAGCGCGGTGGAGCGCGTCGGGCCGCTGTTCAACCTCCTCAACGGCGACCTCTGCTACTCCTCCTACGCCGGGCGCCACGGCCAGAGCCGCACCGCCACCTGGGCGGACTGGTTCATCAGCAACAGCCGCTCCACCCGGCTGCGGCCCTGGATGCCCTGCGCCGGCAACCACGAGAACGAGGGCGGCAACGGCCCGATCGGCGCCCTCGGCTACCAGGCCTACTTCGACCTCCCGGACTCCTCCGCCTCCTCGGACGAGGAGACCCGGGGCATGTGGTACGCCTTCACCGTCGGCTCGGTGCGGTTCATCAGCCTGGCCAACGACGACGTGGCGATCCAGAACTCCGGTGACAGCTATCTGCGCGGCTACTCAGGCGGCGCCCAGCAGCGTTGGCTGGAGCGCGAGTTGCGCGCATCCCGGAACAACCGGGCGATCGACTGGATCGTGGTGTGCATGCACCACCCGATGATCTCCAGCTCCCTGCACGGCGCCGGCAGCGACCTCGGCGTCCGGGAGACCTGGGGTGCGCTGTTCGACGCCTACGGGGTCGACCTGGTGCTCTGCGGCCACGAGCACTACTACGAGCGCTCCCACCCCGTCCGCGGCACCCTGCCCAACGACACCCGCACCCCGGTGCCGACCGACACCCGCACCGACCTGATCGACACCGGCCGGGGCACCGTCCACATGATCATCGGTGCCGGCGGCAACGCCGCCACCACCCAGGGCGACCTCTTCAAGACGCCCAAGGGCCGAGTGGTCATCGGCCTGGAGGACCCGAAACCGGGGGCGCCGTACCGGGAGTCGATCTGGCTCACCGAGGACGCGCCGTGGGCCGCCGTCCAGGACCGCGTCCACAGCCACGGCTTCGCCGCCTTCGAGGTCGACCCCGGCGACCGCCGCGGCGGCACCACCACCATGAAGGTCACCTACTACACCTTCGACGGACCGCACGGCGACCTGACGCCGGTGGACACCTTCACCCTGTACCGGCGCCGGACGGACGGGCGCTCGGGCTGACGGCGTAGCGGCCGGCGGGGGGAAGGCCGAGGTGCGCAGCGACCGGCGGGGTCGGTGAAGACCCCGCCGGTCGCGGTCCACGGCCGGTCCGCCGCCGCGGATCCGGGCCGCGGCGCCGCGGCGCAGGCGTTCAACGCAGACCTTCAACGCAGGCGTACAGTTCGGGCGTTCAGTTCGGGCGGTCAGCGCAGTCGGGTCCGGATCAGCGCCGGAAGTAGCCGGTCAGCGCCGTCCACCAGGAGCGCCGTCGCTGCCCCGGAACGCGCGGCGCGGCGGAGCCGGACGCCCCGGCGCCCGTGCCCGCGGCCTCGATGCGGGCGGCCCGCTCGGTGTCCGCCAGCCGCTGGGCCTCCGCCCGCCGGGCCGCCGCCCGCTCCGCCTCGGCGACCGACTCCGGGTCCGGCTCGATGTCGCGCGGGGTGAACTCCACCGGCAGCGCCGTCAGGTGCCGGGAGATCCAGGCGGCGCTCCAGGTCAGGTCCTCCTCCGGCACGGCGAGTCGGACGTCCGGCAGCAGGGTGAGCAGGATGTCGATGCCGGCCTCGGCGACGTGCCGTCCGATGTCCTGGCCCGGGCACTCGTGCGGTCCCGCGCCGAAGGACAAGTGCGAGCGGTTGCCGTACAGCGGGGTGGTCAGGTCGGGGCGGACCACCGGGTCGACGTTCCCGGCGGCGAGCCCGAGCAGCAGCAGGTCCCCGGCCTTGATCTGCTGGCCGCCGAGCTCGGTGTCGGCCGTCGCCCAGCGCCCGGCCACCAGGGACATCGGCGGGGAGTCCCAGAGCACCTGGTCCAAGGCCTCGCCCAGGGTCATCTGGCCGCCGGAGAGGTGGGCGCGGAAGCGCGGGTCGGTGAGCACCATCTTCAGCGAGTCGGCGATCAGGTTGACGGTGGTCTCGTTGGCGGCGAGCAGCACCACCCGCAGGTGCTCCATCACCTCGTCCTCGGTCAGCCCGGCCGGGTGCGCCAGCAGGTGGCTGGTCAGGTCGTCGCCGGGCGCCTCGCGCTTGAGGGCGATGGTCCGGCGCAGGCCGGCCACCACGTACTCGTTGCTGGCGATGGCCGTCTCGGTGCCCTTCATCAAGTCCCGTGCGGCTTCGACCAGTTGCGGGCCGTACTCGTCGGGCATGCCGAGCAGTTTGGTCATCACCAGCATCGGCAGGTGCTCGGCGAACTGGGTGATCAGCTCGGCCCGGCCGGTCGGCCCGACCACCTGGACCAGGTCGGTGGTGAACCGGCGGACGTGGCGGCGGATGCCGCGCCGGTCGAAGCGGTTCAGGCCGTCCAGCACGGCGCCGCGCAGCCGGCGGTGCTCGTCGCCGTCCGCGAACACGCAGATCGGCTGCCAGGCGATCACCGGCAGCAGCGGGGAGTCCATCGAGACCTCGCCCTTGCGGAACGCCGTCCACAGTCGGGAGTCGCGGGAGAAGAGGGAGGGGGTGCGCATCGCGGTGATGTTGGCGCCGTGGCCGAGGATCAGCCAGGCCCGGTGGTCGCCGTGCAGCAGCACCGGGGCCACCTCGCCGTACTCGGCGCGCAGCTTCTCGTAGAGGCCCGCCGGGTCGGCCTCGGCGTCCGGGCCGTACAGGCGCCGCAGGCCGCCGGGGCCGATCGGGCCGATCCGGTCGGCGGCGAGGCCGTGGGCCGGGCAGCCGGGCGGCGGGGTGGGGGCGGCGGAGCCGGCGGAGGCGTCGGGGAACGGGGTGGTCACAGGGTCTCCGGTCACGGGGGGTCGGGCTGGTATGTAGGCGGGCCGCGGGACCGCGCCCGCTGGTTCGGGCCCGCGGGTTCGGCCTACGGGATGGTTCGGTCTGCCGGATGGTTCGGCCCACGGGATGGACCGGCCGGCGTGCCGTGGTTCGCGGCGGCCGGCCGGTGGACGGTCGTCAGCGGCCGGGCGGCGCGGCGAGTTCGTACAGGTAGTGCATCAGCGTCATCAGGGTGTCCCGGCTGGACTCGCGGCTGCGCGCGTCGCAGGCGACGATCGGGACCTCGGCCGGGAGGTCGAGCGCACCGCGCAGCTCCTCCAGCGGCACGCTCGGCGCCTCGGGGAAGCCGTTGACGGCCACCACGAAGGGCACGCCGCGCTCCTCCAGCCGCCCGATCACCTCGAAGCTGACCTCCAGCCGTCTGGTGTCCACCAGGACCACCGCGCCCAGGGCGCCCTCGAACAGGCCGTTCCAGAGGAACCAGAACCGCTCCTGCCCGGGGGTGCCGAAGACGTACAGCACGAGTCGTTCGCTGAGACTGATCCGGCCGAAGTCCATCGCCACGGTGGTGGAGGTCTTGGCCTCGACCCCGGTCGGGTCGTCCACGCCGACCCCGGCCTGGGTCATCGTCTCCTCGGTGGTCAGCGGGCGGATCTCGCTGACCGAGCTGACCAGCGTCGTCTTGCCGACGCCGAAGCCGCCCACGATCACCACCTTGACCGCCGTGGTGACGGTGTCCGGCAGCAGGTCCGCGCCGGCCGGCCCCACCACCGTGTCAGAGCCGCTGAAGTCCATGGATCACCGCCTCCAACAGGGCCCGGTCGGGAAGTTCAGCCGCCGGGACGGCGGCGCGGGCCTCGATCAGTTCGTCGTCGAGCAGGTCCGCCAACAGGACGGTGACCACGCTCGTGGGCAGCTCCAGGTAGGCGGAGACCTCCGCCACCGAGAGCGGGGAGCGGCACAGCCGCAGGATGGCCGCGTGCTCGGGCTGCAGGGCGGGCGTCGGCTCCCCCCGGGAGACGATCAGCGTGACCAGGTCGAAGACCCCGGGCCCGGACGGACCGCTGCGGCCGCGGGTGATCACGTACAGGCGGTCGGGCTCGGGGCCTTCCCAGCCGCTGCCCTGGTCTGCCGTCATGCGACCGCCTCACTGTCCTCGTTCATGTGCCCGTCGCTCGTTCACGTGTCGGGCGCCCGGTCATGTGCCGGACGCTCGGTCATGGGCCGTCGCGCCGGGGCGCCGGACCGGGGGCCGGTTCACGCGACCACCTCGGGATTGCGCGGCGGCGTGGAGAGGTGCTCGCCGATCCGGGCCACCAGGTCGCGCATCTGGTGGCTCACCAGCCCGGCGTCCACGCCCTCGTCGGCGAGCACCGCGAGGTAGGCGCGGTCGCCGGCCGCCATCAGGTAGAAGTAGCCGCCGTCCACCTCGATCACCACCAGCCGCATCGAGCCGTTCCCGTGCGGGAACTCGTGCCCGACGGCGGCCGCCAGGCTCTGCAGTCCGGCGCAGGCGGCGGCGAGGCGGTCGGCGGTGTCCGGGTCGGTCCCGTACTGGGCGATCCGCAGGCCGTCCGCGGACAGCACGATGACGTGGCGCACGTACGGGACGCTGTGCGCGAGGTCGTTGAGGATCCAGTCCATGTTGCTGCGGTGCGGAATCACTGCTCGCCTTTCCCTGCCGTTTCTTCACTGGTGTGTCCGGGTCGGGTGCGTCCGGGGCCGGCCTGCGCCGTACCGCCGCCCGGGCCGGCGGAACCGTCGGGCCAGGCGGAACCGGCAGGCCGGGCGGAACCGTCGGGACCGGCCGAACCCTCGGGACCGGCCGAGCCGGCGGACGGTGCGGAGCCGGTGCCCTTGATGCCGTCCATGAACGCCTCCAGCCACAGGCCGGGCTGCTTCGGCTCCTTGGCGGCGGTGCGGGGCGCCTGGGCCGCCGGCCCCGCCGCGGGGCCCGCTGTCGGACCGGCCGGCTGGGCGGGATGGGCGGACGGCTGTGCGGCGGGCCGGCCGGAGCCGCGGGCGGGCGTGGCGAAGGCGGCGCGGCCGGTCGGCCGGACCCGCCGGCGCTGGGGCAGGCCGTTGGCCGTCCGCTCGGTCACGATCACCTCGTCGTCCCCGCCGGCCGGGACGGCGCCCGCCGTGACCGGCGAACCCCACGGGTTGGTCGAGCCGTAGGACGGACCGACGCCGGCCGAGGTGGTCCGGGCGGCCCACGGGCGGCCCGAGGCCTGCCGGGGCGGGGTGGGCGGCAGCGGGCGCGGGCCGGAGAAGGCGCCGATGCCGTGCGCCCGCCCGGTGGGGGGAGCGGTGGTGAGCAGTTCCTGCGGCACGACCAGCACCGCGCGCACGCCGCCGTACGCGGAGCGGCGCAGCGACACCTGGAAGCCGTACGCCTGGCAGAGCCGGCCGACGATGGCGAACCCCAGCCGGGGGGACTCGGTGAGGTCGTCGAAGTCCTTGGAGACCATGGCCTCGCGCATCGACCGCTCGGCGCGGGCGACGGCCTCGTCGGTGAGGCCGAGGCCCCCGTCCTCGATCTCGATCGCCATCCCGCTCTGCACCTCGGAGGCGCTCAGGTGCACGTGGGTGTGCGGCGGGGAGTAGCGGGTGGCGTTGTCGAGGAGTTCGGCGACGGCGTGGATCAGCGGCTCGACGGCCGGGCCGGTGACGGAGATCTGGGCGACCGGGTGCAGGTCCACCCGCTGGTACTCCAGGATCCGGGACATGCCGCCGCGCAGCACGCTGTAGAGGGCGATCGGGCGGGTCCACTGGCGGCCGGGGCGGGCGCCGGAGAGCACGGCGATACTGTCGGCGAGGCGGCCGGTCAGCGCGTTGCCGTGGTCCAGGCGCAGCAGGTCGTCGAAGACCGCCGGGTCGTTGCCGTGCCGGTCCTCCATCTCCCGCAGGTCCTTGGCCTGCCGGTGGATGATCGCCTGGACCCGGCGGGCGATGTTCACGAAGGCGCGCTCGGCGGAGTCGCGCCGACTCACCTCGTCGTCGACGGCGACGGCGATGCCGTGCGCGACGGCCAGCAGGGACTTGCGGAACCTCGGGGAGACGCCTGCGGCGGCCTGCTCGATCGGGTTCAGCAGGACGTCCATCGAGTACCCGTAGCGGGCCCCGGCGACCACCCGGCGCAACTCGACCTCGGCGAGCCGCGCGAGCTCGTCCTCCTGCCCGGTCAGCCGCCGCTGCAGGTCCTCCACCTGTCGGGTGCTGCGGTCCCGCAACTCGGCCAACGCGCGCCCCCGGCGGGCCGATTCGGCGGCCACCACGGCCACCAGCACGGTGCCCGTCGCCCCGCACCACAGCACCCCGGCCCGGGCCCCGGCAGTCACCACCGCCGCGGCGACCGCCACGGCCGCCGCCATCACGGCCGTCGGCAGCAGCCAGCCGAGCAGGGGCGCGGGGCGCCGTCTGGCGGGTGACGATCCAGCTCGAAGCATTCAGCATCCTCAAACGATCGGAACAGTACGGGGACGGACGGCGACCGGCTCCGGAGGCGTGGTGCTGCAGCATAGCCAAGTTCAGGACAATCCTGACCGAAACTCAAAAATACTGTCGCTCAACTGACTTGTGGCAACTTGCCGGACATGCCCGACATCTCGCACACCAGTCCCGCACCCGGCGGAACGCCGCCCCGCACCAGGCTTCTCGCCCCACCGCCCCCGCACCGGCAACCCGCCCCGGATTCGCCCATGCGAAGGGTTTCCCCACCAAGTCCCGGCGCGTCGGCACCAGTTCGTGCTAAGCACCACCCTTTCCGTCAACCCGCCACCCCCGGACCACCCGGAAGGGGAACCCCGACCCACCGCCTCGGCGCCGTCGGTCCGCCCGGAATCCGTCCGCGCACCGACGCCCCGCCCCTAAGGTCGTCGCATGACCGATCACGCCGGCCGAACCCCCGACGCACCGGGCCACACCCTGCGCCACCTGATGGGCGACGAGGCCTGGACCGGCCTGCTGGACGGCGCCTTCGAACGCCGGCATCCGATCGGCGCCACCCTGCTGCGGCAGGGAGAGGAGGGCACCCACGTCCTCGCCCTGCTCGCCGGAGTCGCCAAGGTGACCCGCCGCGAACGCAACGGGGACATCCGGCTGCTCGCCTTCCGGGGCCCGGGCGAGGTGCTCGGCGAGGTCGCCGTCCTGGACGACGGCGTCCGCTCCGCCAGCGTCCACGCGATCTCGGGCTGCACGGTCGCCGTCCTGACCAAGGCGGCCTTCCTGCGCTTCGTCACGGAGCGGAACCTGTACCCCGTGATGGTGCGCTACGCGATGGGACGGCTGCGGGAGTCGGACCTGGCCCGCACCGGCGGCGACGTCACGGTCCGGCTGGCCGCCGCCCTGGTCGCCCTGGCCGAGTTCTCCACCGGTGCCCCGGAGGCGGCGCGCGTCGAACTCGCCGTGACCCGCGACGAACTGGCCCAGCACCTGGGGGTCTCCAGGAACACCGTCACCGCGGCGCTCGGGGGCCTGGGCGCCCGAGGGGTCGAAGCGGGCCGCAAGTCCGTCGTCATCGGCGACCTCTCCGCACTCCGGCGCACGGCCGCGACGATCGGCAGCTGACACCACCGGCCCGTGTGATCGCCGTCACGCTTCTTCCGCACCGAGTGGGCACACCGCGCGACCCCGTCTCGCGAAGCTGGGTGGCGCAAGGTCAGTACGGGAACGACGAGGAGCACAGATGACGGAGTTCGACCGGCCGCGGCCCGAGGCCAGCGCCCTGCCCTACACGCGCAGCCGACACCTCCCCCCGTACCGGGGAATCGTGGCGGTCGACGCGAAGGACTTCACCGGGCACCCGGCGATCGAGCACGGCGTGATCAGCCGGGCCGTCCCGGAGGTGCTGCAGTGGTCCTTCGAGCGGGCGGGACTGGCCGAGGTCTGGCAGGACCGGCGGTTTCCCAACTCCACCGGCGACGGCTATGTCTTCGGTTTCGATCCGGCCTGGATGCCCTTCGTGATCCAGCCCTGGCTGAGCACGCTGCAGGACGTGCTCACCGAGTTCAACGTCCACTCGTCGGGCACGGTGCGCATCCGCCTGCGGGTCAGCCTCAACATCGGCCCGCTCCCCGACTCCGGCGGTGAGTTCGACGGCAACGGCACTCCGCGCAACGACACCCACCGCCTGCTCGACTCCCGCCCGGTCAAGGCGATGCTGGCCGCCTCCAACGAGAGCATCACTCAGGTGGCGGCCATCCTGTCCGATCGCTGCTACCAGGATGCCGTGGCCGGCGGATTCACCGGACGGCACCCCGACCACTTCATCGAGGTCCCCGCCACGGTTGAGGGCAAACGCTTCGACCAGCGGGCCTGGCTGTACGTGCCCGCGCCGTCCGGGAACCTCTACGACCGCAGGATCCTCGGAGACGCGGTCATCGAGGAGCAGGAACGGCGCGCGCCTGCCGCCCAGCCCGCCGAGCACCGTCGCGCGCGGCGGACGGTGGTGAACCAGCGGGCCGACGGCGGCAACGTCAACAGCGGCACGGTGCACGGAGGGCAGAGCGTCACCAACGCGGGCCGCGACTCCTACGGAGGCTTCGGCGGCGACTTCGTGGCGGGCAACAAGGGCGACACCGTCCACGGCGACAAGAACGAGCACCACCGGTGAGCCCCGACGAACGCCGGGCGATCGAGGGACCGTCCGAGGCGGCCGGCGCCGGCGCCGCCGCCGACGACTTCGACGCCGACTTCGAGGAGTTCGACGACCTCGACGACCTCGGCGACCGTTTTGATGACCAGTTCGATGACCGGTTCGGTCCCTGGGGGAGGGGTCGGCCGTTCATCTACGCCCCGCACGGCAACATCAACACCGGTTCGGTGCACGGGGACCAGCGCGTCGAGAACGGTGCCGCCGGGGCCGCCGCCGGGGGTGACAGGCGGGTGGAGGCGCACGACGGGCCCATCTCCCCGTCGGAGATCCTGGCCGCCCGTACCGGCTTCGCGCGGCCGGCGTGCTTCCCCGAGGCACTGGAGGAACTCGGCACGCGCCTGCTCTTCCTGACCGGGGAACCCGGCACCGGACGCCGCACCACGGCCCTCAACCTGCTGTTCGAGTGCAGCGGGAGGAGCATGAGCCTGCGCGCGCTGGACAATGACGAGGACCTCTCCTCCTGGCGGCCCACTCACGGTGGCGCGCGCGGTTACCTGGTGCACGGCCTGTCGCCGACGGTCAGGCTCGGGCCGACAGCCGTCGCCAAGCTGAGGGACCGGTTGGACAAAGCCGGCGCCTGCATGGTCGTGATGGTGCCGCAGGACCCGGAGACCCTCCGCCGGCTCGCCCGGGAACTGGACGTCAGTCCGGTGCGCTACGCGCCCCCGTCGCCGCGGATGGTCTTCGAGGCGCGCCTGGCGGCTGCCGTGCCGGAGCAGGGGCGACGTCGGCAGCTGCTGGACCGGCTGGAGCCGGACCTGGACGGACTGCTGGTGAGCGAGCTGGTGCCGGCCCAGGTCGCCGAGCTCGTGGACGAGGTGAGCCGGGCCGGGGCCGACGGCCCTGATCCGGACGAACTCGGCCAGCGGCTCAGTTACCTCGCGGAGCAGGAGGTTCCCGAGCTCGTGAACGAGCTCCGCGAAGACCCCGACGCGCTGGCGTTCCTGCTGGTGACGTGTGTCCTGGAAGGGTTCGATCATCGGATCGTCCGGGACGAGACCGATCGGTTGCTCAAGGTGGCCGACGGCCGCCTCGACGCGGTGGTCCTGCCGGGCACGGACGCGAACAGCGCGGAGACGCGGCAGAACCCGCGCTTCGTCCTGCGCCGATCGTTGGACGAACTGCTGGCCACCATCCGGGCCGAGTGCCGTCCGGGCGAGGTCCGCGAGGTCGGCGGATACACCTATCGGGTGGAACCGGTGCGGTTCAAGCGGCACCGGCAGGCGGAGGCGGTGCTCCGGCACGTGTGGCGTCAGTACGGCGAGGTGTCCGGATTGCTGACCGAGTGGATGGACAGCGTCCCCGGCACCGAATCCGAACTGGCCGAACCGGTGGGCCGCGCGCTGGGGCTGGCCGCCGGCTGGAGCGGCGGACGCAGAGCGCTGCACCACATCCGGAAACTGGCCCGGTCGGACCGTCCGCAGAGCCGGACCACGGCTGCGTACGCCCTGGGCATCGCCGCGCAGGACCCGGTGCTGGCAGGCGAGGTGAAGTCCCGCCTCACCAGCTGGAGCCGCATCGGCAGCTGGCGGCTCCGGTCGACGGTGGTGGACGCCTGCGGCGGAGACTTCGGAGCAGCCCGGCCGGAGCTCGCGATCGCGCTGATCCGGCGCTGCTTCCGTGGGGACGAGGGCGACGAACGCGAGGTCGCCCGGGAAGCACGCTGGTCGCTGGAGAGTCTCTTCTCGGGCGGCAACCAGGCGGCTGTCTTCCGCCAGCTCGTGGAGTGGGCCGACCGACCCGGACAGGAGGCCGAACTCGCGGTGATGACCTTCCCCGAGCTGATCCGGGATCCGTCCTGGTTCCGGGGACAGCTGCTTCCCGGCGGCGAGTTCACCGAGGCGGTGATCTCGTTCGCCCGCCGTTGCCTCAACGACGAGAGGCTCTTCGCCGCCACCAGCAGGAGGCTCCTCCTCTGGTGCCACCAGGCGTCCTGGGACGAGCAGCTTCGAGCCCCGGTGGAGGCACTGCTCACGGCGCTCGCGGGGGACATGCACCCCGGGGAGCTGAGGCTGCTGGTCGAGATCGACCGCAGCGACAACCCCGACCTGGTCGGCCGCGACATCGCCCACCACGCCCTGGAGGCCTGGCGCCGGGGCGAACCGCAGCCGTACCCGCCCGCCCACGTTTTCGGAGGCCCCGATGACCACCGACACTGACCAGCCCGTCTACACCCAGGCCACCCGTGCCCCCTGGCGGGAGATCCTCCGGCACCGCTGGTCCGGTCGGCGTGACCGTGCGCTGGTCCTGCGGGACCGTGACGGGCTCTACCACCAGCTGGGCGAGCGCCGGACCCCGTCCGACGAGGACGGGGAGCCGACGGGCGGACCGTCCGTCAGGCTCGGCCTGCGCGGGTTCGACCGGGCCTACCTGGTCGACCTCGACGAGCGCTCCGGCACTCGGGCCGTCGCGCTGCCCACCCCGTACGGCACGGAGTCCGTGGACGTCCACGTCCTGTGGTGGGTGCACGACGCCGTGCAGGTCGTGCGGACCCGGACCACCCGGAGCTGGCTGCCGGTGCGCAAGGAACTCGACCGGCGCCTGCGCCACCTGAGGGGACAGTTCGCCGCCGCCGGCAGCGGGCTGAGCAGCGCCGACCTGCTGCAGTACCTGGCGGCGCCCCATGTGATGCCCGAGTTCGGCCTCAGCTACCGCGTCACGGACGTTTCCGAGCGGGAGCACGGCGGCGAACTGCGGCTCGGCGAATCCGAGGTGACGGACGTGCCGTTCGACTGGACGGCCAAGAGCCAGGACGAGTACGCGTTCTGCCGACGGGCCGTCCAGGACGGCCCGGTCGCCCTCGCGGCGCTCTGGCTGGCCAGGAAGCCGGACGAGGTCCGCGACGTCCTGGACTGGGCGGTCAGCCACGCCGACCTGCTCCGGGGCGAGACCACCTGGCAGGACCAGCTGGCCGGCATGCTGGGGACGCTGACGGCGCAGGAGCAGCAGGAGCTGTCCAGGATGCTGCGCGACCGTCTCGTCGCCCTCGGACGGAAGGTCCCCGGGCCCGGCCCGCAGGGGGCGGGGCCGGAGTTCGTGAAGATCCGTTCCCAGGCCAACGGCTGGACACCGGGTGCCGTGCCGAACGGGAGCCCGCGGTGATCCGGCCGGCCGTGCGCCGTGCGCCGGCACGACGCCGACGGGTGGCGTCCGCGCCCACGGCGGCGGCAGGCAGCCCGTGGGCGGTGTCGGCGATGGAGCGCCTGATGGCGGCCAACACCGCGGAGCTCGTCCGGGCGGACACCAAGGCCGCCGTGTTCCTGGCCTTCACGGGCGCTGTACTCGCCGCCTTCCTCCCGCTGGACGGTGCCGCCGGGGCGGATCCCGGAAGCCGACTCCTACGGTGGACCTCCGTAGCCAGTGCCCTGCTCGCCGTCGCCTGCTTCGCGGCCGCGCTGGTGCCTCGCCACCGCAGGGGCCGGGGCACAGGGGCCGGCGGTCCGGGGTACTTCGAGCACATCGCCCCCGGTGCCGGTCCGGACCGGCTGCGCCGTGAATTCGAGCGCGCCGGGCGCGACCCGGTCGGCCCGCTGCTCACCGCCCTGGTCGGCACCAGCGCGATCATCCGGGCGAAGTACCGGTGGATCGAGGTCGGAACCGTCCTGCTGCTCCTGGCGCTTCCGCAGTTCGCGCTGACTCTCGGGCCGCTGTGAGGGCGACGGCCCCCGGCCGGGCTCCGACCGGGGGCCGTCCGGTCCCTCGAGGGGCAACATCCGTTGCGTCGACGGGCAACGACCGTTGACGGATCGTGGCGGCCGCCCTACAGTGCGGGGCCATGGAGACGGGTGATCTTGGTCAGCGGGTGGCGGCGGATGTGGCCGGGGCGGGCGGGGTGGAGGGGTTGCGGCGGTTGTCGGGGGTGATCGCGGCGTTGGAGGAGCGGCGGACGGAGCTGGTGGAGGAGCTGCGGCGGGGGCGGGCGGCGACGTGGGAGGAGATCGGGCAGGCCTGCGGGATGACCCGGCAGGGCGCGACGCGGCGGTGGGCGGAGCGGCTGCGGGCGCGGTCGTTCGGGGTGGCGGCGGCCGCGTACCAGGCCGGGCGGCCGGGGTACCCGCAGGCATTGATCGGCTCGGCGGTGCCGCGGCAGGCCCGACGGGTGCTCGATCTGGGCGCGGGCACGGGCAAGTTGACCAGGCTGCTGGTGGAGGCGGGCCTGGACGTGGTGGCGGTCGAGCCCGACGCGGGAATGCGGGCGCAGCTGGCCGCGGCGGTGCCGAAGGCGGCCGTCCGCGCCGGCTCGGCGGAACGCATCCCGCTGCCGGACGGGAGCGTGGACGCGGTCGTGGTGGCGCAGGCCTGGCACTGGTTCGACCCGGCGGCCGCGGTGCCCGAGATCGCCCGGGTGCTCGCCCCCGGCGGGACGCTGGCACTGGTGTGGAACGTCCGCGACGAGTCCGAGCCCTGGGCGGCCGAACTCGGCGCGCTGATGCACCGCTCGGCCGGTCAGCGGATCGACACCAGCCCGGCCGTCCCCGCGCCCTTCGGCCCGCCCGAGCGGCTGGAGATCCGCTGGGAGCACGCCACCACGCCGGCCGGGATCGTCGACATGGTCGCCTCGCGCAGTTACGTCATCGCCCTGCCGGAGGCCGAGCGCGCCCGCCTGCTGGCCGATGTCGAGCAGCTGCTGGCCGGCCACCCGGACCTGGTCGGCCGGGAGACCATCGCCCTGCCGTACGTGACCCGGTGCACCCGTGTCCGCCTCGGCTGAGCCCGCGCCGGGCCGCCGCGCGGCCGAGCCCGTCACCGTCCGCCGTCTGGGCCGCGCGGACGCCGAACCGTACCGGGCCTTCCGGCTGGAAGCCCTGCGCGTGACGCCCAGCGCCTTCACCTCCCGCTACGCCGAGGAGCGCGTCAAGCCGATGGCCGCGACGCTGCGCCGCCTCGCCGAGGCCGAGGACGGGCCGGGCGCCCTGCTCGGCGCCTTCGACGGCGCCGGCGCGCTGGTCGGGACCGCCGGGCTCGACGTCGCGTGGCGGAGCCAGGAACGGCACAAAGGCACGCTCTACGGCATGGCGGTGGCCCCCGCCGCGGCCGGCCGGGGGATCGGCCGCCGCCTGGTGCGCGAGGTGCTGCGCACCGCGGCCGAGGACGGTCGGCTGCGGCAGGTGCTGCTGACCGTCTCGGAGGGCAACGAGACGGCCCTGCGGCTCTACACCGCCTGCGGGTTCGAGGTGTGGGGGCGGGAGCCGAGGGCCGTCCTGGTGGACGGACTCGCCGTCGCCAAGCTGCACATGGTGCGCCTGCTGGACACCGGGCCGACGGCGGCCGGGCGCTGACCATTGTCATGGCCCCCCGGTGTGCGAGCACACTGCCGCGCGCACCGGTCCCACGCCCACGATGGGTCCATGACCAGCATCCACAGCGACACCGGAAGCGACCACGGCACCCGCCTCGACGGCGCCGCCACCCGGCGGGCCTTCCGCACCGTGCGGCGGTGCGTCCTCGGCTACCTCGGCCTCAGCGTGCTCACGCTCGCCGCCGCCGCCACCGGCCTGCTGCAGAGCCGCGGCTCCGCCGGGAGCGGGGGTGGCCGCGATCAGGGCAGCTGAAGGGCCGGTCCGGCGTCGGGCGGCCGCGCGGGGGACGCGGCCGCCCGAGAAGGTCCGCCTCGTGACGGGGTCAGACCAGGCGGAGTACGAGCTTGCCGGTGTTCTCGCCGCGGAACAGCATCTGGAAGGTCTCCGGGAAGTCGTCCACGGTGCCCTCCACCACCTGCTCCTTGACCTTGATCCGGCCGTCGCCGATCCAGCCCGCGATCTCGGCGGCGGCCTCCGTGTACCGGCGGGCGTAGTCGAAGACCACGAAGCCCTCCATCCGGGCCCGCCGCACCAGCAGTGACAGGTAGTTGGACGGGCCCTCGACGGCGGTCTCGTTGTTGTACTGGCTGATCGCGCCGCAGATCACCACCCGGGCGTGCATCGCGAGGCGGGTCAGCGCGGCGTCCAGGATCGGGCCGCCGACGTTGTCGAAGTAGACGTCGATGCCGTCCGGGGCGTGCGTGCGCAGCGCCTTGCGGACGTCCTCGGCGCGGTAGTCGATCGCCGCGTCGAAGCCGAGCTCCTCCGTGAGCAGCGCGCACTTCTCGGGACCGCCCGCGATGCCGACCACCCGGCAGCCCTTCACCTTGGCGATCTGCCCGACGATGCTGCCGACCGCCCCGGCGGCGCCGGAGACCACCACGGTCTCGCCCTCCTTGAGCGCCCCGACCTCCAGCAGCCCGAAGTACGCCGTCATGCCCGGCATCCCGAGGGCGCCGAGGTACGTCGACAGCGGCGCCAGCGCGGGGTCCACGGTGATGGCGCCCTTGCCGTCCGACACCGCGTACTCCTGGACCCCGAAGGCGCCGACCACGTGGTCCCCGACCCGGAACTTCGGGTGGTTCGACGCGACGACCTCCACGACCGAGCCAGCCCGCATCACCTCGCCCAGCCCCACCGGCGGCAGGTACGACGGCCGGTCGTCCAGCCACCCCCGCATCGCCGGGTCCAGCGACACGTACCGCGTCCGCCCCAGGAACTCCCCGTCCCCGGGCACCCCGACCGCCTCGCTCCCGTGTGCCCAGTCCTCCGCCCGGACCTCGCCGACCGGCCGCCGGGCAAGGCGGATCTGGCGGTTGACTGCGGTGTCTGCGGTCATGACGTCTCCTGGTCACAGAATCGGCTCGCGGATAGCGGCGGGGCCGATTCTAAGCAAGCGCTTAGTCATATGACTAGAGCTTGGCCGGATCCGGCGGGGTGGGGACCGGTGAAGTGCGAGGACGCGGCCGCGAGGCACCGATGGTCTTTCCCGCGGGGCAGCCCGTCGGCTGATACCGGCGCCGGACAGGAGCGCAGCACGTGAGCACAGCGCATGTCGGCCCAGGCGACTACAGCCGTGTGCCGAACCCGGAACAAGCCCTCACGTACGCGATTCAGCACCTCGCGGGTGAGCGCGTCGAGATCATCGAGGGAGTCATCACCCCTGTGTCGCGATCGTGGGAACACGAGACCGCCGTCGACCTGATTCGGCTTCACATCACCTCACGACAGCTCGAACTCGGTTTGCGTGTAGGGTCCGGCAACCTTGATCTGCCCGGTACGGAGAACTACTACATCCCAGATCTCGCTGTTGTGTGCCGGCTGAACTGGCACGGAACCATCCAGGCGCGTTGCTGCCCGACCAGACGGTCTTGGTGGTCGAGGTCGCCCCGCCCTCGAACGGTGACACCGACCGGACCGTCAAGCGCCGGCGGTGCGCGCAGTACGGGGCGCCGCTCTACCTGCTGGTGGATCGCCAGGAGCGGACCTGCACGCTGTTCTCCCAGTCCGGGTCGCTCGGCTACACCCGGGTCGAGGGGCCGCACCCGTTCGGGGTTCCGGTGCGGCTCCCCGCACCCTTCGAACTCGACCTGGACACGGCAGAGTTCTGAACCCTGCCCGGCTCGGTACCGGTCGGCCGGAGGTGTGGGAGGCCGCCCGGTCAGCCCGCGTCCGCCGCCGGCTGCCAGCCGAGGGCCGGGCCGAGGCGGGTGGCGAGGTCCGTGAGGATCTGCACATAGTCCTCGTACGCGAAGTCGAACGGCAGGGCGAAGGCGACTTCGTCGACCTCCCGGTAGCCCGCGTGGGCGTGCAGCCGCTCGACGAGCTCCTCGGAGGTGCCGACCAGGTCCGGGGCGAACAGCAGCCGGGCCGGTCCCTGCGGGGTGAGGGTGCGCGGGGTGCGGGCGCGGGCGTACGCCTCGTACTTGGCGCGCTGTTCGGGTGTCGCGCTGTCGGTGGGGATGACCACCAGGCCCTGGGAGACCCGGGCCCGTTCGCCGTCCGGGTGCCGCTCGCGGAAGGCGTGGATCAGGGCGGCCTGGAGCGTGCCGAAGTCCTGCGGCCCGTCGTCCGTCTCGGCCTTGACCACGCTGCTGGTGAGCAGGTTGAGCCCCTGCTCGCCGGCCCAGCGCGCGGAGCGCAGGCTGCCGGCGCCGTACCAGAGCCGGGAGGCGAGGCCGGGGGAGTGCGGCTGGACCCGGCGCGAGTAGACCTCGATGCCCTCGGTGCCGGCGAAGTCGGAGGCGTCCCCGCCGCGGACGAGGGCGAGCAGGCGTTCGGCGCGCCGCGGGCTGAAGTCCTCCTGCTCGGCGGTGTCGGGGTAGAGCGCGCCGCGCACGTGCTCGTAGTGGATGGGCGGGCCGACGCTGAAGCCGGGGTTGAGCCGGCCGCCGGAGAGCACGTCCACGGTGGCGAGGTCCTCGGCGAGCCGCAGCGGGTTCTCCCAGCCGAGCGGGGTGACGGCGGTGCCGAGCTGGATGCGGCCGGTGCGCTGGGTGGCGGCGGCGAGGACGGTGAGCGGGGAGGAGATCCCGTACTGGAGGTGGCGGTGGCGCAGCCAGGCGCTGTCGAAACCGAGCTGTTCGCCGAGGGTGACGAGGTCGAGGGTGGACTCGTGGCCCCGGCGCGGGTCGGCCTCGTCGAAGAGTCCGATGGTGAGGAAGCCGAGCTTGCGCAGCGGGCGAGGGTCCGGCGACATGGTGGCGGCTCCGCAGGGTGTGAGGCGGCCCCGACAGGAGGGACCGGACCGGTGGTGCCCTCCGAACGTACGCATCCGCACCCCGCCCCGACAAGATCGGCAGGTGATCCGGACACCGGTGCGCAACACCCGGCAACACGCGGCAAGGCGGCGCAACGCGACCGCCACCGGAGGGTGGGCCCCCGCCCGGGCCGGGGGCCCACCCTCCCGCCGGCCGTCAGCAGCTGCGCAGTTCCGGGCTCTGGTTGCGGATCTGGTTGTGCAGCGAGGTGAACTCGCGGTACGCCTCGCTGTCCTCGGCGCCGGGCCGGAAGGCGCCGACGCGGTGGCAGTTGACGAAGGCGAGCTTGACCCCGAAGTGGTCCTCCAGGCTGCCCCGGATGGCGTTGCTGGCGAGCGCGCGCAGCAGCTGGGCGCGCTCCTCGTCGCTGGGCGTGGTGTTGTCGGTGGCGAACTCCTCGTCACCGGCCGCGAGTTCGGTGCTGAGCCCGGCCACGACCTGGTAGGCGTACGGGAGCGAGACGCGGACGGTGGCCAGGAACTCGGCCTCGTCGACGTGGCCCTCCCGGGCCTGGGCGAGGAGGGCGGGGGAGACGTCGAGCGACATGGGTGTGTCCTCTTTCGGCGTGCGGGCACGGGGGCGCGTGATGGTTATCGAAGATGAAAACCATTGCACACAAGACTCTCCCGCTCAGCCTGACGCCCTGTCAAGCACTGCGGCCCGCCGGGCCGCCTCCCGCCGGGCCGCCTCCCGGAGCACCGCCTCCCGCCGGGCCGCCTCCGCCTTCCGAAGCAGCGACTCTCGCCGGAGCGCCGCCCGCCGGACCGACACCTGTCGGACCGACACCCGTCGTCTCGGGCAGTCGGCGGACTTTGATGACGAGCGTGGCGATCACCACCGCCAGGCCGGCGAAGACCAGGCCCAGCTGGAAGGCGCTGGCGATGCCGTGGACCAGGACCTCGGAGGAGTACGGGGTGGGCAGTCTGCCGGTCGCCTTGAATCGGAGCAGCTGCTCGGGCGTGGCCTGTTGGAGGAACTTCCCGGCCTGCTGGCGCGCCTCGTTGCGGCTGGCGGTGCCGTAGACCGTGACCATGATCGACAGGCCGAGGGAACCGCCGACCTGCTGCGTGGTGTTGAGCATGCCGGTGGCCGCGCCGGTCTCGTGCGGGGCGACCCGGGAGACGGCGGTGAGCATCACCGGGACGAAGATCGAGCCCATGCCGAAGCCGAAGAGCAGGGTCGGGCCGAGGATGCCGCCGACGTAGCTGGTGTCGACGTCGATCTGGCTCGCCCACGCGACTCCGGCGAGCACCAGGACGGAGCCGGCGACCAGGAACGGCTTGGGCCCGTAGCGCAGTTGGTTGCGGGCGGCGAACTGGGCGGCGGTGATGATGGCCACGCTGATCGGCAGGAAGGCGATGCCCGCCCGCAGCGGGCTGAATCCGAGGATCTCCTGCACGAACAGGGTGATGAAGAAGAAGATGCTGAACATCGCCGCGGCCACGCAGAGCATCAGCCCGTACGCGCCGGAGCGGTTGCGGTCGCGGAACAGGTGCAGCGGGGTGATCGGCTGGGGCACCCGCCGCTCGTTGACCAGGAACGCGGCGAGCAGGGCGACGGCGAGACTGAACGCGGTGAGCGTCACGGGGTCCGTCCAGCCGTGCTCGGAGGCGCGGATGAAGCCGTACACCAGCGAGACCATGCCGGTGGTGGCGGTGAACGCGCCGGTGAGGTCGAAGCGTCCGGGGTGCCGTTCGGACTCGTTGATGTAGAGCGGCGCCAGCAGGGCGATCGCGATGCCGATCGGCACATTGACGAAGAACACCCAGCGCCAGGACAGCCAGGACGTCAGCATCCCGCCGAGCAGCAGGCCGATCGCGCCGCCCGCGCCCGCGACGGCGGAGAACACACCGAAGGCCCGGTTGCGCTCCGGGCCCTCCTTGAAGTTGGTGGCGATCAGCGCGAGGGCGGTCGGCGAGGCGATCGCGCCGCCGAGGCCCTGCAGCGCCCGCGCGGCCAGCAGCCAGGCGGAGGACTGGGCGACGCCGGCCAGCAGCGAGGCCAGGCTGAAGACCAGGACGCCGGCGATGAACACCCGCCGTCGGCCGAGGATGTCGCCCGCCCGGCCTCCGAGCAGCAGCAGTCCGCCGAAGGTCAGGGTGTAGGCGTTGATCACCCAGGACAGGTCGGTGGTGTTGAACTTCAGCGCCGACTGGATGTGCGGCAGCGCGATGTTCACGATCGTGATGTCGAGGACGACCATGAGCTGCGTGGCCGCGATGACGGTGAGGGCTATCCCTGGGTGCTGGCCCCGACGTGCGGTCGCGGGCGGAGCCGTGGCCAGGGCACGCGGAGTGGCCATGGCAGGTTCCCCAATGGCTCGGGAGCGAACGATGGGAGAGGGCGGATTCGTTCACTTCCACCGACAGTAGTCCCGGGAGATAGGGAACACAACCGTTCATTACGGACAAGCGGCGATTTCCGGACAGCGCGCGGCGTCGGCCGGGACGCCGGCATCGAGGAACCGGAGGGTGACCGGGCCCCCTCGGGCGCACGCCGGATCCGCCTCACGCGGGGTCCGCCTCACGCGGGGTCCGCCTCACGCGGGGTCCGCCTCACGCGGGGTCCGCCGCACGCCGGGTCCGCCTCACGCGGGACCCGGCTCCCACGGGATCCGCCTCATGCCGGATCCGGGAGGAATCCCGCTCCGGACTGAGTACGGCTACTCAGGCGGCCGGCGCCCGCACTCCACGAGGATGGGGGCACCCACTCCACCCCAGGCCACGAAGGAACCACCGCATGCTCAGCCGGATCGCCAGCACGCTGATCCCCGCCCTCGGCCGCCTGACCGTCACCTCCGAGGTGGCCGGGCCGGTCGCGCCGGGCAGCATCGTCGCGGCCAACCACAGCTCGCTCGCCGACCCGGGCGTGGTGCTGGCCGCGCTGCGCCGGGTGGGCACCGAGCCGGTGGTGATGGCGACCGCCGGGCTGTGGCGGGTGCCCGTGCTCGGCGGGGTCCTGCGGGCCGGCGGGCACATCCCGGTCCACCGGGGGAAGGCCCACGCCGCCGCCGCGCTCGACGAGGCCGCGGTCGCGCTCGCGGCCGGCCGGGTCGTGCTGATCTACGGCGAGGGCGGCCTGCCGAAGCGCCGGGACCCGCGCGACGCGGAGCCGGGTGCCTTCCGCACCGGCCTGGCCCGGCTCGCGGCGGTGAGCGGCGCCCCCGTCGTGCCGCTCGGCCAGTGCGGCGCCCGTCGACTGAGCTCGGGCGGCGCCGTCAAGCAGCTCGCCGGGCTCGCCACCGCCCCGCTGCGGCGCCCCGCCCTGCACGTCCACCTCGGCGCGCCGTTCCACCCGCAGGGCGACATCGCGGGCGCGACGGCCGCCGCCCGACGCGCCGTCACCGAGGCCTGGCACACCGCCCAGCAGCGACTGGACGGCCACGGGCATCCCGGTGCCCGGACGCCGGGGGCCTGAGCCGAGCCGCCCGGACGGTCCGTGCCACGCCCCCGACGGCCGCCCGGCTCCTCCTCGGCCCGGCCGGAGGACCGGCCACGCCGCGACGGCCGGGTGCCCGTCCGGGTGCCCGATCCGGAGGGCCCGTGCCCTGATCGAGCTCACCGTCCTCGCGGCCTTCGTGCAGCACGCGCCCCCGGTCCGGGGAGTTCATGACGAAATGCTGACGGATCGCCCCCGCCCCTGGCCGGGCCCGTCCCCGACCTGGTCGAATCGGGGGCGTGACCAGAGACAAGCACCATCCCGAGGGCAGCCCGGTGGGCCGACGGGTCGTCCTCGGACTGCTCGGCCTCGGCGCGGCCGGCGTCGCGATCGGCCCGTACCTGCAGCGCGCCGAGTCGGCGCTGGCCGAACGGGACCCGAGCGGGCTCAGCGGGCTGCTGCCCGGCAACAACGGCTTCCGCTACTACTCGGTGGTGACCTCCGTCCCCCGGCGGGACGAAGCGGACTACACGCTCACCGTCGGCGGCATGGTGGAGCGCCCGGCCGCGCACCGGCTGGCCGACCTGCGGGCGATGCCGCAGCGCCGGCTGGTCAAGGACGTCCAGTGCGTCACCGGCTGGCGGGTGCCGCACACCCCGTTCGAGGGCGTGCCGCTGTCCCACCTGCTGGACGCCGCCGGGGTGAAGGCCGGGGCGAAGGCCGTGCGCTTCGACTGCTTCGACGGCGAGTACACCGAGAGCCTCACCCTGGAGCAGGCGCGCCGCGACGACGTGCTGGTGGCGCTGCGGATGCAGGACAACCCGATCTCGCACGACCACGGCGGGCCGGTGCGGCTGTACGTCGCGCCGATGTACTTCTACAAGTCCGCGAAGTGGCTCTCGGGCATCACCGTCACCGGCTCGGTGGAGCCGGGCTACTGGGAGCAGAACGGTTATGACGTCGACGCCTGGGTCGGCCGGTCGAACGGGCGGTCCGATGAACCGACGAGCTGAACCGATCCGGAACCCTCCGACCACCACGGACGAGACCACGATGGACGAGCGCCCGACGGACGAGACCCGGGCCGGGCTGGTCCTCCGTTTCACCCGCGCCGAGCGCTGGGTGCACCGCACCACCGCCGTGCTGATGGGCGTCTGCCTGGCCACGGCCGCCTGCCTCTACCTGGCGCCGCTCGCCACCCTGGTCGGCAACCGCCCGCTGGTCGTCACCGTGCACGTGTGGTGCGGGCTGGCCCTGCCCGTCCCGCTGCTGCTCGGCCTCGCCTCCCGGGCGTTCCGGGCCGACGTCACCCGGCTCAGCCGCTTCACCCCGGCGGACTGGGCCTGGCTGCGGGCCGTGCGGCGCCGCTCCTGGGACCGGCCGGCCGGCAAGTTCAACGCGGGCCAGAAGCTGTACGCGCAGTGGACGCTCGGCACGATGCTGGTGATCATCGGCACCGGCCTGCTGATGTGGCTCACCCACCTCGCCCCGCCCGCGTGGCGGACCGGCGCCACCTTCGTGCACGACTGGCTGGCCGGGGCCATCGCGGTCGTGGTCCTCGGCCACGTCCGGATGGCCTGGCGGGATCCGGAGTCCCGGCGCGGGATGCGCACCGGACTGGTGGAGCGGTCCTGGGCCGAACACGAGCACCCGCAGTGGCAGGCTCCGGACGCCCACGGGCAGGACGGCCCCGACCGGCCGGGCCGGCCGGCCCGGCCCTGAACGCCCGGGACGCGCGGGGACGCCCGGGACGCCCGGGGCGCCGGGAACGTCCTGAACGCCCGCAACGGCCGGCACGCGCCGCCGGCCACCGGAGGGGCCGCCCCGCGAGCGCCCGGCCGGTCGTCCTTCCGGGCCCGGCCGCCCGCACGCGAGACGGTCGGCGCGGCTCCCGGCCGCCGGGCGGTGGTCCGCCGGCCGTGGCGGGTCGGTCGCACCGCCCACGGCGGCCGGGTCGAGCACCCGAGAGCCTGGTCACGCACGGAAGGGCGGGGACCACCGGCGGCGCCGCGCGCCGGGAGCGCGGGGCCCGGAAGGGCGCGCGCGGGCGTGGTCCGTGACCCGGACGGCCGAGCGGCCGTTGGACAGGGCATGACCGACGACAGCGAGTTCCGGACACCCTTCCAGCACCCCGACGCGGAGACCGTGCTCCTCGCCGTCCGCCGGGCCGACACCGCGGACCGGCTGGCCGCCGAGGCCGCGCGCACCGCCGAGGACCCGCAGGGCGCGGCGCTCGCCGCCGCCCTGCTGGAGGCGGCGGCCGCGGCGAGCCGGGCCGTCGCCTGGGTGTGCGAGCTGGCCGCGCGCACCGGCGGCGTCCGGCTGGCCGAGTTCGCCGTCGCCCTGCTCGCCTGCGGACGGGACCTCGACCCCACGGATGCCGAGACCGGCGGGGTACCCGAGTACCTGACCGAGAGGCTGGACGGGCTGATCGCCCTCCAGGAGGGCCTGACCGAGGGGGAGGCGCACGCCCTCGCCACCGTCGGCGCGCTCGCCCGCGCCCTGCCCCGGACCATCCTGCACACCGACGACCCCGCCGGGCACCTGCCCGTACTGGCCCGCCACCTCGACCGGGCGACCACGGCCGGCCGCGCAGCCCGCCCCTGACGGCCCGCCGCTCCCGGCCGTTCCCGGCCCCACCGTTCCCGGCCGTGCCGACGGCCGGCCCCACCGTTCCCCACACCACCGTGCCCCGCCCCACCGTGCCCCGCCCCACCGTGCCCCGCCCCACCGTTCCCGGCCGTGCCGACGGCCGGCCGGTTCGCCCGTCCGGCGGGTCCACGGCGCGGCGCACCGGTGCCGGGCGGGGCGGCCCCCTAAGGTCGGCCGGACCGGTCCGCCCCACCACGGGAGAACGATGCCGAGGGTCCCCAGTCTCCGCTCACGGTGGGCGAGTGCCGCCGCCGGGCTGGCCGTGGTCGCGTCCGCCCTGGCGGGCTGCGGGAGCGGCGGGCAGAGCGGCCCCGTCACGCTCAACTGGTACAACTTCCCGGACGATTCGGGCGCGCTCCAGCAGGCCGCCGACCGGTGCGGACAGCAGTCCGGCGGGCGCTACCTGATCCGCTACAACAAGCTGCCGCGCGGGGCGGACGGCCAACGCCAGCAACTGGTACGGCGGATGGCCGCGCACGACACCGACGTCGACATCCTGGGCCTGGACGTCACCTGGCCCGCCGAGTTCGCCGAGGCCGGCTGGATCCGGGAGTGGACCGGGCAGCTGCGCGACCGGGGCACCGCCGACACCCTGGACGCGGCGGTGAAGACAGCGACCTGGCACGACCGGCTGTACGCCGTCCCGTACAACTCCAACACCCAACTCCTCTGGTACCGCGACGACTTGGTGCAGACCCCGCCGAGGACCTGGGCGGAGATGCTGGCCCGGGCCGAGGAGCTGGCCCGGGCCGGCAAACCGCACCTGGTGGAGATCCAGGGCGCCCAGTACGAGGGACTGACCGTCTGGTTCAACACCCTGGTCACCAGCGCCGGCGGCTCGATCCTCACCCCCGACGCCCAGGCCCCCTCGCTCGGCGCGCCGGCCGTCGCCGCCGCCACCGTGATGCACGACCTGGCGACCTCCGCGGCCGCCGACCCCTCGCTGCCGAACCAGATGGAGGACCAGAACCGGCTCGCCATGGAGTCCGGCACGGCCGCCTTCGAGCTCAACTACCCCTTCGTCTACCCCTCGATGAAGGCCAACCAGCCGCAGCTGTTCCCGCACTTCCGCTGGGCCCCGTACCCGGCGGTGACTCCCGACCGCCCCGCCAGCGTCACCATCGGCGGGATCGACCTCGCGGTCGGCGCCTACAGTCGGCACGCCGACCTCGCCTTCGAGGCCACCCTGTGCCTGCGCGACCGGGACAACCAGCTCACCAACGCGCTCAAGGGTGGCCTCCCGCCCTCCCTGCGCAGCCTCTACCAGGCGGGCGAACTGACCCAGAGCTACCCGTTCGCCGCCGAGGTGCTGGCCGCCCTCGACTCCGCGAGCATCCGGCCGCAGACCCCCGCCTACCAGAACGTGTCCATCGCCGTCTCGCACACCCTCTCCCCACCCGCCGGCATCAACCCGGAGAAGGACGTGGCCGACCTCCGCGGGCAGATCCAGGACGCCCTCGGCTCGAAGGGACTGATCCCGTGACCCCACCGACCGGAGCCCGCGCGGCGGCCGTCCGGCCGCCCGCCGGGCCCTCCCGGGGCGCCCGCCAGGAGCGCAGGCTCGGCCTGCTGCTGTGCGCTCCCGCGGTCGTCGTGATGCTGGCCGTCACGGCCTACCCGATCGGCTACGCCGTCTACCTCTCGCTGCAGCGCTACGACCTGCGCTTCCCCGCGCAGGCGCACTGGGTCGGGCTCGCCAACTACGGCGCGGTGCTGACCTCGCCGTTCTGGTGGCAGGCGCTCGGCGTCACCGTGCTGATCACCGCGGTGTCCGTCGCCGTCGAACTGCTCCTCGGCCTGGCGCTCGCCCTGGTGATGCACCGCGCCGTCGTCGGCCGCGGCACCGTCCGCACCGCCGTCCTGGTGCCGTACGGGATCGTGACCGTCGTGGCCGCCTACTCCTGGCAGTACGCCTGGACGCCCGGCACCGGGTACCTGGCCGCCCTGCTGCCGGAGGGCAGCGCCCCGCTGACCGAGCAGTGGCCCGCCGTCGGACTGATCATCCTCGCCGAGGTCTGGAAGACCACCCCGTTCATGGCCCTGCTGCTGCTCGCCGGCCTGGCGCTGGTGCCCGAGGAGACCGTCCGGGCCGCCATGGTCGACGGCGCGAGCTTCGGCCAGCGGCTGCGCCTGGTGATCCTGCCGCTGATGAAGCCGGCGATCCTGGTCGCCCTGCTCTTCCGCACCCTGGACGCCTTCCGGATCTTCGACAACATCTACGTGCTGACCGGCGGCTCCAACGGTACCGGCTCGGTCTCGATCCTCGGCTACGACAACCTGTTCACCGCGCTCAACCTGGGCATCGGCTCGGCGATCTCGGTCCTGATCTTCGTCTGCGTGGCCCTCATCGCGCTGGTCTTCGTCAAGCTGTTCGGCGCGGCGACGCCCGGCGCCGAACCGGAGCGCCGATGAGCACCCGTCACGCCCGGGCCCTGACCGGCTGGGGCATCGCCAACCTGGTGGTCGTCCTCTACGCGCTCTTCCCGGTGTGGTGGATCGTGGCGCTGTCCTTCAAGGACCCGGCCACCCTCACCGACGGCAACTTCGTGCCGCGCAAGTGGACCTGGGCCAACTACCGCGGCATCTTCGAGACCTCCGAGTTCACCCGGGCCCTGGTCAACTCGATCGGGATCGCGGTGATCTCCACCGTCATCGCCGTCGTCCTCGGCACCATGGCGGCCTACGCGGTGGCCCGGCTGCGCTTCCCCGGCAAGCGGCTGCTGATCGGGGTGTCCCTGCTGATCGCGATGTTCCCGCCGATCTCGCTGGTCTCCCCGCTGTTCAACATCGAGCGGGTGCTCGGCCTGTTCGACACCTGGGCCGGGCTGATCATCCCGTACATGACCTTCTCGCTGCCGCTGGCGATCTACACGCTCTCCGCGTTCTTCCGCGAGATCCCGTGGGACCTGGAGAAGGCGGCCAAGGTCGACGGCGCCACTCCCTGGCAGGCGTTCCGGCTGGTCATCGCGCCGCTGGCGGCACCCGGCGTGTTCACCACCGGCATCCTGGTCTTCATCTTCTGCTGGAACGACTTCCTGTTCGCGATCTCGCTGACCTCCACCACCTCGGCCAGGACCGTACCGGCCGCCATCGCCTTCTTCACCGGGAGTTCCCAGTTCGAGCAGCCGACCGGCTCGATCGCGGCCGCCGCCGTGATCATCACGATCCCGATCGTGGTCTTCGTGCTGCTCTTCCAGCGCCGCATCGTCGCCGGGCTCACCGCCGGCGCAGTCAAGGGTTGAGACCCACACGACGACCCCGCCGCCCCCGGCGGGACCAGGAAGGCGGACCGTGGCCGAGATCGTCCTCGACGGCATCACCAAGCGCTACCCCGACGGCGCCCTCGCCGTCCGCGACGTCAACCTCACCATCGCCGACGGCGAGTTCGTGATCCTGGTGGGCCCCTCCGGCTGCGGCAAGTCCACCACGCTCAACATGATCGCCGGACTGGAGGACATCACCGAGGGCACCCTGCGGATCGCCGGCGAGGTGGTCAACGACCGCGCGCCCAAGGACCGCGACATCGCGATGGTCTTCCAGAGCTACGCCCTGTACCCGCACATGAGCGTGCGCGACAACATGGGCTTCGCGCTGCGCCTCGCCAAGGCCGACAAGGCGACCATCGCCGCCAAGGTCGAGGAGGCCGCTCGCGTCCTGGACCTCACGCAGCACCTCGACCGCAAGCCCGCGAACCTCTCCGGCGGGCAGCGCCAACGGGTCGCGATGGGGCGGGCGATCGTCCGCGACCCCAAGGCCTTCCTGATGGACGAGCCGCTGTCCAACCTGGACGCCAAGCTCCGGGTCCAGATGCGCACCCAGATCGCCGCCCTGCAGCGCCGCCTCGGCACCACCACCGTCTACGTCACCCACGACCAGGTGGAGGCCATGACCCTCGGCGACCGGGTGGTCGTCATGCGGGCCGGCGTGGTCCAGCAGGTCGGCTCGCCGCAGCACCTCTACGACGAGCCCGTGAACCTGTTCGTCGCCGGGTTCATCGGCTCACCCGGGATGAACTTCCTCGGCGCCACGCTGGAGGAGAACGCGCTGCGCACCTCCCTGGGCGACCTGCCGCTCGACGACCGCACCCGGCGCGCCCTGGAGCGCGCGGACGCGCCGCGCGAGCTGATCGTCGGCATCCGGCCGGAGGACTTCGAGGACGCGGCCCTGGTCGAGCACCCCGGTGGAGTCACCGTCACGGTGACCGTCGACGTCCGGGAGTCGGTCGGCTCGGACGTGTACGTCCACTTCACCGAGGAGGGCGGGCCCGCGGCCACCGAGGAACTCGCCGAACTGGCCGCCGACTCGGGCCGGGCCGACACCGGCATGCAGGGGCACCGCGTCGTCGCGCGGCTCAACACCGCGACCCGCGCCACCGAGGGCGGCCCGCTGGAGCTGTGGGTCGACACCGCCCGGATCCACGTCTTCGACCCCCGTGGCGGCGCCAACCTGACCCACCCGGAACGTCCGGCGGGATGACGGCGACCGGCCCGGCCCCCGCGCGGGGGCCGGGCCCGGGGCCTACGGCGTGCCGCCCTGCCGACGGCCCATCCAGTCGGCGATCGCCTGCTCGGTGCGGGCCAGCGCGTCGGTGGGGCTGAACTGCAGCAGCTCCGTCCCGGCGCCGACGTACGGTCGGTGGCCCGGCGGCTGGTAGAAGGCGTCGCCGGCCTCGTACACCTCCTCGTGGTCGGCGAAGACGAAGCGCATGCGCCCGGCGATGACGTAGCCCCAGTGCGGGCACTGGCACCTCCCGTCGGGCAGCGACTGCAGCGGCTCGTCCAGGTCGGCGTCGGCCGCGAAGGAGACGAATTCGACGGTGTAGCCGTTCATCTCCTCGCGGCGGTCGGTCACCGGACCGAACTCCTGGACGTTCGTCGCGGACTGCTTGGACACCTTCGGCATCGGTCGGCTCCTCTCCGTGACGGCCCCCGAAACCTCCCGTCGTGTCGAGTCGACCACTCCGCACGCCCGGGTGCATCCGGGGCGGACGGGCAGGGGCGTCGGACGCCCGCCACCGCGGCCGGCGCGGCCGGCGCGGGCCCGAGGTGCGTCCGGGCCCGGACGGGAGTCGGCTGGAAGGGGCGGACATCGGACCGCGGCGGCGAGCCGACGGGAGCGAAGGAGCGGTGAGATGAGCGTGGTGATGTCGATGCGGTGGGCCGGTGCCACCCCCGAGCAGTACGACTCGGTGCGTGACGAGGTCCGCTGGGAGGAGGTCGAGCCGGCCGGCGCGCAGCCGCACATCGCCTGGTCCGACGAGCAGGGCCCGAACGTGACCGACGTCTGGGAGTCCCGGCAGGCCTTCGAGACGTTCTTCGCCGAACGGCTGGCGCGCGCGGTCCGGAACGCCGGCATCACCGGAGAGCCCCAGGTGGAATTCCGCCGGCTGCACCGCCGCTTCGTCGCCACCGGCGTCAGCGGCGCCGCGTAGCGGGACTCGGCGCGGATGCCCTGCGGCGAGCTCCCGCGCCCGGCGGGCCCGCGGCGCTCCGGCCGGGGCACACAGCTGCCGGCGCCGGACGGGCCCTGGCGGGCTCACCCGGCGGGGAGGGCTCACTTGGCGCGGATAATGACCACCGGGCAGTCGGCGTGCTGCGCGCAGCGGGTGCTGACCGAGCCGAGCAGGGCGCGGGTGAAGCCGCCCCGGCCGTGGCTGCCCACCACCAGGACCTCGGCGCCCTTCGACGCGTTCAGCAGGACGTCCGAGGGATCGCCCATCACCATCCTCGGCCGCACCTCGACGGGGCGGTCCGCGCCGAGCACCGCGTGGAGCTCCTCGGTGAACCGCCGCTCGGCCTGGTCCCGGTCGAAGGACATGTCCACCACGGGCGCCGACCAGCCGTAGTGGCTCGGAGGCTCCCAGGCGCCCACCGCTTCCACCACGCCGCCGATCAGCGTGGCGTGCCGGATCCCCCAGCGCAGCGCGGCCTGCGACGACGGCGAACCGTCGACACCGACCACGACGCGGGGAACGGAGTCGTTGGCGTCCACCATGAGTCACCGTCCTGTCGGTCGTCGCCCCCTCCACCACGGTGGGGGCGGCCGGACGGCGCCGCCAGTACGGCCCGGCAGCCGGGTGACGTCCGCCGCCGCGCGCGGCGGCTCAGCCGGCCAGGCCCGGCAGCACCTCGGCCCCCGGCAGCCGCGCCAGCGCCCACCCGGGCAGGATCAGCTTGCCCCGGCGCCGACCGCTGCCGACCAGGACGTACGGGGCCGCGGCCACCGCCTCGTCGATCAGCAGCGGCCAGCCGCCGGGCAAGCCGACGGGGGTGATGCCGCCGTACTCCATGCCGGTCAGCTCGACCGCGGTGTCCATCGGGGCGAAGGAGGCCTTGCGCGCGCCGAGGCGGGTGCGGACCGTACGGTTCACGTCCACCCGCGTGGTGGCGAGGGCGAGGCAGGCGGCGTGGGTGGTCTCACCGGCGCGCTTGGCGGCGACCACCACGCAGTTCGCGGAGAGCTCCGGCGGCGTCTCGTAGGCGGCGCAGAACACCGCGGTGTCCGCCTTCTCGGGGTCGGTGTCCACGAAGAGCACGGCGGCGGCCGCCTCCCGGGCGTCCCAGTTCTTCAGGGCGTCGGCTACGGGGGCGGCGAGGTCCGCGTGAACGTCCAGTGCGGCGAAGGCAGTTGGGAAGTTCCCGAAGGGCGGGGGTACGGGCTCGCTCATGCCAGGGACTCTAGCGCGCCGCGGCGGGCGGGCCGGCCGGCCCGCCGCGGACGGCCGACCGGTCAGCCCCAGTACCCGGTGTGCGAGGCGGCGGCCTCCTCGTACAGGTGAGGCCCCGAGACCTCCACGGTGCCGCCGCCGGCCGCGAAGACCTGGCGGCACGGCAGGTCGAGCACCGGCTCGTCCGGGTCGACGCCGGCGATGGCGTTCAACTGCGGTGCGGAGAGCGCGTAGACGACGCGCCGGATGCCGCTCCAGTAGATCGCTCCGGCGCACATCGCGCACGGTTCGGTGCTGCTGTAGAGGGTGACCTCGCCGAGCTTCGCCGGGGGCAGCGTGCGGCAGGCCCGCCGTACCAGGTTGGTCTCCGCGTGGGCGGTGACGTCGTGGTCGCTCAGGACGGTGTTCTCGGCGGTGAGCAGGACCTCGCCGGCGGAGTCGGTCAGCAGCGCGCCGAAGGGGTGGTTGCCGTGCGCCCGCGCGCTGTCCGCGAGTTCGATGGTGGCGAGCAGGTGGGCACGGATGGGATCGGCCATGGCGGGCTCCTCGGGGTGGACCGGGCGGCTGGGTCGCGCGTGCGTCCACCCTATGACGCGGCTGCGTCCCATCCTCGTCGCAGCCGTCTCCGGCAGCACGCTGCCGGACTCGAACCGGCCCGTAGGCCCGCCGGTCCCGTACGCCCGCGGGTCCCGTAGGCCCGCGGGTCCCGTAGGCCCGCGGGTCCCGTAGGCCCGCGGGTCCCGTACGCCCGCCGGGCCCGTCCCGGTGGCCGGGGCTCCCCGGGCGGGACACAATCGTCGGGCGGCGGGCGCCCCGCCACGCCGCCGGGTGGGGACGGGGGTACTCGACCTGGAGGCGACCGTGGCCGGTGTGACCAGCACCGATCTTCTCGTGGACGCGTTCGACCGGATCCGTGAGACGGTCGCCGACGTGGTCGACGGACTTTCCCCCGAGCAACTGGCCTTCCGGGCGCGGGATTCGGCCAACTCGATCGCCTGGCTGGTCTGGCACCTCACCCGGGTACAGGACGACCACCTCGCCGACGCGGCGGGTCGCGAACAGGTCTGGACCGCGGACGGCTGGGCGGCGCGGTTCGCCCTGCCGTTCCCCGTGTCGTCCACCGGCTACGGGCACCGACCCGCGCAGGTCGCCGAGGTCACCGCCACCGCCGACCTGCTCCTGGGCTACCACGAGGCCGTCCACACCCGGACCGTCGACTACGTGCGCGGCCTCGACGGGCGGTCCCTCGCCCGGATCGTCGACACGTCGTGGCAGCCCCCGGTCACCCTGGCAGTGCGGCTGATCAGCGTGATCGCCGACGACCTCCAGCACGTCGGCCAGGCGGCCTTCGTCCGCGGCCTGCTGGCCGGGCGCTGACGGCCCACCCCGCAGGGCGCGGCGGGGCGGAGGCGGGGCGGGTTGCGGGTGCCGGGACAGGGCGGGCGTCCCGCGGCCCCGGAAGGTCCGGGCTTTCGGCCGGAAACGGCGGCGGCGGTGGGCCGGCGGGCGGCAGGATGGGCCGGATGATCGAGATCCTGCGCGCCGCCGAGCGCGTCCTGACCACCACCCTGTCCGACCCCGTCGACCTGGGCGGGAGCGCCCGCTCGTCCGTGCTGCGCTGCCGGACGGCCGACGGCCGCAGCGTCATCGTCAAGGCCTACACCGGCGGGCCGGACGCGCTGCGCGGCTTCACCGCGGAGGCGGCCGGGCTCTCGCTCGGCCTGGCCGGCCCTGCGGTGCTCGGCGTGGACCCGGAGGTGCCGCTGCTGGTCCTGGAGGACCTCGGGGAGGCACCGACCCTGGCCGACGTGCTGCTGGGCGACGACCCCAAGGCCGCCGAGCAGGGACTGCTGGCCTGGGCGGGCGGGCTCGGCCGGTTGGCGGCCCGGTCCGTGGGCCGGCGCGAGGAGCTCACCGGGCTGTGGACGCGCTTCGACCGGGGGATGCCGACCTGGGACGACGAGCCGTGGATCGCGCGGGCCGCCGCCCGGTTCCCCGAGGCGGTGGAGGCGGCCGGGGTCGCCGTGCCGGCCGGCCTCGGCGCGGACCTCGCCCGGATCGGCACGGCGGGCGGCGAGGAGTACCCCGCGTTCAGCCCGGGGGACACCTGCCCGGACAACAACCTGCTCACCGCGGACGGCCTGCGGCTGCTCGACTTCGAGGTGGCCTGCTACCAGTCGGTGTTCCTGACCGCGGCGTACTGCCGGATGCCGTTCTCGACCTGCTGGTGCGTCTTCGCCCTGCCGCCGGGGCTCGCCCGGCGGGTCGAGGCGGCGTACCGGGCGGAGGTCGTCCCGGTCTACCCGGGGCTGGCCGAGGACGCGGTGTGGGAGGCCGGAATGCGGCGGGCCGTCGCCGTGTGTACGGTGAACGCGACGCTGGGCCTGCTGTCGCGCACGGCCGAGGACCGCCCCATGCACCGCACCCGGCGGCCGGTGCCCACCACGCGCCAGGTGCTCCGGCACCGCTGGCAGGCCGCGGCGGGGCTGGAGGAGTTCCCGGCGTTCGCGGAGACGGTGCGGAGCCTGCTGCGGGAGGTCGCCGGCGGCTGGCGGGTGGCACCGCTGCCGGGCTACCCGTGCTTCGCGGGCTTCGTGGACTCCCCGGCTTCCCCGGGCTCCCTGGACTGCGCGGCCTCCCTGGACTTCGCGGCCTCCCCGGACCTCGCCGACTCCGGGGACTCCGTGGGCCTCGCGGAGTCCGCGGATTCCGCAGAGTCGGCGGACCTCGCGGAGTCGGCGGATTCCGCAGAGTCGGCGGACCTCGCGGAGTCGGCGGACGAGGACACCGCCGGCCGGGGCTGACGGCCCGGATCAGTCGTACGGGACGACGGCGACCGGGCCGTGCACATGGTGGATTGCGGCGTGGGCCACCGGACCGAGGTGGTGGTGGCGCAGCGGCGCGTGGCGGCTGCGGCGGCCCACGACCAGCAGCCGGGCGCCGGCCGCCGCGTCCACGAGTTCCACGGCGGGCTTGCCCCGGACCAGCTCGGCCCTCACCTCCACCTCGGGGTGCCGGGCCCGCCAGGACTCCAGGGCCTCGGCGAGGTCGGCCCGCTCGGAGCCGGCGACCTCGCCCTCCAGGCCGCCGATGGCGCCGTAGGACATGTGCTCGCTGCCGGGCGGCGGGGCCCAGACGTGGACGACGCGCAGCGGCGCCGAGCGGAGCGCGGCGGCCTCGAAGGCGAAGGCGAGGACCGGCTCGGCCTGGTGCGTCAGGTCGAGGCCGACCGTCACCGGGCCGCTCGGCTCCTGCCCGCCGACGTCCCCGCCCGCGTGCTCGACCCCGGCGCCGCCCGCGTCGTCACGCGCGCGGACGAGCACCACCGGGCGGACGGCCCGGCGCAGCACCTCCTGGCTGACCGAGCCGACCAGGTAGCCGCGCAGGGTGCCGAGCCCGCGCGAGCCGAGCACCAGCACGGCGGCGCTCCGGGCGGCGGTCTCCAGGGCCTCGACCGGCTCGGTGGTCACGGACGAGGTGGTGACCGTCACCTCGGGCACCAGGGCGCGCAGGGCGTCGGCCCGGTCGGTGAGCAGGCTCCGGGCCCGCTGGTAGCTCTGGTCGCTGCCGACCACGTCCCGCTTCGGCCAGGGCCAGGCCTGGAGGAGTTCGAGCGGCAGGCCGCGGCGGCGCGCCTCGTGGGCGGCCCACACGGTGGCGGCCTGGCTCTCGGGCGAGCCGTCGTAGCCGACGACCACGGATCCGGTCATGGCGTCCTCCTCGGTTCCCGCGCTTCGCTCCCGCCGTGCGGCCCCGCCGCGTTCGTGCGGCCCCGCTGTTCCGGTGCAGCCCCGCTGTTCCCATGCGGCCCCGCTGGGCCCGTACGGTCCGCGCGGCACGGCGCCGGGACGGGGCCGGAGCGGGGCCGGAGCGGGGCGGCGGGCTGCCGCCCGGGGCGCGGCCCCAGTATCGGCAGCGGGCGCGACCGGCGCCTCCCGGGAGGGCGGCGCCCGGCGCCCAAGCGCCGCTGACCTCGGGAAACGCGCTCCGAATGACTGGATATCCTGATCGTATGAGCGACAACCTTCCGCCGTGCCCGCAGTGCGGCGGCGAATACACCTACGCCATGGACGCCCTCATGGTCTGCCCGGAGTGCGGCCACGAGTGGGCGCCCTCGGACGCCGCCGGTGAGGCCGGTTCCGCCGGGGCCGGTGAGCGGGTGATCAAGGACGCGGTCGGCAACGTCCTGAGCGACGGCGACACCGTGACGGTGATCAAGGCCCTGAAGGTCAAGGGCAGCGCCTCGGGCATCAAGGCCGGCACCAAGGTCCGCAACATCCGTCTGGTGGACGGCGTCGACGGCCACGACATCGACTGCCGGGTGGAGGGCTTCGGCGCCATGCAGCTGAAGTCCAGCGTGGTCAAGAAGGCCTGACCCCGCGAGCCGCGCGTACCTGCTGCGGCCCGTCCGCTCGGACCGGCCGCAGCAGGGCTCCGGGCGCGGCCGCTCGTTCCCCCCGCCCTGGGCCGGCAGCCCGGCAGCTGTGCACCGTCCACCCAGCGGACCAGGTCCGCGCGTCGGTGAACCACGGCGGCGCCGCACCCCCCGGGGTGGGTTCGGATCGGCGCGCGTCACCGCCTTGGCTGGTGATGTGAGGGGCTGCCACTCCTTCATCGCCGCCTCGACCGGTGACGGGACGGACGTCCCGGACCCGGGCGCGGTGGGTGTGGCGCCGCAGGCGAGGCGCGGCGGAGGCCGGTGCGAGGTGATGATCCCCGCACCGGCCTCCGCCGTCGTCGTCCCGAGGGCCGCTGGGCCCCGTCGCGGCCGCGGACCCGGCTACACGCCGACCGCGGGCGAGGTCTTCTTCCGGGCCCGGTACGCGGCCGCCTTGATCCGGTTGCCGCAGGACTCCATGCCGCACCACTGGCGTCGCATGCCCCGGGAGCGGTCCAGGTAGATCCGGGTGCACTCCGGGTTGCCGCACTCCTTCATCAGTGGCACGTCCGGGCCGCTGAGGAGTTCGACGGCGTGCCGCGCGACGGTGGCCAGGGCCTGCTCGGGGGTCGCCTCGTTGTGCCGCCCGGTCAGGGTGAGTTGGGGCGTGACCGGTGCCTTGCGCGCGGCGCCGTTGAGCACGGCGAGCGCCTCGCGGTCGAGGTCCTCCCCGGCCAGGCGGTTGGTGACGAGCCGGTAGACGGCCTCGCGCACGGTCTTCGCGTCCCGGACGTCCTGCTCGCCGCCGGGCGTGATGGTGTCCACGAGTCCGCAGTCCAGGTACCAGGCGTTCAGCCGCTCGGGCGTCACGAACATCTCGAACCGGGTCGAACGCCGGGCCCGGAGGGTGGCCGCGAAGTCGAGGGCCGGGTGCCCGCACACGAAGACATGGTCAAGGTTCACATCACCATCCTGGCAGGTGACTGTGAGGGGCGCAAGAACGGCTTGGGCCGGGGTGGCCGGGCGGCGGGCCCCGGGCGGGGCCCGCGCGCACGGGCCGGCGGGTCACATCGTGGGTGCCCCGGTCTCCTGCAGGGCCCCGTCGGCGAGCCGCAGGCCGCGGTCGACCCCGATCCCGGCGAGGAACCGCTCGTCGTGGCTGACCACCAGGAAGGCGCCCCGGTACGCGTGCAGCGCACTCTCCAACTGGCCCACGCTGACCAGGTCGAGGTTGTTGGTCGGTTCGTCGAGCAGCAGCAGGTGTGGAGCCGGTTCGGCGCACAGCACGCAGGCCAGGGTGGCGCGCAGCCGCTCGCCGCCGGAGAGCACCCGCACCGGCAGGTGCGCCCGGGCGCCGCGGAACAGGAAGCGGGCGAGCAGGTTCATCCGCTCCGCCTCGGGTCGCTCGGGCGCGAAGGCGGCGAAGTTCTCCGCCACGCTGAGTTCCGGGTCCAGCAGGTCCAGGCGCTGGGAGAGATGGGCGATCCGGCCGTCGTTGCGGGTGATCCGTCCCTCGTCGGGCGTGAGGTCGCCGGTGACCAGGCGCAGCAGGGTGGACTTCCCCGCGCCGTTGGGCCCGGTGAGCGCGATGCGCTCGGGCCCGCGGATGCTCAGGTCGACACCGCCCTCGGCGAACACCGGCCGGTCGGCGCGCCGGACCTGGAGGCCCTGGCCGAGGAAGAGGGTGCGGCCGGCGGGCACCCGGGTGTCGGGCAGGTCCAGGGTGAGGCGCTGGTCCTCGCGCAGGGCGCGCCCGGCCTCGTCGAGCCGGGCCCTGGCGTCGTCGACCCGGGCCGCGTGCAGGGTGCCGGAGCGGCCCGCGGCCTCCTGGGCGCCGCGCTTCATGGTTCCGGCGAAGATCCGGGGCAGGCCGGCGTTCTTGAGGTTGCGCGCGGCGTTGCTCGCCCGGCGGTCGGCGCGTTCGCGGGCCTGCTGCAACTCCCGCTTCTCGCGCTTGAGTTCCTGCTCGGCGTGGCGGACGTTCTTCTCCGCTGCCTCCTGCTCGGCCCGTACGGCCTCCTCGTACGCGGTGAAGTCGCCGCCGTGGAAGCGCAGTTCGCCACCCGTCAGCTCGGCGATGCCCTGCATGCGGTCGAGCAGGGCGCGGTCGTGGCTGACCAGGAGCAGGCAGCCGGTGAAGTCGCCCAGCACGTCGTAGAGCTTGTGGCGGGCCTCGGTGTCGAGGTTGTTGGTCGGCTCGTCGAGCAGCAGTACGTCGGGGCGCTTGAGGAGCTGGGCGGCGAGGCCGAGCGAGACGATCTGTCCGCCGCTGAGGGTGCTCAGGCTGCGGTCCAGGGTGAGGTGGCCCAGGCCGAGTCGGTCGAGCTGGGCGCGGGTGCGTTCCTCGATGTCCCAGTCGTCGCCGATGGTGGTGAAGTGCCGCTCGTCGACGTCGCCGGACTCCACCGCGTCGATGGCGCGGATGATCCCGGCGATGTCGAGCACCTCGGCGACGGTGAGGTCCCCGGTGAGGGGGAGGCTCTGGCGGAGGTGGCCGAGCGTGCCACTGACCGTCACCGAGCCTGCGGTGGGCGTGAGTTCACCGGCGATCAGTTTGAGCAAGGTGCTCTTGCCGGAGCCGTTGGGCGCGACCAGGCCGGTACGGCCGGCGGGCACGGTGAAGGACAGGTTCCGGAAGACGGGGGTGTCGTCCGGCCAGGCGAAGGACAGGTTCGAGCAGACGACGGCGGCGTCGGACATGGAGGTGACCTCGAAGGGGGACTGAGGGCAGGACCGAGAGCTCTGCCCTGGGCAGACACGGGGGCAAGGGGTACGACGAGACCGACCACGTCGGCTGCGGCACCCCTGGGGCGCCGGCCGGTGGCCGTGGGATCCGGATCTCACCCGGAGATGTCGTCGTCACCCGCCATGTCGGTCACTCCTCGATCGGATCGATCACGTCGATCACCCGGACTTCGGGTCATCCGCAGCGTAGCAGGTCTTGCGGGTCGGCCACCGTGGATTCTCCACCGCCCGCTCGCTGGCCGCTCGTTGACAGCCCTCGGGAGCCGTGCCAGCATCGTCACCAGTTGAACCGGTGATGGTGACTGGGCGGCCCTTCGGCCGACGGGCCGCGCAGAGGTGTCACCGCGACGTCCCCGCGTGACTGCGCGCCCGAGGGCGAGCGGTCGGGCCCATGCCCACGCCTTTCTCCCCTCCATTCCTCCCGTCACCTCCCCTGACCTCCTTGACCCCCTTGGACGGGACACCCATGAAGAGATTCCTGATCGTGCTCGCGACCGGTGCCGCGCTGGCGGCGGCCGACCTGCCGACGGCGGCGGCCGCGTCCGGCGGTGGTCCGGCGCCCGCGACGTCCTCCTGCGCGCCGGTGTCCGTCGCGGCCCCCGCCGGCACCAGGGTGGAGTCGGTGACGGCGCTCCGCCGGGAGGGCGGCACCGTCGACGGGACCGGGGTGGTCGGCGGCCAGGTGACCGGTGTCCCCGCCTTCTGCGAGGTGACCGTCACCCTGACCCACCCTGGCGACGACGACCACGCCAAGGTGCGGACCTGGCTGCCCCTCACCGGCTGGAACGGCCGCTTCCAGGCGCTCGGCGGCAGCGCGTACGCGGCCGGGGACAACAACGTCGGGCTGGGCACGGCCGTCAAGAACGGGTACGCCGGCACCACGACCGACGCCGGGCTCGGCGACGCCGTCGACGTCAGCTGGGCGCTGGACGCCAAGGGGCGGGTCAACACCGCGCTGCTGGAGAACCTCGCCTCGCGGTCCCAGCACGAGGCCTCGATCGTCGGCAAGCAGGTGGTCGCCGCGGTCTACGGCCGCCACCCCTCCTACTCGTACTTCAACGGCTGCTCCACCGGCGGCCGCCAGGGCTACATGGAGGCCCAGCGCTACCCCGACGACTTCGACGGCATCCTGGCCAACGCGCCCGCCGTCAACTGGGACGAGTTCGAGGTCGCGACGCTGTGGCCGCAGGTCGTCATGAACAACGAGAAGACCTACCCGTCCCCCTGCGCGTTCAAGGCCTTCACCGACGCGGCCGTCAAGGCCTGCGACCCGCTCGACGGCGTGCGGGACGGCCTGGTCAGCGACGCGGCGCGGTGCGACTTCGACCCGCGCCGGCTGATCGGCACCACGGTCGTCTGCGACGGCCGGGAGTCGACCATCACGGCTGCCGACGCCGCCGTGGTGCGCACGATCTGGGACGGTCCGCGCACCGGCTCGGGCCGCAGGCTGTGGCCCGGGGCCCCGGTCGGGGCCGACCTCTCGGGGCTGGCCGGCACCACCCGGCCCGACGCCGACGGCGTCGTCAAGGGCGCACCGTTCCCGGTGCCGGCGCTCTGGGTGTCGACCTGGCTGAAGAAGCAGCCGTCCTTCGACGTCTCGACGATCACCTACGACCAGTTCACCCGGCTGTTCGAGCAGTCCCGGGCCGAGTACGACCGGATCATCGGCACGGACGACCCGGACCTGTCCGCCTTCCGGGACTCCGGCGGCAAGCTGCTGAGCTGGCACGGCCAGGCCGACCAGTTCATCCCCACCCAGGGCACCGTCGACTACCGCCGCCGGGTCGAGCGGACGATGGGCGGCACCGAGCGGGTCGACGCGTTCTACCGCCTCTTCCTCGTCCCGGGCGCGGCGCACTGCGGTCTCAACCGGGGCCAGGGCACGACCGACGACCTCGCGGCATTGACCGCCTGGGTCGAGCAGGGCAGGGCCCCCGCGACGCTGCCCGCCACCCTGGTCGACGCCACCGGACGGAGCGTCAAGCGCGACCTCTGCAGGTACCCCGAGGTGTCCCGCTACACCGGCCACGGTGATCCGGCCGCGGCGGCCGGCTTCCGCTGCGTGCCCCCCTCCCGGCACTGATCCCTCCGGAGCCCCGTCCCGGCCCGTGCCCTCCGTCCCGGCCCGTGCCCCCCGGCGCGGACCGGGACGCCATGCGTTTCCCACGATGGCGGGCCGCGGTCACTCGTACGGCGGGTCCGGGCGGTCGGCCAGGCCGCGCAGGAATCCGTCCCAGTCCAGGCCGTCCAGCTCGGTCTCGGCCGGGGCGATCCGGTAGCCGGCCTCCAGCCAGGCCGTCAGGGGCCCGGCCGGCAGCTCGAACAGGGCCTCCAGCTCCGGGGTTTCGAGCAGCAGCCAGGACGTCGGCCGCTCGTCGGGCTGGGCGGGCCACATCCGGACGTCGCCGCAGCCGCTCATCGTCGTCAGGCCGCGGTGCAGGAGCTCGCGGCCGAACCGCCAGACGAGGCCCGGGCCCCGCTCGGCGAGGAACTCGACGGTGATCACCGCGGGCATCGCCGGATCGAAGCGGAACTCCGCCCGCGAGGGGAGCCGGGTGAACTCGTCGAGCATCCGGTCGACGGCCAGGACCAGCGGGGGCAGGTGCTCGGGCGCCGAACGCGCCCTCGGCGGCGGTTGGTCGCGGTGCATGGCAGGAGGTCCCCTCCGGGGTGCGAACGGTGTGGCCGCCACTCTCCGCCGGACGCGCCCCCGCCCGCATCGGTCACATGACGGTCAAACGACGCTGTGCGGAGGCGAGTTCGACCGGCCGCGGCGGTGCGGCCGGCCGGGTACGAACTGGTGCGGCCCACCGTCATTTGACTGATCCGCCGGTCCGTCCGCCGGCTGCACAGTGGGGCCCGGACGCCGCCGCCCCGGTCGGGGAGCGGATCCGACGCACAGCCCCAGCAGACCGAGAGGGAAGAGCACCCCCATGCACAGGACCGACGTCCGTTTCCCCAGCGCCGGCATCGAGATCGCCGCGCACCTGTACACCCCGGCCGCTCCGGCGCCCGGCCCGAGGCCGGCGCTGGTGGTCGGCCACCCCGGTACGGGGGTGAAGGAGCAGACCTCCGGCACGTACGCGCGGCGGATGGCCGAGCGGGGGTTCGTCACCCTGGCCTTCGACGCCGCGTACCAGGGCGAGTCGGGCGGCCTGCCGCGCGGCCTGGAGGATCCGGCGCAGCGGGTGGAGGACTTCAAGGCCGCGGTGTCGTACCTGATGACCCGGGAGGAGGTGGCCGAGGAGCGGGTCGGGCTGCTCGGCATCTGCGCCTCCGGCGGCTACGCGCTGGCCGCCACCGGCGGTGACCAGCGGGTCCGGGCGGTGGCCACGGTGTGCACCGCCGACCCGTCCCGGCAGTTCCGGCTGGGCGCGGACGGCACGCAGGACCCGGCGGTCTTCCGGGCGCTGCTGGACGCGGCCGCCCGGGCCCGCACCGCGGCCGCCCGGGGCGAGGACCCGGGCGCGCTGCCGGTGTTCCCGGAGACGGCGGAGGAGGCGGCGGCGCTCGGCGGCGAACACGCGGCGGAGGGCTTCGCGTACTACTGCACGCCGCGCGGCGGCCACGAGCGGTCCGCGAAGGTCTTGGCCTGGGCGAGCGTCGACCGGCTGGCCTGCTACGACGCGTTCTTCGCCGTGCCGCTGATCGCCCCCCGCCCGATGCTGCAGGTCGTCGGGGAGCGCGCCGTCACCTCCTGGATGGCCGTGGAGGCGCATCAACGGGCGACCGGGCCGAAGGAGTTGGCCTGGATCGAGGGCGCCGGGCACGTCGACCTGTACGACCGGGAGGAGTACGTCGGCCAGGCCGTGGACCGGCTCGCCGCGTTCTTCACCCGCCACCTGGGGGCCGAGGCCTGACCGGCGGGTCTGACCGGCCGGCCTGACCGAGGGGCCGGACCGGTACGCCGCACGGGCCGACGGCTCGCGCCGTCGGCCCGTGCGGGGGCGGGGGAGGTTCACCCGGCGTGCAGGGGCCGGGCGAAGGACCTGCGCAGGGACGGCGGCGCGGCGACGGGTAGGAGCGAGGCGAGCATCCTGCCCTTGAGGGTGGCCGGCCGGCGCGTCAGCTCGACGTCGACCCGGGTGCCCTCGCCCTCGGGGGTCAGCCGGAAGACCCAGCCGCCGCCGGGGCCGAAGAGCTTGGAGTCGAGGGTGGTGACGGTCACGGTGTCCCCGCCCGGCCGCCACGTGTACCGGGCGCGCTCCCAGGCGGCGGCCGTGCCCTCGGTGACCTCGGCCCAGGTGTCGCCGAGGCCGTGGACCTCGAAGTGCTTCGCGTCGATCGTGGGCCAGGCCTCGGCGCGGGCGGGGCTGAAGTCGGTCAGCACCGCGAGGACGTCCTGCGGGGCGAGGGTGGAGACGAGATGGAACCGTACGACGGGCATGGCGGGCTTCCTGACGGAGGAGTGGGTGGTCCGGCCGGCGAGGTCAGCGGGCGGTGGCGCGGGCGGCCTGCTCGATGACGTCGGCGACGAGCCGGGGGTGGGAGACGGCGACGGAGTGCGAGGCGGCCACCTCGGTGGTCCGGGCGTGGGCCCGCTCGGCCATGAAGCGCTGGACGGCGGCCGGGATGTTGAGGTCCTGGGTGGTGACGACGGACCAGCTGGGCTTGGTCTGCCAGGCGGCGCCGGTGGCCGGTTCGGTCAGGGCGGCCTGGGCGATCGGGCGCTGGGCGGCGGCCATCAGCGCGGCCTGTCCGGCCGGGACGTCGGCGGCGAACTGCCGGCGGAACAGGTCCTGCTTGATGTACAGGTCGGTGGCGGTGCTGCCGTCACCCTGCCGGTAGGTGACCTGGTCCAGTGCGTCGGGGAGGGTGGAGCCCGGGTACCTGCCGGTGAGTTCCAGCGCGGTCTCGCCGGGGGCGGGCAGGAAGGCGGCCACGTAGACGAGCGCTTTCACGTCGGGGTCGTTCGCGGCGGCCTCGCTGATGACGGTGCCGCCGTAGGAGTGCCCGGCGAGGACCTTGGGGCCCTGGATGTGGTCGAGGACGGTGCGCAGGGCGGCGGCGTCGGAGGCCGGGCCGCGCAGCGGGTTGGCGGCGGCGATCACGGGGTAGCCGTCGGCGCGCAGGCGGGCGATGACGTCGTTCCAGCTGGAGCCGTCGGCGAAGGCGCCGTGCTCCAGGACGATGGTCGGCTTGGCGCGACCGCCGAAGGCATCGGCCTCGGCGGTCGCGCCGGTCGCCCCGCTCGCGGTGCCGGTGAGGGCGAGGGCGCAGAGCGCGAGACCCGCCGCGAGGGCCGGGACGGCACCCGTCATCCGTCGCTTGCGTCCACGCTTGATGCTCACCACGACAAACCCCTTTTCGGACGGTCCGGACACGAGCGGATCCGGCGATCGGCATGCCGTCACCGCTCTGACTGGTGATGAGTTTGTCGTGGCGCTTCGTCACCTGTCAAGGTGGTGACGAAGGTGAGCGGCGGGCGTCAGCCGCACCGGAGCAGGGCGTCCACCCGCGCGGCCACGGACAGCAGCGCCCGGTCGGCGCTCCGGCGCCCGATCAACTGGAGGCCGACGGGCGGCGTGGCGGTGACCGGAAGCGGCAGCGTCACCGAGGGCTGACCGGCGGTGGCGGCGGGGGAGGTGTTGCGGATCAGGGTGAAGAAGGTGGGCGCGTCCCGGCCGTTGAGGGGCAGGGAGTCCTCGAACCGGCGCAGCGGCCGGGCGCACACCGGGACGGTGGGGCTGAGGACCGCGTCCAGGCCGTGCGCCGCGAACAGCTCGTCGTAGGCGGCCTGCAGCACCCGGCGCTGCGCGAGCGCCCCCGCCAGTGCGGCGGGCCCCGGGTACCCCGGGCCGGTGGGCAGTGCGGTGGCCTTGAGCAGGTCGCCGATGGCGGGGTCGCCGACCGCGTCCAGGACCTCGACCGGGCTGGGGCCGGCCCGGTGCTCCGCCAGGTAGCGGTCGAGCGCGGCGGCGAACTCGCCGAACACCAGCGGGAATCCGATCCGGGCGTCGTGCTCGGCCAGCTGCGCGGTGTCCACCGCCACCCAGGTGTGCCCGGCGGACGTCAGGCGGTCGACGGCCGCGTCCCAGGCGGCTCGGACCGGGCCCTCCAGGTCCTCGGTGAACACGTGCCGCGGCAGGCCCAGCCGGAGTGGGCGGGAGGGGCCCGGCGCGTCTCCGGTCTCCCCGGTGACGAGGGTGTCCAGCGTCAGCAGCAGGTCCAGGGTGCGGGTCATCGGGCCGGCCGTGTCCCGGGTGGGGCACAGCGGGGTGAGGCCCGCCGAAGGGTAGCGCCCGGCGGTGGGGCGCAGCCCGTAGATCCCGTTCAGCGCGGCCGGGATGGTGACGGAGCCGCCGGTGTCGGTGCCGAGCCCGGCCTCCGCGACGCCCGCCGCCACCGCCGCGGCCGTGCCGCCGCTGCTGCCGCCCGCGAACAGCGCCGGGTCGGTGGCGTTGCCGACCGGGCCGTAGGTGTGGTTGCAGGAGGTGGCGCCCAGGGCCAGCTCGTGCAGGTTGGTCTTGCCGAGGACGATCGCCCCCGCCGCGCGCAGGGCCCGGACGACGGGCGCGTCGGCGGCCGGCACGAAGTCCGCGAGCGCGGGGGTGCCGGCGGTGTTGGGCAGGCCGGCGACGTGGATGTTGTCCTTGACGACGAGGCCCCAGGGCCTGCGTTCCCCCGCGGCGTCCCCGCGGTGCCCGGTGTCGCGGCGGGCGGCTTCGGCGCGTGCCCCCTCGGCGTCGAGCGTGATGAACGCGTTGAGGTGCGCCGTCGCGGCGGCCCGGTCGAGCGCCGCCTCGACCGTCTCCCGTGCTAGGCCCCGGCCGTCGGTGTCCGGTGTGACCATGCGGTCCTCTCCTTCGTGCTGGTCTTCGTGTCCGCGGGCGGGGCCGTGGCGGCCCCGCCCGGGCAACCCTGCCGCAGGGGGCCGGGGCGGAACAGCGGATACCCGGCGCCGCCGGGTCGGGCGGCACTGCCGCCGCATCGCCCGTCACTGCCTTGACAGGTGACGGCGGGAGGCGCAGGCTGAGGGGCATGAGTGAGGACCCCGGCCGCGACCCCGCCGCGGAAGCGCGGCGCGCACGCTACGGCACGCTTCCCGAACGCATCCCCTTCGCGTCCATGACGGAGGAGGTGGACGCCGGCCCGGGCGGCGGGGCGAACGATCCCTACGACCCGGAACGCGCCTGGACGTTCCCCAACTGCCTGGCCGTCGACCTCGGCCTGTAACGCCGGCTCCGGGGCGACTCCTCCGGGGACCGCACCCTGGCCCCCCGGGTGAACGGGCCTCGGCTCCGGCCGCGACGGGACCACGACCGGGAGCCGGGGCCCCGCCTGGGCGGGCGGGGTCAGACCACCAGGTGTGCCCGCCGTGCCGTCGACGGCACGGGGAGCCCCTGCGCCACGGCCGCCGCCATCCGCCGGACCGCCTCGCGCAGGACGGCCGGCGGCATCGTGTACGGGATCCGCAGGCGGTTCTCGAAGACGCCCGGGTCGGCGGCGAAGAAGGCGCCGCTCTCGATCCGGACGCCGTGGTCCAGCAGACGCTCGGCGAGGGCGGTGGCGACCGGTTCCCCGAGGTCGACCCAGAGGGACAGCCCGCCCGGCGGCAACTGCCAGCTCCACCCCGGGAAGTGCTCCGTCAGGGCTCCGGCCAGGGCGGCGCGTCGGGCGCGCAGCGCGTCCAACCGCCCGCGCACCAGGTCCTCGTCGGCGTCGAGCAGGTTACGGGCCACCAACTGGTCCAGCACGGAGCCGCCCAGGTCGTTGGCGATCCGCTGGCCGGCGAGCTCGGTCACCAGCGCGGCCGGCGCGCGCAGCCAGCCGATCCGCAGGCCGCCCCAGTGCGTCTTGCTCATCGAGCCGACGGTGATCACCCCGCCGGCTCCGCCCGACCCGGCCCGGGCTGCGAAGGGCGCGGGCGGCGGGCAGTCGAGGGCCAGCTCGGCCATGGCCTCGTCGATCACCAGCCAGCTCCCCGCGGCCCGCGCGGCCCGGACGACGCGGGCGCGATCCTCCTCCGGCATCAGCAGACCGGTGGGGTTGTGGAAGTCCGGGGTGAGCAGGGCCAGCCGGGGAGCCGCCCGGTGGAAGGCGGCTTCGACGGCCTCGACCTCCCAACCGTGCTCCGCCATCGGGGTGGGGACGAGCCGCAGCCGGGCGCGCCGGGCGGCCTCCAGGGCGTTGGGGTAGGACGGGCTCTCCACCAGGACGCGGTCGCCCGGCGCGGTCAGCAGCCCGATCACCAGGGTGAGCGCGTGCTGCGCCCCAGAGGTGATCAGCACCTGCTCGGGCACGGTCGGCAGCCCGCGCCGGGTGAACCGCTCGGCCACCGCCGCCCGCAGCGCCGGCAGCCCGTACGGGTGGTAGCCGGGGCCGCCGGTGTACACCGCCAGCTGCGGGGCGACCTCGGCCAGGGCCGCGTCCAGGACGTGCTGCGGCAGGCCGCAGGCGGCGCGGGCCAGGTCGATGGCGGCGTCCGGGCCGGGGAGCACCCGGCTGACCTTGTGCGGCACGACCTCCTTCGGCAGTGCCGTCCAGGTGCCGGAACCCTGCCGGCTGCGGGCGTACCCGTGGTCGCGCAGCAGCGCGTAGGACTTGGTGACGGTCGGCCGGCTGAGCCCGAGGGCGGTGGCGAGCGCCCGCTCGGCGGGCAGTCGGGTGTGCAGCGCGACCCGGCCGTCCAGGATCAGCGCGCTGATCGCCTCGAACAGATGGCGGTAGACCGGCCGGGCCTCCGGCAGGCCGGGCAGCAGCGCGGCCAGTTGTCGTGCGCCGAGCGCGTGGGTCATCGTCCCGGGCCCCCTGGGATCGGCTCGGTGGACCATACCACTTTCCGCCGATTGGCCATCCGATCGCGGGCGGCGGTCGTGGAGACTCCCCGGCAGGTGCCCAGCACCCCGCACCAGGACCGGAGGAACACCCGCATGCCCGTCAGCACCGCACCCCCGCGCCACCCGTCGACCGGGGGCCTCGGCTACCTGCCGCTCGCCGAACGCCCGCTGCACCGCCTCGCCCGGCTGTTCGGCGGACTGGCCCTGTACGGGTTCAGCCTCTCGCTGCTGGTCCGCGCCGCCCTCGGCGTCAACCCGTGGAGCGTGCTCTACCAGGGCGTGCAACGCCACTCCGGGCTGAGCTTCGGCACGATCAGCGCCGTCGTGGGCGTGCTCGTCCTGCTGGCCTGGGTGCCGCTGCGGCAGCGGCCGACGCTCGGCACCGGCGCGAACGTGGTGGTGCTCGCCCTCTCCTCCGACCTCGGGCTCGCCGTCCTCCCCGAGGACCTCGGACTGCCGGCCCGCGGCTGCCTGCTCCTGCTGGGCGTGCTGCTCAACGGGTTCTCCGTCGCGGTCTACGTCGGCGCCCGGTTCGGGCCGGGCCCCCGGGACGGTCTGATGACCGGACTGGCCGCGCTGACGGGCCGTTCGCTGCGGACCGTCCGGACCGGCCTGGAGGTCACCGTCCTCGCGGCCGGCTGGCTGCTGGGCGGGACGGTCGGGGTCGGCACCGTCGCCTACGCCCTCCTGGTCGGGCCGGTCACGCAGTTCTTCCTGCCGCGCTGGACCTACCGCGAGCGGGGCCCGGCCGGGAACCCGGAAGCGTCCGACCCGGCCGTCCGGGGCGAGGGGGCCGCGTACCCCGGTCCGGGGGTGGGAGGGAACGGGTTCGTTCACTAACATCGACAGTAGCCCGTGAGAGGAAAGCCCCCTTCGCCTCCGCGCGTGCTCGGAGACCGTTCCGGAGTCCGGCGGGCCGGAGAACCGCGACAAGGGCGAACGCGTGTACCGAGGGGATCGAGGAAGGGCGACTGAAGAAGGTGCGCAGCCATGACCGCTGATACGGACGCCGTCCACGGACCGGTGACGGGGGCCCCGCTGCGGCGGCGCGGCGAGGCGCTGGAGAGCGCCATCTTCGAGGCGGTCCTGCGGCAACTCACCACCGACGGCTACGCCCGGCTGACCATGGAGGGCGTGGCCGCCGCGGCGCAGACCGGCAAGGCCGCGCTCTACCGGCGCTGGTCCTCCAAGGAGGAGCTGGTCATGGACGCGCTGCGGGCCAGCCTGCCGCCCGGCGGGTCCGCCCCCGACACCGGCAGCCTGCGCGGCGACCTGCTGGAGGTGGTGGCCGGGCTGCGCACGGCGATGTTCAGCGAGCTGGGCGCCGCCGTGCGGGCGATCATGAGCGAACTCGACCACCAGAGGGCGCACGCCTTCGTGGAGATCGTGTTCGAGCGGGTGGTCGAGCCCACGACCGCGCTGATCGCCGAGGTGCTGGACCGCGGCACCGAGCGCGGTGAGGTCCGGCCGGGCGCCGTCACGCCGCTGGTCACCGACGTGGTGCCGGCGCTCATGCTGTACCGGATCAAGATGTGCGGCGGGGACGCGGTGCAACTCGACCCGGCGGAGATCGTGGACGAGGTACTGCTGCCGATCGTCCGTCCGTGACGGGGTCCACGCCCACAGCGGCGCAGCAGCTCCTCGCGCTCGACGACCGTGACGCGCTCAGGGCCCGCGGCCTGGCCGATGGCCCGCTCCCGGGCGTCCGGCAGCTGCCGGCCCGGACGGGTTCGCCCGGGCCGGCCGCGCGGGGCGTCAGCGCCCGTCGGCGGGGGCCTGCGCGGGTACGGCCGGGTTCGGCCCGGGTACGGCCGGCGGGGCGGGGTCGGGGGAGGCGGCGCCGGGGCCGTTCGCGCCGTCGGCGATCCGGGCCGCGGAGGACTCGAAGAAGCGCAGCAGCTCCACCGGGAACGGCAGCACCAGCGTCGAGTTCTTCTCCGCCGCGACCTCCACCACGGTCTGCAGCAGCCGCAGCTGCATCGCCGCCGGGGTCTCGGCCATCCTGTCGGCCGCCTCGGCGAGCTTGGCGGCGGCCTGGAACTCACCGTCGGCGGTGATGATCCGGGCCCGGCGCTCGCGGTCGGCCTCGGCCTGGCGGGCCATCGAGCGCTTCATCGAGTCGGGCAGGCTGACGTCCTTGATCTCCACCCGGTCGATGTGCACGCCCCAGCCGGTGGCCGGGCTCTCCAGCATGACCTCCAGCCCCTGGTGCAGGTTCTCCCGGCCGGAGAGCAGGTCGTCCAGCTCGCTCTTGCCGATGATGGACCGCAGCGAGGTCTGGGCGACCTGCAGCATGGCGAAGGCGTAGTTCTGCACGTCCACGGTGGCCTTGATCGGGTCGACCACCCGGAAGTAGAGCACCGCGTCGACGCTCACCGAGACGTTGTCCTTGGTGATGCCCTCCTGCGCGGGCACCGGCATGGTGACCACCTGGACGTTGACCTTGCGCATCCGCTCCAGCACCGGCACCAGCAGGGTGACGCCCGGCTCGCGGACCCGCCCGCTCACCCGCCCGAGCCGGAACACCACCCCGCGCTCGTACTGCTGCACCACCCGTACCCCGGTCGCCAGCCAGAGCAGGAACAGCACGGCGACGATCACGACGAATGCCACGATTTCGACCTCCCCCGTCGCGGCGCAGCCGGGCCGGGACCGGAGTGGCCCTGTCGCGCGGTGCGAGCCGCGCTGGACAGTATGCGCCGGGGGTGGGAGGGGTGACAGGCGTGTGCACAGCGGTTTTGACGGATCTTTAGCGGGCGGAGGGAGCGCTGCCGGCGCGCGGGCGCCGCGGTGGCGTGGTGCCGACACGCACGGGGCCCGGCCGTTGCTCGACTTGCCGCAGGCCGGACGCTTGGATGGGTCCGCCCTGGTCAACTCGACGGGACCGTACCGGAGTGCGCCTCTACGCGGCCCGGGCCCGGCCCGAACGCCCCCGGCAAGCCGAGGAGTCACCCCGTGCACGACACCACCGACCCCGCCGCCGTGGCCCAGCGGATCGCCGAACGGTGCGACCGGCTGGGCATCACCGAGGACGACCTGGCCCGCCGGGCCGCGATGGCCCCCCGCTACCTGCGGCACCTGCTCGGCGCCGGGCCCGACTTCGACCCGGCCGGCTTCGTGCGGATCGCCGCCGCGCTCGGCTGCAGTCGCGACGAACTGCTGACCGGCCGCGCCGACGCCCCGCCCGGCCACGGCGGCCCCGGCCCGCACCCCCGGCTGCAGAACCTCACCGAGGCCGAGTGCTGGGAACTCGTCGGCACCCACGGCATCGGCCGGATCGGGCTGGCGGTCGAGCCGGGGCCGGTGGTCCTGCCCGTCAACTACGTGGTCGACCGGGCGTCCTTCGCGTTCCGCACCGGCGAGCGCCACGCCGCCGCCCCGGCCGAGTCCGCCCCGGTGTCCTTCGAGGTCGACCGCATCGACGAGTACCTCGGCCGCGGCTGGAGCGTGCTCGCCCTCGGCCAGGCCCATTACGTGACCGACCCCGAGGAACAGCAGCACCTGGCCGCCCTCCCCGGCGCCACCCCGTGGGCCGGCGGCGACCGCCCCCGCTGGGTCCGGATCCGCCCCGACGAGATCACCGGCCGCCGCCTGGTCACCGGCTGACCCCGCCCCGCGGGGCCGCCCACTCCATCGCGCGCGTCGGCCCGGCTCCCGCGGACGACGCGAGGTCAGGCCTGCTGGGAGCGGGGGGACGGGCGGTCCTTCGTCCGGGGTGGCGGCCGACGGTCCGCCGGGGTGCGCGGGGCGGTGCGGGCGGTGGCGGCGAGATGGCGGGTCAGGGCGAGCAGGGCGAGGAGGGCCAGGAGGGCCAGGAGGGTGCAGACGCCCCACCAGCCGGTGCGGGCCCAGACCCGGCTGCCGAGCCAGGAGCCCGCGCTGCCGCCCAGGTAGGCACAGGTCATGTAGGCGCTCCTGAGGCGGCCGCGGGCTTCCGGCCGGAGCGTGTCGACCCGGGTCTGGTTGGCCACCATGCCGCACTGCATCGCGACGTCCAGCAGCAGGGTGCCGACGGTCAGGGCCGCCAGGCCGAGCGGGCCGCCGTGGCCGCCCGCCGCGAGGGCGGCGGCCGAGGCGAGCACGCCGAGCAGGCAGACCAGGTTCACCGGGTCGGGGCCGTGCCGGTCCACCAGCCTTCCGGCGTACGGAGTGCAGAGCATGGTCGCCGCGCCGACCAGGGCGAGCAGCCCGACCGCCCGGGCGTCCAGCCCGTACGGCGGGCCGGTGAGCAGCAGGGCCAGGCAGGTCCAGACGGCGGAGAAGCCGGCGAAGACGCTCGCCTGGTAGCCGCAGGAGCGGCGCAGTTCCGGCTCGGTGCGCAGCAGGCGCAGGGGTTCGGCGAGCAGGGCCCGGTACGGCTGCCGGGAGGGCGCGGTGGTGGCCGGGACGGCGCGGGCCAGGACGGCGGCGAGGAGCAGGGTGAGCGCGGCGGCGACCAGGTACGGGGCCCGCCAGCCCAGCCACTCGCCGAGGGTGCCGCCGAAGGTGCGGGCCAGCAGCATGCCGCCGGTCGATCCGCTCAGCAGGGTGCCGATCACCGCCCCCCGGCGCCCGGCGGAGGTCAGGTTCGCGGCCAGCGTGCCGACGATCTGGGCGGCGACGGTGGTCAGGCCGACGGCGGTGCTCGCCGCGACCAGGACGGGCAGGTCCGGCGCGCAGCCCGCGGCGAGCAGGGCGAGACCGGTGAGGCAGAGCAGGCTGACCAGGAGCGGGCGGTGGGGGAGCCGGTCGCCGAGCGGTACCAGGAGCACGATCCCGGCGGTGTACCCGAGCTGCGTGGCGGTCACGACGAGGGCCGCCGTGTCCGGCGGCGCGTGGAGTCCGGCGGCGATCAGCGGGGCGACGGCCTGCGGGAAGTAGAGGTTGCCGACCGCGACGGCGCAGGTGACGGCGAGGAGCAGGACCAGGCGGCGGGTCATCGGCCGGCCGGCCCGGGTGCGGCGGGGGTCGTGGTGGTCGCCGGTGTCGGGCCGGCCGGTGCCGGGCTGTTCGGGGTCGGGCCGGTCGGTGTCCGGTCGGTCGGTGTCATGGCGTCAGTGCACGGCATCGGCGGGGCGCCGCCAATCGATGTAGCGTGGGGCTTCATGATCAGCTTCGAACTCGGCGTCGAGGACCTCGCGGACACCCGGTTCGCGCTGTCGCCGCTGCACGAGGCGGTGCTGAGCCTGCGGGTGCTGCAGGACCCCGGGCTCTCGGCGCTGCACCTGCCGTGGCGCAGGTCGGTGCTCGGTCGGCTGGGGGCGCTCGACACCGAGCTGCTGCTGGCCCTGGTGGCGCGCCGGCGTACCGTCCCGGACCATCTGACACCCGTCCCGACCAGCTTCGCGCCGGACTTCCGGGACGAGCTGGCGGTCGTGCGCCGGACCTCCCCGGAGCTGGTCCGCCGCGACCTGCTGCTCACGCACGCGCCGGATCCGGTGCCCGGGGCCCTGCGGGCGGCCGTCGACGGCGACGACGCCGCGGTCGCCGCGCTGCGCGACGCCGTCTGTGACCTCCTGCACCGGTACTGGCGGTCGGCGATCGAGCCGGAGTGGCCGCGGATGCGGCTGGTGCTGGAGGCGGACATGACCTACCGGGCCCGGCGGCTCGCGCTCGGCGGCGCCCGGCTGCTGTTCGCCGACATGCACCCGGACCTTTGCTGGCGGGACGGCGTGCTGCACGTCGACCGGATGATCAGCCGGCACCGGGTCGCGGCGGCGGGGCGGGGTCTGCTGCTGATGCCGTCCGTGTTCGCCCACAAGCCCGCGCCGCCGCTCAGTCCGCAGGAGCCGCCCAGCCTGGTCTACCCGAGCCGGGGCGTGGCCACCCTGTGGGACTCCCCGCCGGGTGGCGCACCGCAGGACGGCTCCCCGCCGGGTGCCGCTCCGCGGGTGCTGGCGGCCCTGCTCGGTGCGCCGCGGGCCCGGCTGCTGGTGCTGCTGGAGGAGCCGACCGCCACCGTGGAGATCGCCCGCCGGCTGCGGGTCACGCCGAGCGCCGTCTCCCAGCACCTGCGCGTCCTGTACGCCGCGGGTCTGCTCGCCCGCGCCCGGGACGGACGCCAAGTCCTGTACCGGCGCAGTGCGTTGGGCGACCGGCTGGTGGCCGGGCGGGCGGGCGGCGGGTAGTGCGGGTGCGGAGCGGCGGCCGGCGCGCGCTGACCGTGAGCGGAAGCTCCGCCTCCCCCTCCTCGACCCTGCCCCGACCAGGGCTCGACCCGGCCTCGACCCTGCCCCGAACCGGCCTCGACCCGGCCCCGGCCAGGCCTCGCACGTCCGTCCATTCGCCGCACGGTGCACGGCACGGCCCGTGGACGGGCGGGCCGATGACTGGTATCCAGGCTGCGGGGCAGTCGCGAAGTGCCGTCCGGCTGTGGAGCCGTGACGCACCACCAGGAGAGCAGGGGCGATGCGCAGGATTCTGATCGTCGGCGCCGGGCAGGCCGGGCTCCAACTGGCCCTGGGGCTGCAGTCCCACGGCTACGACGTGACGGTGCTGACCGACCGCGGCGCGGACGAGGTGCGCTCCGGACGGGTGCTGTCCAGCCAGTGCATGTTCGACTCCGCGATGCGGACCGAGCGCGCCCTCGGCCTGGACTTCTGGGCCGACGCGGCGCCCCGGATCGAGGGGGTCGGGCTGTCGCTGAGCGGGCCGGCGGCGGAGCGGGTGGTGGACTGGGTCGGCCGGCTGGACGCCTACGCGCAGTCCGTCGACCAGCGGGTGAAGATGTCCGCCTGGCTGGAGGCCTTCGCCGAGCGCGGCGGCCGGGTGGAGCTGCGCCGGGTGACCGCCGCCGACCTGCAGCACCTGGCCGGCTCGTACGACCTGGTGCTGGTCGCCTCCGGCAAGGGCGCGCTGGGCTCGCTGTTCGAGCGCGACCACGTGCACTCGCCGTACGACCGGCCGCAGCGGGCGCTGTCCGCCGTCTACGTGCACGGGCTCGCGCCGCGCCCCGAGCACGACTTCCCGGCGGTGCGCTGCAATATGGTGCCCGGGGTCGGCGAGCTGTTCGTGGTGCCGGCGCTGACGGTCTCCGGGCCCTGCGACATCCTGCTCTGGGAGGCCGTGCCGGGCGGGCCGGCGGACGCCTTCGACGGGATCCGCGATCCGGCCGAACACCTCCGGGTGACGCTGGAGTTGATGAAGACCTTCACGCCCTGGGAGTACGACCGGGCCCGGACCGGCGTCGAACTCACCGACGCGGGCGGCACCCTGGCCGGCCGCTTCACCCCGGTGGTCCGCCACCCGGTCGGCGAACTCCCGGGCGGCGCGGTGGTGTTGGGCGTCGCGGACGTGGTCGTCACCAACGACCCGATCACCGGCCAGGGCGCCAACAGCGCGGCCAGGTGTGCCGCGGTCTACCTGGCGGCGATCCTCGCCCACGGCGACAAGCCCTTCGACCGGGACTTCCAGCAGGCCGCCTTCGACGCCTTCTGGGAGACGGCGGGCCCGGTCACCGTCTGGTCCAACGCGATGCTCGCGCCGCCGCCCCCGCACGTCCTCGACCTGCTCGTCGCGGCGGGCGAGCACCCGGCCGTGGCCGACCGCTTCGCCAACAACTTCGACGACCCGGCGGACGTGGACCGGTGGTACCTCGACCCGGCCAAGGCGGCCGCCTACCTGGCCTCGGTCACGGCCGGGAACTGAAAGGTCAAATCTTTCCAAGTCCCGTGCGCGAGCGGGCCGATCATGGTGGGTTCTTGTCACCCCCTCGCCGAGGGGGCCTCCGGCCCGGACATCCCGTCCGAGCCGTGGAGCCGGGACGGACGACGGGAGGCACGTGGTGGCGGTCGACGGGGGCAACATGGCCCAGGCTGTGATCGATACGGCGTACAACGAGCGCAAACGGCTGCACACCGGCCGCAGCCGGACCACCGCCGTGATCGTCCTGGGCCTCCTGGCGGCGATCGGCCTCTTCCTGGCCCTGGTGGTGGGCAAGTCCGACCCGGACTCCGCGCCGACCTGCGACGGCCACACCATGACACGGGACAGCGAATGCCGGATCTGGTCCAACCACGGTGGTGGAGGCACCTACTCCTACGACGAGATGATCGACCGCCGGGAGTCCTCGAACGGGACCTGGAGGGTCGTGGGCTTCGGCGTCGCCGGGCTCTCCGTCGTCCTGATGCTGGTCTCCTACAACAAGCTGGACCCGAAGCGCCCCTGGGGCAAGCCGGTCAGCGCGGCCTGCCCGCGCTGCCGCGAGACGAACCTCCGGGAGAAGCTCACCGTGCACAGCGTCACCAAGGGCCGGACGACGTACCGCTACAGCGGCATCGTCACGCTCTGCACCCCGGCCTGCGGCTTCTCCACGATCCGCCAGCGCTGACCCAACCGCCGGCCCCCGCGGGACCGCGGAGAGGGCGGACCGCTCCCACCCACTACGCTCGACCCCGATCGAACACGTGATGGGGTGAACCGAGTGAGCAGGTGGGAGCGGGCGCTGGACGCGGCCGGCGTGCACGACCCGGGGCTGCGGGCCGACTACGACCGGCAGCGCCGGCGGCTCACCCGGTACCGGCGGGAGGCCACCGTGGCGGCCGGCCTGCTGCTGCCCGCCCGCACCGTCCCGCACGTGATCGCGGCCGCCGCCTTCATGCACCACACCGACACCCTGCTCGACAGCGGGCCCCTCGCGGAGCGCCGCACCGCCTCCGCCCAGTGGCAGCGCCGCGTCACCGAGGCCCTCGCCACCGGCCGCACCGACGACCCCGAGCTGCGCCCCCTGCTGCACAGCGCCGACGCGCACCCCGTGCTGCGCGACCTGGTTCCGGACTTCCTCGCCGCGACGGACGCGGACCTCGACTTCACGGGCTTCGCCACCGAGGAGGAGTACCAGGCGTACGTCGACGGGTACTCGCTGCCCGGCTTCATGGTCGTCGCCGCGGTGCTCGGCCCGGACGGCGACCAGAGCGCCTACCGCGCCGCCTGCCGCACCTACATCGACGCCGGCCAGCGACTCGACTTCGTCAACGACCTCGCCGAGGACCTCGCCGACGGCCGGCTGACCATCCCCGAGCAGACCCTCGCCGAGCACGGCGTCACCCGGGACGACCTGGAGCAGGCCCGCGACCGGCCGGCCGTCCGCGCGCTGATCGGTGACCTGCTCGACCGGGTCGACCGCACCCTCGCCGAGGGCCGGGCCGTCGTCGAACTGGTGCCGGCCGCCCACCGGCCGATGGTCCGGTGCCTCATCGGGGTCGACGAGCTCACCAGCGCCGCCGCCCGCGCCGACCGCGGCGCCCTGCTCCGCCGTTCCGCGAGCCCCGCCAAGGGCGCGGCACTGCGGCTGCTGGCGCGCGAGTACCTCCGGGCCCTGCGGGTCCGCGGCTGACGGGGCGCGACGGGCTCTGCTGACGGGCCCGACCGGTGAAGGGGAGGGGGTGTGAGGGGCTGCGCAGGCGGCGTCCACAAACGGAACCACTCTTTGTCGTAGGCGATCCGTCGGCTCCGTCCGAGCCCTGTCCCGGCCCGGAGGGCGTGGCTAGCCTGGGGAACCCAGTCAGAGGTTCCAACGATTCGCATCATCGGGAGGATTCACATGAGTGCAGTCATGGCCGACATCCGCGACGCCGGTCCGCTGGACATCGACGAGGACGCCATCGCCTTCGAGGACGAGTTCGACGCCGACCTCGCGCCGGTCGCGTGCCTCGCCGACCCGTGGGTCACGTACGTTCCGACCCGCTTCCCCTGTGAGATGAACGCCTGACCCAGGCACCGGCGGACGACCGACCGAGGAAAAGAGCCAGGAAACAGGCGGACCGGGGGAGGGACGGATCCTTGACCACAGCACCCGACCCCGGCTCCGCCGAGGCACTGCGGCACCGGGTGGAGGCGCTCGCCGCCGCCGCGTCCGCACCGCACGGGCCGCTGCGCACGGACGGGCCGTGGTGGTACCTGCGGGACCCGCGGATGCCGCAGCTGGCCCACGGGTGGAAGCTGCACGTCTCCACCCGACCGGGCGACCTGGCGGACCTGCTCGACGTGGTGGTCCCGATCCTGCTGCGGCACACCGGGGACGTGAAGTTCGCCCGGAGCGCGGCGGTGCTGCGGGAACTCAACAGCGGCCGGCACGGCGCCGCCGCCGTGGGGAAGGCCGTGACGCTCTACCCCCGGCCGGACCACGTCCACGCCCTCGGGCTGGAGTTGGCGCGCGCCTTGGCCGGCTGGCCAGGTCCCGAGGTGGTCAGCGACCGCCGGATCCGGCCGGACGCCCCCGTGCACTACCGCTACGGCCCGTTCCGGGTCACGGAAGACGAGGCCGAGCGCGGCATGACCGGCCCCGACGGCTCGCTGTTCCCCGCCCTGGCCGAGCCCCGCTACCGTCAACCGCCCTGGGCGAGCGACCCGTTCGCACCGCGAGGCGACCGCGCCCGTCCGACGACCACCAGGGTCGGCGACGGCCGCTACCGCATCACCGCCGGGATCACCCGCGCGCCGAGCGGCCACGTCTACCGCGCCGTCGAACTCGCCACCGGGCGCGAGGTGGTGGTCAAACAGGCCCGGGCGTTCGTCGCCGAGGACGGCAGCGGCACCGACGCACGCGGCCGGCTGCGCCACGAGCGGCGGGTGCTGGCCGCACTCGCCGGGGTGCCCGGAGTGCCGGACCTGGTCGACTACTTCCGGCACGGCACCGACGAGTACCTGGTCAGCGGCGCGCGCGGGCAGCGCGACCTGCGGCGGGACGTCCTGACCCGCGGTCCGTACGGCGCGGGCGGGCGATCGGGTGTGGCCGGGGGATCGGGTACGGCCGGGGGAACGGGTACGGCCGGTGGGCCGGTCGGAGGAACGGCCGGGAGCTGGACCGGGGGACGAGCCGACGGCACAAACGGGGCGCCCGGTGGGCGCGACTGGTGGGTGCTCGCCCGCAGTCTGCTGCGGATCCTGGACGCGGTGCACGCCCGCGGCGTGGTGGTGTGCGACCTCAAGCCCGCCAACGTGGTGCTCGACCGGGACGGCCGCGCCTCGCTGGTCGACTTCGGGGTGAGCGCCCTGAACGGCGAACGCCCGCCCGGCGCCACCGCCGGCTACGGCCTGCCGGGCGGCACCGGTCACGACCCCACCGAGGACCACTACGCGCTGGGCACCACCCTGCACCACGCCCTCACCGGCCTCGACCCGGTCGTCATCGACCCCGACCCGGCGACCAACCGCGACCGCACCCTGGCCTGCCTGCGCGCCGCCCTGCCGACCCCCGGACACCCGGCGGTCGACCTGGTGGAGGGGCTGCTGAGCTTCGACCCGGCGCGGCGTGCCGCTGCCGCGTCCCGGTTGCGGGACCGGGGGCCGGTGAAACCGGTCGCTCTCGCCCCGGCGGGTGCCCGGCCGGACCGGGGCCTCCTGGCGGAGGCCCTCGACCACACCGTCACCACCTGCGTACGGATGGCCCGCGACCTGGTCGCCGCCGGCCCCGGCGCCGAGCGGCCCCGCACCCTGCTCTCGCTCTACGACGGCGCGGCCGGACTCGGCCTCGAACTGCTCCAGCACCCCGACCGCGCGGACGCCCGCTCCGCCGCCGCCGACCTGGCCCGCTGGACCGCCGCCCACCCGGCCCTCGACCGGCTGGACGACTCCCTCTACCAGGGCCGCATCGGCGTCCGGCTGTTCCTCGCCCAGGCGGCGGCCGTGCTCGGCACGCAGCCGCCTCCCCCCGGCCTCGGCGGTGCGTCGGGCGTCGGTGGCGCGTCGGGCCTCGGCGGTGCGTCGGGCGTCGGTGGCGCGTCGGGCCATAACGGCGCGTCGGGCCTCGGCGTGGGCACGGACCAGATCGCCGGTGCGGCCGGGATCGGCACCGGGCACCTGCTCCTCGCGGCCCTCGGCCCGGCGGAGGACGCCCTCCGGCACCGGGAGGCCGCCGCCCGCTGCGCCGTACGGCTGACGACCGGTCCGCTCGACGGACCCGAGGACCCGCCCAACCCCGGCACCGCCGCCCTCGCCGAAGGCTTCGCCCACGGCCGCGCGGGCATCGCCCACTTCCTGCTCGCCATGCCCGACGAGGCGTCCCGGCGGACCGCCCGCCGGATCGTCGACGGCCTCGCGGCCGACCTCCCCCGGATCGTGGACGCGGCCCGCCGGCCCGGAGCCACCCGGCGCTACCTCTCGTGGTGCCGGGGCCTGGCCGGACTCGGCACGCTGCTGGTCCAGGCCGGCCTGCGCTACGGCGACGAGGAGCTGATCGCCCTGGCCGCAGAGGCCGCAGACGCCTGCCGGACCCTCGCCCCGAGGACCGCCCAGGTCTTCCGCTGCTGCGGCCTGGCCGGCGTCGGGGACCTCCTGGTCGACCTGGCCGCGGCCACCGGCGACGACCGCCACCGGGAAGCGGCCGAGGACCTCGCCCACCTCCTCCTCGCCCGCGCCGGCGGGCCCCCGGGGCGGCCCGTCCTCCCGAGCCGCCGACCCGACGCCGAGTCACGCGCCTGGGCCGTCGGCACCCCCGGCGTCACCACCTTCCTCCGCCGCCTGTCCCGCCGGGGCGGTCCGGTCCCGGGCCTGCTGCCACTGCGCTGAGACGCGCCGTCGGCGCGGTCCGCTCCCGCCACGGGACCTGACGCCCGGAGCGGTGCCGCCGACGGCGTCGACCGCAGCCGTGCCCGTAACCTCGGCCGCCCGCAGTACCGCCCGTAACCTCGGCCGCCCGCAGTACCGCCTGCATCCTCGCCCGCCCGCAGCACCGCCGATGGCCGGTCGGCGGCTCCTCGGTGAGCCGGCTACCCGGTGGTCCGGCGGCTCGGCGATCCGGTGATCACGGCGATCCGGCGGGTCCGGCGGGGCCCGGAGCCGTCGCGGGGCCCGTGCGGGCGCACGGTGGCGGGTTCCGTGCGGTGCGGGGGCTGCGGTGCCGGGCGCCGGGGCGGCCCGTCCGGCCGGAGGCGGAGGGTGCGGGCCGTGCCGGTGGTCCGGCGAACCGGTGGACGGCCGGGGGCGCTGCGACGGCGTCCGGGCCGGGCTGGCAGGCTGGGGCGGGTGGCGTGTTGAGGGCGCCCCGTGCCGAAGGGGGCTGTGGTGGCGGGTGGGACAGGGGGACGGCGGGTGCCTCCGTTCGATCCGGAGGTGGCGGCCGTGCTGGCGGCCGCGGGCGCGCGGACGCGAGAGGTGCTCACTCCGGAAGGGCTGGCGGCGTGGCAGGAGCGGGACCGGGCCGCGCGACCCCGTCCGACGCTCGACCGGCTGCGCGACGGCGGCCGGTTCGAGGTGAGCGAGCTGGCGGTGCCGCGGCCCGACGGAGGGGGTGAGGTCACGCTCGTCAGCGCGCGGCCCGCCGGGGTCGGCGGGCCGCTTCCCCTGCTGTACTACCTGCACGGTGGCGGGATGGTGACGGGCAACGCGTGGTCCGTGCTGCCGCGGCTGCTGCGCGGGTGGGCGCTGCCGCTGGGGCTCGCTGTCGTGTCCGTCGAGTACCGGCTGGCGCCGGGCACCCGCTTCCCCGGGGCCGTCGAGGACTGCTACGCCGGACTCGTCCGGGTGGCCGAGCGCGCGGGCGAACTCGGCGTGGACGCGGACCGGGTGGTCATCGGCGGCAAGAGCGCCGGCGGCGGGCTCGCCGCGGCCCTGGCCCTGCTGGCCCGTGACCGGGGTGGTCCGGTGCCGGTCGGCCAGCTGCTGCTGAGCCCGATGCTCGACGACCGCGGCGACACCTACTCCAGCCACCAGATGGCCGGCCACGACACCTGGGACCGCACGTCCAACGCCACCGCCTGGCAGGCCGTGCTCGGCGACCGCCACGGCGCCGCCGACCTCTCGCCGTACGCCGCTCCGGCCCGTGCCACCGACCTGGCCCGACTGCCCGCGGCCTACCTCGACGTCGGGTCTGCGGAGACTTTCCGGGACGAGGTCGTCGCCTACGCGGACGGGATCTGGCGGGCGGGCGGCGACGCCGAACTGCACGTGTGGTCCGGCGCCTGCCACGGCTTCGACACCCTCGCCCCGGAGGCGGCCGTCGCGCGGGACGCCGACGAGGCCCGCACCCGCTGGCTGCGGCGCGTCCTGCGGAGGTGAGCTGAGGTCACCCCAACCACCCCGGGTGGAGCGGTGGTTGATTCGGAAGAGGCCGGCTGGTCGACGCCGGGTAGCGGATCGCTCAAGCGCCGCTGAGGCAGCGGCGGCGATGAGCCGTCGGGGCACGGACTACCGGCCAATGACGCGGCGGACCGTGCCGTCGGCCGTTGCCCGCGACCTAGACTCGCCATCGGGCGGCGCGACGCCGGGGTCCGAGGGACCCGCGTTCGACGCACCCACGGGGGGCCCGGCACATCCCGCAGCAACCGCTTCGCAGACGCGTCCCGGACCGTCCGGCACGCCTGCCACCTCAAGGGAGTCCGCCATGTCCGACACCACCACGTCCCGCTCCGCCGCCGAGACCGGCCTGGACCTCCAGGACCTCGACCTCAGCGAGCTGACCGTCACCTCCCTGCGCGACACCGTCGCGCTTCCGGAGAACGGCGCGTCCTGGGGCTCCTGCTCCTGCCAGGGTTCCTCCTCCTGCGCCCAGCCGCAGGACATGGTCGTCCCGCTGTCCTGATCCGACGTCAGTTCCTCTTTCCGGAAACATCCTTCGAGAGACCGGGAGACCACATGTCCGACCACGCTCGGGGCGAGCTCGCCCTCGATGACGCCCTCGCCCTCGACGGCCTCGACCTGGGGGAGCTGACCGTCACCGCGCTGCGCGACACCGTCGCGCTGCCCGAGACCGGTGCCTCCGGCGGCCCCAGCTCGACCTCCTGCGGATCGTCGTCCTGCGCGGTTCCGCACCCGCCGGTCCTCCCGTACTGAGGCCGGCCAACCCCTCCGCACCACCCCGGTAGCACCATCCCTGCAGTACCACGCCTTCAGCACCTCCCCGCACTGCCCTGAACCCGGCGCGTTCGCGCGGACGCGCCGGGTTCCTCCCGTGCCCGTCCCGCCCATGCCGTGCCCGTCCCGCCCATGCCGTGCCTGTCCCGCCCGTGCACTGCCCGTCCCGCCCGTCCCGCCCGTGCCGGTCCCGTCGGAGGGAGTCGTCATGCCGAACCGAGCCCTTCCGTACACCCTGCTTCGCGAGACCCCGGTCCCCGCCCGCGCCGCAGTCCCGGCCGCGTACACCGCGCGCCACGCCCTGGTGCGCGCCACCGTCCTCGCCCGGCCGCCGCAGTCCGCCGCTTCGGCGCGCGCACGGAGCCTGCTGGCCGAACTGAGCGCCCTCGAGGCCGCGGACGCGGCACTGCGGGCCGACCTCTGCGACGACCTCCACGACAGCCGCGCCGGACACGACGAGGAGTTCCACCGCCGGGTGGTGCTCCCGCTCCGGCGCGACCTGCACAACGGGCGCCCGCCCCGCGTCGCGCTGCTCGACCGGCTGGCCGACCTCCCGCAGCGCCTGCCGCGACTCGCCGCGTGGCTCGAACTGCGGCGCCAGCGCGACCAGTTGCTCGCCGCGCTCGCCGACTCCGTGCCACCCGCGCTCGCCGCCGAGCGTGCGGCCCTCGCCGCGCTCTGCCGCGAGCCCGCGTTCACCCGCGCCGTCGCCCTCACCAGCGCCGACCTGCTGCGCGCCGTCGCCCACACGGCCCGCGAGGCCGCCGCGGCGGGCGACCGGCCTGGCCGGGCCCGCAAGGAGGAAGCGGCCGTGCTGCGGCACGCGCTGCGGGCCACCGCCAAGACCAGCCCACTCTCCTGGTTCACCTCTGTCGGCTGGTCGCCGTCCCCCGGGGACCGGACGCCGGACCGGATGCCGGACCGGGTGCCGGACGAGCCCTCCGAGTCGCCGTACGCGGTCGTGAAGGAGAACCGGACACTGGTCGCCGCGCTCGTCCAGGCCCTGCTCGACGACCCCCGGCGCAGTCGCACCCTGCCGCACCGGATGGCCGGCGCCGCCCGGGTCGCCGACGGCCGCGCCCACTACGCCCGCAGCGAGGTGGTGTTCGCGGGCGGGCGCTACCTGGTCACCCGCGAGGAGGAGGTCGAACTGACCGCCCGGCCCGAACTGGCGCTGCTCGCCACGTTCACCGCCGTCCCCGACACCCCGGACCGGCTGGCCACCCGCCTGGCCGCCGCCCTGGAACGCCCCGCCGCCGACCCGGCCGTTCGACGCTTCGTCGACCAACTCCTCGGCGCCCGGCTGCTGGTACCCACCGACCCGGTCGACCCGCAGGACCCGCAGCCGCTGCGGAGCCTCGCCGACTGGCTGCGGCAGTGGCCCGAGGACGCCCCGATCGCTCGGCTCACCGACCGGATCGCGCTGTCCACCGCCGAGTTGGCGGACACGCCGGGCGAGCTTCGTCCCGCCCTGCTGGCCGCGCTCGCCGACTCCTGGCACCGGCTGCTGGCCGCCGCCGGCCGACCCGTCCCGCCGGAGGCCGCGCCGCTCACCGTCCTCAGCGAGGACGTGCACGTGTCGACGGCGCCGCCGCAGTCCCGGCCGACCCGGGCCGACCGGGCCGCGCTCGCCGAACTCACCGCGCTGGCCGAACTGTTCGACCACGGCCACCTGATGCGCCGGGCGGCCCGCGACCGGTTCCTCGCCCGCTACGGAGCCGGTGGGGTGTGCACCACGCCGTGGGAGTTCGGCGCCGAAGCCGCGCAGGCCTGGGCCGACATGACCGTCCCGAACGAACTGGCGTCACTCCAGGCCGAGTTCGCGGCACTGCCGGAGGAGGGCGGGGAACTCCTGCTGCCCGCCGACCGGGTCCGCGCGCTGGCCGCCCGGCTGCCCGACTGGACCGCCGCCCGGCCGCTCAGCTACTCCTGGTTCGTCCAAGGAGACCCCGCCGACGGCCTGTTGTGCGTCAACCACGTGTACGGCGGCTGGGGCCGCTTCACCAGCCGCTTCCTCGACGCCACCGCACCGCGGGCCGCCACGGACGTCGCCCGGCAGATCCGCCGCGGCCTCGGCGACGGCGCCCGCGCCGCCCAGATCCGGCCGGTCGGCGGTTTCAACGCCAACCTCCACCCGCTGCTGCTCGCCGACGAGATCGGCCCCGACCGGCGGTGGACCAGCCTGGCCGAGGGCGACCTCGACCTCGTCCACGACCTCGCGAGCGACCAGCTCCGCTTCCGGCTGCGGAGCACCGGCGAACTCCTGGACGTCCTCTACCTCGGCTTCCTCGCGCCGCTCATGCTGCCCCAGCGACTCGCCCCGCTGCTCGCCGACCACCCCAACGGCGTCGTCGACTTCCGCCCGCTGCTGCCGCGCACCCCCCTCGACGCCCCCGGCGGCACGGTGACCCGCACCCCGCGCCTGCGTCACCGCCACGTCGTCCTCGCCCGCCGCCGCTGGCACCTGCCGCCCGCCGTCCTCGACGCCCTGCGCGCCGAACTCGCCGGCGACCCGGGCCCGGACGGAGTCCCGGCCACCGCCGCCGCCCGCTGGCGCGCCCTGCTCGGGCTGCCCGAACAGCTCTTCCTCCACCCCGTGGCGGCGCAGCCCGCCACCAGCGGCACACCCGCCGACGCCTTCGTCGCCCACCTGCGCGCCCCCAAGCCCCAACCGGTCGACCTCGGCAACCCCTTGCACCTCCGGCACCTCGGCAAGTGGCTCACCCGGTACCCGAACGGCGTGGTACTGGAGGAGTCCCTGCCCGCCATCGCGGGGACGGCGAAGCCCGTCCGGGCGGTGGAACTGGTGGTGGAGACCTACCGCCCCGGCCGGACGCCCCCGGGCGCGGCGCGGGAGGGGGAGCGGTGAACGCCGACGGAGCGCCGCACCGGACGGGCCGAGGGGTGCGGGCTGTCGGCGGCTTCGGGGTCTGGGCTGTCGGCGCCGTCCGGCCGGTGCGTGTGCGGCGGTGGGGCGGGTGGCTCGCCCGGGTCCGGGTCCGGGCGGCGTGGTGCCGGTCGGGTCGCTGCCCGTACGGGCGGAGGCGTTGGGGCTGCTGGTCGCGGCCCGTCCGCAGGGCAGGACGGCCCGAGGGGTGCGGGCTGTCGGCGCCGTCCGGCCGGTGCGTGTGCGGCGGTGGGGCGGGTGGATCGCCCGGGTCCGGGTCCGGGCGGCGTGGTGCCGGTCGGGTCGCTGCCCGTACGGGCGGGGGCGACGGCGCCGGCCGCGAGCGGTCGCGCGACCGGTGGCGCCGTCGGGCCGGTGGCCGCCGTGCGGCGGTCCGCCGGAATGCGGCACCGCCCGGCCCGCCTGGCCCGGCCGCGACCGCAACCCGGCAGGCCGGGTGCCGCCCGGCCCGAGCGTCCGTCCGGCAGGTGCCGACGGGCACCCGGTTCGGAGCCAGGTCCGGCGCCGGGTCCAGCGCCCGGGGCCGCCCCGTCCTTCCGACCGTTCCGCCCACCCAGCGCCGAGGAGAAGTCCGATGAGTGACCCCGTCGCCGCCGACACCGTCAACGCCGCCGACACCGTCGACAGCGCCACCGCCACCGCCATCGCCACCGACGGCCCGGAGGCCGCGACCGTCCGCGATGTGGTCCTGACCTACTACCAGCCCGTCAAGGCCCGCGCGCTGCGCGAAGCCGTGCTGCCGCAGGCGCGGCGGGCGGTCGCGGAGGGGCTGGACGCGCACGTCGAGCGGCACTGGCGGTTCGGGCCGCACCTGCGGCTGCGGCTGCGCGGTCCGGGTGAGCGGGTGGGCGCCGCGGCCGAGCGGGCGGCCGAGGCGCTGCGGGCGTGGACGACGGCCCGCCCGTCCGTCGCCGACCGGACGGACGAGCAGCTGCTGGCCGAGGCGGCCGTCGCCGGGCGGGTGGAGCTGGTCGCACCGCCGTACGGGCCGCTGGTGCCGGACAACACCGTCCGGGTGCTGCCCGTGGACCCTGCCGCCGAGCGCTCCCTGCGGGCGCTGATCGGGGACGAAGCCGCCGCCCTGCGTGACGAGTTGCTCCGCCTGGGGCTGCCCGCCCTCGCCTCCGGGAGCGAGTTCCTCGGGGCGCACGGCGACGCCTCCGAGGCCCGGGTGCAGCTGGTGGTGGCGGCGCTCGCGGCGCACGCCACCGCGCACCCGGACGGCCTGGTCGGCGGGCACTACTCGATGCTGTCGCACCTGGAGGACTTCCTCGTCCACGAGGACCCGGACGGCAGCCTGCGGGCCGGCTTCGAGCGGCGCTGGGAGCGGGTCGGCGGCGCCGTCACCGCGCTGGTGGGCCGGATCACCGAGGGCGGCGCGCGCGGCTGGGAGCGGGACTGGGCGCACTGGTCGGCGAGCGCCTGGACCCTGGCGGAGCGCCGGCTGGCGGCCGGGGCCGACCTCGGCGGCAGCCGCGCGGAGTACCGCCATCGGGCGGCGGCGCTCGGCGATCCGGACACCGCCCTCCGCTGGAACGGTGAACTGCGCACCCGCTACAGCGAGTTCCACCGGCTGCTGCACCGCTCCGACCCGGCCGGCACGATGTGGAGCCGCCCGGACTACCTGATCTACCGGGCCTGCACCAACGGCCTGTACCGGCTGCTCGCGATCTGCGACGTCCGGCCGTTGGAGCGCTACCTGGCCGCCCACCTGGTGGTGCGCACCGTGCCCGAGCTGACCGGACACCGCTGGCAGGACCGGGTGGACGAGGTCATCGCCGCAGTGGAGGGCGCGGCATGACGGGCGTCAGGCCGGGCGCCGGGCCGGGCGTGGGGCCGGGCGTCGAGCACGGCGTCGAGCGGGGTGCCGCACCGACCGGCGGGCCGAGGCCGCACCTGCGCCCCGGGGTGGCGGTGACCCTCCTCCGGGACGGCCTGCACCTGCGCGGACGCGGCACCAGCCTCACCCTGGAGGGCAGCCGCGCCCTGCCGGCGCTGTGGAAGCTGCTCGCCGCCCGGCTCGCCCCCGGGCCGGAGACGGCGGTCGCGCCCGTCGCGGCGCCGGTTCCGGCCTCCGTCCCCGAGGTGGAGGTGGCGCCGGTTCCGCCCTCCGTCCCCGACGCCGAGGTGGCGGCGGCGCTGGCCACCGTCACCGCCCGGCTGCGCGAGCACGACCTCATCGTGGACCACCCGGACGGTACCCGACTGCCGTCCTGGCCGGGCTCGGTGGCGGACCGGCCGGTCGCCGCGGCAGGAGCCCTCGCCGCCGCCCGCCCGGTGGTCGCGGCCGCCGACCCGGACGGGCCCGTGGCCTGCGCGGTGGCCCGTGCCCTCGCCCGGGGCGGCACGGCCACGCCGACGCCGACCGCCGAGCCCGGACTGCCCGCCGGGCGGGTGGTGCTCTCGGCGGGCGAGCCGCCAGTGGCGGTCGCGGTGCAGTGCGGGCCGGACGGCGGCTTCGTCACCGAGCCCGCCGCGCCGGACCGCACCCGCGCGGACGCCACCGCCCTCGCGGCCCGACTGGGCGTCGGCACCGGCCGTGGTGGCGACGCGGCGCCGCCCGCCCCCGTGCTGCTCGCCCTGCTCGCCGCCGCGGGCGCCCAGCGGCTGCTGTGCGCCGTCGCGGGCCTGCCCGACCCGGGCGCGCCGGACGAGGACCCGCGCCTGCTCCCGGGCCGCCCCGCCGTTCTGCTCGCCGAGGCCCGGCCGCCGCGCGCCGAGCACCATCCGTGGGCGGCCGCTGACGGCGCCCCGGCCGCGCCGCCCGGGGACCTCGCGGAGGCGCTGCGCCGGGTGTCCGCACTCGGCGATCCACGGCTGGGCGTCCTGGACGCACCGTCCCCGGGCGACCTCCCTCAGCTGCCCGCCGCGCTGGTCTCCTGCGGCACGCCGTCCGGCACCCTGGTGGCCGGCGCGGCCCGCACGGACCTCGCCCGGCTCGCGGGCGCCTGCCGCTCCGCCGAGCTCCACCTGGCCGCCGTCGACGGGGGAGCGCAGCCGGTCGTCGGCGCCGACCCGGACCACGCCCTCGGCCGGGCCCTGCGCCGGGCGGCCCTCGCCGGCGCCGCGCTGAACGCGCCTCGGCCGGACGGGCGCGGGCCGGCCGGTCCCAGGTCGGCCGGTCCAGGGCGGGGCGGGCCCGCGCGGAACGCGCCCGGGTTGCTCGGGCCCGCTCTGCCGGAATCGGACTGGCGGGAGCATCCGCAGGCCGCGCACTGGTGGGAGGCGCTGGCACGCCGTCTCGGCCGCCCGCTGGAGTTGACGGTCCGGCAATTCCACGGTGCGGGCGTCCACCTGGCCGAGATCGAGGGGGTCCGAGCCGTCGAAGCGACCCCCGCCGACGCCGTCGCCCACGCCGCCCTGGCCGCGCTCACCCGCCTCCTCGCCCGCGAGAGCGGCCCGGCCGCCGCCCACCACACCGCGCTGACCGGCGCCGCCGCCCCGCTCGCCGCCACCGGGCGCCACCCGGCCGTCTGGGCGGACGAGGGGTCGACGGACCGCTGGCTCGCCGAACTCGCCGCGCGTGAACCGCACCTGCGCGCCTCCCTGCGCCGCCTCAGCGGCCTGCGCACCGCCCCCTGGCGGCCCACCACCGCCGCCGCCCGTCCGCTCGCCAACGCCCTGGCCGGCTGCGGGTTCACCGTGCTGGTCACCACCGGAGGCCCGCGATGAGCGAACTCCCCGTCCTCACCCCGGCGCAGGCCTTGGCCGCCACCGAGGGCACCGCCGTCGTCCACCTCCCCGAGTGGACCCTCGGGCTGGCCGCCCGGCTGAGCCGACACGCGCTCGACCACCCCGTCCGCCTGGTGCCGGTGCGCGAGGACGGCGCGTTGACCCTGGTCGGACCGGTGCTGCACCCCGGCGCGCCCGCCTGCCTCGGCTGCACCGAGTACCAGCGGCTCGCCACCGCCGGCGGCCGGGTGCCCTGGCACAGCCCGGGCCTGGCCCTCGCGGGCACCGGCACCCCGGCCTTCGGCGAGGCGGTGGCCGCGCTCGCCGCCGAACTGGCCGGGAGCGCACCGGCGTTCACCGACGCCACCGTCCACCTCGTGAACGGCGCCCGCGCCACCTGGTCCACCCACCGGGTCCGTCCGGTCGGCGGCTGCCCGGTGTGCCGCCCGCTGCCCGCCGACACCCCGGAAGCGGCCCGGCTACCCGACACGCCCCGCCCGCTGCCGGACCCGAGGGTGCTGCGCGGACCCAACGACCGTACGGCAGCAGCGCAGTTGCGGGCCGAACTGCACGACGAACGCTTCGGCCCGGTGCGCCGACTGTTCCGCACCGAGGACTCCGCCTTCGCCCTGACCACCGCGTGGGTGACCGACGGCCGGGCCGTCGACGACGGCGGGTACGGCCGGGCGGCGGACTTCCGCGCCAGCGAGCGGGTGGCGCTGTTCGAGGCGGTGGAACGGTACGCCGGCATGCGGCCGCTGGGACGCCGGACCGTCCTGCGGGCCTGCTACGCCTCGCTGGAACGCGAGCTCGGCCCCGGCGGCGTCCTCGACCCCGTCCGGCTCGGCCTGCCCGACCAGCCCCGGCCCGAACCCGGACGCTCCGGCGCCGCCACCACCGTCCCGTACACCCCGGACCTGGTGCTGGACTGGGTCCACGGCTGGTCGCTCACCCACCGCCGCCCCGTCGCCGTCCCCGAACACGTCGCCTACTGGGACCTGCCGGAGCGCGAACGCCCCCGCGTGGTCTACGAGTCCTCGAACGGCTGCGGGCTCGGCAACAGTCCCCAGGAGGCCGCCCTCTACGGCCTGTTCGAGGTCGCCGAGCGCGACGCCTTCCTGATGGCCTGGTACGCGCGCACCCCGCTGCCCGGCGTCGCCGTCCCCACCGAGGACCCGCAGGTCGCCGACCTCGCCGCCCGCGCCCGGCTGCTCGGCTACCGGCTCACCCTGCTCGACGCCACCAACGACCTCGGCGTCCCCGCCGTCATCGCCCTCTGCCGTTACCGGGGCGGGCACCCGGACGCCCCGCGCACCTTCCTCGCCGCCGGTGCCCACCACGACCCGCTGACCGCGATCCGCTCCGCCGTCGCCGAGGTGGTCACCAACGTCCAGGAGGCGCCGCACCGCTCCACCGCCCCCGGCGGCCCCCGGGACCCGCGTCGGCTGCGGCCGATGCTGGACCGGCCCGAGCTGGTGGTCACCCTGGACGACCACACCGGCCTGAACGCCCTGCCCGAGGCACAACCCCGGCTGGACTTCCTGTTCGCCGGCCCGCCCCCGGTGCCCTGGACCGCCCGCTGGCCCGGCGCGCCCGAGCCGGTCGCCGACCTGACCGACCTGCTGGAGCGCACGGTGGCCCGGCTCGCCGACGAGGGCCTGGAGGTCCTCGTGGTCACCCAGGACGAACCCGGCGTCCGCGACCGGCTCGGACTGCATTGCGCCAAGGTGATCGTCCCCGGCACCCTGCCGATGACCTTCGGCCACGCCAACCGCCGCACCCGTGGCCTGCCCCGGCTGCTGGACGTCCCGTACCGGCTCGGCCGCACCCCGGCACCGCTGCGCCACGACCGGCTGCCGCTCCACCCGCACCCGTTCCCCTAGGCCCTGCCCGGGACGCGTCAGACACGCCCCAGCCATCCCCGCCCGCCCAGCCGTCCGGGAAGGACGCGATGACCACCGACCAGCTGCCGACCACCCGATGGCACAGCCTCCACCTCGCGCTGCCGCTGCCCGCCGAGGAGACCGACGCCTTCCTCACCGTCGACCTCGCCCCGCTGCTCGACGGCCTCCCGGACACCGACTGGTTCTTCATCCGCTACGGCGAGGGCGGCCCCCACCTGCGGATCCGCCTGCGCGGCCACGTCCCGCCGCCCGCCGCCCTGGCCGCCGACCTCACCCGCCTCGCCACCCGCCGCACCCCGCTCGACGGCCCCTGGACGGCCCGGCACGGCGAGGTCACCGAGGTCCGGTACGAGCCGGAGACCGAGCGCTACGGCGGCCCCGCCCTGCTGCCGATCGCCGAGGAGGTGTTCACCCACTCCACCCGCACCGCCGTCCACGCCCTGCACGCCCTCGCCGCCGTCCCCGACTCCCGGCTGCCGCTCGCCCTCGACCTCGCCCACACCACCGCGCACGCCCTCGGCCTCGACGAACTCGCCGCCTCCCGCTGGCTGCGCCGCCACGCCGCGTCCTGGCGGTGGGTCACCGAGTACCGGGCGCTGCCGGGCGCCGCCGTCCACACCCGGGTCAACACGGTCTTCGCCCGGCAGCGCCAGGCCCTCGCCGCCCGCGCCCGGGCGCTGCGCGCGGCGCTCGACACGGGGACGGCCCCGCCCTGGCTGGGCGACTGGGAGGCCCGGGTAGCCGAGGCCGCCGCCCGGATGCGCACCTCCGCAGCGCAGGCCGCGCCGGACGGCGACGCCTCGGAACGCCTCTCCTGGGTCTGGGCCTCCCAGCTGCACATGCTGTTCAACCGGCTCGGCGTCGGCCCCGACGAGGAACGGGCGGTCTGCCGCCTCGCCGCCCGCACCCTGCTGGAGACCGACCGGCCGTTCACCTTCTTCCCCGACGACCGGCACGCCCCGGACCACCAGTACCTGGAACGCAGCAAGTTCCAGATCGGCCGCACCGAGGACAGCACCCTGCGCGACCTGCCGCCCACCCCGGCCCCGCGCCCCCGGCCCGGAGACCTCCCGCTGCCCGCCGACCCGCTGCCCGCCGTCACCCTCGCCGACGCCCTGCACGGCCGCCGCTCCACCCGTGGCCCCCTCACCGGCCCGCTCACCGCCGCCACCCTCGGCGGCCTGCTCTGGCCCGCCTTCGCCCCCGGCCCCGACACCGGCCACCGCCCGTACCCCAGTGCGGGTGCCCTGCACACCGTACGGCTGCGCCTCGTCGCCCTCGCCGTCGACGGCCTGCCCGCCGGCACCTACCAGTGCCTCCCCGAACACCGCAGCCTGCGCCCGATCGGCCCGGCACCCGCCCTGGACGACCTCAAGGCGCTCTCCTCCTACCTCTCCCGCCCGCCCGCCGACCCGGTCGCGGTCGGCATCGACGACGCCCCCGCCGTCCTCGCCGTCTACCTCGACCTCGCCCACCTCCGCCGCCGTTACGGTCTGCGCGCCCTGCGCCTCGGCCTCCTGGAAGCCGGCCACCTCACCCAGAACCTCCTGCTCACCGCCGCCGCCCACGGCCTGGGCACCACCCCCCTCGGCGGCGTCCAGGACGACCTCGCCCACGAACTCCTCGGCCTGGACGACCTGGAGGAACCCCTCCAGTACCTCCTCCCCCTGGGCCGCCCGGTGAACGCCGAGCCGCTCTCCTGAGCCGCCGGCCCGTGGCCGCGGACGAATCCCCTGGCGCCCACGGCCCGGCCGCGGCCATGCTGGGCGGCACGACCACGGAGAGGGAGGAAACATGGGCGGGCCCGCGGCGGGACTGTGGCTGTCCGTGGAGCGCAGCGCGCTCGACGCGGTGCCGTGGCTGGAGCGCTTCTGCGCGATCGAGGCCGGGGAGGACGGGTCGCTCGAGTTCCGTGTCCTGCGGCCGTCCGCGATCGGCCTTCCCGAGGTCGATCCCGCCTCGCTCGGCCCGTTCCACCTCAGCCCGGATCCCCTCGACGACGAGGAGGACCTCGGCTTCCCCGGGCTCCACCGTCCGCCCGCGGCCGCACTGCTCGTGGGGGCGTACTGCTCCGGCCCGGCGAACCACCGGACGCTCGGTCACCTCGTCCGCCTGCCGGCCGAACGCTACGACGCGCTGATCGACTTCTGCGGCCTGCTCGGCTACCGCCACTCGCTGGACGAGCTGTCCGAGGAGGAGGAAGCCGCCCGCCTGGCCGAGGCCCGGGCCCTGGTGGACTCCCTTCCGGGCCGGGTCCTTCAGATGCCGTACGCGGTCTACGGGGGCGGCCACCGGTACAGCCACGTCGGCGACGTCGAGTTCCTCACGGCCTGGTTGCGGCACCCGGACTTCCGGATGGTCAACTAGCCCCGTACTTCGCAGGTCACCGTTTCAGGTCCGTTGTGACTGAGCGCTTCACTTGGCGAGCTGGGCGTGTCGTGCTGTGAGCGCGGAGAGACCCCGTGTCAGCGGGTGTGTCGGGCGGCAATGCCGTCGAGCAGATAGTCGAGGCCGCTGTCGAACGTGGCGTCAGGGCTGAGGTGATTGCCGTCCCGGACGGCCGCTGCCAGCGTGGGGTGGCGGCCGGCGGCCAGCACGCGGGTGAGATAGGGGCCGGCGGCGCTCTGCCACTGCTGCTCGGTCGTGCCGGTGGTCCGTTCGGCGCGCAGCTCGGCGATTTCGCTCCGGAGTGCCCCGGTCAGGTAGGCGTTGACCGCGTTGACCGCATGCATCACCGTATCGATGTCGTCGAATCCGGGCGTGCCGTGCAGTGCGGCCAGTGATGCCTCCACGTGCGCCAGCGAGTGCGGGCCAAGTTGTGGCCGCCCGCCGAGCAGGTCGGCGAACCACTCGTGGCGGAGCGCGGCCTGCCTAATGTGGTGCGCGAGCAGTCGCAGCGCGCCGCGCCAGTCGGTGGTGGCCTCGGGCAGCGGGATCTCGGCGTACACCGCGTCCACCATGAGGTCCAGCAGTTCCTCCTTGGTGGACAGGTAGCGGTAGAGCCGCATCGGCCCCGCGTCGAGTGCGGCGGCGACCTTGCGCAGGGACACCGCCTCCAGCCCGTCCGCGTCGGCGAGCTCGATCGCGGCCCGGACGATCCGTTCCCGGCTCAGCGGGCTCGGCGCCGGTCGACTCGGCGGCTCGGGCCGCTCCCAGACAAATGCAGGCTCGCCCTCGCCTGCTGCTTCATGCATCGCCATCGGTTCTCGTCTCCCACATCCGTCATCGGCCGATCGGTGATCCCGAGGCAACGATACGCCGTTCATGTCGATACGGTGTATCGTCACGATGCATCGTATCGACCCCGTGAAAGGCAGAAGTCCATGAGCAGCACCACAAACCCCCCTCGCATCGGCATCGTCGGCGCCGGCGTCGGCGGGCTGACTCTCGCCTGCGTCCTGCAGGTGCACGGCATCGACGCCGTCGTCTACGAACGCGACGCCTCACGCACCGCACGCGGGCAGGGCGGCATGCTCGACCTGCACCAGGACGGCGGGCAGATAGCCATCCGCGAGGCCGGCCTGATGACCGGGTTCCAGGCCATCGCCCGCCGCGAGGGTCAGGACCTACGCCTGCTCGACCACACCGGCGCCCTGCTGCTCCGGCAAGACACCCCCGATGGTGCCCCGCTGGACCGTCCCGAGGTCGACCGCGCCGATCTGCGCGGCCTGCTGCTCGACTCCCTGCCTGCAGCGGCCATCGAGTGGGGCCGCACCTTCCGGTCCGCCACCCCCCTGCCCGGCGGCGGTCACCGGCTCCACTTCGCCGATGGCACCACCGCCGACCACGACCTGCTCGTCGGCGCGGACGGCGCCCGCTCCCGGGTCCGCCCGCTGCTCACCGACGCCGAGCCGTTCCACATCGGCGTCAACTCGATCGAGAGCGGCATCCCGGATATCGACCGCACCCACCCCCGGCTCGCGGCCATGGTGGGGCGCGGCAACTACTGGGCCATCGGTGAGAACAAGGTGCTGGCGGCTCAGCGCAACGGCGACGGCCGGGTCCGCGTCTACGTCACCCTCCGCACCCCCGAGGACTGGATCACGACCTGCGGCATCCCGTTCGCCGACGTGGAGCAGACCCGCACCGCCCTGGTGGAGCTGTTCGCGGGCTGGGCCCCACAGTTCACCGCCCTGCTCCAGGCCTGCACCGACACCTTCGTGCCCCGCCCGACCACCATGCTGCCGATCGGCCTGACCTGGCCCGCCACTCCCGGCGTCACCCTTCTCGGCGACGCCGCCCACCTCATGCCGCCCGTCGGCGTGGGCGCCAACACGGCCATGCTCGACGCCGCCGAACTCGCCCTCGCCCTGGCCGCCTTCCGCGACGACCCGGCCGCCGCCATCCGCAACTACGAGACCGCGATGTTCGCCCGCAGTGCCGCCGCTGCGCAAGAGTCCGCGCGCATCATGGAACTCCTCGTCGCTCCCGACGGCGCGCAGAAGATGCTGAATCTCCTTAACGGGTATGGCTGCTGACGCGAAGAATCGCCGGCCCCCCGCACAGCGTCGCGGCGGCAGGTTGAGGGTCGGCACGGTGGGCTCGACGGACGGCGACGGTGACCGGCGCGGACCGTGCCGGTCGCGCGTCGGGGCCGCGGCCGGGGTGGTGCGGCGGCGCTGCTCGAACGGCTCGGGGCCGGGCATGCCGCTCGCGGGGCGCGCGTGCGCGGGGACGGACGTCAGCCCGTCGGCGCCCCCACCCCCGCCTCCGGCCTTTCGCGAGCCCGCCGGAGTGGCGCGCGGACGCGGTGTCAGCGGCATGCGTGAAGGGGCGTCAGTCCGCCAGGCCCAGGGGGTCGGGGGCGGTGGCGAGGAGGTCGGGGCCGTTGTTGCGGACGCTGTTGACGGTGGTGGGGACGGCGCGGACGCGGAGGTCGCCGTCGGCGGGGCGGCGCAGCAGGTGGTGGAGTCCGGCGGGGTCGGTGTGGGCGGGGGAGAGCCAGGCGGGGAGGTCGTCGGGGGCGATGGTGAGCGGCATCCGGTCGTGGACGCGGCCCGCGCTGTCGGTGGCGTCGGTGGTGATGACGGTGGCGGTGGCCAGCCAGGCGAGCGGGTCGTCGTCGGCGCGGGTGCGGTCGCGCCAGAACTCGTAGAGGCCGGCCATCAGCATCACGCCGCCGGTGCTGAGGTAGTACGGCTGCTTGTACGTCTTGCGGTCGGCGGTCGCGGGGACTTCGCGCCATTCGTAGTAGCCGTCGGCGGGGATGACGCAGCGGCGGGCGGCGAAGGCCTTGCGGAAGGCGGGCTTGGTGTCGACGGTCTCCGAGCGGGCGTTGATCATGCGGGCGCCGCCGGACGGGTCCTTGGACCAGGACGGGACCAGGCCCCAGCGCAGCGGCCGCAGTTGGCGCAGCAGCTCGCCGGTGTCCCGGTCGACGCGCTCCAGGACGGCGGGGACCGGATCGGTCGGTGCGACGTTCCAGCTCGGCGCGAAGGTCTCGGCCGGGTCCCAGCGGAGCTCTCCGAGTAGCGAGACGAGGTCCTGGGGCGTGGTGGTGGAGACGAAACGGCCGCACATGCCCCCAGCCTGCCACTCGCGACCGACAACCGGGGCCCGGGGAGGCACGGTCAGCGCGTCGCCGGGCCGCCCTCGACCCGGCCGGCACGCGCACGGCCCCCCGGCGCCCGGCCGCCCGGCGCACGGCCGCCCGGGGTGTGGCCGAAGGTGCGGCGGAAGACGTCGATGAAGGCGCTCGCCGAGGCCCACCCGCAGCGGTGGGCGACGGCGGTGACCGGCAGGCCCTCGGCGAGCAGCACCAGGGCGTGGTGCAGCCGCAGCTGGGTGCGCCACTGGGGGAAGGTCATGCCGAGGTCGGCCCGGAAGAGCCGGGACAGCGTGCGGTCGCCGGCGCCGACGGCGCGGCCGAGCGCGGCCAGGGTGCGACCGTCGGCGGGGTCGGCCTCCAGCAGGGCGCACAGTTCGCGCAGCAGTGGCGTGGTCGGGGTGGGCAGGTGCAGCGGCTGCTGCGGGGAGGCCCGCAGCTGGTCGAGCAGGACGGCGCGCAGCCGGGCGCGTTCGGGGCTGTGGTCCTCGGGGGAGCGGGTGTAGGCGACGATCAGTTCCCGCAGCAGCGGGCCGACGGCGAGGACGGTCGGCCGGTCGAGGCCGAGCGGGTTCTCGGCGGCGGGCAGGCCGACGAGGTGGAGTTCGACCTCGCCGTGGGCCTGGTGGGCGTGGACGGTGCCGGCCGGGATCCACAGGGCGCGGTTGCCGGGGGCGACCCAGGAGCCGGCGTCGGTGGTGACGGCGACGACGCCGCGGGCGGCGTAGGCGATCTGGTGGTCGTCGTGCCGGTGCGGGTCGATCCCGCCGCCGGGCGGCAGCCGTCGGGCCCGGGTCGGTGCGACGGGATCGTGGCGGAACATCGGCATGGACTGGCAGATTATCGGAAGTCCGTCAGGGGGCGCCGCCCCGAGCATGGCGGCATGCCGAAACGAACACCCGACCGCGGGTCCGTCCTCCTGCTCTCCGTGGGGCACTCCTGCGTGGACGTCTACCAGGGCGCGGTCGCCGCCCTGGTGCCGTTCTTCGCCGCCGAGCGCCACTACGGCTACGCCGCCGTGTCCGGCGTGGTGCTCGCCGCCTCGCTGCTGTCCTCGTTGACGCAGCCGCTGTTCGGGGCGCTCACCGACCGCCGTCCGCTGCCCTGGCTGCTGCCGGCCGGCACCCTGCTGGGCGGTGCGGGCATCGCGCTGAGCGGGGTGAGCGGCTCGTACGGGCTGACGCTCGCCTCCGTGGCGCTGTCCGGGATCGGCGTGGCGGCCTACCACCCGGAGTCGGCCCGGGTGGCCCGGGCGGCGGCGCGGCGGGCGCACGGCGGGCCGGGCGGTCACCGCGGCATGGCCTGGTTCTCGCTGGGCGGCAACCTGGGCTTCGCGGCGGCTCCGCTGCTGGTGGCCGCCGTGGTCGGCACCGGAGGGCTGCGGCTGACCCCGCTGCTGGTGCTGCCGGCGCTGGTCGGCGCCGGGCTGTGCCTGCCGGTGCTGCGCGAGCTGGAGCGGCGGCGGACGGCCGGGGCTCAAGCCGCGCAGCCTCCGGGGGCGGAGGACCGGTCGGCCTTCGTCCGGCTGTCGCTGGCCGTGGTGTGCCGCTCGATCGCCTTCGTCGGGCTGAGCACCTTCCTCTCGCTGTTCGTCACCCAGCGCCTCGGCGGCGGCGCGGCGAGCGGCACGGCCGCGCTGGTGGTGCTGTACGCGGGCGGCGCCGTCGGCTCGGTGCTGGGCGGCGCGCTGGCCGACCGGTGGGGCAGGGTCGCGGTGGCCCGCCGCTCGTACCTGGTGGCGGCGGTCGCGGTGGCCGGGGTGCTGCTGATGCCCGGCCCGGCGCTGTACCTGTGCGTGGCGCTGACCTCGGCGGGGCTGTACGTGCCGTTCTCGCTGCAGGTGACGCTCGGTCAGGACTACCTGCCCTCGCGGATCGGCACGGCGAGCGGGATCACCCTCGGGCTGACGGTGAGCATCGGCGGCCTGGCGGGCCCGCTGATCGGCGGCCTCGCGGACACGACCTCGCTGCGGACGGCGCTGCTGCCGCTGGTGCTGATGCCGCTGCTGAGCTGGGCGCTGTTCCGGACGCTCCCGGAGCCCGCCCTGCCCGAGGGCTCGGAAGGGCCGGCCCCCGCCCTGCCCGAGGAGCTGGAATCGCCGGAGCCCGCCCTGGCCGAAGGACCGGAAGACCCGGCACCCTCCCTGCCGGCAGGGCGGGAGGGGCCGAAGGCCGCCGCACCGGAGTCGGTCCAGGACGGGCCGGCTCCCGAAGGGCGGGCGGCACCCCTCCGTCCGTGACCTCCGAACAGTCCCGCCGTCGGCGGGGCGTCACGTCGCGTTCCACGGCCGCAGCTTCTCCGGATTGCGCACCGCCCAGATCCGGGTGATGCGGCCGCCCTCGACACCGATGGCCGCCACCGTCGCGGTGCGCCCGGCCTGCTGGGCGACCAGGCCGGGCAGGCCGTTGACCGTGCGCTCCAGGAGGACGAGCCCGGGGGCCTTCTCGGCGATGTGGAGCAGGTACTGGGCGATCCGCTCGGCGCCCAGGACCGGGCGCAGCGCGGCGCCGACCGTACCGCCGCCGTCGGCGGTCATCGTGGCGTCGGGGGCGAGCAGCCCGATCAGGGCCTGGATGTCCCTGGCCTCCCAGGCCTCCTTGAAGTGCCGCACCAGACCGGCCTGTCCGGCCCGGGGAGCCGTCGGGGCCTGCGCGGCGCGCACCCGTCGGCGGGCCGAGGCGGCGAGCTGCCGGCAGGCCGCCGGGGTGCGGCCGACGATCTCGGCGACCTCGGGGAAGGGGTACCGGAACACGTCGTGCAGGACGAACGCCACCCGCTCGGCCGGGGTCATCGCCTCCAGGACGACGAGGAAGGCCATGTTCACCGACTCGTCCAGGGTGACCCAGTCGGCGGGGTCGGCCGGCTGCGTCCCGCTGCCGCCGCCCGGCCCGCCGATCCACTCCGTCCGGTCGGGCAGCGGCTCGGGTATCCACTCGCCGACGTAGCGCTCCCGGCGGGCCCGAGCGGAGCCGAGCAGGTCCAGGCAGACGCGGGTGGCCACGGTGGTCAGCCAGGCGCCGGGCGAGGCGATGGCCTCCCGCTGCGGCCGCGACAGCGCGTACCAACGGGCGTAGGCCTCCTGGACGGCGTCCTCGGCCTCGGCCAGCGAACCGAGCAGCCGGTAGGCGAGGTTGATCAGCTGTCGCCGCTCGCCGACGACCGCGATCGGCTCCGGCTCGGATGGGGTGCTCATGATCGGACCCTAGCGATCGACCGCCGCGGGGTCAGAAGGGGGGGCCGCGGTCCCGGGCCCTCCTGCGGACGACACGGGCCGGCGGCCCCGGCCGCCGACCGCCGCCCGGGAGAGAGTAGGGGCGGGGAGGAACGGGGAACGGGGAGGGAGCGGGAGCCGGCAGGGAGAGACAGGAGAGAGCGTGCGCCAACTCGACCTTCTCGTGGTCGTCGTCTACCTGGTCGCCATCGCGGTGATCGGTCTGCGGCTGGCGGGCCGTCAGACGACTTCGAAGGACTACTTCGTCGGCGAGGGCCACATGCCCTGGTGGACGGTCTCGTTCTCGGTCGTGGCCACCGAGACCAGCGTGCTGACCGTCATCAGCCTGCCCGGCGGCGCCTACGGCGGGCAGGGCTTCGGCAACGTCGAACTCGCCCTGGGCTACGTCATCGGCCGCGTCGTCGTGGCCACCGCGCTCATCCCGCTGTACAAGCGCGGCGGCTTCGTCAGCGCCTACCAGTACCTGGGCGGCAGGTTCGGCCCCGGTCTCCAGGGGCTCGCCTCGGTGACCTTCGTCGTCACCCGGCTGCTCGCCGAGGGCGTGCGGCTGTTCGCCTCGGCGATCCCGATCCGGCTGCTGCTCGGCGAGCTCGGGGTGCACACCGGCTACCGCACGATCATCGTCGTGCTCACCCTGATCACCGTCGTCTACACCTACCTCGGCGGGATCAAGGCGGTGATCTGGACGGACGCCATCCAGATGGGCCTGTACCTCGGCGGCGCCCTGCTCACCATCGCGGTGCTGTCCGGCCGGGTCGGCACCGACGGCTACGCGCGCGCCCTGGACGCCGGCCGGTTCCGGCTCTTCGACACCGACTTCGACCCGGCCCACATCCTCACCAGCCCGTTCGCCCTGCCGACGGCGATCGTCGGCGGCGCGATCTTCGCCATGGCCAGCCACGGCTCCGACCAGCTGATCGTCCAGCGCATCCTCGCCACCAGGACGCTGCGGGACGGCCAGAAGGCGATGATCGCCTCCGGCGTGTTCGTCACCCTCCAGTTCGCCGCCTTCTCCCTCGTCGGCGCCCTGCTCTGGTCCTACAACCAGGGCCGGAGCTTCAAGGAGCTCGGGCTGGGCAGCTCCGACAACCTCTACCCCGACTTCATCCTGCACGGGCTGCCCGTGGTGGTCTCCGGCCTGCTCGTCGCCGGCATCCTCGGCGCCGCCATGGGCTCGCTGTCCTCGGCCCTGAACTCCATGTCGAACTCGACCGTCGCCGACCTCATCCACCGCTCCTTCCGCAGCACGCCCTCCGAGGCGTTCCTGCTCAAGCTCGCCCGGGTGATGACCCTGGTGTGGGCCGCGCTGATGGCCGTCTTCGCCTGCGCCTTCAGCACCAGCACCGGAAACGTCTACCTCACCGGCCTGACGATCGCCGGCTACACCTACGGCGCCCTGCTCGGCGCCTTCCTGCTCGGCCGCCTGGTGCGGCGCGCCAACGGGACGGACTCCGTGCTCGCCTTCCTGGCCACCCTCGCCGTGATGACCTACGTCGTGCGCGGGGTGAGGATCGACGTCACCACGGCCGCCGGTGTCGTGCCCACGGCCATCGCCGCCCAGTGGCTGGTCCCCGTCGGCGTGCTGGTCACGCTGGCCGTCGGGGGCCTGCTCAGCCTGTTCCACCGCGCCCCCGAGACCGCGCGCGTCGCGGCGGACGCCGCCCGGTCCGGCCCCGGCACCGACCGCGCCGAGGCGGCCCCCGCCCAGGAGTGACGCCCACCCGGCACTCCTTCGCCAGGCCCGCTGTTCCGGCGCTTTCGGGCGGCGGTGTCGCGCGTGCGGGTGAACGCGGGCGGCACGGCGGCACCGTGACGCGGGGACGCGCTGGGAGGCCGCTAGAAGGGAACGATGCGCCTTCCGACCCTCGCCGTGCTCCCCGCCGCAGCCGTGCTCGCCCTGCTCCCCGGCACCGCCCACGGGCTCGCCCCCGACCTCCGGGTGCCGGCCGCCCGACTCGCGCCGGTACCCGATCCCCTCACCGCGCTGCTGCCGATCGCGCCGCGCCCGGCCGACCCGCGCCCGGTGGACCCGAGCCCGGTCGAACCGCGACCGACCGGGCCGCGCCCGGACGAACCGGTGTCGGAGGACGCCCTGCCGACGTACCGCTTCACCGGGGCGGGCTTCGACGCCTGCTCGGCGCCGTCGCTGGAGGCCCTCTCCGTCTGGGGCACCGCCTCGCCCTACGGCGCGGTCAACATCTACAGCAGCGGGAGCCAGCGCCACTGCGCGCAGGACGAGTTGACGCCGCAGTGGGTGGCTCAGGTCCGTCTGATGGGGTGGCAGCTGGTACCGACCCACGTCGGGCTGCAGGCGCCCTGCGCCCAGCGCCCGGACAAGCCGCTGCGGATCGACCCGGAGCGGGCCGAGGAGCAGGGCGGCCAGGAGGCGGAGGAGGCGGCGCAGGCGTTGCGGACGCTGGGCCTGGGAGCGGGCAGCCCGGTGTACCTCGACATGGAGGCGTACCCGGCGGGCGACGAGGTGTGCAGCCGGGCGGTGGTCGACTTCGCCGCCGGCTGGACCAAGGCCCTGCACGAGGCCGGCTACCGGTCGGGTTTCTACTCCAGCCTGAACTCCGGCATCGCCGACATCGTCGCCGCGGCCCGGGACGGACGGTCCCCGCTGCCGGACGCGATCTGGTACGCCCGCTGGGACGGAAAGCCCACGACCACCGGCCAGGCCGGGCTGCCGGACGACCTGTGGGCCGGCCACCGGCGCATCCACCAGTACCGGGGCAGCGCCGACGAGACGTACGGCGGGGTGACGCTCAACATCGACCGCGACCAGGTGGACGGCCCGGTGGCGGGCGGCCCCCTGGAGGTTCCCGAACCGTAGCGGGCCGCCGGACGGCCGTCCGGATCGGGCGCCCCCGTTCGGCCGTCCCGGGTCGGCCATCCCGACCGGCCGTCCCCGTCCGGCCGTCCCCGTCCGACCCTCCCCGGGGCGGCCCTCCCGACCGGCCATCCCGACCGGCCGTCCCGGGTCAGCCGCCAGGATCGGACGCCGGGATAGGGCACGGCGCGACGCCCCGGGCCCTCGCACTATCGTGACGGTCCGGGCGGCGCCCTCGCGCGGTGCGAGGGGCGGGCCGCCGCTGAGGGGGCGTCATGATGGTCGAGGAGCTGGCTCAGTGGGGCCCGGAGCTCTACTGGACGAGGGCCCGGGAGCAGCGCCTCGGCGTGGTTCCGCCGGGGAGGGGTGACCAGGGGCTGCTGCGCAGCGGTGCCGCCCCCTGCCTGCTGACGGTCCTGCGGCTGGCGGCACACCGGACGGCGGCCCGCAGGACCGATCTGGACCTGGCACTGGCGCTGGTGCGTGCCGGTCGGCTCGACCGGGCGGTGGAGCTGGTCCGGTCGGGGGCGGATCGGGCGGCGGCGGGTCGGCCGGGGCCGGAGGAAGACCTCGTCCGGCTGGTGCGGGCGGCGGGCGAGGCCGGGGACCTGGACGGTGCGCGGGCGCTCGCCGAGTCGCTGACCGACCGCGCCCTGCGGGACAACGCCTTGGTGGACCACATCCGGGCGGTGGCACGCGCCGGCGACCACGAGCGCGCCGCCGAGCTGGCGCGGACGGTCCGCTATCCGCACAATTGGCCGCGCGCGTGGGCCGGGATCGCGGAGGCGGTGGCGGACGCCGGTGACTTCCCCACCGCGCTCGGGTACGCCGCCACAGCCGACGAGTGCGCAGGCCCCGGCGCGTCGGGCCACGCGCTCGTCACGGCCATGGAGATCGCGCGCGCCGCCGGGGAGCACGTGCTGGCCGGCACGTACGCCGACCGGGTGGAGGACCTCGTGCGCCGCGAGGGCCGCGACGGCGTCGGGCAGCGCGCGCTCCTGGTCGCCGTGCTGGCCTCGGAGGTCCGCAGCGGGGACCTGGACCGGTTCGACGCCGTGCTGCGCAGCCTGGCCCGGGCGGCCGCCGCGCAGGCGGCGGAGGCCGCAGCTGCGGGGGCGCAGGAGGGCGACACGGACCCCGACGTCCTCTGCCTGACGATCCTCGCCCGCCCCCGTGCGCCCTTCGACGCGAGGATCGTGCCCGAGCTCCTGGAGGCGGTCGCCGAGACCGCCGACCGGGAGGTGGCCCTCGCCCTGGCCGACCAGGCCGAGGACCTGCTCCGGTCCGAGGCCGGGCGCGGCAACCTCGCCCTGGAGGAGGCCGTGACCTCGCTGCTCGCCCGGCACGGGCAGGTCGACCGGGCGCTGGCCCTGGTCGACCGGATCGTCGCGCCCGATCTGCGGGTGGTGCGGAGGATCGGGGTCGTCGAGGTCCTGGCCCGGTCCGGGGACACGGACCGGGCCGAGGCCCTCGCGCGTTCCCTCGCCGCCCCGTGGGCGCGGAGCCGGGCCCTGATGGCCGTCGTCGGCGCGCTGGCCGGGCGCGGCGAGACGGCCCGGGCCGAAGCCCTCGCCGCCGCGATCCCCGACGACTGGGCGCGGGGCGAGGCGCTGATCGACGTCGTCGGTGCGCTGGCCCGGCAGGGTGAGCCGGACCGGGCCGAGGAACTCGCCCGCGCGCTCCCCCACAGCGGGTCGCGGGCCCGTGCCCTGGCCGTCCTGGTGGGGGCCTCGGAACCCGCCCGCGCCCGCCGACTGGCGGCCCGGGTCGTGCTCCTCGACGGTTGGGCGACCGTCCTCGACGACCTGGAGGACATCGCCCCCGGCGGGGTACTGGCCATCGCCGACGAGGTGCTGTCCTGGCGGGCGGTCCACCCCGCCACCACGGAGGAGGCGAAGCGGTCGGGACGCCGGCCCCCGGCCCGGCGGCCGTGACGGGAGGCCGGAGAGGGGCCCCGGGCCGGACGAGCGGGGCAGCGGCCGGTGCACTCGAACGGCGGTCGGCCGTCCGTCCCGGCCACCCGTGCCACGCTCCCGGGGAAAGGGGCAGGTCAGGTGCCTCGGTGAGGGGGTGTCACGATGCCGTCCTCGCCGCGCCGGAGCGGGTGTTCGATCCGCTTCCGGGCGCACTTGTTGCGAATATCCCGGTACGAGTCCGCACGCACCAGAGGAGTAGTCCATGTCCGTGATCTTGACCGTGGAGGCCGCCGGCGACGCGAAGGCGCTGGAGCAGTACGCGCGGGACAACGCGGAGACGTTCCGGGCCGTCCTGGAGGCCGCGAAGCGCCACGGTCTCATCGCGCACCGCTTCTACGGTTCCGAGGACGGCAGCAGGGTGCTGGTGCTGGACGAGTGGCCCGACCGGCAGAGCTTCGAGTCGTTCTTCCAGGAGCAGGAGTCCCAGATCCGGCCGATGTTCGAGGCCGCCGGGGCGACCGCGGCGCTCCAGCCCACGGTCTGGCGGGAGCTGTCGACCGCAGACGCCCACGGCTGGGGCGCCTGAACCCCGCGCGGTCCCCGCCTGAATCCCGCCTGATCCCCGCGTGATCCCCGACGCCACCACGCGGACCCGGACCCGGCCCCCGCACCCGCACGCGCTGGGGCCGGGTCGCGCCACGACCGGCTCCCGGACGGTCGCACCTCACACTTCGGGGGCCCACGTCGTCGGATCACTGGAACACCGGTGATGGACGCCGCGAGGCAGAAGAGGGGACCACGTGATGGCAATGACGACGGGGACAGGGGCGGCAACGGGAACGGCGACGGCGGCGGCGCGGGCGGGGACGGCGAGGCACCGGCGCAGCCAAGGCTTCCTGCGGGTGGCCGTCGCCCTGCAGACCACGACCGTCTTCTTCCAGGCGGTCACCGCGGGCCTGCTGCTGACCACCTCCTCCGGCGAGGTGCTGCACGGCGTCGGGGCGCGGGTGATGTACGGCGCCTCGATGCTGTACGTGCTCGCCGCCGTGCTGGCGTGGCGGCCGGGCGGCGGTTCTCCCCGCCCGATCCTGTACGCGACCGGCTTCCTGGTGCTGGCCTCGGCGCAGGTGGTGCTGGGCATCGCGCACGTCCCGTCGGTGCACGTGCCCCTGGGCGTGCTGATCTTCGGGCTGAGCGTGGCGGTGCTGGTCCGGACGCCGGCCGCCCGCGTCGCGGAGCGGGCCGGCGCCCGGGAGGGGGAGCGGGACCTCAGGAGCTGACGGTCCAGCCCTGACCGGCGGAGGCGCCGGCCGGTGGGTCGGTGGTGACGGGCGTGCCGGGGGCCGCGGTGGGGACGCCGAGGACCAGGCCGGTGGCGACGTTGGTGACGGTGAGGGGGCCGCCGGCCTGGCCCTGCGTCACCTTCCACTCCTGCCAGGGGTTTCCGGGCGCCAGGTCGTACAGGTAGGCGCTGTTCCCGGCGGAGGCGCCGGCCGAGAGCACGGTGTGCCGGTGGGTCGGGGTGTCGCAGGCGTCGGTGATCCGGACGGTGCCGTCGGGGTTGGTGGTGAAGGTCCACCGCTGCGCCGGGTCGCCGGAGCGCGGCGGCTCCAGGTCCGTGGTCGAGGTGAGCGGGGAGGCGCAGGAGCCGGAGAGCGAGAGCGCCAGGCCTCCGGTGGTGAGGGTGTGGTACCCGCCGTCGTCGACCACGCCGGAGCCGCCGCCGGCCGGCTGCGCGGTGAGCCGGTAGAGGGCCGCGCCGTGCGGGGGCAGTGCGGCGCCGAGCGGGCCGGTGACGGTCGAGTCCGTGCCCGTCCAGAGCTCCTCGGCGCGGTAGGAGGCTCCGGTGAGCCCGAGGTCGGGGAGGCCGGTGCTCACCGTACGCGCGGCCGTCGGGTCCTGGTTGACCAGCAGGACGGCGGTGTCCCCGTTCGCCAGCTGCCGCTTGAGCACGACGGGGGCGTGGCCGTCGGCCGGCCGGGCTCCGACCAGGGTGGCGGGCTCGGCCAGGGTGTCCTGGTCGAGGGCGATGACCTCGCGGTTCTTCAGGATCGCCAGACTCGCCTCGCTGATCCCGGTCGACCAGGTCCGGCCGCCGGCGCTGTGCTGGGACTGCGCGGGGGTGCGCAGGTCGGCGCCGGAGATCAGCGGAGCGGCGAGCATCGCCAGGATCGAGGTCTCGGTCCGGGACTCGTCGTCGGTGAACGGCTTGTGGCAGGGGCAGGTGTCGGTCGTGCCGTACTGGCCGTAGACGTCCTGCCAGCCGGTGAACATCATGTCGAGGTCGTTCCAACCGCCCGGGCGGACGTTGCCGGAGTACTGCAGGGCGGTGGACAACTGCCCGTTCCAGAGCACTCCGTCGAGTTCGCTGTCCCGGTCGCCGCCGATCCGGCACAGGTGGGCGACCTGGCCGCACCAGACGCCGGTGGGCGCGTAGCCGGGGGCCTGGAAGGGGGCGGTGCCGGCGGCCCGGACGACCGGGTCGGTGCGGGCCGGATCGTCGGCGGCGAGCAGGTGGGGGACGCCGGTGTGGACGGGCTGGGCGGAGACGCTGAGGGTGACCTCGGGCCGCCCCTGGGCGGCGGAGGCGGCGTGCAGGGCGTGCTGGAAGGTCTGCACCCGGGCGTAGATCGAGCGGGTCAGTTCCGCGCCCTCGCCCTGGGTGCCGTAGTCGTGGCCGTCCGGGCCGACGATCGGCGGGCCGTACGGGCAGTCGTCGTACTTGACGAAGTCGACGCCCCAGGCGACGAAGTCGGCCGCGTCGGTGGCTTCGTGGCCGAGGCTGCCGGGGTGCATCTGGCAGGTGAGGTAGGTGTCGGTGGCGTAGAGGCCGAACTTCATGCCCTTGGCGTGGGCGTACCGGGCGAGGTACTCGATCCCGTTGACGGTGCGGCCGTCGACGGTCTGCGCCGGGAAGTGGTCGGGGCGCGGGATCAGGTGGCCGGAGGTGGGGTCGGTGCCGGTGCCGTCGCTGCCGCCGACCGGGCGCCCGGCGGTGTCGTAGAGCTGGAGGCCGCCGTCGGCGTTGCGGACCAGGTCGGTGCTCTGGCCGTCGCGGTGCCAGAGGGACCAGCCGTCGTCGATGGTGACGGTGTCGTAGCCCGCTGCGACCAGGCCGTTGGCGGCCATGAAGTCGATGGTCTGGACGACCTGTTCCTGGGTGACCTCGGTGCCCAGGGAGTTCCAGGAGTTCCATCCCATCGGCGGGGTCAGGGCGTTGCCGTCGCCGAGGGCGGCGGCGGGGGTGGCGGCGCGGAGGCCGGCGGCGCAGAGGCCGACGGCGGCGAGGGCGAGGGACAGGAGGGTGGCCGCGAGGCGGTGGGGGGTTCGGCGCATGCGCGCGCTCCTGGGGGTGTGGGGGGTGTGGGGGTGTACGGAATTGACGGTGCGTCAGCGAAAACACGGGGTGTGCGGCCGGCCGGGTGGGGCCGGCCGGCCGCGGGTGGTGCGGTGGGGGTCAGTCGGCGGCCGCGGCGGTGGCGGAGCGGCCGGGGGAGAGGACGACGGTGGTGTAGCTGTAGGTCACGCCGTCGACGGTCTTGGTGCGGGCCTCGCGGACGGCGCCGTCGACGCTGAGGCGGTCGTGCCGGCCGCGGAAGCGCGCCTCCCAAGTGATCGGCGCGGCACCGGTGTTGGTGACGGTGCTGGCGTGGTCGCCGTCGTGGCGGACGGTGACGGTGCCGCTGCCGACCGGGATGGACGCCACCTGGAGCCAGTCCATCGAGGCCGGCAGTCGGGAGGTGGTGGCGAGCGCGCCGCCGGCGGCGTCCGGCTCGACGCCGAGCAGGCCCTGGACGGTCTGGGCGAGCAGGGTGAACGGGACCTCGGGGTAGTCGCCGTTCAGCAACTGCCCGCTGACGTGCGGCTCGCCGGTGCTCTCGTAGACGTGCCGCATCCACTTCCAGGCGGTGGTGCCGTCCGCGTTGGCGAAGAACGCGTCCGGCAGGTAGGTGTAGGCCTCCAGGTTGGCCGAGCGGTCCGGGCCGGAGTCGGCGGCGTCGACGGCGGTGAGGAGCGCGTCCCGGCGCGGGCCCGGGTCGATCAGGTGCTTGACCGGCATCAGCACGCTCGCCTCGTAGCCCCACCCGGTGTCCGGCCGGCCGTCGGTGTCGTAGCCGTGCACGACCTCGCCGGGGTGCTGCTCGTCCACGCTCCAGCGGGAGTTGACGTACGACCGCAGGACTTCGGCGGCCTGCCTCAGCCCCGCGGCGGAGGCGGCGTCGCCCCGGGCGTCGGCCAGGGCGGCGGCGCCGAGGTAGGCCTGGTACTGGGCGCCGAGCGCGTCACCGGCCTCGGCGTAGGTGCCGGCGGCATTCTCGGCGTAGCTGGCGGTGCCGGCGAAGATGCTGCGGCTGGTGGCCTGCGGGATCGGCAGCCCGCCGTTGTCGACCGGGCCGGGGTGGCGGGCGATGAACGGGCCGAGGGTGTTGCGGACGTACGCACCGAGCGCCGGGTCGTCGGCGTAGTCGCGGTCACCGGTCCAGCGGAAGGCCTCGCCGGCCTTCTGGACCAGCTCGAACGGCGCGGGCAGTTCACGGACGAAGCGGTTCGGGCCGCGGTAGTCGATCGCACCGTACGTCCGGGCGTCGAAGTTGAGCGCCCAGACCGGGTAGAGCCCGTTGGCCTCGGTGGCGGAGGCGGCGAAGCCGCGCAGCATGGTCTTGTTCTCGGCGTCCAGGCCGAGCAGGTGGGCGCCGACCAGCTGGTGGGCGAAGTCGCGGCTGTAGAAGGCGGACCGGAAGGGGTAGCCGGCCCAGTAGGTGGCGTCGTAGCCGGTGCTGCCGGTGCCGCCCGGGTGGTTCTCGTCCATGTCGAGGACGCCGCTGGTGCCGGCCTGCTGCACCCAGCTGTTGGCCTTGGTCTTGGCCCAGTCGAACAGGGCGACGACCTCAGGGTCGGAGGACTCGGCCACGGGGTCGTTGGGCGCGGACGGGGCGACGGCCGCGTCGTCCACGTTGACCCAACCGGTGGGCGAGGAGCCGATGGTGAGGACGATCCGGTCGCCGGGAGCGACCCGGACCCGGGGGAGGGTGTACTTCGCGTAGACGGGCTGTTCGGGGAGGGTGAGCGAGCGCACCACCGCGCCGTTCACGCTGACCGTGAGGGTGCCGCCGGCGCCGCCGGTGGCGATCCAGGCCGAGAGGTCGTGGCTGCCGGCGGCGGTGGCGGTCGTGGACCGGCTCACCGCGTAGCCGGTGCCGGCGTCGAGGTAGGCGAGCCGGGTGCCGCTGTGCGGGTTGTTGGTGGCGATGCCGGTGTGCTCGGTGAGGGTCCAGCCGTCGGCGCCCTGCTCGAAGCCGGGGTTGGCGAGGACGAGGGGCTCGGTGCGGGTGAGCGTCCAGCGGTGGGCGGGGCGGGCGTCGCAGTGGGGCCGAGCCGGGGTGCGCGCCGGCTCGGCGGTGAGGCAGGCGCCGGAGCCCCGGGCGGCGAGGGTGAACGTGCCCTGGGGGGCGCGGGAGACGGTGAAGCGCTCGGTCTCGGGGGAGGTGCCGCAGTCGGCGGTGGCGGGCGGGCGGCCGGAACCGTCGAGGGTGAGGCAGCGGCCGCTCGCGGCATTGACGAGCAGGTAGTCGGCGCCGGCGCGGCGCAGCTGCCAGCGCTGGCTGAGCAGCCGCTGGCAGGCCGCGCCGACCACCGGGGTGCCGGCCTCGGCCCGGGCGAATCGGGGGCCGAGGCACCGGCCGTCCAGGGCGGAGCCGAGGACGTAGCTGCCGCCGTCCACGAGCGGCGTCCGCTCGTCGGCGAGGGCCGGAGCGCCGCCGAGGGCCTGGGCGGCGAGGACGGCCAGGAGCAGGAGACCGGACGGTAAGGCGCGGGTACGGGCGCGGGCGCGGGGCGGCATGGCGGATCGTCCTCCGGTCGGGCGGGTGGCGGATGCGCGGGTGGTGCATTGGGGCTGTTTGAACGTTCAAATCAGTTCAGACAGGGATCGCATGTGATGGGTGACATTTCACATGTTCAGACAACCCCGCGTCAACGGCCGTGCGATGCCGACCTTTACGCGAGCCCGGCGCCGGAGGCGGGCGTGTGCCCGCCCCCGGCGGGCCGCTACCGCGCGAGCGCGTCGAACCAGCGCACGATCTCGGGCCCCGCCAGCTTGAAGGAGCCGTTGTGGTCGGCCTGCCCGTGGTCGATCACGGGGGCCGTCACCCCGTGGCGGGCCAGATCGGCCGCGCAGTCGACGGCGTTGGCGATCGGCACGTCCGTGTCGCCGGCCGCGCTGTGCAGCCGTACGGGCACGTCGGGCTTCCAGTCGCACGTCCCGTCCTGCGCGGTGAGCGCGGCCGCGAGGCCGCCGTCCGGGTGCCGCAGCCGCTCGTAGAAGCCGTCAGTGAGCAGTTCCTTCACCGAGCCGGGCAGCTTCGTGACGATCTCCTCCTCGGTGTGCCGGGTGTCGAAGAGTTCCTCCACGTACCCCGCGTACGGCTGCCGGAACGCCTCGGCCGGGTTGTCGTAGACGGGGTGCAGCCGGTTCTGCGCGGTGAGGAAGTACGACAGGTAGAAGACGCCGCTGATGTCGTTGACGCGACCGTCGAGCAGGGCGGGGATCTCGGCGCCCCGCAGGTCGTACGGTCCGGCGATCGGCGCCAGCGCCCGCAGCCGGAAGTGCCGGTCCGCGCCCCGCGCCAGCTCGCGGCCCAGCGCCATGGCGACCTGTCCGCCTTGGGAGAACCCGGTGCCGTACACGTCTCCGGTGAGCGGCCTGCCGAGCGCACGCGCGGCGGTCCGGGAGGCCCGCAGCATGTCGAGCGAGGCGGAGACGGCGGACGCGGTGTCCATGTACGGGTGGAGGCCGGGGCCCTTGCCGAGCCCGAGGTAGTCGGGTGCGGCGACGGCACGGCCCGCGGCGGCGTGCAGATAGGGCGCGTACCGCCCGAAGTCCTTGGCGACGGACGGCGCGTAGTCGCGGTTGACCATCGTGCCGTGCGTGTCGGCCACCAGGTCGAGCCGGTGCTCGCCGTCCTTGGGGAGCACCAACAGGCCGGTGGCCGTGGTCGGTTCGCCCCGAGGCGTCAGGGTCCGGTACGTGAGGCGGTAGCCGCGCACACCGTGGCGCACGGTCGACGGGTCGATGTCGGCGCCCTTGAGGAACGCGGCGACCTCGGCCTGGCTCAGGTCGGCGACGGGGGTGACGCCGAGAAGCTCCCCGCGGCCGGTGCTCTGCCGGGCCGGGCGGGGTTCGGACGCCGCGACCGCCGGGGCGGCGGCGAGGGCGGCGAGGACGACCGCGGTCACGGCGGCCAGGGACCGGCGAACCCGTCGGCGCCCCAGGGACGTTCGGACGCGGGTGCGTGTCGTGGTGTGGGTCATGGCGACAACGCTACGGAGCCGTCCGGCACCGGGACATCCGACGCTCCCCCCGGCCGGGGTGGGGCCAGCCCCACCCCGGAAGCAGGGAATCCCCTTCGGGTGAAGGAGAGTTGGGCCGGAAGCCGATTGGGTGCGCCGCGCCTGACGAGCCGGACACCGAGCCCACCCGGGACGGTCCGGCGCGGGGAGTGCGGGGCCGGGCTCCCGTGCCGCGGTGGCGATGAGACCGTCACCGTCCTGATCGGCGCCTCCGACCGGCGGCGCGGTCGCAGCGGACAGGACGCCCCGCGTCCTGCGGGCCCCTGCGACGCCGTGCCCGGCGATCGCGGTGGCACGGGCGGCGACGTCGCCCTCCCACCGTGCCCGGATGCGGAGCCGGTGTCGGAAGGATGCTCGATTGACGGTGTTTCGGCAGGTCAGACCGCTATTCCCGTTCTGTCGTCACGCTTGGTCAACGCGGCCGCCAGGCCCTACAGTGCGCGCATGAACCTCCGCACCAAGAAGACACTGGCCTTCCTGCTCAGAGGCGCGCTCATCCTCGGCGCCTGGACCCTCTACGGCACGCTCCAGAGTGGGCAGTTCGAGCCGGGGCCGACCTTCTTCGTCTTCGTGGCGATGAACCTCGCGATCGCCGGGTACGCGTGGTGGTGGTACGGCGACTCCCCCAAGGCGACGGCTCTGCGGGCGCAGGCGGAGGCGAAGAAGGCGGCCCGGCAGCAGCAGCGCTGAGCCGGCCGGCCGCACCTGGGCCGATGTCGCCGATGGCGCCGATGGCGCGGCGGAGGCGGGCCGCCCGGCTGTGCAACCCCGCGTCCGTGCGGGACGGTCACGGACCGCCTCGCCGATCGTCCCGCTCGGCGGTGTGAGGGGCGCCGTTTTCGGGGCAGGCGCAGGCCATGGTGAAAATCGGATACACGATGATGACCGAGCAGCGCGGCCCCCGTGAGCTGGTCGCGGACGTGGTGCGCGCGGAGCAGGCCGGCTTCGACTTCTCGGTGACCTCGGACCACTTCTTCCCCTGGCTGGACGAGCAGGGTCACGCCCCGTACGCGTGGGCGGTGCTCGGTGCCGCCGCGCACGCCACCTCGCGGATCCCGCTCATGACCTACGTGACGTGCCCGACCTTCCGCTACCACCCGGTGGTGGTGGCGCAGAAGGCCGCCACGCTGCAGCTGCTGTCCGAGGGCCGCTTCCGGCTCGGTCTGGGCAGCGGCGAGAACCTCAACGAGCACGTGGTCGGCCGCGGTTGGCCGGCGGTCGCGGTGCGTCAGGCGATGCTCGACGAGGCGGTGCAGATCATCCGGGCGCTGTTCGACGGCGGATACGTCACCCGTCACGGCCGGTACTTCGACGTCGAGGGTGCCCGGCTGTGGGACCTCCCGGACCAGCCGCCGCCGATCGGGGTCGCGGTCTCGGGGCCGGAATCCTGCGAACTGGCCGGTCGGCTGGCCGATCTGGTGATCGCCGTCGAGCCGGACGCGTCGTTGATCAGCGGCTTCGCGGAGCACGGGGGCGCGGGGAAGCCGGCGGTGGGCCAGCTGCCGGTGTGCTGGGACCCGGACCGGGGCGCCGCCGTCCGGCGGGCGCACGAGCAGTTCCGCTGGTTCGGCGGCGGCTGGAAGGTCAACGCCGAGCTGCCCGGCACGGCGGGTTTCGCCGCCGCGAGCAGCTTCGTGCGCCCCGACGACGTCGCCGAGGCGATCCCGTGCGGCGACCGGGTCGAGGACTTCGTCCAGGCGGTGCGGCCGTTCGTCGACGCCGGCTTCGGGGAGGTCGCCCTGGTGCAGATCGGCGGCGACAGCCAGCCCGCGTTCCTCGACTGGGCCGAGGACACGCTGCTACCGGCGCTGCGGACGGCGTTCTGACCCCGCCGGCGCGCTCCGGGGTCGGCGGGGGCCGTCGTCAGCGGTTCACCCGGCCCCGCCGTCGGCGCCGTCCTGCCGGGGCCGCACCGAGGCGAGGCGCTCCAGGCCCTGCCACAGCTCCAGGGCCTGCTCGCGCAGCCCCACCGCGGCGCAGTGGCCGGCCTCCACCGCGCTGAGGTAGGCGTCGATTCCGGTGACCGCGTGGCGGACCTGGCGGCGCAGCGGCTCGACCCGGCCCGCCTCCGTGCCGTGTTCGCGGGGCGGGCCGATCCGTTCGGCCAACAAGGACGTGAGTTCCTCCAGCCCTGCTCTGCTCATCGGGGCCATGCGCACCGTCTCCCGTCGAGTGGCCGCCGGACGGATCCGCCGCGGACGCGGGACAGGCAGCTCTCCCCACTTTTCGCCCATCTGCCGGACCTGTCAACCGTTGCACGAATCAGCGATCGTGTATCGGCGGTCGTGAAACGAAGGACCTATCGTGGGGGCATGGACAACGGTCCGGCCACCGAGCGGCAGTGGACGTTCCTGACCAACCACGCTCGTGTCCTCGTCCAGATCGCCCGCGACCCCGGCGTACGCGTGCGGGACATCGCCGCCCGTTGCCTGCTCACCGAGCGCGCCGTCCAGCGCATCATCTCCGACCTCGAACAGGCCGGGTACCTCAGCCACGAACGCCGTGGCCGTACCAACCACTACAGCGTGATCGCCGGCAAACAGCTGCGCCACCCCGCGGACGCCGGGCCCACCGTCGCGGAACTCCTCGCCACGCTCATGCGCCGTGACGTCCCTGCGGCGGGCCGGGGGAATCCGGCGTCCGCGGGGGAGGGACCGCCCCGGCGGTGACGGCCGTGGCCGGGCCACCGCGAGGCGGCGGAAGGACGTGCCGTCACCGGCGGTGTCCGTACCGCAGCCCGGCCGCCCGCTCCCTCGGCGGGTTCAGGTCTCCACGGCGACGCGCACCGTGGTCAGCTCGGGGTCGGCGCTGTCGGGGATGAGCATGCCCGCGGCGAGGCCGGTGCGCAGGTAGTCGATCACGTCGTCGTCGAGGCGCTCGCCCGGGAGGGCGGCCGGGATGCCGGGCGGATAGGGGGTGAGCATCTCGGCGGCGATCCGCCCGGCCGCCTTCTCCACGGGTACCTGTTCGGTGGGGCCGAAGAAGGCGTCGCGCGGCAGCATCTCCTGCACCAGCCGCAGGTCCCCGGGCGCGGGGACGTGGATCCGCGGGACGGGCCTGAGGTCGGGAGCGATCGCGACCAGCTCGGTCAGGCCGTGGACGAGGGCGTCGGCGCTGGCGGGCCCGTCGGCGTGGGTGAGCTGCGCGCTGATGCGGCGGTGGTCGCAGATGTGCAGGGTGAGCTGGTGGTGGGAGCGCAGCCAGTCGCCGGCCCGGTAGCCGGTGGTGCCGAGGGCGGAGATGTCGATGATGACCTGCAGGGGGTCCAGGTCGGCTGCGAGGCGGGGCCCGCAGAAGTCGTCGCGGCCGTGGACGTGCAGGCCGTCCAGGGCCTCGATCCGGCCGCGGAGGTCGTCGGCGAGGGCGAGGGTGCGGTCGTAGAGGGTGCGGCCGTGCTGGACCATCTGGCGGCGCCAGCCGTCCAGCGCGGCGTAGACGAGGGTGGACGGGCTGGTGGTGCCCAGCAGGTCCTCGCGCTGCTTCAGCACGGACGGGTCCAGGAGCTCGCCCTGGAGGTGGAAGACGGAGCTCTGTTCGAGCGCCGAGCCCATCTTGTGGACGGAGGTGACGCACACGTCGGCGCCGGCGTCCATGGCCCAGCGCGGCAGCCGGGGGTGGAAGGGGAGGTGCGCGCCCCAGGCCTCGTCCACGATGAGTGGTCTGCCGTGGTCGTGGCAGGCCACGGCGATCGCTTCGAGGTCGGCGCAGGTCCCGTAGGGCGTGGGCGAGGTGACGAGGGCGCCCCGGGCGTCCGGGTGCCGGGCGAGGGCCGCGCGGACGGTGTCCGCGGAGGGCGGGTGCGCCAGGTGCCGCTCCGCATCCCACTGGGGTTCCATCCACACCGGACGGATGCCCGCGAGGATCAGACCGGCGACGACGGACTTGTGCGCGTCCCGGCCGACCAGCAGTTCCTCGTGCGGCCCGGCGACGGAGAGCATCGCGGCCTTCACCGACAGGGAGCTGCCGCAGGTGGAGAAGAAGGTGTGGTCGGCGCCGACGGCCTCGGCCATCAGCTCCTGCGCCCTCTGCAGGATGCCGCGGGAGTCGATGCGGTCGTCCAGCCCGCCGGTGGCCAGGACGTCCGCGCGGAAGACGTCCGGGCCGAGGGCCTCGATGACGCGCGGGTCCGCCCCGCGCCCCTGTTTGTGGCCGGGCGGGGTGAACGTGGTCAGCGGGTTGGCGTGGAAGGCCGCGAGGGCCTCCAGCACCGGAGCTTGTGACTGGTCCATGACTGGGCGTCTGCCCGGCGGGCGGAGCGGAAAACGGTCACCGCGGGCCCGCCCTTCGTGCGGCGCGTCGTTCCCGCTCGGCGCCGGCGGGACCGCCCGCTCCCGGCGCGGTGGCGGCCTCGTACAGGGTGCGGACGGCGGAGCCGAAGGAGGCGCTGTAGGAGATCTGGGGCGTGTTGCCGCCGGCGTGGTAGCCCCCGATGATCCCGATGACCGCCCAGCCGCCCGCGCGGGGCACCAGCATGGGCCCGCCGGACGTCCCGCCCACGAAGCCGGCGCAGGCGATCCGTTCGAAGGTGCCCGGATCGGCGGGGTCGTCGCTGACCCAGCGCGTGGTGCGGCTCAGGCACTCCAGCGGCTTCCGCGCGCCGGCCGGGTAGCCCGTCATCCGTACCGGCGCGTGGTCGTCGCCGGTGCCGGTGAGCAGCTCGAACCCGCCGACCACGTCCTGGATCCGCCGGCCGTCCCGGTCGGGCTCGGTCAGCGCGAAGGCGAAGTCGTACGCGGCGCCGGCGTGCGGGCCCAGCTCGGTGTACGGCTGCGGGACGTACACCCCGTTCGTCCTGACCGGGAAGATGCCGAACGGCAGGAGCCCGTCGTGGTACTGCGGGGCGAACCCGAGGTGCCGGGCGGGGGAGGTGCCGGAGGCTCCGATGAGGCAGTGCCCCGCGCTCAGCACCAGGTCGCGGCCGGGGCTTCGGACCACGGAGCCGCTGCAGGTGCGGTGCGTGCCGGCGGCGTCGGTCCAGAAGAACGTGCCGGCCTGCGGCATGCCGTCGAAGCTCCGGCTCGCGGGGATGAACTCACCGGGCCGGGGGCCGTCCGCGGTGGCCGCCGTGGCCGCTGTGGCCTCCGGATTCGGTGCGGCCGGTGGGGCCGGTGCGGTGACCTCGGGGCCGACGGGCCGCGCGGCCGCCATGCGGGCCGGGGTCCAGTACCGGCCGAGCTGTGCGGCGTCCGGACTGCCCGCGGACGGCGTCGCCGCCGCGGTCGGGGCGAGCCCGGAGCCCACCACCAGGGCGGACACGACGGCCGCGGCCTGTCTGACGGCCCGCACTCCCCGCGGTACGGGCACGGGCACGGGCTCGGGGCCGGTAGCGGGTGCGGCGGGGATCGGTGGCCGGGGCGGCGCGGAGGTCGTCATGCCGGTGCAACCCCCGCAGGGCGCGGAGGGTCACGGGCTGTCACCCGGGGCTGCCCCGCACTGGCGGTGGACCTCGAGGTAGGGCAGTCCGGCGTGACGGCGCCACTTCGCCGCCTGCTCGTGCGCCGCCGGTCGGACCGCCGCCACCTCGGCCGCGTCCTCGGTCCAGCCGTACGGGTACGGGCCGCCCAGGGCGGCCGCTGCCGTGGCCAGGTAGCGGGCCATCGCCGCGTCGTCCGGGACGGACAGGGTCTCGACCTCGCCGCGGTCGATCTCGATGCCGATCTCCCAACTCCCCTGCGCCGTCCGCCGCGCGCCCCAGCCCTGCGCCCAGGTCACGTGCTCCGCCGTGACCTCGCCCCCGGGCCGGGGTTCGAGCCCCGCTTCCCGGAGGGCGGGGACCACGGCGGCGGGGGAGCCCCAGGGGACCGGCAGCCCGGCGCCCACCGCCACGCCGAGCACCGTGCGGCACGGGTAGGGCGTGCCGCAGCTCGCGCAGCGGGGCCGCTGCGACCCGGCGCCACCGTCCTCCGCCCGGGCGGGCCGGTGCAGCTCCACCACGGCACCGAGCAGGTACTGGTGCCGGCCGACCGGTTCCCCGGCCTCCTTCAGGTCCCGGAGGAACAGGAGGAGCAACCGGTGGAAGAGCCGGCCGGACTCGTAGCCGCCCAACGGCGGCACCGGTACCCGGACCCCACTGTCACTGCCCTGCCCGTCACGACGCATGCGGGCGAGCTTAGAGGGTGTTCGATAGGGGATTCCCCCCAACTGTCCGGCTTTGGTTCTTGCGGCACGGACTCGGTTCCAGGATCTCCTGGCGGCCGGGTCCGTGTCCGCGATATTGATCAACTGTGACGGAACGGCGGCGGTATCCCTCGGACCTGAAGGACGATCAGTGGGAGCTCATCGAGCCCATGCTGCTGGAGTGGCGACGCACGCGCGCCGAAGGGCGTGAGCCCACGACCGGGCTGCGCGAGGTGGTGAACGCGATCCTCTAC